>JAUWZS010000002.1 GCA_030615205.1 Candidatus Aenigmatarchaeota archaeon | reverse complement strand
CAGGGCATCTGATAGTTTTTCTACTCGCTTCAGCTAGCTGTTGTCTCTTCTTGATTGCACGTCTGAGCTCCGCCTCTTCGCAAAGCCCTGTTAGCGCAACTCGCCATTTATCGCTCACAAACTTCACCTAACTGCCCCTCTGCCTTTGTCTGTAATCTTGATCGTGCATCTGCTTATCAGACCAAAAGGCGCTAGCTCAACCTTCTCATACTTCGCTGTGATCATGCCTTTAGCTAGCAGCCTGAAACCAGCAGACTTTACGGTGCTTTTATTCGCACCTGTTACTTCTACCAGATCCTCAATCGTAGCGCTTGGCACAAAAGCCAAGTATCGTAAGATCTTGTCAGCTACTAAAATGCCAACCTTTCTTTCGCTGCTTCTAAAAACACGCCTATCTATTTTCCAAGATTGCACCACTTTCTGTTCAGGTGTTAAGTTTTCCATGTGTTTCAACCTCAAAATAAGGGGGGAGAGCCCCACCGTCTGACGCTAATTATTTATTGTGTTACCAACTTAATTTATTCACAGACTTGTGGATAGTGGGATTAGACCTAGTGGTTCGCGCTCTCACCGGGGGCATCTAGGGCATTTCGGGCATTTATTTGTGGGTATTTCTTATATTGAAACCAGATATTATTTGTGAGAAAATGACGCGTAAAATTGCTATTATAGGTGGCAAAGGTGGTGTCGGTAAGACCATGCTCACTTCTAATCTTGCTTATGCACTTACAGAACTGGGCGAGGATGTAATTGCAATTGACGCTAACATGACAACACCGAATCTGGGCATGCATGTTGGAATGCACCTTGCATCAAAAACGCTTCATGATGTGCTTAAAGGAGAGACAAAGTTGGAAAGAGCGCTTTACCACCATCCGTTTGGATTCAAGTTCATACCAGCTAGCATATCTGTTAATGCTTTAACGGGCGTAGACGCTGGAAAGCTGTCGAATGTTACTTTTAATTTAACAGGTAAAGCCGACTATATTCTCGTGGATTGTGCCGCAGGATTAGGCCGCGAAGCTATTTCTGCTATAGATGCTGTGGATGAAATACTTTTGATAACAAATCCGGATTTACCAAGTGTGGCTGATGCACTTAAAACAGCGAGTATAGCAAAGCGTATGCGCAAAAGCATAATAGGAGTCGTTGTGAATCGAAGGAAAAGAGAGGAGCACGAGCTGAGCTTGAAAGGGATTAAAGATATACTTGAGTTGCCGATCATTAGCCAAATCCCAGAGGACAAACTGGTCTCCGAGAGCATAGCAGCTAAGCAGCCGATAATTGAATATGCTCCAGACTCGGATGCAGCAATTGAAATAAATAGGCTTGCTCACAAAATGACTGGAAGAAAATTCAGACACAAGAAGCCAGTGAATATGAGGATTCTTGATTGGCTTGTCGGATGGATGAGCGGCTAATTCTAAATAAGAAAACGTAATAAGGAAACAAGAATTCGAACTTAAATCATTTATTTTCAAAATATTTGCTATGGGTAAGTCAGCTCTTGATAAAAATGTGGAGCAAATTTCTAAAAAATATCCAGATGATGAGGAATTAAAGAATTTAATTGATGATTATGAGGCTGGGCGAAAATGGTTAAAATATGGTATACCTCTCTGGTTTGGGATTCATCTGATAGCTGACGCTGTTATGTACACTTTAGGAACTGATTTGTCAATCTACAGAGATTTTGGTTTATTCGTTGATGCAGTAGAAAGTTATGGTATATCCGGAGTATTATGGGGCAGAATTTGTATAGAAATGTTTAAACTTGGCAGTACAACACCGATAGTTTATATAATGTATAGACAAGCAAGGAAAAAATTGGAAAATTATGTTTCTAAATTAATTTGATTTTCTATAAAATTTTTACAATTCATCTAAATTAATTTCGAATGCAACAACAGGCATTTCCAATTTCCAATTCTTTAAAACAATAGGGTGAATCTCTCCAATAAAACCAATTCTTTTATTATTCATTATCACATCTACAGCTCTACCATCAATGAAACTTGGATGTTTTGATTTTTTTAGTTCATAATTTACATGCAGGTTAGATAGCAAAGCATCAAGAAGAGAAGCTAGATCACTATAACTAATCCTCGAATCCGCAATCGCAGCAGAGACCTTCCTTACATCTTTGGTCTTAGTCTCTTTTTTCATATCAATCAAGATGACATCCCCGATTTCAAAGATTTTTTGTGGATAATTGACATGCTGATTATGTGAAAAGAATTCCATGAGACTTGGAAGCAGCCAATTCCTAAAGACATTCCAATTGACAGAAATAGGATTCTCAATCTCTACGATTTTCTCTTCTTTCAAATTCATTCTATTGAAAAGGAAATCTTTATTTGTTAATGTATAAGAAAGAATTTCCTGGAATCCAAGTTTCACCATCTTCTTAGCTATACCTTCACAGAAGATTTCCAAGTCATTTATTCTTCCTTTTGTCTTCTTACTTATGATTTCAGGTTCAATCTTGTTGTAGCCATAAGAAATTATCACATCTTCCACAACATCTCTCTGATGCATTATATCCTGTCTGTAAGCAGGATAAAACAGTTCGATTTTCCTCCCCTTTACGCTAGTTTTATATCTCGCCTGTTCTAGCAACTTTGCTACATCTTTTGCTGATAAGTTTAAACCAGAAACCTTGTTTACAAAATCTACGTCTACTGATGTTTTCTTTGGAGTAAAGTCTGGAGTATGAATAGGTTTTTTTCCATAAACCACTTTTACACTTTCGACCTTCGCTCCCCTGTCAATTAAAGCAGCGGCTATCACATTCAAGGCAGGCATCAGGAATTTGAAATCAAACCCACTGCATTCAATGAATACTTCTCTTGTATCCTCTGTAACCTTTCCAGTATGATTTGAGTTGATTATAGGTGGTATTGATAGCACTTCTCCCGCAGAATCTATGAATATTGGAATCTCTTTGAATCCTTTAACCAAATGACCAAACTCTTTGCCTTTAGGGTGTTTCTCTAAAATTTCCTTTATTGTCAGCTCTTCCTCAAAATCAAGCGGAACAAACTTCTTATCCAGTTTAGCAGTTGTATATGTTATTGGAGATTTAATCTTCGATAAATCATATACACCAATTGCGACTTCATTCCTCCCTCTACCAAAAGTTCCAGAGACTTTCTCTTGCAATTGGATTAGTTGCGACAAACTTGTCTTATTCATCTTCAGATTTTTAGCAACAGCACAAACAGTTAAAGGCCTAAATTTAGAAACTTTTTCATCAACTTTTACTATAACATTTGATTTTTCAATCTTGTATTCAGGTAATCCTTTATCATCTGTCAATCTACCTCTCAATTCTCTTGCGATCCCTTCTGCTGACCATAGATCCGGCCTGTTCGTATCTTTTGAATCAATTTTTAGTAAATCCCCATTCACTGCATCAATCTCTGCTTTGGCAAAAAGTATGTGCTGTTTCAGTTTCTCAATCGGGATTTCTTTTCCGATCAATTCACACAAATCTGAATATGATACTTCAATTGTCGGCATTCACACCCTCCCATAAAACAATTTCTCCAACTTTTCTCCATCCTTTAACGGTTTCTCTCCATAGAATGTTACAAAAACCTCTCCAGTATTTTCGTTCTCTAAGATGATGCAGAACTTACTTCTGTTTTTATTGAAAATGCATTTCGGTGTTAGTATATGGAAATGCCAAGGTGTCTTGTTTTTGTAAAATTCTTCTGCTATTTTTAACAATTCATCAAATTTTATTTCTTTCATTTATCTCACCACCTTTTGTTGTCTTAACCATTCCAACTTCCTGCTGAACAAAAATCGGATGTCGCGTATATTCAATGAATGCATAGCTAATCTGTCTATACCAAATCCCCAAGCAATTACCGGCTCTTTAATTCCAAGAGGTTCTGTTAATTCGGTTCTAAATATTCCAGCTCCTGCTAATTCAACCCATCCCAAATCAGGGTGCTTGCCAGATATTTGGACTGATGGTTCAGTGAATGGATAATAATCTGTGTAAAACTTTACTTCCTCAACTCCGGCAATTACATTTACAAACTGTTTGAGCAATCCAAGTAAGTGTCTAAAATCAATGTCTTTTGCTACAACTATTCCCCCGGTCTGAATGAACTCAACCCCATGCGTAGGATCAATCACATCTGGTCTGAAGCATCTGACCATGTTGAAGTATCTTCCTGGTATTTTTACCCCTTTTGCTAGATATCTTGGAGTTATTGCAGTGTCATGTGCTCTTGGCATTAGTTTTGAAGCTTTTTTTTCACCCCATTTGTATCCCCAGCCAGTTGAACCAGTCTTCCACCCATTTTCATGAGCTGCTTTGACATTATTGACAATTTTCTTTGAGGGGAGCTTCCCATATTTTGGATGTTTCAATGAATATGTGGATGACCAATCTCTTGCAGGATGGTTTTGTGGCTGATATAAAGCATCGAAGTTCCAGAATTCAGTTTCGATCATAGGTCCGGTCATTTCCTGGAATCCAAGTTCCACCATCTTCTTCCTGACCTGCATCAGGAAATAATTATAGGGGTGCCTTTTTCCAGGAGCTATTTTTAATTCATCAAACTTTTTCACAGCTTTGATATTTACTGGCTTGAATTTCCTTCCTTTCCACAAACCTGTGATGATAATATCGTGAGTCAATTCTCCGATAACATTGCCAGCTTTTTTTATCGCTTCCTCAGTTTTAATATAAGTTTCAGTAATTCTTAGAACAAGGTTCCTACTAATCAAAATCTTCAAAATTTCTCCGTCAACTTCCTTTCCTTGTTCAATATTTTTCAAAGCTTTTTCTTCTTCAGTTTTCCTAGGGAGCTTTATCAAAGTCAATTTGCCAGCTTTTTTTTCGACCCATCCTTTTTCCAAAACCCACTTTAAGGCTATTGGGAAATTTCCTACTTTTTTTCTCGCGTTTTCTATTGAAAGAGATTTTTGAGGCGAACTATTAAGAAGTTTGACAAGATTTCTCTCTGGCAAACCTTTTTTCAAATATGTTTTTCCCTCTTCGGTCAATTCTATACGCTTCCCTTTTCTCATATATGATTCGCCATTCACGATAACATCAGAAGTGTGAAATAATGTTTAGTTTATCAACATTGCTTCTGGCTTTTTTGAACTTTTTGTTGAAATCTTCTATGAATTTTTTCATTAATTTGCACGCTCTTGCTTTATCTTCCCCGCAGAGCAGTTCGCCAGACTTGCATCGTCTGTAGATCTCATCCAGTTCTTTGTCATTCTCTATCAAATGCTGCTTGTAGATTTCAAATATCATGCATTTTTCCGGTTCACCACCAAGTCTTTTCTGTTCTTCTATTGTTTTTCTGCCTCCTGTCACTGCGTTTAACACCTTTTTCCCAGCAATCTCAGGATCTTCTGGTATCGATATATAACTATTTGGTTTGCTTTTACTCATTTTCGTGTTCCCGTCTAAACTTGGTGTGAATTTATGGTAAGTTGCTGATGGGAGTATGAAATTATATTTTTTATATCTTCTCACTACGTCCCTGCATGCTCTCATATGAGGCGATTGGTCCAGGCCAACAGGCACAACAACAGGCCTTGGTTTTTTAATTTGAGGATATAAAATATCAGCGATTTGAGTTAGAACAGACATTATTTTTCCAGCATCCAAATTGCCGTATATGGCCCTGAATTCGTTTAGGGTTAGCTTTGTTGAAAATTCATATGCAAGATCTCTTACAATTTTATTCTTTGACTGAAAATAAAAATGAGTTTTTTTAGGATCCAAGCCAAGTGCGACATAAGCCGGGATGTGGAAGTTCATAGCTCTTCTTTCAGCTTCTTCTAGGCTAATATCTCTAGTTGCCAATGCTTCCAAGTCTGCAACCAAGACATAAGCTTCACCACCTTGCTCTTGGAAATATTGGACCATTTCTACAACCATCCTGTTTCCGAGATGGAGTTTTTCCGCAGAAGGCATTATACCTGTTAGTATTGCAAAATCGCTTTTATTTTTAATAGCATCCGCAATTCTACCCAAATCCTGATGGCCAAACACAACCAATCTTCTCATCAATCTGTTCGGATTCGGGAGTTTTTTCAAGATCTTTTTATCGAACGGGCTTATACCAAACTCTTTTATAGCCCTTTGATAGTCTTCGATCAGCACAGTTCCCCAAGGGTCTATTATTGCTTTTTTCATATTTTTCACTTTACCGCTTACTCCCCAGAGTCACAATGAAATCTTTGTCTTTACCAGCCATCTCTGCCACATAAACACCTTATTTTTATTTTTGTTTTTTCTTTATAAGAAGTATTTAAAAATATAAGTATAATTTAAGATTCAATTGTTATGTGGATAAAAAGGAGAGGTAGTGAAAAATGGCAGTATTCAAAGTTGTAATAAGCGATCCAAAGAGCAGGAAGAGCTTTCAGATTGAAGTTGACCAGTCAAAGGCAGTCGGGCTGGTTGGCAAAAAAATCGGAGATGAATTTAACGGTGATTTGGTCAATCTTGCGGGATATGCTCTGCAAATAACTGGCGGTACAGACAAAGACGGATTTCCAATGTATCCCGGGCTTAAAGGCAGCGGACGCAAAAAAATGTTGCTCGCAGCGCCACCCGGATTTCATCCAAGATTAAAAGGCCAGCGCAGGAGAAAAACAGTTCGTGGCAACACAATATCCGATTCGATTATGCAGATTAATGCTAAAATTATTAAAGCAGGCGAAAAGCCTCTTGAGCAACTGATACCGAAAAAAGAAAAGAAAGAGAAGAAAGAGGAACAAGTCCAAAAAGAAGAGAAACCAAAGGAAACACCGAAAGAAGCACCTAAAGAAACCCCAAAAGAAACGCTGAAAAAGGAAAAACCCGAAGAAAAACCAGTTGAAAAGCCAACAGAGAAACCCAAAGAGGAAATAAAGGAAGAAGAAAAGAAAGAAGTAAAGAAAGAAAAAGCAGCAAAGATAGAAAAGAAGGAGGCTGTAGAAACGGAAATAAAAACTGAAAAAGCTGGAGGTGGCGAAAGTAAAGACGAAAACTGATAATAATAAAAAAATTGATGAAAGACTCATTCCTTCTGCTAATATAGGGATGGTCGGTCACGTCGGGCATGGCAAAACAATGCTTACTGAGGTACTCACAGGCAAACTTACGCTTACTCATTCTGAAGAGCTCAAACGTGGGATAACAATAAGGCTTGGATATGCAGACATGAGCATATACAAATGTGAAAAATGCAAAAAATATGTTTCGACTGAGAAATGCCCATATTGCTTTGGCGATGCTGAACTGCAACGGACGGTTAGTTTTATTGACGCACCCGGGCACGAGACGCTTATGGCCACTGTGCTTACAGGCGCAAGATTGATGGATGGTGCAATACTCGTTATTGCTGCGAACGAGCGTTGTCCGCAACCGCAGACCAGAGAGCATGTTACTGCGTTGAATGTTGTTGGAATAAAAAATGTGGTGATTGTACAAAGTAAAATAGACCTTGTGGATGAAAAAGAGGCAATGAAAAACTATAAGGAGATAAAAGATTTTGTAAAAGGAACGATTTTGGAAAACGCGCCAATAATCCCTGTATCTTCGCAAAAGAGAATAAACATAGACCTAATTTTGGATACAATAGAAAATATAATTCCCACGCCTGATCTCGCCGATAGAATCAATAAAGAGCCAAGGATGCTCGTAGCTAGAAGCTTTGACATAAACAAACCAGGCATAGCGCCGAAAAAAATAATGGGCGGGACCATCGGCGGTGGAATAATAAGCGGAAAGCTGAGAGTGGGTGATGAAATAGAGATCAAGCCTGGTGTAAAGCATGGCGAAAAGTATCAGCCACTGAAAACAAAAATAATCGGATTGCAAAAAGCCGGGATCGATTTGGAAGAAGCTGTGCCCGGTGGGTTGCTTGGTGTTATGACAGAGCTTGATCCATCGCTGACAAAGTCTGATTCTCTTGTTGGAAATGTAGTTGGTCTGCCAGGCAGGCTGCCAGAGACCAAAGATGAGATCGAGTTCGAAGTGAATCTTATGAAGCGTGTTGTTGGCTCAGAGGAAATGGGAACAGTCCAGCCGCTAAAACCTGGTGAGACTCTGATGGTAAATGTTGGTACAGCTCGGTCTGTAGGCTCGATAGAATCAATAAAGAAAGCTGTAAAATTAAAACTAAAGATACCACTATGCGTAGAAAAAAGAGAAAGAATAGTGATATCAAGGCAAATTTCCGGTCGTTGGCGTCTAATAGGCTACGGCATTATTTGTTAATCAGATTCGATTTCTTTTGTCGGATTTAGTTTAACCTGGACAATACACTGTTCCTGGTACTGAATTTGCCGGACCACTCGCTATTATTGTATTAGTTCCTGCTGTTCCCGTGAGCGTAGCGCATGATACCGCACCACCACCCGCGTATAAATTGACTGTCGATGCACCACATACGACACTGCCGATTGTGCCGCCCTGCGAGTTCGTACCTGAAGTACTCACTAGATTCGCAGTTGTTGCCATAGTTCCAGTATTTCTCACCCATACAGTTATTATAACTCCTGAGCACCTAGTACTAGTTGCATCGATCTCTATTACAACTCCTGTTTTTGTTGTGAATGCTCCTGAAATGAATCCATATGCTAGTCCTGCCATTGCAATAGTAATCATCAGCATCAATATCGTAGCTATTACTGCCGATACTCCTTTAGTATTTTTCCTCATTTTTAATTTCACCTTAAATATTATTATGTGATTTGAGGTTATAAACATTATCTACGATAGCCATATGTTTATTTTATAAAGAAAATAAAATTAATTAGGTGATAATTAGATGACAATAGCTATTGCGGATCCAATAGTGATGTTAATATTGGTGAATTTGGCGTTTACTGTCGGATGCTTGTATATAACAATGGAGACTAACGGTTTGCTCGCTAAAGCGTCAAATAGGATAAAAAGAAGAAGATAATTCGAAATTATCTTTCAAATTATATCTTAAATCAGAAGATAATAGAATATAATTTATGGAGAATGTTAAGAGTACAATGAATATCAAGAGAATAATTCTGGACACTAATTTTCTTATAGACTTGTTTCGTTTCAGATTGGGATTTGATGATATTATAGATATTGTTGGTGCACCGTGTGTTTTTTTGATGGTTCAGCAATCGATAGGCGAGTTAAAAAAGATTAAGGACAAGTATGCGAAGTTGGGTCTGAAATTTATAGATTCCTCGAAGATAAAAGTTGTCAGCGCCTCTGGGCAGACAGCTGATGATGCGATAATATCTTTTTTGAAAAATAATAAAAAGGATATAAAAAATATTTTTGTTGCAACGAATGATGCAAAACTGAGAAAAAGAATACATACTTTAGGTGTAAAAGTAATTTATTTAAGAGCAAGAAAATATTTGGAAATAATAGATTGAATAGATTGAAGAAGAGATTGAAGAGGATATCGAAGAAGAGATTGAAGGGGCTGGAGAATGACTGACTTGTCCTATCTTTTGTGGGTTTCACCTGCAGGTTCTGCTATTGCTTTGCTCTTCGTAGCTTTTACAATTTTCAAGATTTTGAAGCAGAGCAAAGGAACAACGGAGATGTCCGATATCTCTGATTTTATTCGAGAAGGAGCAAAAGCTTTCCTCAAGCGGCAATACAAAACCGTTGCAATTGTTGGAGCGTTTGTAACTTTGATTTTTGTCGGACTTGCATATATTGGTGAAATCTCGTTCTTCACACCATACGCTTTTGTGCATGGTATGGTAACATGTGCACTTGCAGGTTACATAGGTATGATGGTAGCTTCTTACGCCAATGTGAGAACTACGAACGCTGCAAGGAGGGGGCTCAATCCGGCGCTGCGCATTGCGTTCAGCAGCGGTGCAGTCATGGGGCTTTTCGTTGTCGGTATAGTTCTTTTTGATATAAGCTTGTGGTATTTTATACTGAATCATTTTTATCTTGGCGATTTTCTGTTAATAACTAACGTAATGGTCTCATCCGCTATTGGTACCAGCTTTATGGCTTTCTTTTCACGTGTGGGCGGTGGGATTTATGCAAAATCTGCTGATGTTGGTGCAGATCTTGTTGGAAAGATTGAGAAAGGCATTCCAGAGGATGACCCACGAAATGCTGCTGTTATTGCTGATCAGGTTGGTGACAATGTCGGCGATGTGGCTGGCATGGGCGCTGATTTGCATGAATCTTATGCAAGTGCAATTCTTGCGGCTATGTGTTTGGGAGCATTCGCGTTTGCTACTCGTGGCATGAGCTTCAACGGCATGGTCGCACCTTTGTTGATCATGTTTGCTGGTATTATTTCATCTGTTATTGGAACAACTCTAGTGAAACTGAAAAAAAGAAAAGCGTCACAAGCAGCGCTTTTATCTGCTATACGAAAAGGCGTCTACGGTGCGTCTGTTTTGTCGGCTATATCCTCATTCATTATAATCTATCTCTTATTCGGGATTCAGTACATTGGATTTTTTGTCGCTATGCTGGCAGGCCTTGTTGCAGGGGCTGTAATTGGAGCCGTTAGCGAATATTTTACATCATCTGCATATGCTCCTACTAAAAGTATTGCGCACTCTTCACTTAGCGGTGCTGGACCTCTTGTAATAAATGGAATGTCTGTTGGGATGATGAGTACTGCAGTGCCCATAGCGGTTGTAAGCATTGTCGTGACACTCAGCTATTTTATTGCAGGTGGCGCAGTGAATCCTGATTTCGGGTTATATGGAATTTCACTGGCTACAGTTGGGATGCTGAGCACTCTGGGCATAACTTTGGCAACAGACGCATATGGAGCGGTTGCTGATAATGCCACAGGCATCGCAGAAATGTCTAATCAAAAACAGGTAGTAAAAGATAGATTGGACATGCTTGATGCTATTGGGAATACAACAGCAGCTACAGGAAAAGGCTACGTTATCGCTTCAGGCGCTATGACTGTTTTATCGCTTATAATAGCTTATACGGTTTTGGTAAATCGATTAATTACGCCAGGCGTGCTTACACTAAGCCTTACGGACCCGGTAATTATTACAGGTCTTTTTATAGGAGGTATGCTGCCTTTCTTGTTTAGCTCTATGATTATCCGTGCTGTTGGAAAAGGTGCGGAAAAGATTATAGAGGAGGTTCGCAGGCAGTTCAAAGAAATACCAGGCCTTGTGAAAGGAAAGGCTAAGCCAGATTATGCGAGATGCGTTGACATTGTGACAAAAACCGCGTTGAAGGAGTTGATAAAGCCAGGCCTAATCGCGATAATATCTCCTATAGTTGTCGGGTTAGTTCTAGGCCCAAAAGCGAGCATAGCTTTGCTTGTAGGAACTCTCATATCCGCTTTTGCAATGGCACTTATGATGTCAAATGCCGGTGCAGCGTGGGATAACGCAAAGAAATATATAGAATCTGGAAGATATGGTGGAGAAGGCTCGGATGCGCATAAGGCTGCTGTGGTCGGCGATACAGTTGGCGATCCATTAAAAGACGCATCTGGCCCATCGCTTGATGGGTTGATGAAACTTATGACAATGGTGTCTTTGGTAATAGCTCCCATCATTGTGAAATACGCCCTACTATGAACCCTACTATAAACTAAAATAAACTTTAATTTTTAGACACGTCAATAAAAATACTAAACAAGCAATAAAAATAATAGGTTGTGGCATAGAAATTACATATAAATTAAAGAGTAATGAAATTAAAAAGATTAAGAACAAAGATTAAAGAGGTGTAGGTGTGTATCGAATAGCAACAGTTGAAGATAAAATAAGGGTGCCACCGGAAAAACTCGGCACAGATGTTAAAAAAGCTATAAAATCAGCGATAGCAGACCAATTCGAAGGTGTTGTAAATTCAAGATTAGGTGTGATACTATCTTTGATATCGATAGACAAAGTCGGCGAGGGCAAGATAGTTCCCAATGATCCTGGTGTATATTATGACTGCGAGTTCAAACTCATGACTTTTAAACCAGAGATTCATGAGATAGTGTATGGTAAAGTTATAGACAATACCGAGTTTGGGTCATTCATCCGGATGGGCCCAATGGACGGTCTGATACACATATCGCAATTGATGGATGATTTTGTCAGCTTTGATAACAAAAACTCCTTGTTCCTCGGCAGAGAAAGCAAGCGTACTTTGAAAGAGGGAGACCTAGTGCGTGCGAGGGTAATATCAATAAGTCTTAAACGCGGAGAAAATAAAATAGGGCTTACCATGAGACAGCCAGGTCTTGGGGGACTGGCGTGGATTATAGAAGATAAAAAGAGGAAAAAGACTGGCGGGCCTAAATCAGAAGCAGCCGCTGGAAAAGCAGAAAAAGGAAAGAAACTAAAGCAAAAACTGAAACAAAAACAAAATAAAAAGAGTGATAACTGATTATAAAGATAAAAAAATTAAAGGTAAAGAAGTGAGTAGATGGCAAGGCGGACGCAAGTGTGCAGGAATTGCAGACGATTTACAACAGAAAAGGTCTGTCCAGTGTGCAAATCAACAAAACTTTCGACTAGTTGGAAAGGCATAGTTGTAATAATCAATACAGAAAGTGAGATTGCAAAAACGCTGGAGATAAACGAGCCGGGAAAATACGCACTTTATGTTGGTTGAATCTTTGCAGAAGCTAATTGGAAAACGGTGTTTTAATATGGAAATAAAAATCATAAAGAAAATAGATAACCCATTTTTCAAGAGGAAAGACCTCCGGATAGATATTATTCATAGAGGGGCACCAACACCGAAAACAGACGATTTGAAAAAAGAACTTGGTAAAATGTACAAAGTCGATGAGTCCCAGGTTTCTGTTGATTATATCTTGACAAAAAGGGGCATTGGCGAATCAATAGCCAAGATTAAAATTTTAAACGAAAAGCCAGTCATTGTTAAAAAATCAGCTGAGAAGCCAACAGAGAAAAAAGGAGAAGAAACCAAGGGAGAGCCTAAAGAAGCTAGAGAAAAGCCTAAAGAGCATGAGAAAGAACATGATGCTAAAGCACCAGAAGTAAAGGAAGAAATAAAGAAAGAAGGTGGTGAAACTGAAACACAAACCAGTAAAGCGTAATGAATTCTACAAAGTCAGCGGAGATAAAGTCGAAAGAGTCAAAAGAATTTGCGATAGATGCGGTGATGGTACTTTTATGGCCGAGCATAAAGACAGATGGTATTGTGGAAAATGCAGTATGACTATTTGGAAGAACAACAAACCGAGCGATAGTAAACCGGCTGATGAAACAATTAGCAGTGATAAAATAGTTGGCAGTGAAGCA
This sequence comes from Candidatus Aenigmatarchaeota archaeon, assembly GCA_030615205.1. GTDB lineage: Archaea > Aenigmatarchaeota > Aenigmatarchaeia > CG10238-14 > SCSR01 > JAUWZS01. Next base: position 337,236 of record JAUWZS010000002.1, on the reverse strand, counting down.
AGTAGTGAGGCAAGTAATGAATCGAGCAACAAATCCAAGCCCAAAGAGCAAAAATCCTAGCTTGTTAAAAATTATAAGTTCCTAATCATAAATTCTATAAAGATAGATATGAAATCAAAGGGAATAAGCCCACTGATAGCAGTAGTTCTTTTGATCGCCTTCACGGTATCAGTAGGCGGCATACTAAGCCTATGGCTGACCACTTTTACAACAATCACTACAAGTAGTGTTGAAGCAGTAGCTCTAAACCAGACAAAATGCGTAGGGACTTACATAGATGTTATTTCTGTATCATCTAATGCAGTGATGATTACAAACAGAGGATCTCAGAATATAACTAGTCCTACATGTTATTGGGGTAACGGAACCCTTATTGATAATTTTGGTAATGCATTAGTTCCTGGGGCGATTAATAGCTCAGTCAAGAATCGTGGTAATCAAAGCACTGTTATCTGCACAGGAAGTTGCCTAAACATCGGGGTAAGTGGCGAGTGTAGAGTAGGACAATTCTGTTGGAAATAAGTCATTGGCTTTTTATACTTTTACCTGCGTGCGTCTCCATCTTTTCTTTGTAACGTTTATTCTCCTCGTTCTTGCACGCTTTAATCCGAACTTTCTGATGTCGGCCCACCGTGGGGCAGTGCGTACTTTTTTTATTTTTGCAAGTTTTATTTTCTTCGACAGAGTTTTTTTGGCCATTAAAACACACCTTACATTTAACTATCGCTCAAACAATTTTCTTAGTTCCTTGCTTTTATCGATTGCGATTTCAATCATCTTTTTAATATCATCCATTGTAAGCTCTTTTGAGCCCTGTTTTTGTAATGCGCATATTTTTTCATCATCCCTCACGCATACAGTAAGCTTGGACTCTATTACGGCTTCTTCTTTGAACATTGGATCGAGGACGAATTTATCATCAACTTTACATACAGTAACTTCTATAGGTTTGTACAAAACCGGCAAATCTTTTTCAAATTTCCCTCTTACTATTCGATCGTCTTTTATTTTTGGTATCTTTGTATCCATAAGTGCGGCTAAACTCGCCAAGAACGCACAGTCTATCAGGTTGCCATCATGATTGATTATATGTATGTCTACAAAAACACACAAAACCATCTCTCTTGGAGTTTTGCAGAGTTTTTTCAAGTCTATGCATTTTGATTCGCGTATACCTCTATCAACAACTCTTGCAAGCTCTGTTGCATCCTCTCCAGGCGGTCCTGATTCAAAATCCGGCGAGGCAAGAGGCGTAAACTCAGCATTAACAATAAGCATCCCTTCATTTGGGGTATCTGGAAACGGCGTGCCCAACCCTATCTTTACACCTGCTAGTATTTTGGTCTTTCCGAGTTTCACCATTGCTGAACCTTCAGCTTTATCTATTATACCTTGTTTTATTTCGATTTCTCTAAACTCGTCTAGCTTCCTGTTGTCGATCCTTTTACCACTCAATAAAAGGTTTGATGCATAATTTTCCATATATTTTTCACCTCTCTAGTCTTTAAAACTCTCCTTTAGGGCAGATTTTTGCATTTCGTATATTTTTTTACAGGTTTTTTTCGCAAGGTCCAGCGATTCAAAAAGCTCTTCTTTTGTAAGACGGCCATCCATCTGCAACAGAGTTACCTTTTCTTTTGAAGGCATGATAGCAAATGCAATATCTGCTTCAGAGTTGTTGTCTTCTAATCCATTCAAATCAACGACAAGCTTTCCATCTATTTTTCCGACAGAGCACGCGACCACCAAATCACGCATAGGTACGCCAGCAGTCGCGAGTGCGATCGATGCTGCATTTACTCCAGCCACTCTTGTCGAACCATCTCCGCGAAGGACTTCTATGAAAACATCTACTACTGTTTTTGGAAAGTCGGTCAAGAAAGTCGCAGGTTCTAGTGCAAGCCTAGTTACTTTTGAAATTTCTATGCTCCTTCTACCGGGACCTGGTCTTTTCCTATCCTCCACAGAAAACGGTGCCATATTATATCTGCATCTTAATATTCCAGTATCAGATTTCTGTAAAAATCTGGGATAAAGTTTTCTAGGTCCATAAACAGAAACTATGGTCTCGGTGTTGCCAAAAGCTACTTGTGCAGAACCGTCCGCTCGCTCGATAACGTCAACATCCATCTTTACAGGTCTTAGATCTTCTATCGCCCTACCATCTAGCCTCTTGCCTTTTACTATTAATTTTTCATTTGTCTTTACCATTTTTTACAACCTTTGCACTTTTTTTCGCATTTTTTTTCTTCTCAGTTTTTTTAGTTTCTTTCGGCTTTTCCTTTGCTTCTCCTTCTTTTTTCTCTTCTTCTCCTTCGAGCATTTTTTCAATTTTTTCTGTTAATCCGATGGTATGCGATTCGCGTTCTACTGTTAAAATCGCCTCAATTGCTTTTGCTCTGTTATCTCCTCTTATCCAGATAACTCCATTCTTCCCAATGTATATCAAACAACCTGTTTTGGATTTGATGAGATTCACCATACTTCCACCACGACCAATTATCCGTGGGACTTTGGTCGGTTTAACCTTCAAAACAACTCCACCATATAGTTTCCTTGCGCCCAGGCTCCTCATGGTCACGCGTATTGTTTTATTTTTTGTTACTTTGGAGACTTTACAAAATATCACATCACCAACATCAAAAAATCTACTTATATCCATCCTATGCGTGTCTACAAACTCATCCACACCATCAGATACAGGCAAAAATGAAATATAAGGAGAATTAATATCTACAAGCCAACCAGAAATTTCTACTTGTGTCATTGTTCCTATTACTTTGTCGTTTATATTTGGTATGTAAATCCCAGACATGGGTACGACTCTTACCTCATTTTCCGTGGTGACCGGTACGCCCATGACCTTCGCAAAGACTTTATCACCTTCAGCATAAACACCATTGCTTAATTTCCTGCCTTTTCTTTCTCCTAGGAGCTCCCCAGGTAGAACAACCTCTCTATATTTCTTTTTTTCAGCTCCAACTTCTCCGGTTGATTTTTGGTTCAAATCATTTTTTTTCTTTTCCATTTCTCTACACTTTTTTTCAAATACGGATCCTTTTTATAATTTTGGACTCGAAATTTCCATGTGTCAGCTTCCCCATCTTGTCAAAAAGATCATCCTGCATCCCAGCAAGAATTTCTATTTCAACATTCAAGCTTCCATCATTCGACCATTGTTCTTTATTAACAGTTCCTATTCCTTTCAGAATCGAATATACACGGCCAGCGTACTGTGGCTGAACCCGTATAGCGATTGTAACCCTTTGAAAACTTATGGGTAGCAATACTTTTAAAGCTTTTACTACAGCATTAACCTGCAACTCTGCGTCTGTGAACGGGTCCACAGCAATTCCAGCCTTCTCCATAGCGTTTGTTATTCTTTGCATAGGGTGTGGGCTCTTCGTCTGCGGGTTTATGCCACGTTTTGATATAATCTCTGCGATTTGCTTCTGTTTCTGTTCAACCATCTCCCTACGCTGCTCGGTTGTTAGCTGGAGCTCTCCATCTCGTAAAATTTTCTCAGAGATTTTGATAACATCAGTTGTACCAAAGACTTTCTGTAAATTCTGCTCAGCAACAACGTCTGTGCTACTTACATCTTTGTATATAGAAGGATATGCAAGTATGTCATTAAGATTTACTTTGGCGCCTTTTTTGAACTCAAGCGCTTTTTTTGAGTCGACCAGTATTTCAAACTTTTGGCCAGAACGTTTCAATCTACAAACCACAGCTTTGTCAACGTCTACACTCAATATATCACACAAAATTCAATGATTAATTCAACAATTATTACTTGTTAACCCAATAATTATTATTTGCAATTTTTCTACTTGAGCAATTTTTTCAATTCATCACTGCCGAGCTTTCTGAACCTGCCACCACTTTTTATGACTGCTATATCTAAAACACTTTCTTTCTTTTCTTTTTCAGTCTTTGATATTATGTTTACCGCAAGTTTTATTGCGTCCGAGTCGTTCATATTCGGTTTCCATTTTTGGTTCAATATTTTGTTTGCAATTATTGCACCCTTACCAATTGAATAAGCCTTCCATTCATACAGCATCCCAGATGGGTCAGATTCGATCAAATGTACGCCCGTGCTATCTGCTCCAGCTACCAAAAGTGATACTCCGAACGGCCTCAAACCAGCATAGAGAGTGCTTAGTTGCAGCCTATCTCCAATTACACGTGCAAGCGTCCACACATCAATTGACTCTTCATATGTTATTTTATGCACTTGCGCTCGAACACGCGCTTGATTTACAATTATACGCGCATCAGCGAGCAAACCAGCAGCCACGGCCCCTATATGTTCGTCTACTTGAAAAATTTTCTCTGCTGAATTATTGACAATCAAACCACCCTGTGGTTTGACAGTGGCTAGAAGCGCGCCGTCTTTAAATACAATACCAATGCATGTAGTGCCGCGTTTGACAGCCTCTTTAGCGTATTCCACTTGGAACAACCGGCCGTCAGGACTGAAAACTGCAATTGTTCTATCATATCCCATATATTCTGGCATGATTTCCATATTTTCACCTTTTCCCTAATCCTTTAATTGTTCCTGAGACTTTTAATATTTTTATTGCAATGCGCGTATCCCCCAGCCGCCTAATCAAACCCAAACAAGCGATAACAGCCGGCGCAGCAGTATGCACGCAACGCAATATACCTATTTGTTGCTTTCTATTGTATAAGTTTTTTACAAGCCATAAATCCATAGCAGCCACGCCAAATTCTCCATAAAAATCCAGCGCAGTATTCCAAATCGCTGCATCCAAATCAGAATAAACAATCGGCTCATCAGATAGCACCTGAAATTTCACATAACGGTGTTTCTTCCGTGCGGTCGGTGGCAGTATTTTCATTTTCACAGTTTTTTTCTTCGATTTATTTTTTTGTTTCATATTGTCACATCCTTTATCCATTTCAAATAATTCTTCAACCCTTTATCGATTTTTACACAAATTATTTCTGGCACTTTGTACGAGTGTAACGATTTAATTTCCTTTTTCACAGCATTGAAGAGCTTGGATTTAGTTTTCATTATTATTAGCACTTCACTGCTGCTTTTAATTTTTCCTTTCCAACGGTATTTGCTTTTCACGCCAGACAACACATTTGCGCATGCAATTAACTTCTTCTTCAGTAGTGTGCCGACAATTTTATTTGCAGCTTTTTTATTCGGGCATGTCACAAAAATTATACAATACGTCATTTGAATCCCAAATCCCTCAAAATTTTTCTATGGTCAAATCCCATTTTTCCGGGTAATTTTTTGAAAAACTTTAATTTTTTGCCTTCAAAACTTCCTTGCATTTTTCCTCCAATCGGTTTGCACAAAAATACATGAGCTATACTATGAGAACGAGGATCTCTTTTTGGAGTATCATAGTATCCAACATATTTAACAACTTTCACAGTCAGACTAGTCTCTTCCTTTAGTTCACGCTTGACAGCATCTGCTAATCTTTCATTAGGTTCTACAGCACCGCCTGGAATTACCCACGTACCTTTAAACGGCTTAATTTCTCTTTTCATTAGCAACACACCTTTATTGGTTTTTATAACACCATCCACTGCCACGCGAATTTTTTTCATTTTACTTTTCACCTTGTTTTTACTCCAGGCATTATCCATTTTTCACCTTTTCTTTCTTTTGCTAATTTCATAATCTTCTCCGGAACTTTCGACACAGCTTCTTTTGCATGCTTTAATGTCATTCCTAGCTGTTCAGCCATTGAAGCCATGTTTAATGGGTCACATAATTCCCAGTGACTTATTGCTCCGCTGCATAAAATAATCGGCATTTTGTATTTTTTTGCTAGTGCTATGTTGTCGCGCATACTTGCTAAAATTCTGCTACGTGTTTTTTTCGTTGATGTCAAGATCTCTCGGAAGTTTATTTCGATTGCCACATTGTTCTTTTTTGCAAGCTTTGCCATAACATGATTCATTCCACAATCATATCTACCGTGCTCAGGATGCGTGAGTATGTTCACTTCTTTCGTCTCTACAGCAGCGCGGTTCATTCTTAAATCTCCGCCGCGCGCAAGCAACACATTAAACATTCGTTTTATGTCTGCCAGCCGCTTAAGTTCGCGGGTGTTTCTTGCTTCAAATCCCAGAAGAATTTCAATCTTTGTTTTTCGTTGGGCTTTTGCAATTTCAGCTTTCAGCTTTTCAAGCTGTGCACGACCTTCGTAATACTCAGAAAAGCATATACCGCTGTAGCCTAACTCCTTGGCCCGCTTTGCTAGCTGTCCGATTGTACTTTCCCCCTCGCTGAAAGCACTGTGCACGTGCAAGTCGAAAAATCTCATGGCAATCTAAATAAGAATTAGGTTATAGATTATTTTAATCCTCTTGCTTTTTTGCCGGCTGATGTCAGACCGCGAAGGACACGCCGTTTGTTCGCTGGCGTGGTTATCCACTTTATGTTTTTATCACGCTTTATTGCTGGGTGTTGAGGGTCCACGAAGATAATCTCGTACCACTTGCTTTTGCCGTCTTCTCCCACATAATATGAGTTTAGTACTTCCAAATTCGGAAACCTTTTTGCAGCACGCTCTTCAGCTATCCATTGTAAGCCCTTTCCAGACGTGAACTTTACAAGACCTGCTTTTTTCGGTTTTCTTCCACCTCTGCCGTATAGGCGCCTACGCCGGCCGCCTCTCTTCACACGAGTGCGTGCCATAACAAAGCCCTTCTTTGCTTTATAGCCTAGCCTCCTCGCTCTTGCAGGCTTTGTTGGTCTTTCAATTCTTTCTACAGTGTACTGCTTTCTCCATTTGATGAGACGGTTTCTTAAAATCGCTTTCGTTTCTAATTTCGTCTTTGGTATTTTTGGCATTATATTCACTTACATTTTTAATAATTTTTTTAATAAGTTTATACCCGGCTTTTAATAATTCACTTCCTTGTATTAAAGATTTATATTTATCTTTTTAAAATTGTTTTAAGGTGGTAAATAAATGCACGCAATAATAAAGATTATATTCGGGGCTATTCTTCTGATAGGGAGTATTACTTACATATACAGTAATCAGTACGGTGCGTGGAGTGATTTTCTCACAGTAGTGAACGGGATAGTTCCACCATTCGTCGCGTTGATGGGCCTGTTCATAATCTGGCTTGAATTAGATGAATTGAAAGTGAAAAAAGAGATACAGAAAAGCAGCAGAAGACCTAAGAGGAAAAGATAAGCTAAAAAAAAGATAAGCAAAGCCAAGCCCAAATATCAAAAATCAAATATCAAAAATTGAATGTTGAAAAAACTTTTATCTGAGATTTCTGTATGATTAAATAGGATGATTTATACATTTATGAGATGTGAACTAAAATGAGATATGAGCTTAAGATAGAGCTTAAGAGGGAGCCAAATGGGAGTAGATATATCGAGTCTTGTGGAAGCAAAAGAAATAGAGCTAATTGAGCTCTCTGGCCGGGCGATTGCGATTGATGCGTTCAACATACTTTTTCAATTCCTTTCAATAATCCGCGATAGGATGACAGGAGAGCCGCTTAGAGACAGTAAAGGCCGTGTGACATCACATCTTTCCGGTCTTCTTTATAGAAACTCTAATCTGCTTGAGATTGGAATAAAACCAGTTTTTGTTTTTGATGGTAAGCCACCCGAATTCAAACAGTCTACAATTGAAGCACGGAAAGAAAGGAAAAAAGAGGCGGAAAAGAAGTGGAAAGAAGCTGTTGAACGTGGTGAGCGGGCGATAACTTATGCGCAGGCAGCGGCCAAGCTTACAGACGAGATGGTAGAACGATCTAAGATGCTGCTCGATTATATGGGCATCCCATGGGTACAGGCTCCAAGCGAAGGCGAGATACAGTGTGCATTTATGTGTGGGCGCGGCGATGTATGGGCAAGCGGATCACAGGACTTCGATTCATTACTCGCAGGCTCTCCTAGGCTGGTACGCAACCTTTCGATAACAGGAAGGCGCAAAATACCAAAAAAGGAGTCATATGTCCAAGTGAAACCAGAACTGATAGAGCTTGATAAAATGCTCAGCGCATTGGGTATAACAAAAGAGCAGCTTATAATCGTAGGCATACTTATAGGCACGGATTACTCGAGTGGTGTAAAAGGCGTCGGGCCGAAGACAGCGTTGAAGATTGTGAAAGAACATAGAACTCTTGATAAAGTGTTGGAGAGCGTTGCGTGGGAATCTGATGTGCAGGCTGAAAAGATATACGATTTCTTTTTGAGCCCGCCTGTAACAGAAAAATACGACATCGAGTGGAAAGAGCCAGATGCGGACAAGTTGAAGGAATTTATGGTCGAAGAACACGATTTCTCATCTGAGCGTATGGAGAAAGTAATAGAACGATTGCAAAACGCGTGGACAAAAGGCCGGCAATCAAGTTTATCAGGCTGGTTGGAAAAGAAATAAAAAGTAGCAAATAAAATGGATTAGTATGAGTATGGAAAAAATTGTAAAACTCGCAAAAAGAAGGGGATTCTTTTGGCCAAGTTCTGATATTTACAATCCGATAGCTGGATTTTGGCATTATGGGCCTGTTGGACTCATGCTGAAGAAAAAGATAGAAGATGCGTGGAGAAAGATGTTTGTAAAGGATGAAGGGTTCTATGAGGTAGAAGGTACGAATATAATGCCTGAAGCTGTGTTTGTTGCATCTGGTCATGTTAAAGGATTTTCTGACCCGTTGGTACAATGTGAAAAATGTAAGAGTTTGCACCGTGCTGATAAATTGGTAGAAAAACAGGCCGGTATATCTATTCCTGAACACTCGTCACTTGAGAGATTCAATGAAATTATCAAAAAAAAGAAAATAACATGCCCAAATTGTGGTGGTAAACTTAGAAAAACAAAATTTTTCAACATGATGTTCAAGCTTCGTACAGGCGCGACCGAGGAGGGTGAAGTTGCTTATTTACGGCCAGAGACTTGTCAGGTAATTTTTGTCGACTTTCTTAATGTCTACCGAACTATGCGAGCAAAGCTGCCTTTTGGTATTGTTCAGATTGGTAGGTCATTCAGGAATGAGATATCACCTCGGCAAACTTTGCTTAGGCAGAGAGAATTCACACAAGCTGAAGCAGAAATATTTTTTAACAAAGAGAGTATTGATTTCTCGAGATTTGATGAAGTAAAAAATTATAAGTTAAACATCCAGATGGTTAAAGACAAAAAGCCAAAAAAGATTACAGCAAAAGAAGCTGTTGAAAAAGGACTTGTAGAATTAAAAATTATAGCATATTATCTTGCAAAGTTGCAACAGTTTATAAACTCTCTCGGAATTCCTTTAGATGCTATAAGACTGAGGGAGCATACAAAAGATGAAAGACCTTTCTACGCTAAACAAGCATTTGATTGTGATATTAAGACAACCGAAGGATGGATAGAGGTCGCTGCGAACCACTACAGGACGGACTATGACCTGAAATGCCATATGAAAGCAAGTGGGAAAGATCTTAGCATTGTGGAGAATGGGAATAAAATTGTGCCGCATGTTTGGGAAATTTCAGAGGGCATTGATAGGACTTTGTTCTTGGTGATGATGCATTGCTTCCGTGAAGACAAAGAACGTGGTTGGAACTGGTTTGTTTTTCCGCCAAAAATTGCGCCATATGCAGTTGCGGTAATGCCTCATATGAAAAAAGAAAAGTTGCCAGAAAAAGCAAAAGAAGTTTACGAATCAATCAAGAACTGCGTGGATACATTTTATGACGAAAGTGGTAGCATCGGTAAGCGGTATGCAAGAGCCGACGAGATTGGCATCCCATTTTGCATAACAATAGATTATGACACGCTTAAAGATAATAGCGTAACGCTTCGCAATCGGGATACAACAAAACAGATAAGAGTCAAAATCAAAGAGCTTCCAAATGTTTTGTGGAGTTTAGTGCACACTGGCGAAAGTTTTGAAAAATTCAGTAAAGAAACTAAGTAGAATTAGTTTTAGTGGCCTCTCCAGATTTTTGCAAAGTTTGGAGTTAGGACAAGGAAATCTTCATCAATACCGATAATGTCTCCGTCCATGGCAATGCATGTCTTTTTCAGTTTATCGACAGCACGCTTTAGTTCGGTCAGATCCTTCTGCCTCAAATCCTTAATCTTCAGAAATATTATATTCCCCTCGCGCAGCATTCCCTGTATTCGGGTAATACCTGCAAAATCTTTCAAAATTTCCACACGAACATCGACACTGGTCTTATCTTTAAATGCTGAACTGTCAAGCTCAAGCCACTCACTTTCAGGTTCTCCCGTTTTTTCCTCTTCTGCTTTGAATTTAAAGATCTTTTCTAAAACCATTCTCACCACCGATTAAATAGCTATAATAATTAGGTCGTGTTTTAAACTTAAATAAATTAATCAAAGATTCCTCCTAATCTGCTCAAGCATGCTGACAATATTCCATATTTGCGTTCTTGTATACATTGGCATGTTTGGGTCGTTTATTATATCATCAAGCGTGCTTATGGCTGTGCTTATTTTAAGCTCCACTGCAGCTGTTCCTTCTATTACTGTTTCTGCTTCCTCTACAGCCGCGCGTATGTTTTTCGGAACTGTCCTATCGTTTACTATCGTCCCAAGCATTTCACTGATTTGCGTAAGGTCTATTCTTGCTTTTTCTGCCATAGCAACCACCGATTCGCAACCACAAATTCTTTACCTTTACCCAATCTTTATTTGAGCATTTCCTTTAATTTCTCCTGCAACTCATTCAGCTTGTTTGTCAATTGCTTTTCAGTCTTTTTCAGGCTTGTCATGCGGACATTCAACGCTTCTTTTGTATCTTTCAAATCCTTCTTTATGTCTTCTGCAGGCTTTCTGACCATAATGGCCCCTGTTATTTTGTAAGCGGTTCCATCCTTACTTTTCTCAAGCTCTTCGACAGCTTGGTCGATTTCCATGATGTTTAGTCTCAAACTTTCTTTTTGAATTAGCACATTCTGCAACTGCTGCTGCATGATTTGGAATTGCGCAACAAGCGTATTTGGGTTCTCTGCTGTACTTTTTCCGGCTTCAGCTTTCTTTTCTTTTTCTGCCATATGACATCCTCATTTGATATTTTCGATTTCATTTAGCGTTGAAATAATCGAAAGGTATGAATTTATAATCGCTTTCAAATGGCTTAATTTTTTACCTTTAACATGTATCTCTACAAACTTTTTACCTGTCTCTTTATCTACGTCTTTACCTACTTTTATTTCTGTATGCAAACTTTCAGTGTTTTTTATATCTGGCTCTAAACTTTTCTTTATGATTTCTGGCCTTTTGCAGTCAAGCCTGAGAGTTACTTCATGCGTCATAAAATAAGATTGGTCTCAAAAGAATTAAAAGGATTGAACTTTTAAACGAGATATGCTGGAAGCTGTACTGTTTTGCTATCTTGCGTGAACCCTTTTTAGAACTTCAGGCCTTAGCTTCAAAAGGACTCGAGCCCCACAATATGGGCATCTAACAGCTCCTTCTATCTTCGTTACTATACGCTTGCATTTAACACATTTATACATAAAACCACTCTTAAATAAATTACCTTTTTTAATTAATCGGACTTTGGTTTATACGCAGCTCCGGCGAATTTTGTCCCACATTTTTTACATTTCCAAATTCCTGCAGCCTCACGGACTACGTAGCGCATCTTACACTTGGGACATATGTGCCGACTTTTTTTTACTTTCTCAATTTCGCTGACCAGAACTTTTATGCGCTTTCCATAACGCGGGCCATAGCGACCTGCGGGACCAACCTTTTTTTTCTTTGTCATAACAACCACTTACCTACAATCTATTTTTTTATTATTTTAAACTTCTTTCCTGAAGCGAGCGTCTCCAGTATGGTTTTCAGCTGTTCGTCGTTCATCTGACCACGCAACTTACCCTTTTGATACAGTTGGACGAGATAAAGTTCAAGTTGCAAAGCAAGGTCAGGTTTAACAAGTTTTATTCTGTTCAGGCGCTCTCTCGCCTCTTTTGTCAGTATGTTCCTTAAAATCATTTTTTTTATTTCTTCAAATTTTTGCATTTCAGCTGGCGTGATTCCGCTTACAGATCCATTTGTCATTTTCATCAACTGATTGTCCCCGCTTTATTGCCACTATCATTGCCACTTATTTTGCCACTTTATTAGCAGTATTATCAAGGAATTTTCTTCCTTTCGGTGTTATCTTTCTACCGCTACTCTTCTTGTCTTTTTCTACGAATCCGGCTGTTTCCAGCTGTTGAAGCAATTTTCTTATCACTGAACCAGACGATTTTCTAAACCTCGCTGGTTTAGTCCGCCTTCGTTTGCGTCCGCCATAAAAAGTCTTGAGTTTTTCCACGCCTACAGGCCCATCAAGATAAATGCGCCTCATAAGACTCGCACCACGAATATACCAAAAATCAGGTTGTTCTGGCGGTCTCTGCCTGCTGACGCCTGATTTTGCATACCTACTCCAATCAGGCGGTTTTATGTCTTTGACTTGCTTCAATTCTTCTTTTGCGGCCCAGACAAGCTTTCTGGCATCTACATCTCTAACTGTTACCACTTTTACACCTTTTGTTTTTTATACATTGATTTTTTAGATTTTTTTCATTTAGCGCATTTACTATACCAATATCTTAGTTTATTAATTTTTATAAACATTTCATTTATATAGATGGATGTAAGATTAAAATTTCAGCTAATATATTATCCCGAATTAGATGGATTTTTATTCTGGGGAGAGAAATATAGATTATGGGTTGGGGGAAATATTCATGGATAATTGGTATTTTATTTATTTTGTATGGGTTTATTGGTGTTCTTAGTCCTCCATGTCAAGCTTTATTAGGTGGTGTTACTGGACCTCATTATTGGCAATGTCAGTGGTTTATATTTAAATTTCAAATTCTTCCTGAATTTGTAAATGTTTTTGGACCATCTTTTATAATCTCAATTGTTATCGGTTTTATAGTTTTGATATTTTGGTATAAAAAATTCAAGAAGAAAATGAAATCAACCCGAATCAAATAGATTTTCTGTTCTTTTGGAAAAGTTAATTGGTTTTATTTTTATTAATCTATTATATTTAAGAATGCTAAGCACAAGCACGGCTTTACTTACTATACCTCGGTTAATATTCTTTAATATGCGTTACTGTTGGTTGAGAGAGCAGTATGTAAGCTGTTGCGCTGATCATTAATACAAACCCGCCGATTATGAGAAGAACTATGATCATGGACATCGAAAATCCAGTCAATTGGGTACAGACCGGAGAGAAAGACGGATCGGCTTTGCACTGCAACGAGAGCTGCTCTAAGCTATGGAATATAAAGAAAAGTAAAAAAGCAGCAATGAATATCGTTGCGAATCCAAGGTACATACGCCAATTTGTCATCAATTATCACTTTATATTTTTCTTCGATTTCTTGAGAGGATACCTATAGATTTTATTGCATTTTAGACATTTTATAATTATCATACCTTTTTGTATTCGTTGCTCAGATGTAATGCCAGGTTTAAGTACTGTGCTGCAGCTCTTGCAAAATTTACGTTTTTGCTGCTTTGTCAATCGCACATTGTACCGCATGCCAATTTTTCTCGCAAGTTCGATATAGCGCACGCTACGCTTCGGATGCTTACGGAATTCCTTCTCTGCTAAGCCTAGTAGAATTTCGATTCTCTCTTTCGCGATTTTAAGCTGATACACCGGTTTCTTTCCCCGCGTCCTTTGCATTCTTTTTACCATGAGATAATATTCGATTTAGAAAAAGAAAAATAGAACGGAGAAAACTAAAAGTGGGATCGAGGGGATTTGAACCCCTGTCTGAGGCTCCCAAAGCCCCGATCCTAGACCAAACTAGACGACGACCCCTTGCTCATTATACAAGGTTTAATTTAAAGTATATAATATTTAACTTTTTGAAAATTTGAGATGATGGGATTGGCGGGATTTGAACCCGCGACCGCCGCCACCCCTACCTGATTATTGATTTCAATTTTAGTCTCAATTAATCTCAAGGCGGAATCCTAAACCAAACTAGACTACAACCCCCAACTAATCCTATGCACATATATTAATTACTTAAATATAGACTGAGATTAAATCGATATGTTTTATATCACGCATACTTATGCAGCGACGAAAATAATGAAAATAACATATAAAGATCATTTTTTAGTGACAGGTCTTAGTATTCCCGATCTACCACTCTTTGGAAGTACATTAGACGAGAAGGAGTTACATAGTAGAGGTTTGGAATTTAAAGAATATCTTGAAAAAAGAGACAAACTGTACGTACCTCTAGCAACAGGTATGATGCTTCATGGTAGTACTCCAACAGGGCTGGATTTCTATACACATTCTAGGTTTGATAACGAAAAACTAGGTTATGCTTACAAACATGGACAGCCGTTGTTGGAGAAAGTAAAAAAACTGCGTGAACGATTGACCCCACCTGGCATAAGATCACCGCTTACAGACGAGGAGATAGCACATAATTTCATTGAGATGGGAGTTGAGATCCTAGTAGCTAAAGACCACCCAGAAACTATTGAGTTGTTCGAGAACACAATATATAAGTTAACTAATATACAATTGAAAACAATTGCTGAATATTTATCTGGTTTTTTCAAAGGTAGTACAGACGAGCAGGATATAAGAGATTTTTACAAACTCTTCAGGCCCAAAAAATTCACTACATTGGAAGGCATAGTCGAAACATATCCAAAAATATTAGCAAGAATGCTTTCGAATATTCCAGACAAGAGCATACAGGGGATAATTCCGGATCAAGTAGTAGTCACTGTTTCAAATCGTATGGGCGATATGATAGAGAAGATGGTATCTAAAGATGCATTGAAAGGTCTCATAAAGCAAGCTGTAGAAATAGTTGAACCAACATATGAGCAATTCCTCACAAAATCAATAGAAAGCATGAGAGCTGAAATGGAAAAACTTGATTTCGCGTGAAATTCTTGAAATTTATACTGAAAAAATTCCATTCTTAATTATATGGTTTATGAAACAGTTGTAGGGCGCAACAGAAAGGATTTTGAAAAGTTCGGTCGGAAGGCAGCAGGATTTATAGGCAAACATATAGTTGGTACTGGCGAAGATGCCCATCTGACTACACGTGTACTTTTAGATTTGATGAGCCCGCACATAGTTTTGATTACTGGGAAGAGGGGTTGTGGAAAATCATACGATGCAGGCATAATTGCAGAAGAGATTGCATCGCTGCCTGAAGAGCACCGCAGAAATCTGGCTGTAGTTTTTATCGATACTATGGGTATTTTTTGGAGCATGAAAAACCCGAATGACCAACAGATTAAGCTGCTGAATGAATGGCAACTGAAGCCGGCTGGAATGGGAAATGTTAAAGTCTACGTGCCCTATGCTCAGAAAGAAGAATTCGAGCAAGCTGGTATACCTATAGATGGCGGCATATCCATAGCACCATACGAATTCTCTGCAGAAGAGTGGCGGCTTGCTTTTAATCTGAAACCTACCGAGCCAGCTGGTATTGCATTGGAAAAAAATGTGAATGAGCTTGTTGAGAGCGAAGAAAAGTTTACGATTGAGGATTTGATTGCGAAGATAAGAGATGATAAAGAAACTGCGGACGAAGTAAAAGACGGACTCGAAAACATGCTTACTGTAGCAGCGCAGTGGGGCGTTTTTGGCACAGAAGGCACAGATATAGATGATATAGTCTCGTCTGGCGAGATTACAGTAATTGACGTCTCTCATTTGCGTGCGACCGAAGCATGGAGCGTACGGAATTTCATTGTAGCGATTATTGCGAGAAAGATTTATCATCGAAGGCTGATTGCTAGAAAGGGGGAAGAACTTGCTAAAATAAGCGGTGAATCCGAGCTGCAAAAGCAATCGAAAAAATCTTTTCCTATGGTTTGGCTGATAATTGATGAAGCACATAATTTCGCTCCAGCAGACAGACGCACGGTGTCTACAGAACCGCTTACAATGATTGCGAAGCAGGGTCGCGAACCTGGCGTGAGCTTGGTTGTAATGACGCAAATGCCAAATAAGGTACATCAAGACATTCTTTCGCAGTGCGATCTTGTTTTCTCACATCGTTTAACAAGCCGTGACGACCTCGAAGCTCTGCATAGTGTAATGCAAACGTACATGGCTAAGGAGCTCTGGAATTACATAAACTCATTGCCACGTTGGCCTGGAGCAGCTATAATACTCGATGATAATTTGGAGAAGGTTTTCACGATTCAAATCCGACCACGTCTTTCATGGCATGCTGGCGGGACAGCAGCATTGATTTAACTATAATACTACAACTCACTTAACATCTTTTCAATCAATGCTTTTCCAATCAGTGCCTCTTGTTCGGTTACTAAGTTGTTGTATTCAAAAACTATCGGCACTTTTTCCAAAATAGGGCGACCAATTATTTTGAGATATTTTTCAAAATCTATTTCACCTGTGCTAACTGCGATGTGGTCTTGGCTATCTTTAACATCGTGCAGATGAAGCTCAAATATTTTGTTTTTGAATTTTTTCACAAACTCATACGGATTATAATGCTCTTCACGGGCCGATCGGTGAAGATGCCCAATATCAAGCAGCAGGCCCAAATGGGAGTTAAAATTTGAAAATATCTGCTCAAAAATTTGCGGCTTTGTCATTAGTGGTGCACAGTCTCCTGGTGGGCTTATTTCTATTGCTAATTTTATGTTCCTTTCTTCTGCAAGTCCCGCAAGATCTTCTATTACTACGTCCATGTTACGCTTTGCAGTTCTGAGAGCTATCGGCTCTTCAACTTCAAGATCTCTAAATCCAAATTTTCCCTCGACCCATTTTACTTTAGCCGCATAACCACCATGTATCCCTATAACCTCTGCTCCAATCCTATCGCTGATATCGAACATCTTCTTTACGACTTTTATTGTTCTATCGTGCTCTTTGGGATCTGCCAGGTTTAACGGATAATTGCCATTTTTGTTTTTAAAAGGTGGAAAGAGCGCGTGTAGTGTGAAACTTTTGTTAGGATATTTTTTCCTCAGTTGCAATACAGTTTCGATTGCCCCATCTTCGCATTTGTGGGCAGCCCCTATTTCAACAAGCTCAAACCCAAGCTCGAATCCTCTTTCAATAGATTCTTTTATCGGCATTCCTTTTATAGCAAACCAAGAACTAGATATTCCGATCATCTTTTATCACGTAAAATTAAATTTGGATTTTCTCTAACTTAAGGATTTGTGTAGAATTTTGTATGTGATTATGCATATTCGATTATGCATATTTTAAAATCTTTGTGACTGTGCCGATGCCTTTTGTTTTCCCTTCACGAAAAACAAAGCGGTCGCCTTCTTGCACGAATTGCGGTCGGTAGCGAAAAGTCATGCGTACACGACCGGATTCGCCTGACTTTAGATATTTTTTGTTGACTAGAGTGAGCTTGACTGTTTCGGCTATAGTATTGTTGTGTATTATCGGTTCGTAGCCAGTTGCTATACGTGTCGGGTGGTTGAGCACAAGAATATCTGCTTCAAAGCTTTTTACAGCACGCGGTTTGATTGCGCTATCACAAAGTATCATTCCACGATCAACGGCTTCGTGCTTTATGCCACGAAGCGCTATGCCGACAACGAGACCTGCATTTGCTTCTGCCAGACGATGGTAGTGCATTTCAATACTTTTTGCTTTTACGCGTTTGAAACTGCCTGCGCTATCCGGGCCGATAATTAGATCTGTTCCAGGTTTGAGGCGGCCCTGCTTTACAGTACCGCTGACCACTGTGCCTACGCCTGTTATATTGTACGCACGATCCACGAACATAAGGAACGGCTTGTCAACATCTTTTTTACGCTCTGGCAATGCTTGCAAAAGGCCGTTCAGCAGATCGTATCCTGCAAGCGTGGTCGCAGAGGTGTTTATCAATGGTACAATTGTCCCAAGCTTGTCGATTACTACGTGTATATCGCTTTTTTCTCTTATCTTGTACGGCACACGGCCGACATTTTTTAAAAGCTCATCGATTTCGTGCTCTGTCTCTTCCACACGCTTCTTCGGGACTTTGTCGATCTTTGTAATGCATATAATTATCGGGTAGTCCATTGCCAGCATCAGGCCGAGGTGTTCGCGTGTTATGTGCGTAGGTCCGTCGTCTGCTGCCACTACAACAAGTCCGTAGTCTATGCTCTGACCAACAATTCCGCGGATTGTCGTTTTCAGCCAGGGCTCGTGTCCGACTGTGTCTACAAAACTTATTAACTTGTTGGCTTCTGCAACAACGCGTGAGCGCTCTTTCTTGTCTAGAGGATTTTTTAGCCTTATCGGCTCACCATCTTTGAATCCATACAAAGCATAGTGCAAATCCGCGCTTAACCCGCGTTCGATTTCATGCGGTAGTACATCCAAGAACAACCAGGCTTTTCCATCTTTGTCCGGTTTGTTTGTCATCAGGCAGGCAACTAATGTGCTTTTACCATGGTTGACATGACCAGCAGTCGCAAGTATTATATGCTTCTTCGTTGGTTTGCCTGGAACTTTTGTTATAAGGACTTTTGCAATCGATTTTCCATTTTCAACAAACTTTTCAAACTTAGTTATCTCTGCAGCATTTTCAGTCGCTATTGCACGAAGCACATTCATGCTCTGTTCAAGCTCGAAATCTGTAAGACCCTTTGTCTGTCCATTGTCATCAACACCTATGATGTATATTGCTTTCCCTTTACCAATCTCAAGCCTGTATTTCATTTGCGTAGCAAGATGTTGCCTTTTATCTTCGCTAAGATGAATGCTCGGACTAAGTATTTCCTTAAATTCTATATTTTTATTTTCTCTGCTGGGTACGCTTATTTTCGAGTTCTTACTTTTCTCTTTTTTCATTTTTTTGCTAGGTTTTATGCTTGCCTTTTTGCTCACCATTTTGCGTACCTTTGTTAATTTTGCTGACATAGAGAACAATTTGATTACAGCACATTTAAATTTAATCTTTCTTTAATCTTTCTATAATTTTTCTAAGCTCTATAATTTTTCTATATCTTTCTTAACCAATCAATTTTCCCGGCAATGTATTTTGCACGCTCGTTGCCTTCATTGTTTATTATTTTTTCGATTATTTTCGCTGTTCGATTAGCTGGTTTTTTAGTCGTATCAATCTCAAAAATGCTTCCTGGCTTATGCAATAGCAGCGTCTCTTCTGTAATTAAACTTATCATTTCAGCTTCTACATTCTCTGTTATCTTTGTCGGCCATTTGTATTTTTTCCGCAGCCGCTGCTCAAGCACTTTGGGTTCGCAACGCAGGATTACAACAATATCTGCAGGGAATTCATGCGCGAAGTGTCCTTCCAAAATCATGTTTTCAGGCTTCTTTGACAATTTTTTCATTTCCTTTTTCAACTTGCTCATTTTCACAATTTTTGATTTACGGGCTTTGTCATACCCGCTATATGCTTTCAAGCGCTCAGCAAGTTTATTAAGAATAATAAGCTTGTACTTTTGCTTACGCGGTTTGATTTTTTTATTCAAAGCCTTTACAAGAGCTTCCGCAACACTAGTTTTACCTGTGCCACCTACCCCGCTTATCGAAACAATCATAAAGCTTATTTTATCTTTTAAAAGTTAAAATTTAGTAGTATTAATTAATGTTATAAGGAAAATGCGATGAAAAAAGAAAAGTATGGGGAAAGAAAGCAATGTGAGGATTTTTATGGCTAAGAATGCAAAAGATGCAAAAAGTACAACTGAAAACAACGAGCTTGTTGTTTGGGCTGAAAAGTACCGACCGCAGAAGCTTAATGAAGTTATTAATCAAACGCATGCAATCAAGAGGATAAAGGCATTTGTTGCTGCAAAAAACATTCCGCATATGCTCTTCGCAGGTCCGGCTGGTGTTGGCAAAACAGCTACAGCATTGGCAATTGCACACGAGCTATATGGAAAGACTTGGCGGGGCAATGCTCTTGAACTAAACGCGAGCGACGAGAGGGGCATCGATATTATACGGAATAAAGTAAAGAATTTCGCGCGCACGAAAACAATCAGCAAAGTCGGCTACAGGATAATAATTCTTGATGAAGCAGACGCGCTCACATCTGAGGCACAGCAGGCACTTCGCAGGACTATGGAGACTTATGCTGCAGTATCACGCTTTATTCTTGTTTGCAACTGGAGTTCGCGCATAATCGGGCCAATACAAAGCCGTTGTGCTATATTCCGCTTTCGTACGCTAAGCGAGCCAGACCAGATGAAATTCCTAGGCCGGATTGTAAAAGAAGAAAAATTGAAAATCGACGATGATGCAAAAGCTGCGCTGATCTATCTGGCAGAGGGCGATCTCAGAAAAGTTGCTAACCTGCTGCAGGCAAGTGCTGCGCTTAAAACAAAAATAACTGAACAGATTGTATACGATGTTGCATCAAAAGCAAAGCCTGGTGAAGTCAAAACAATGGTCGAGCTGACTTTGAAAGGTCAATTTGACGAAGCCAGAAAGCTGTTACACGATATGCTGCTTAAACAAGGCCTATCTGGCGAGGACATCATACGCGAGATACACAAACAAATTTACAGCCTTGATCTCACTGAACAAGCAAAGATCGAACTTATAGAAAAAACTGGTGAGTATGAGTATAGACTTACACAAGGAGGCAATGATCTTATACAGCTTGAGGCACTGCTTGCGCAATTTTTACTTTTTGCTAAAGGTTGATGTTAAGATTGAGGTTGAGTTGTGATTTTTGATTAAGAACAATTGGTTGCATGCTATGTTTACCGAAAAATACAAGCTGGAGAAGTTTGAAGACATTATAGGTCAGAAAGATGCACTCTATGCAATATTAAAATGGTTCGATTCGTGGAAACCAGGCGACAAAGCACTTCTTCTGCACGGACCAACAGGCGTAGGTAAGACATCGATAATAGAGGCTCTTGCACTTGAGAAAAGCATCGACTTTATAGAAATGAATGCATCAAACTACCGTTCAGCAAAGCAGATACGCGAGACCATCGGCCAATCTGTAGCGCAACAAAGCCTTTTCAAACGTGGAAAAATCTTTATGATAGATGAGATAGACAGCCTATCCGGCAGCGCAGACAGAGGAGGCATCTCAGAAATGATCAAACTTATCAGAGCAACAGGGCACCCGATTGTGTTTACAGCAAACAAACCATTTCAGTCGAAACTCCGCAATCTACGCAAATACTGCAAGTTAGTGGAGCTCCGCAAACTGGCCATATCGGACATAGAAAAACAACTGAAGAAAATAGTGAAAAAAGAGAAAATGAAGATTGAGCGCGATGCCTTGCGCGAGTTAGCAAAGCTGGCAGGCGGTGATCTGCGCGCAGCAATGAATGATTTGGAGAGCTTAAGCCACAAGAAAAAAATAACTGCTGATGACATACAACTTCTCGGCAAACGCGAGAAAGCAATAACCGTTTATGAAGCGCTCAGCAAAATCTTTAAAGCAGATACAGTTCTCGAAGCCCGGCGAGTGATAGGCACTGTGGATAAACCTCCTGACGAACTGTTCTGGTGGATTGAGAGCAATGTCATGCGCGAATACAGCAAAGCCGAAGAGCTCGCAGCTGCGTTTGATGCACTGAGCATAGCAGATGTTTTCAGGCAGCGCATACGCAACACGCATAATTGGCGCTTTCTTGCATATATGATAGACTTTATGGCAGGGGGCGTTGCAGTAGCTCGTCGCAAAAAATATTTCAAGCATGTCCATTACCAATATCCAACGCTCATTGCAACGCTTGGCCGCACAAAGCGCATGCGCAAAGAGCAGCACGAGCATCTGTTAGGACTTGCAAAGCAGCTGCACTGCTCGACTAGAAAAGTCAGGACAGAATTCCTGCCTTATTTAAAGCTGTTTTGATTTTTTTGTCTGAATCCACATAAAACAGGCAATCGCAATCTTTATATACCACTTTATAGTAGTGATAAATAAGAAGAGCAAGTCTTAAAATAGAAATAACCAGGTGCAGAAGATGCATTACCATTCGAGCAACTACAGACAGCACACAGGTCACCATTTAGGTAACCAGTTTCCTGCAAAACAAAGAAAAACGCGCAATGGAGGCCGAAGAAAGATCTTGAAGAAATTGAAAAAATTAAGCTCGGTGGATTTAAACGATATCATAAACTTCATGAGCGCTTATTCTCCAAGGAACTTGTCAACAAAACGGAAACTTATAATAGCTGGAATGGCATTGGCCCTTGTCACTACACTCGGAGTGACTTGGTATCTATCGAAGCAGAATCAGACAAATCTAGTAGACAATTGTAACCCACAAATCTCAGAGCTAAAGTACAAACCTAAAATCAGTCCCGGCATCGTACAAAATATCAATTTCACAGCAGTAGATGTTGGTACAAATAATGCTACTATACCAGGAAATATTGCCAAAGCGCTAGTGGAAGTGACAAACCCAAGTGGACATAGCGCAAATGAAACAGCAAGAAGACTAGAAAATATAGAGAATCACTTATTTTCCGCCCAATTCAATAAAACAACAGAAGAAGGGAATTACAAAATAAGAGCAATAGTAGAGGACAAGGCCGGCAACGTGGCAATAAAGCACGGGAGTTTTGATGTTGGGGACAATCCAGCGATACATTCTTTTTCTCTGGAAAAAATTCCATCCAAAGGTTTAGCAAAGATTTTAGTCAATGCAAGCGATACAAGCGGGGTGGCCAAAGCAGAAATAGAATTTAATGGAAATAAAGAAGACATGGTCAGACTTCCTAACGGGCTCTTCAGCTATAACATAACAATGCCTGAGAATCCGGCAGATATGTCAGTAAAGGTTTACGTTAAAGATCCATTTAATCAAACTAGTTCAACGACAGCAGAAATAGATTGGAGCAGCAAAGACGCTTTCATAACTTTTGCTTTCAAAAAAGGTTATTCGACCGAGCTTGCTGGGAAACTTTATGATAATTCAAATCTAACAAGGCAACTATTTGATGAAGACAGAGCTACTTTAGCAAACGTTCTAAAGATTGCTTCAAACAACGCTACTGATTTGCCAAAGAATCTTGCTTATAAAGTTTTAGAGCAGATCGAGAAAGATAGTAGAGTAAGCAACAAAATAACTCTTGCAAAAAATGTATTCGATAATTTAGCCGAATTAGAAACTTATGGATTTGATAGAATCGACTCTATATGGTTAATTAATAATGCAACCAGAAATGGCTTTAAAGATTTAGAAGGGTTAAAGAAGGCTTTGCAATTCTCAGAAGGAAATAATGTAAGCCTTAATTTTGAAAATACTCTTTCCCACTCAGCCTTAGCGGATACAGGGGCCCACTTTCCACAAATTTTCAAGTACCCTCAGGAAACAAAATATCTTGCATTACAAGTTGGTGATGCTATATACCTTTTTGAGATCGACAAAATAAAAGGAAAAGATTATGTATGGGCTGGATTGGTCGTTCCATATAGCGAATGGAGATTTGAAAGACTTGAAAACGGGACTTTTGAAAGTTTAGGCCAGAAATTGCTATACGGAGAATTAGCAGAACTTTCTAAATGGGCTGATAAAAAAGTTGTTGAAGCTGCTGCAAGAAGCTTATATCCTTTTGATGAATTAATGGACCATGATTTGTTAGGTTCTAATTCTGAAAGATATTTTCACGATGAAAATTTTGACAAAGCATTAGAGAGAGGAATTGTAAACATAAAGCATAATGGAACAATTGGTGCTTCTCCATTTGAATACATTTATAGACTGCTATTAGATGACATAGAAACTAAGAGTGAGAGATATCAAAGAGCATTTAATGCTTTTGAATATTCATATCCAAGAGAGCCTTGGCCAAATTCATGGGATGTTTGGCATATCGAAGCTGAAAAACATATTAATGCATCATCTGAAATTGCACTAGTTAAAGGTTTTCCAATAGCTCTTAAAATTTATGACCCGCCAGCTAATCCTAATTTTTACATAACCGAGCAGGCTTCTCCATATTATTCAAAGATTATCGGGGCAATGTTAAACAGGCCAACAATTGTCTTGGGTGCACCATATCCTGGATCTATAAACCCAGATCATCCATATAAACATAATGAGCCATTCCCTATAGGCAAAAATGGAGAGCCTTTAGGTTTTTGGTATAAACTGGATACATTTTTAGATGACTATGATCCAGAAAAGAATCCATATGCAAACCCAGATGTAAAACCTTTTATTAAATTGATGGTAGTCTCAGATAGGATATCGAAGAGATTTAACTATGACCAATTAGAAAAGGTTCTTAATAGCTGAAAGAATAAAATTAAAGAATTCTAGTATGGGATTGGACTTTGTTTGGCTATCAGTAACAGAAAAACCAGAAGGTGGGTCGCAAAGATAAGATTTTCCTCCATAAGAAACTATAGTCCCTTTCGGTGATGATGGACATTGTCCATCAAAAGAAGAATCAACCTCCCGATTACAACAAAGATCATCTGTACAGTCTGGTCCAGTCTCACATGGACCGCATTCAGTACATGTATAGTCAGCAGCACATTGAGCATACCTATTTGGATAAGGTGGGACATGACTCTCACATGTTACACCAGCATTTTTACAATCGAGGTCTACTTGGCAACAAATATCTCCACTAGCTCCAGTTTCTCCCACACAATCATCATCATAACAATCTATATTTTCATCACAATCATTGTCGTATCCATCATCACAGTCAGTTTCTGTGGCCTCGGCAGAAGTGTCCCATTTCCATGATCCAGCATTGCTCCTGTAGCACATATAGTTTGTGCCAGCGCAGGACTGGAGATCGCAAGATCTTGAAGAGCCGCATGTGTAGCTTTCACACGTTTTTGATCCACTTATTGCGCAGTAATCCGGATTCGAATCTGAACATATGTAATCATCTCCGCTTCTGGTCAATGTCGAAGTCCCAGCTCCAGTGCAACTGCTTGCCAAACCAGTTGTACAGTCGTAATCATTACAGTTTTTTGTTGTGGAAATACAGCTGTCAGCAGAGCAGTAATATTCAGTCAAAGTTACGCCTGAGCATGAGTCTTGTTGGTCCACTGTACCTCCTACTGTGCCTGCAGGAACACAACAACACGGAGTTGGAGACACACAATCTAATGAAGATCCAA
Source organism: Candidatus Aenigmatarchaeota archaeon (assembly GCA_030615205.1). Lineage (GTDB taxonomy): Archaea > Aenigmatarchaeota > Aenigmatarchaeia > CG10238-14 > SCSR01 > JAUWZS01. The sequence goes on along the minus strand of JAUWZS010000002.1, from coordinate 312,185 downwards.
AGCATTCATAACCACCATAACAATCGAGAGCGCGATCACAAAATCCACCAATCTCACTACACTGATCTGCCCAATCTGTACATGTGCCGGCTATTAGTGGATAGTTGCCGTCATCTGAATCCGTACAAGTAGTTGAGATGCAATTACACCCTACACATATCATATTTGTTCCGCAGCTCTGTCCTTCAGTGTGTTGGTCGCATGCAGGATCAGCACCGCAACTCTGGTCACATAGGCTTGGCGCGGCTATGCAAGTCCCTCCAGAACAATAAGCATGTCGCATCCATACTCCATCACAGACTCCATCAGGATAACACGGCGAACCATCGCATATGGCTGTAGATTTTGCCCAATCACATGCAGAAGCACAAATCCCACCTGGGAGCCATCCACAACAATACCACCTCGCGTCTTCACATTTATAAGTATGGTGGGAGTCCCCTACTACATAACAAACGTTAAATATTCCACAGGCTCCAAATGTTCTTGTGTCCCCGTAACTCTCCTGATAACAAGTAGCAAGAACATTTGTTGAAAATAGAGAAATAAAAATGACCATAAGACTTATGCTCAGAAAAAATTTCCAATAATTTTGAGTAATCGCATATATGATTTTTTTATCCATACAATCTATTATTAATATTTCTTTCTTTTAAAATATAGTTTTGCTTTACATTATACGAATTCATTCACATTGCATGCATTCATCAGCTTCAACTGGTGATATTTTGACAGAAGGTATAAATAACATTAGCTTTTTATTCCGAAAACCTAAAGTTTAATTAATGTTAAAAAAACTTTTGATTTTAATTTCGTCTATTATAATCTCATCAATTATTATCTCTTTAATTTTAATTCCAAGTATTATTCTAGTTCCAGATTTTGTTTCGGCTGGTGGTGTTGATATATGGCTTTCTTGTTGCGATTCTGAATGTGATTACTCACCTGGAGAAGAAGTAGAATTTGGAGGTTCTACATATTGTTGTAAGTCGACTGGTTGGACTCCTGGATCCTGCTGTTCAGATCTTAACTATCCAAGCGATAGATGGCAGCGCGTGTGGTACGTCCACAGCACTGGCGCCTGTTTGGGCGATGGTCCAGACGAAGCTGCTATAACTTTTGATACTGATTGGAGTACAGGAGTGATAGAGTACAGCAGAAGCGATGATATAGAATTCAACTCGAGTAGAACAATATCCATTCCAACAACAGGTACGTATACATTTACTCTTGGTTCTGATGACGGTTCTATGCTTTGGATAGATGGAATAGAAAAGATAAACAGATGGTATAATACAGGTTATGACACCACATCAACAGATGTGTACCTAACTGCAGGCAACCACCAATTTAGAATAGATTATTATGAAGATCCTGGTAGTGCAAGAGTTTCCTTTTCATACACAGCACCAACAACCACTACAACCCTACCAACAACCACCACAACTACAACAACCACTACAACCCTACCAACAACCACCACAACAACTACAACAATACCAGGAGAAGAACCAGATTTGATTATAACAGATATCTCGAGCAGCGGAAGTGAGATTCTATACAGAATAGATAATGTGGGGGGTGGGAGCACTGAATACTATAGCTATTCACACTTATACGTGGACGGCTCTTATAAAGCTCCCGATTACGTTGATGCTTTAGCTGCTGGCGCCTTTAGATGGGAGTCTTTCTCTACTTATACGTGGACATGTTCTGGCACAAGCGATACTATAATGGTTCGCGCTGATGGGACAAACAGAATAATCGAGAGTGACGAAACGAATAACGACAAAACAGAGATTTGGGACTGTCCATCAACCACCACAACAACTACAACAACTCTTCCAGGGCCATGTTCATATTCCCCAGGACCCTCTGACTTAGTTCCAGGCGATAACACGATTGATTTTCAAACTCCGCATGATTATACAAACGATCTTAGTTGTTGGTCCGAGGTCTACAGCTGTCCAGATGGGTACAAAGCTAAGGTTTATGTGGATTATGTTACAGAGTCTTGTTGCGATTTCTTCTACATCTACAACGATCAAGATTATACCTATGATATGTGGAGTGGCGACTCGGGAGGTCATGTATGGGTGGAGCATCCAGACACAAGGAAGGTCCAATTCAGATTCTGGTCAGACTCTTCGTTAGTGTACTGGGGAGTTGATGTTGATATAATCAATTGTTACACAGATGCAGCATGTGACGACTCAGACGGTGGCAATTATCCACTGACAGCCGGCATATGCACAGATTCAACAGACCACCAAGACTCATGTTCAGGCTCGAGTTTGACTGAATACTATTGCTCTGGCACAAGCTGCACATCTACAACAAAAAATTGTGAAGACTATGAAACTTTATATTGTGACGGAGCTAGTGGAGACATTTACAGAAATGAATGGCGCTGCTCTGCTTCACCAGGATATTGTAATGATGGAGCGACAGATACATTGATAGATGATTGTGTAAATACATGCACAGAGACGGATGGAGGTGAAGATTATCCAACCAAAGGAACCGTTACGGATAAAAATCTATGTTCTGCAGGCCAAACTTCTTGCCCTACCGATATAGTGAAACCAGATGAATGCCTTTCTTCAAGCACTCTTAGAGAATACTATTGCTCTGGCAATGATTATACTTATACAGATAAAAATTGTGGGGATTATGGAGCTGGGTGGACATGCAATTTAGGAAAATGCGAATATACCGCTAGTTGTTCAGATTCAGACGCCGGCGATAACCCACTAACAGCCGGCACATGCACAGATACAGGTGGAGACAATCAAGATTCATGTTCAGGTTCTGAATTAACAGAATACTATTGCGCTGGCACCAGTTGCACCACACCTGTTACACCTTATGAGTGTAATGATTATGATTGTACAACCGGTCTGGCAAGTAGTTGCACTGGAGCTGGGACTTCAACATTAACCAGAGACGGAGATGATTACATATGCTCAGATTCGAATCCAGATTACTGCGCAATAAGCGGGTCAAAAAATTGTGCTGGTATCTCTTCATGTGGTCCTCCAATGGAGTGCCAACCTGCGTCATGTGCGGGCACAGGATATACATGCCACTGGAGCAATAGTGGAGCATGGGCATGGGACACTTTTATTGGTCCAGAAACTGCATGTGATGACGGATTTGATAATGATTGCGATGGAGGCGTAGATTGTGATGATACAAATGGTGATTGTGATTTAGATCCTGCTTGCATTGTGCCTTGTGAGCTAACTTCTGCATCTGTTACAGCAAACTGCGCTGGCGGCAGTTCTACATATTGCGAACAAGGCGAGAGCATTACAATGTCAGGCACTTATACAGGTGATTGCTCAGCAGCAGACTTCTTCCAGATAGATGCTATATCTGCTGATCTGACATGTGACATCCAATACTCAGGCGGAGATATGAGCGGAATATGGGATTCGACTATAACTGTTGCAGGCGGAAGTGTTTCTGGAAGCTGGGTTATACCAGCTATAGCTTCTGACTGCTCTGGCAAAACAGTATCAGCAACTTATGCTTCTGTAAAGAACGGCGGCGGAACCGGTACTGTAGTGGATGATACATGGGACGTGTCTGGTTCTTTCACCTTTTATACTCCATGCACTTGCGATGATTGGGCAAACGACGCTTGTGGAGCGGGCACGTGCCTGGATACACAAATGAGGCAGACAAGGACTTGTACACCTGTTGGTTGTGAGCCAATACTGTCTCAATGTGTTGGACCGGAATATCTTGGCAGTTGGATAGACCAAGGATGTGCTGCTGATTGTGAAACAGCTGGTACATGTGCTGGGAATAAGCAATGCCAGAAAAGAATTGACAGTTATGGTTGTAAAGATGCCTACCGGTGTGAACTAGACCCTAATTGTAAGGTAACAACTTTTAACATTTACAGAGGATGGAATTTGATTTCTTCACCTATCGCAAATATAGAGAGCATAACAGAAGACACATGCGGCGCCACTAACGCAAACTTCTATTATTATAATGTTGAAACTAGCAAATGGGTCGTAGATACTGTAGGCATACTCAATCTGCAGAAAGGAATTGGATACTGGTTCTATTCTTCAAAGAGCTGTACAGTTACAATTGGAGGTTCAGGCGATGTGACATCGAACGATATAACCATATACTCCGGATGGAATCAAGTGGGATCGCCTACAGGTGGTATGAGCTCGGCTGCTGTTGATTTGATGAAAAATACTTGTATGAATTGTGGTTCTGGTGGAACAGCAGGAAGCTGTAGCACTATGAAAACTTTATGGTACGATCCAGTAGCTCAGAGCTGGAAAGAAGTTTCTTCATTAGAGGATAGAAAAGGTTATCATATACAGTGCACAAGTTGATCAAGACGGTGCGGATCCTGGTGGCCAGAAGCCATAGAACTTGTCTCTTATTATTATTTTTTCTGAACGCAGTTTCATATCAAAAACTACAAGAATCGGGAAATTCGGATCATATTCATAGCATGGCGTTCCAACTGTATAGTCGAAATAAACAATTAGTTTTTTGAAAGCATAATCCTCTATAAAGATTTTATACTCTCCCAAATTGCTTACAAGCTCCTCGCAGCTTGTGCTCGTGTTTACAACATCAAGTGCTTTTTCTTTTATGTTGTTGAAAACAAAAGGCTCTTCTATCAATACGACCTCGGCAGTATCGAGAAGATTATAAGGTTCCACCCATTTGCTTATAAGATAGAAGATGCTGACCATCGCAAAAGCAGTAAGAATCATAAATTGTGCTTTTCGCGAATTCAATAGGGACTTTTTAGACTTCGAGCTTGACGAACTGCGCATGGGGGATGCCACCAATAGAAATAATATTTTCTTCAGTAATAAAACCATGTTTTTTTGCGAGATTGACGATTCGCTTTCCAATTAGATTTGCAATAGTGCAGCGTTTCATCATACGCAAAGCAGTAGCTTCGTCTTCGATAATCTTCTCGCCGTAAAAATTTTTGCTGACCTTTACGTTAAATTTTTTTGTTTTTATTTCTTTGTCAAGGATATCATCGTCGCAGATTGCAAGGACTATTTCCCGCTTAACACCAAAGACCCTTCCCCAGAACATTTCATCACAGTTTATTTCCATCACAATTTATTTTCATCATTCAAATTTCCATAACAGGCGACCTTGCGCCACATGCTTCACATTTCATAAATGTAATTCTATCTTCTTTCATAACTATCGTATCAGGTTCGCCGCAAACTTTACAAAGAACATATTCTTTTATATAATCTCCCAACTTTTTCTGGAGCAGTGAACTCTGTACTTTTCTTTGCAGAACAAGCATGTCGCCTTCTACGTTTCCTGGCGTGGCCAGCTGTTTGAATAAAAACTTTGATAGATGTCTTTTGTCTCTACGCAATGCTGAAAGTATTTCACTGAAATTTTTGATGATAGTTTTATTGCCTTGTATGAAAGAAACGATCCGAGGCATTTCAAATCTCTTCTTCTCTGCGTTCTTTTTTGGCAGTTTTTCCATTGCAGACTTTAGCATCTTTTCGTAGTTTTCTGATCCCATTTTTATCACAATCCCAGTTTTTTTACTCTATGTAACTATTCTTTGTAATTATTTAAGCAATTTGCATTTATTTTTATTATATTTGAAATTCCTCTGTATGAAATTCTCAAGACGTAGGTTAATGAATAATTTAAAAAGATTAATAAACATTTTTATACTTGAGCTAAATGGATGTATCTTTGAATGACCATATTTTCTAGGTTTAAAAATAATTTGATGTAATAGAATTTTATACCCTTTCTTTTTAATTTTATATAGAAACTCAACGTCCCAAGCCCAGCCTTTAGTTTCTATCTTAAGTTTCTTTCCTACTCCCTTTTTCAGAACTTTCAGTCCGCTTTGCGTATCGAAATTTAGATTGAACAAAACAGCTGTTAGTATCTTAAAACCAAATGCAAGTATTTGTCTATAAAATATATCTTTTCTTTTTCTTACAGATACAATAATATCCGCTTCTTTCAGTTTTTCCATCATAGGTATAATTTCTTTTGGGTCATATTCAAGATCAGCATCTATAATCACAATAACATCTTCTTTATTTACCATTTTCAGTCCATCAGCTACAGCAGAGCCTTTTCCAAATTTTTTGGTTCTATGGTGGATAGAGATATCTACATCTAATTCATCTGCAATTAATCTCGCCTTCTTAACGGTTAGCATATTAGGTGAATCGTCTACTAAAATCAATCTGAAATTTTTGTTTCGTAAGCTTTTTTTCAATTTTATAATGAATTTGTCAATAATCTCTTCTTCTTCATAAGTTGGTACTATAACTGCGATTTTTACGTTTTTTCTATATTTCAACAAAGCACCTCTACAATCTCATTCTTAACTCTGTATACTTTCGCGCTTTTATCTGAGCTCAAATGAAAAGTTTCGAAATATGGTGTCCGCTCAAGAGTATATGTATATTCTGGTGAAGTGTCAAATTGATTAACTAATGCATGACTAACATTTTCATTTTTCACGCGACAAAAAAATTCATTTCTATTTTGGTAATCCAAATATCTGATGGATTTTCTTTCAGAATAATAACCAAGTGTACCGAGGGAATTGGTTATGATTATACTGTCTTCTGGCGTGTTTTCATTCAAATATAATGAAGCTTCTTTAATTGCTAGCCTTGATGATAGATTTGCATTTTTAAAATAATAAATTGAGCCTTGATATGTAAATGCTAAAATTATAATAAAAAATAATATAAACCATTTTGTATTTGAGGATTTCACATTTAATAATTTTAACTTCCAAATTTTACTGATACCCAAAGTGATGAAAATACTGCATAGTGGCAGAATCTCAATAAGATATCTTTCTTCTTTATGCCCTACTGAAGAGAAAATTATAAAAAATACGGAAATCCATAAAAGAAGGAGTGAATATTGTTTAAAATATTTTCGAACACCGATTAAGACTCCAACTATAAATAAAATAAAAAGTGGTGGCGTTAATATACCAGAAGAAAATTTAAATAAATAATATGTAACTGGTTGTGATCCGTGCCAACTTCCGGCCCAAATTTGATCATAATAAAATTGTAATGGATTCCCTCTTGTAAAATAAGAAAAAAGAATCCAAGGTGAAAATGTTAATATAAACACAATTGGTAGAAACCAAACATATTTGTTTTTTATCAAGTCTCTATTTCTTTTAACTAATGTATACAAGCAGATGAAAACGGCGTATATGATTAAAATTATGAATCCTTGGTATCTTGCTAAAGCAGATAAACCACCAAAAATTCCAGAATAAATGAAATAATAATTTTTTTTATTCAAAGCTTCATAGAAGAAATACAAGCTAAGTGTAGTAAAGAAAAGGAAAGGTATATCACTGAGAATCAGCGTACTCATTCTTATAAAAAGAGGGTTAATTGCCAAAAAAATAACTGTTAAAAAGGCTAACGATTCTTTTCTAAAAATTTTTATTGAAAAAACATATAGAACGAATAAAGTTAAAACTCCAAAAAGAGGAGGTATTAGCTTTGCTACAATTTCATTAAATCCTGTAAATCTAAAAACTATACTTAAAAGATAAGGTAATAGAGGTGGTTTAAAAAGTGCTGTATATTTTTCAAACAAAGTAAATTGTGTTAAATCTTTTAATAAATTTCTAGCTAAGGTCATGTATTCTGCTTCATCCCACCACAAAACGTTGTCATAAAAACTTAAGTATACAAAAAATAGAAAAAGAGAAAATAAAAATAGATATATAACGTTTCTTCTCAAACTGATCAATTTCATAATTATAATATCAAATAAAATATAATTAAACAAGATTTTTTAACTCTTCCACCTCCAAACACTCTTAAATAAAAAAGTAACTAAGAACTAGTAGATTTAATTGCACGGAACTTCCCAACCGACGGTTCAAACAGATAACCATCTGCAAGCAGCTCATCCACAGTACGCTCTATTACATTATCAGGAAGCTTTGATAATTCAAAAAGTTTCACAATCTCAACACCGCTGCCATCGTCTAAGCTTGCGATAATTTCGAGTATTTTCGGTTTGTAATCGGGCTCTTTCTTTTCGAAAATAACTTCCAGTGCCTCTTTTTCTATTCCCATTTTCTTTGCATATTCCTTGAGGTTCTCATCTGTCATACGGGCTTTAATCTTTCTCAGGTTGTCTATTAATTTTTTCCGTTCGTTTATTTGATTTAAAATCTCAAGCCTGCGCAGAGCCTCGTAATTCGGCTCGACTGCTCTGGCAATCTCAGCATTTATGTAAACCTCATTTTGATACTCCTTTATTTTTCCTATAACAATAACAAGCTCGCCTTTTTGCAGGCCTTTGAATATTTTTACGTCTTCCCTGAAAGCCTTGGCGCGAATAACGTCAGTACTATCATCTATCGTAATGCTCGAATAATTACTATCTTCGCTCAAAAATTTGTCGGTAATAGTTGCAATTATATTTATGCGCGATAGTTTTTCACCGAGCGGTGTTATAACATACGACGGCTCCATGCCCTCTCTTCTGCCTGCAAAATAATTCCCATTTGTAATGTCGGATATTTGCACTTTTTTTGCAATCAATCGTTTTACCATTTTATCACTTGTTGTTTAAACATTAAATTTTTCTTACAATATTTGGATTTGGTTGGTAGAGCACACCCTCTCGTAGCATCATGTTCAACATATCTTCTGCGTTGTCAAGTCCTTCTTCTTTCGCACGTCTTATAACTTCTTCTTTTGGTATGTCTTTCCCAACTTCTGCTTCAAGCGCGTTTATAATATCTATCATTATTTTAGTTTTGCTACGCTGCACGGATGTCATTTTTTGTCCTTCTACTCGGTCTATGTCTATCTTTCCGGTTTCAGGCTCGAATCCGAACTGTCTGAGCGAGAAACTCATGAGTCTTATCGCGCGTTGTGCATCTTCCGAGTCAACCGTTTCGGATAAGCGTATTTTTGCTGATGCTTCTGAGAGGCGTATCAAGGAGTCGTACTGTCTAAGCGTTATTGACACCGGCGAATCTTCCCCACTTCTGCTTCTCATCTGCAAATAAAATTCCTTGAGCTTCTCACCTGCTTCTTTTGTCAACACTGGGCTTATATTCGCGCGTGCGTATGCTATGTATTTTCTAAGCAGTAACGGATCGATCTCTGGCACTGCAGCATCTGATTCAAAATGTCTCATTTTTAGTATATGCTCGGCTATCTTCTTGTCCGTCTCTGGGTTTGGAACATCCCGCAAGGCAAAACGAAGATCAAATCGGCTTAGCAAAACCTCGTTTATATCAAGCTGCTCCCTTATTGGGATATATGGGTCAAATCGACCGAATTTTGGATTCGCTCCTGCCAATATAGCGGTCTGAGCTGGCAGGCTCGCGACTATGGATGCTTTTGCGATTGAAATCGTCTCGAGAGACATTGCTTCTTGCAGTTTTACCATGTCACTAGGCGAGACATGGCTGAACTCGTCAATGGCACATATGGATTTATTCGCAAGAACGAGCGCACCGGCTTCTAAGACCCATCCACCAAAGAATTGCTCATCACGTGTTACAGTGGCCGTAAGACCAGCGCCTGTGACAGCAGTGCCAGATGCATATTTACCTCTTGGTATAAGCGTAGAAGAAAGTTTCATTATTTGGCTCTTCGCGGTACTTGGATCACCAACTAACAGGACATGGATATTACCACGTACCTTTGTTTTATCTTTAAGTATATGCTGCTCACCAGCGAACATTTGAAGAATAACTGCTTCTTTTACTTCATTCAACCCATATATTGTTGGTGCAAGAGATTTGACAAGTTTTTCATATATAAGAGGATCTTTCGAAAGTTCGATAATCTTTCCCTCGTCTTCTGGTGTTATTTGAAGCTCTTCCCAACCGACCTCTATAGGTTCAACATAGTTCGCATCTATGTAGATCTCAAGCTGCCTAGATTTCGTGCCTTTAACACGTTTAGGCATTTGCTTTAGGACTCCAACAATCTTTATCCTATTCCCAGGGTCGGTTCTATTCTGAACAAGTGGTGATGTTAAATCTTCTTTGAGAAATACCGTTATATTTGATGGTTGTTCGCCTGTTGTTATCTCAAACGGTTCTTCTATTGTAATCCACCGTGCGTCATACATACGTTGGTCGATGAGCTTAAAGCCGTGCTTACAACCACAACCGCATCTTCCTGGAGATCGCATCATCTGGTCTGTTTGGATTACTGATATTCGTGCTCCACATTCCGGGCATGAGAAGATCCCCTCGGATACTTCTGGACGAATGTCACTCGCCTTCTTCACTATACCATCAACAACAAGCAGCTTTCCTATATGTTCTGCACGGATGTTTCTTATTCTTATTTCCTTGCTCGTTGGTAAATTGAAAAACCGTACTCGTAGTCTGGCTTCTCCCAGCCCTGTATCTATTTGTTTAACTGCTTCTTCTGCTGCCTCCATTAGCTCTTCTGGAGTTTCAAAAATACAGTCTGCAAGTTCCACATCGAATTTGTCGAGTAGAGAGAAATCTATCGAAACTGATTTTTTGTTTTCAGTTAGGGCTGTGACTAGCTCGTCCATATAGAATTCATTCAAAAATTCAGAAAATTTTTCAGTAAGCTCTTCACGCTCCATGGTCCTCAAACTTTTCTACGTTTTTGAGAGTATTATTAGTAACCAAATTCTGCAAACTCTCCAAAAGAAGTTGGAGTTTAAATAACTTCTTATTTATGAGACCAAACTTCCGAAGAGATTAGAAATTCACAGAAGTTAGAAATCGAAAAAAATTAAAAAATTAGAGAAAATTGTCCATCAAATAAATCTTCTTAACAGTTTTATTTTTTCATTTTATTTTTTTTACTTTTACCATAGCGCCAAGTTTTTTGAGTATTCTTGATACTTTAGCAACTGCTACACTAACATCCTCTATTTTCCTTGCTCCTGTGCACACTACCTTACCAGAGCCGAATAGAAGGAAAGCCACTTTAGGTTTTTTCATCCTGTACACCAATCCAGGAAACTGCTCTGGTTCGTACTCAGAATTTTCTAAATTAAATGCAATGGTGTCAAGATTTAGCCTCCCATCTAGCTTCGCTGACGCAACGATGTTCTCCACTTGTATTTTGAATCCCTTTGGCACTTTAACACCAGCTTTTTGGACAACACTAACAACCTTTTTAAAAACAGTCCTCACGTCAGTTAGGCTATGTGCTCCTGTGCACACTACCTTACCAGAGCCGAAAATCAGTGCAGCGGCTTTGGGTTTTTTAATTCTGTACACCAATCCAGGAAACTGCTCTGGTTCGTACTCCATACCCTCGAGCTTTGAAACAACACTTTCAAGTGGTATGTCGACACCGAACGCAGCAGACGCCACGATATTCTCAATTCTTATACAAAACGGGTTCTTTTCAGTTTTCTTTACAGATCTTTTTGCAGACATTTTTCAACCTCCGGCTCACTTTTCAGCGTAGTTCATTAAAATTTTCTACAAATAAATTTAACGTAAACATTTAAATACTAGAATTTTATTCTTTTCGAAAAGAATTTAAAAACTAGACATGGCTTAAAAGGAGGTGGAGTTTAAGAACGAATTCAGCTTCCAAACAGGCACAACAAATGTGTTACTGTCATACTTTTTTAAATCTTCTTCGAGCAGAGTTACAATCATTGGGATGTAAGTTTGCTGTGCTTCGCTAATTTTTAATATTTTCAATGAGCTCTGCGCTATCGGGTTTTTTGATACAAAGTTTTTAAGCTGTTTTACACGTTCTTTTTGTTTTTCAGCTGCTTTTACAATGGCATGCTTTTTGTTTCTGCCTTCTCTCCATCCCTTGCAATCTACACAAATAATTTTTCCAGCTCTAGACGCGATTATATCAATCTCATATCTTTGCTTAGTCTTAAAACGGAAATTTCTCTCTACAGTGAAACCATTCGTTAAGAATATTTCTGCCACAGCTTTTTCAAATCCAGACCAGTCAAATCTAGATAATATTTTTTCAATGGATGTTCCTTCAAGAATCTGAATTTTTATTTTTTCTAAATCAACCATATAAAGTAGTATGGAGTAAATAAATAAATTGAGTGTTCAGTGATTAAATGGAAAATATTAAATATGGTTATGCTATGATTCATGTAGCTGTACATCTATTGCTGGCTGGGTTGTTCTATTTTGCAGTTCAACCAAATCTGGCGATTAATTTTACAAAATTAGTTTTAATAGGCTTAGGCACAGCAGTAGTGGATTTGGATCATCTTATACTTTGGAAAGAAAAAGGCATGTCTGGTTATCTATATTTAAGAACTGTGGTAGAATCCGGCAAGGGAAGAAAATACAAGTTTCATAATTTTTTAGTTCTTTTCGGTGCTTTCGGAGGCTCGTTGCTGATTCTAGTAAACGATTATTTCTTAATAGGTTTATTTTTCTCAGCAGTGGCTTTGCATCTTCTGTGGGATATTTTTGAGGATTTAGTGGTTTTTAAGATGGGATACGGGCATTGGATATAAAAAAATGTTGGATATGAAAAAGAAAAAAAGAAGCAGGAAAAAGCGAATTTTGATAACAGGTATTGATGAAGCAGGCAGGGGTGCACTGTTAGGACCGATGGTAATCTGCGGGATAACTTTTGAAAAAGGTATTGAGAAAAAATTGGCGAAAATTGGTGTGAAAGATTCCAAGTTGCTGACGCCAAAAAAACGTGAAGAACTCTACAAAAAAATAAAAAAAATCATACAAAAGCACAGCATCGTGTCCAGCATAATACCGATATCAATCCCGTCGTGTAAAATCGATAATTATAGAGGTAAAAAAATAAATCTAAACATGATTGAAGCCAGGACAATGGCAGAGATAATAGACATTGGTGGCGGCGATGAAATTTATCTCGATGCGTTGACTTCTAGACCTGAAAAATTCAAACAGCTTGTTATGAGTCACTTAAACGATAAAAACGTAAAGATAATTGCTGAGAATGGAGCGGATAAAAAATATACAATAGTTGGGGCAGCATCTATAATCGCTAAGGTGGAGCGCGATCGGGCTATCGAAGAGATTAAAAAACGTGTTGGTGTTGATTTTGGCGTTGGTTATCCTCATGACGAGCGCACGATCAAGTTTGTCGACATGCTCATAAAAAAGCGTAAGAGATTGCCTTCCTATGTGCGAAAGAGCTGGATTACTACGCAACTGTTGCAGGAAAAGAACTGGCAGAGAAAAATAAAAGATTTTATCTTTGGAAATAAAGAAAATTAAATAGGTGAAGAATAGAATATGAAATTTAACATGCTGCTGGAGCAAAAAATAGTTACAGTTTATTTATTTGTCGGGATTCTGTGCGGCCTTCTTTCTAATTATTTAACTTCAATTAATTTGGCATTAGCTTTACTTGTGCCAGTCGCATGCTATTTTGTCACGCTTTTTCCGCTTATAAAAATCGTGAAAGAGCGTAGGTTTCGTATGCTGATCTCAAACAGTTTAATAACGTTCTTTCTGGTTTGGATAATGATATGGGTATTCCTTTATAATTTGTAGATAATTTATAATTTGTAAATGGATTATAGGGTTTGGAAAATGTTTGAAAATAGAAAGTATGTGGAAGAATTAAAAAAGAACGTGGGAAAGACTGTGATCCTTGCTGGCTGGGTTCACGATACGCGTATTCTCGGCGGGATTAACTTCGTCCTGCTTCGCGACAGGACTGGCATAGGCCAAATAACTGCACCAAAGAAAAAAGTTTCTGATGCTATTCTGAAAATCGTTGAAAGCCTCAGGCAAGAAGATGTGATTGCGGTAGAAGGAAAGGTTGTGAAAAGCAAAATTGCAAAACTTGGTGTTGAGCTCGTGCCGGAAAAAATCGAGATTGTAAATAAATCAGAAACTCCATTGCCGCTTGATCCGCGAGGTGTGACAAAGACAAATCTTGATACACAACTAGATTGGCGTGTGTTACATATGCGCACAGAAGAGGCATATGCAATCTTTAAAATACAGTCACAAATCTTGAAATCCTTTAGAGAATTTTTAGTGAGCCATGGCTATCTGGAGATTCAACCGCCAGTTATAATTGCATCTGCATCAGAAGGTGGGGCTGAACTGTTTTCAATTCCATATTTTGAAAAGCAAGCATACTTGGCCCAATCTCCACAACTCTATAAACAGCTATGTGCTATTTCGTTTGAGAAGGTCTTCACAGTAGTTCCAGTTTTTCGTGCAGAGAAGTTTGATCAGCCTACGCATCTTAATGAGCTCAGACAGATGGATATAGAACAGGCTTTTGCGACCGATGAAGACGTAATAAAAGTTCTTGAAAGCTGCTTTGTGTATATTTTGAAGGATGTGAAAAAGAATTGCGCGGCCGAACTTAAGACAATTCGTCGTTACTCGAATTTAAAAATACCAAAGCTTCCTTTGAAACGTGTGACTTATACAGAAGTTATAAAGTTACTGCAAAACGCAGGCGAAAAGATAAAATGGGGAAAGGACTTTTCAAAGACGCAGGAAAAGCTCACAGCGAAGCTTGTTGGTGAAGACACCTTTGTGATAAAGGATTGGCCGACTGAGCTAAAGGCTTTTTATGCTATGCCGAACGAGAAAAATCCAAAAATATGTCATGCTTTCGATTTTCTTTATAATGGATTGGAAATATGCTCAGGTACGCAGAGGATACATACACCAGAGCTTTTGGCACAGCAACTCAAATCCAAAGGCCTTAATCCAGAAAATTTCAAATTTTATATAGATTTCTTCAGATATGGCGCACCGCCTCACTCCGGATGGTCGATCGGACTCGAGCGACTCACTATGCAAATAACAGGAAAGAGCAACATACGCGAAGTCACAATGTTCCCACGAGATCGCAATAGAATAATGCCATAACAATCGAGACGTCTATACACTTCGACCGGAGATTTTGCTCTGGAAATACTCTTTTCTTCGACTTTTTAGTTTACGCCTGAAATTTTCGTCTGGCATGAACAAAATTTCGCCAGTAAGCACTTCATTTCTATGTTGCAACACAGTAGCATAAAAAATAATGATTTTAGTCTCACCATCGTAGTTATACAATGGGTCTATTCTCCTTCTGATGTAAATTCTAGCAGTTTCCATTGGTATATGCGTATAGATTACGAGGTCAGTTGTTGGTTTCAACCTCTTGAGCTCTTCTCTTATGTAAGTTGGAACATTGATTTCATCTACGGCTTTTTTAGAAGCCTCGATTAGCTCTACCAATGTTTTACCTTTAACACACTTTGCTATTGATCTTACTTTATCTGCTCTAGATTCATCTGTTTTTATTATTTTTTCAGCAGCTTTTTCTATATCCTTGTCCAAATGTCTAAGCATACACATTGCCAAATCTTTATCAGTCAATGTCAGATTCAAATCAGCGTAAAGCGTATCAGGAAATGCCTCATAATCAAGTTCTCTAACCACTGATGATAATCTATGAAAAGTCCTAATCTTTCTTTTTTGTTCTTCATCTGGTTTGAATCTAGGGGACGTCAACATACTAACTGCTTTAAAGTAGAATTATATAAACATTTTGGGCGTTATGCATATTACTGTCCCTCACAGAATAACTTAAATTGATAACTTTATTTAATGCTCAATTTACATGCGTAGATATGGCTACAGTTTCTTCCTTTCATCGAGCTGAACTTACAGTCGCACGACCACATTCCGCGTGCTTTGTCAAAAATAACAGAATGTTTATCAGTCTCTCCCTGCACAACAAAATGTGCACGTCTATCTGTATCGAGTTCTTTTTTCACACAACCAGTTCTAAAAAGACGGAGTCCTTTATCACGAACGTCCTTTGACGGACTGCCACTCAGAAATGCCATAATAATTAGTTTTACGAAGCCTTTTTATCTTTTTCTATTCATCTTTTCTATGTGTGATATTGATGCTGAAACGTAAAACATTTTTACAACTATCGATATTGTCTGCTCTAGTGCTGATAACAGTTTTTGGAACAGCTCATGCAGTATTCGCAGATTGCACAGATTGTTGCGATGAAGGGTATATAGATTATTACAGATGCGTGGGCAGAGAGAGGCAAAGACTTTGGGAATTCTCAGATTGCAGGCGTGAATGGAGGACAATCGAAACATGCTCATATGACTGCGAGGATGGTTCTTGTTCGGAATGCGCGCCTCCCAGGGTGGAAGTTTCGCCGTCCAAGCCTTCAGATCGTTTTGAAGAAGAAACAGTCTATACTACGATAAAGATTCGAAATTTGGACGATCGTGGCGATTGGTTCAATCTTAAAGTCTATTTATGCGAAGCAGGTAGAGATTGTAGGAGTTGTGAATCCAGCTGCGAAACCGAGTGTGATACGTGCCATGAATCGTGCTATGACTATCACGACTGTGATAACGATGACTGTGATAACGACGATACATTTGCCAGAAATTGCAGAGAAATGAGGTGTGATGATATTAACATTTATGTGACTGGTGGCGGAAGGAAATATGTAAAATGCTCAAGGTTTGTCAAAAATGCTGGCAACTATAGGATTAAGGTTGTTTTTTGGGCTGACAGCTACAGCACAAGAAGGACAGTTTATTCCGACGTCTTTGAAGTCCGTGATGAATGCAGTGCTGGGGCAGAAGGCGATTACAGGTGTTTTGGGAAATACAGACAGCAAAAATATATTGACGAAGATTGCGATGTCAGATGGAAAATCGTAGAATATTGTCCATATGGTTGTGAAAGCGCTGCGTGCGTTCAGCCGACTGTGTTGCCGAAAGTCGGGGAGCCAGAGATTTTCATGCGCATGCGATATGAAATGGAAAAATGCAAGCTTTCGAGCTTTACATTCACTGTTCGCAATACGGGCGAAACAGATACTTTCAGCATAGAAACAGGTGGCAATGCTGCTAGTTGGATAGAGATGCCTCCAAGCGTTACTATTGAAAAAGGAGAAACGAAAGTTATAACAGCATATGCGTCTGTGCCATGCAGCGCGGTAGCCGGAGAGCATGAATTTACAATAACAGCTTCAAGCAAAACAACCGATTCACGGGTTGGTGTAATAAGGATACCTGAGGAACAAGGATTATTCACAACTGATTTTGCGAATTATCTGGCAATGGTAGTTATAATATTTGTAGTCTTCGTTGCTGCGTTTGCTGTTTTTAAAAGCGGGTGGTTTAGATTAGACAGGTTAACATTCGGACCCAAAGGAAAGCCAGAGTCTAGACCAGAGGAATTCAAAACAAGGCAAGCTATCAAAATGTAGGTGTAGTGTTACTACTGTATAGTATTTAAATATTACTTTTAATTGGTAAATAAGAAAAGACGTGGAAAATAGAGACAAAAAATAGAACAGAACGAAAAGAGGATAAAAATGTTTGAAAAGGAAATCGAAGATTGGAAAGAATGCTTGCAACCTGAGGATCAGAGAATCCTTGCAGAAATTTTAAGCATGACAAAGAGACACAAATGCGCTTACTGCCAAGGTGACGATGTGAAAGTTTCTCAGCTTTGGTGCGCATTGGTTGAACTGAAAAAGATGCTCGATAAGATGCAGAAGGTTCAAACAGTACTAGAAGAGCCATTCCGCGCAATAGTGGAAGTAGGCGATGCAGAAAAGCGTAAAGCTGTAGAGAGACTAGTACGGGAGATCGTCAGACCGACAGATGTTCCATCCGAGCAAGCAACAAAGAAACTTGTAGAAAGTTTAATGAAGTTTTAAGGAAGTCAGTTCTTTTTTAGACTTCTCAACTTTAATTAAACTTTAATATAACTAATTCTATTTGTTTTGCATGAGCGTGGCTTTTATGAGAGAAGATTTCAAACGTGCGTTAGAGAAACTAAAAAGTTACAAAGCAAAGCGTGTATTTGTGCAATACCCAGAAGGCATTAAGCTGCGGATACAGAAGATTGCGAA
The DNA here is from genome assembly GCA_030615205.1 of Candidatus Aenigmatarchaeota archaeon. Taxonomy (GTDB): domain Archaea; phylum Aenigmatarchaeota; class Aenigmatarchaeia; order CG10238-14; family SCSR01; genus JAUWZS01. The sequence goes on along the minus strand of JAUWZS010000002.1, from coordinate 294,297 downwards.
AGACATAGAGGCTACCGGTTACGAAGTCGTAGTCTGCACAGAACCATGCTTCGGCGCGTGCGATATCCGTGATTTTGAGGCTACTAGGCTAGGTTGTGATACGATTCTGCACATCGGCCACGAGGATTACGGTGCAGAGAGCGATCTGCCAGTTGTTTTTTGGGAGTATTTTATACCATCTGACCCTACGCCGATTCTAGAAAAAGAATTCTCAAAGCTTGAACCGTACGAGTGCATAGGCCTCGCAACAAGCATACAGTTTGTCGACACTATCGAAAAAGTCAAGCAATTTTTGGAGAGTAAAGGAAAGAAAGTTCTAACACATACAGCGTTGCAACACGCTGCGCAGATTCTCGGATGCCAGTTGGAAGCTGCGACAAAAATCGAGCCGGACGTTGATTGCTTTTTATGTATAAGTGCTGGAAAATTCTACGGACTTGGGCTTGTGTTAGAAACAGATAAACCTATGCTGTGCTTGGATTTGGAAAGCGGCGAGATATACGATTTGAAGGGATTGAAGAAAAAGATACAAAAAATCATTGCTTGGAACAAGTCGCAGTTCGAGGATGCGCGGACAGTTGCAATTTTGGTCAGCTGGAAACGCGGTCAGGTAAAGCTGCCGTTCGAGGTTAAGAAGAAACTGGAAACCAAAGGCAAGGAAGTATACATATTTGCGATGGACGAGATTACGCCAGAGAAGCTTATGGGTTTGAAGATAGATGCTATTGTTAACCTTGCGTGCCCTCGCATAGGAATAGATGACTTGGAGCGTTATAAAATACCGTTATTGAATTTAAAGCAGATTGGTTTGTGATTGGTTATTTAGATGCATAAAAAACAATTGGAAATAATTCTCTCGAAGCTGAAAAGTCCGGAAAGGCCGAAGGAAAGTCTAGAGCAGTATACTATACCGTCTAATTTGGCAGCGAAAATTTTAAATTTGGCGAATCTCGGTGGTGACATTAAAAACAAAACAGTCTTCGATTTTGGTTGTGGAAGTGGCAGGCTTGCGATTGGTGCTGCGCTTCTTGGTGCGGAAAAAGTTGTTGGTATTGATGTGGACAAAAATGTGACAGAACTTGCGAAAGAAAATGCTGAGAGCGTTGATGCGACTGTTGAATTCATTTGCGAGGATATAGAAAACTTTAGTGGCGAATGCAACACAATAGTGCAAAATCCACCTTTTGGGATGCGCGGAGAAAAGCACACAGACAGAATATTTTTGAAAAAAGCCCTCGAGTGCGGAAAGAAAATTTACAGTCTGCATCGAGGCGGTTATGGAGAAACAAAACAGTTCAAAAAGACAAGGCGGTTCATAAAAAATTTCATTGAGCAAAACGGTGGCTACGTGCTGAACATTAAAGAATTTAAATTCGACATACCACATATGTTTAAATTCCACAAAAAACCAAAAGTTACTTATAACATAGACTTATTTGTAATTGAAAAGGTCGGTTGAAAGGAAAAAGAGTGGGAATTGAATGGAGTTGAAAGTTGTAAAACAGGACGATAAGACACTTGTTTTGGAAGTGCCAGGCGAGACGGTTACAATTACGAACGTTCTGCGGGGTGAACTTTGGGAAGATAGGAATGTGAGAGAAGCAGCGCAAATAAAGGAGCACCCATATCTTGCCGAGCCGAAAGTATTTGTTAAAACATCTCGCGGAAAACCCCAAACAGCATTGAACAAAGCAGCTGACAGAATTATAAAACAGACAGAAGAATTTGCAGTGGAACTAAAAAAGGCTTTGAAGAAATAAAAAAATAATCAGCAGAAACAAATCAATCAGCAAATATAATCTCCATATGTTTTTAGTAAATCTTCTTTTACATATATCGGAACGTTCATGCGGACGGCGATTGCAGTCGCATCGCTAGGTCTGGCATCCAAGTTTGCAATTCTGTTGCCATTTTTTAAGATAATTTTTCCGTAAAAGGTGTTGTTGCGCAGCTCTGTCACCTTAACCATAAGCAATTCAATACCCAAATTCTCAAAAGCGTCTGCGATGATGTCGTGCGAGCCCGGTCTAGGCGGGACTGTTCCTTCGAGACCCATGATTATACTCTCAGCCTGGTGTTTTTCAACATATGCAATCACTTGATAGCATTCACTACTCAGAGACACGATACCATAGTTCTCTACTACAGCAGCGTTAACTGCTACTTGCTTATAACCAATTGTGGAAAGCCCGGTTATTATTGTGGCTGGATCTATTACGATTTGGTCTTGGGAGATAACCAATAAGAAATAGCCACTTGCCAAAATTATAGCAAGAATTAAAACTCCAATTAAAAACAATTTATTTTTCTCTAAAGTTTTTCTTTTTCTTCTGAATTTGGATCTCCCAGATTCCGCCTTTTTTCTTTTATATTTATATGCATACGCCAATAGAATCATCCCATCATTTCAACTCACGTAATTTAATTTTAGTTTCTTTGCATAATTAATTGCTTCTTCTATCTCAGCTTCGCTAACAGCCCGGCTTATATCCATATGTTCTTTTGCCTTGTATGCAGGTCTGTATTGGTCCATTATGTTTACTATTGCTTTTGTTCTCATGTTTTTTGCGATCCATTTCAACACTGGTTTTGTGCAGCATTCGATGTGATTTGGAAGCATTAAATGTCTTATTGTTATTTCTGCCTGTTCAGTTGCGAGTGTGTGGTTCCTTGTGCAAATTTCGAAATAGTTATCGATTTTTGATAAATGCTTTGCGCATTCATTGTTGCCGTATTTGAAATCAGAGAGATACATATCAACAACACCGTCGAGTAGCTTCATAGTTTTTGGGCTCATATAGAAATTGCTGTTCCATATCTGCGGAGTGTTTACTTCAATAAGTTTTATTGTTTTTAAGATCGGTAACAAATTCGGTGTTGGTTCTCCGCCGACCCAATTTACATTCCTTGCACCTTCACGCTTCCGCCCTTTTATCACTTCTGCTAGTATTTTCGGATGGACGTTTGTGCCGCTCTCATACCACTGGGATATTGTGAAGTTTTGGCAGAATTGGCAGTGAAAATTACATCCCATGAAAAAAATCGTATGGCTTGGAATTATGTGTGCTTCCTCGCCCAAATGTATACCTTCAGACGATATCAAAGAATTTTTAGTTTGTGTGACTTTACATTCCCCCATTTCTCCGGAAATCCGGTTCACTCTGCACCGCCGCTCGCAAAGTTCACAAGACTTTAAAATTTCCTTGCCCAGCATTATTTTCAAGTCAAGAAGAGAGAACCTTGGGACTTCGAGTTCATCCAAACTCAGCTTGTCTTTGTCTATCATAAGCTGTGTCTGATGAAGCTTTTCCAACAGTCGGTCGTGCTCCTCCCACATTTTTTTGGTGGTCATGTTGCTCTCGAAATCGAAAACAATTCGCTTTGATATTTGGAATTTTGCCGGCAAATCTTTAGTAATAATCTTTACGTAACGCGGCAGTATTCGTTTGACCATAGGAACTTTTAAGCTCTCTATGCTGTCGAATTTCGCCAGATTCCACATTTTAACCACAAACAAATCAAATTCAACTAATATATAATAAGATTTTATAATAAGATTTTTTTAACAAAGCTCTCTTAGACAACAATATTTCTGAGATATTCTTCAGCAGCTTTGATGGAATCTGGAACTTTCTTCAGATCAATAAAGATTATATCATGCAATCGCCAAAGACGCTTGAGCTTTTGCTGGACCGATTTATTGTTGATTCTCGATTCAACCTCATAACCTATAAAATTATCCACGTCTAAAACATCAACAATACCGCCTCGTACTTCTATTTCGGTTCCAACTGTCCGGCCACGTTCGCGCAGGAGTTTAAAAAGAATCGACTTTATCACCCAATGTTTTACACTTTCTTTGCTGCTGTGCATGAAAAGACAGTTTTTGTTCTTCTCGTTCAGAACAACACCATTTGTACGCAATAGCTTTTCAGACCGCAAAAAAGATATGTACTTTTGACTAGCAACACCATATTTTCTTGCTTTCAATCTTGTATCGACTCTGGCTTTTATGGCGTTTTTATTCATTATATCTTAGTACTCTGGATGAACTCATAAAAAATTACAACTGCAAGAAGTTGTAATAGAAGTTGTGATTTTTAGACTTTTCTTTTATGGTGGTTCGTCGGTTGTTTGGTAGTACGTTTGATAATGTTTATTTACTGAAAAATGAAAATTTAATTTAGAAGTGTATACTAAACACTGCTGATATAAGCACAGATGAGATAAACACCACTGAGTAAATGAGTGAGCCTATGGAAGCCTTAGATTATATTCAAAATTACAGAGGTAAAAAAACTTCAAAACCATCTCTGGGTATATCTCCACTTGTTGCCGCAGTTTTGCTGATTGCGGTGACAATGACTATAGCTGCACTCCTTACCTATTGGGCGACTGGTTTTGTTAAAACATCTTTGCCTGAAATTAATGAGACAGAGGCCGAATGCCGGTTTGCTGCTTTTTCAATTTATTCTTGTACATATTCCAACTCAACAGAAGTAGTGAGTTTGATACTCGAAAATTATAAAAATATAGAACTGAAAAGTTTGAAGGCGTTCTTTATTTTCCCAAATACATCAGTATCTGCTCCAATCATTTTAGATGGCACGCTCCCTGCTGGTGGCGTGCTCAAATCTTACCAGATACAAAACGTAGCAGAGGACTTTAGTAAGATAATGATTGCAACACACTGTCCTGAAGTGAGTAAAGAAAAGGTCTGTACGAAGGCCTAGTTTATTTAAAAATCGGTGGGTACATGATGCCGAGATTTATCGTAGTTTCAAAAAAAGGTATATCGCCGATGATTGCAACAGTTTTATTGATATCGTTCGCAGTAGCTGTTGGGGCAATTATGAGCCCATGGATTAGGAGTTTTATCATGAGCACTACCAGCGAGGTTAGTGACTATACTGAGACCGAGATCTACTGCACATACGGTGGAATATCTGTTTCCAATTTACAATATTGCAGTAATTATCTTTCTGGGAGAATTAAGAACACAAATTTAGTAGATTTAGGTAACATAACAGTTCAAATAATTTTTAGTAATGCTACATCACAACAAAGATATTTGTGTCAAAATGGTAGTGTGTGCCCGACGAGGGTAATGGCTCTAACACCAGGGGAGCTCGCCTCATTCAATGTGACTATAGGTGGTGACAACTATGACACGATACATGTTTATACGAACTGTTCGAACGTCTACGATGACGCGACAAGTGACTATGTCACAGCTTGTTAGTGTACTTGTTGATGTTATAGATTATTGTTGGTCTTAATCACGTTCTATTGATAATCAAATGATAATCAGATTCTATTTATAAAAACCTGATATTTATTGAGAAGTTTATCCAACTATAGTAAATACTATAAATCCTACGGCCATCATGAAGAGACTGTGTTTTAAACCAGCTATGACAGCTCCTTCAGCCATTTTTCCAGTAGAAAGACCGGCGAAGAACCCCTGTATGAGGATAAGGTTTCGGAAGATGATATTATATTCTGCGGCAAGATTTTGTGGGGGTGTTGATGTAGGTCCTGTTAGCCCAGTTGAGGCCTCGGAGAGGCTTGGTACTAGGAATTTTTCAAGGCCAATCATCACTGCTAGAAATACAAAGAAGACGATGTACCCTGTTATCATCTGTGAGTGTAGATAGAGTCTTCGCTCTGCCCTTAGTTGCTCTATTTCCACTGCTGTATTGCTCAGAGCCTCAAGCGTGTCTGCAAGGTTACCTCCGAATCGGTGACTCTCACGAACCGAGGAAATTATCCTAGTTATAAGTTTTGATTTCGATCCTTCAGCAAACTTCATTAAAACTGTTCCAACAGGTATTCCCCAATCCAATTGCGCGGACATCTTTTTCACATATGGATTGAGTGCTTTATAGTCATTCCGGCTGATGGCTTTTAGGGCATGCGGAACACTCATCCCTCCACGGATAGCTTGGACAAAATCACGCAAAAATATGGGAAACATCTCTTCTAGCTGTTTCTTTTTATTGTATTCAGTATATTTAATCAGTATTATCGGAAAGGCGAAAATAAACATAGCGATAAAGCTGATCGAAGAAAAGAGGGAAGCCGATTCCCTTAATATCAGGAAGTTTATGATCATTATTGAGCTGACAAGAATAGAGTTTAGTATGAGCAACATCAGCATTTTAGTTCTTATTCGGAATTTGAACTTCCATAGTTTAAATTCAATATTGATCATGTGCACATCCTCACTCTGCTATATTCCCATTCTGTTACATCTCCACTTCTGTCCCACGCAGGAACAATAAAAATCCACCGTTTAATGCCGGGATTATTACATAGATGCTTACTTTAGTCAAAAATAAAATGTCGTATCCAGCTACGGTTGGCTGTATCATCGCCATCACTGCAAACAAGGCTATGATAAATAATGGAGCTGCGATAAGAATACCCGTATAGAACTCAGCGTATGCAGATAGTTGCTGTAAGTATTTTTCACGCTTTATCCGCCAATCAAAAAGTGCTTGCTGCCCTGCATTTTTCAAATAAAGTTTCACATCGCCACCAGACTCGGTAGTTGTCACAAAACCGAGAAGGATCTGCTTCAACTTGTCTGATGGTGTACGTTCTGCAACTTCTTTAGCGGCTTTAAGCGGGTTTAGGCCAAAGGTCTCTATGTTTCTCACAACTTTTTTCATTTCTTTTGACACTTCGCCATATTCTTCAAACTCAGCAATGAGCCGGAATATGACATAGGGTGGAACTCCAGACTCAGCTATCGCACCCATATGAGTAAGAACGAATGGTAAGTTGCTTTCTATATTCTTTCTTCTGCTACTCGCCTTGTTATAAGGATAAAAAATAAATATGGCTATGCATGCGATTGAATTCATAAAAGGAACAAATAACAGATAAACGATTTTCATCATGAGTGAAATTTCCACAATTGTTAAAGCAAAAATTAATACAAAGAGACTAGCGATGTATGTAATAGTTGCTATTAAAAATACTATACTAACATAGGTGCGGAAAGTCATCCTTATTTCAGCCTTTGGTAAGCTAGTCCTCACTATCGAAAAAAGATCTCCATATTTGTCCACAACCCGACCAAACATTGATACAGCCAAGGATTTGATATTTACCATTAAATATTATTAGTCTCTATGTAAGAAAATGTTTTATACCTTTTGTTTTTTCTTTATGAACTTAAAGTCGAATAATTTCAAAATTGACATCATTTCCTCTGACTTGAGTCGTGATATTTTTTCTTTTTCTTTTTTACGTTCTTTAACCTCAGCCTCGATGATTGGTTTTGGGAGTTCTACGACGGATTTCGGAGGTTTTATAGTTGGTTTTGGGGGCGCTACTGGTCTAGCTGGGGGACCAAATCTAACAACGGGTTTTGCAATAGCTTCTTTAGCAGACTTCGGAATCTTTACAGCTACAGGCAACTTGATAGGGAGACCTATTTCTTTGATCAGACTTGCAGGTTCCTTGTAGTATCTGTTTATTATTTTTGTGACTTCTTTGTAGTCGGTTATTTCGTTTTTATACATCCACTCAAGTATTTGTCTTCTTCTTTCGATTTCAGCGTAGGCTTCTTCTACTGTACCTCCTTTTGCTTTGACCAAACGTTCTACTATTATGCTAGGGTTAATCCATTCAAACGTGTCGGTTATAGGATCCCATTGAAAAATAACATTCGTCTTTACTTCACCCGTTTTTGGAACAACGCTCTCTATTTCAACAACCTCTCGAATTCGTCTGGCAGATTTACCCTTTTCTCTAGCATGTATCATAACGGTTATAACATTAAGACTTTCTATCAGTGTTGGTGAAAGCTCTATAGGTGGCGTGGTAAGCCTTTTGATAACTGCGTCAACAGAACCTGCGTGGAATGTACTCATGCTCGGGTGGCCAGAACTCATACCTTGGAACATGACATATGCTTCCTTTCCTCTGGTCTCTCCAACAATAACGTAGTCTGGATTCTGCCTGAAACTCTCTTTCAATAAATCGTAAAGCGAGACCCCTCCATATTTTTCTCCTGTTGGCATTGGTATTCCAAATCCACTCCGCGCCAAGCTTGGTATCCAATGTTCGTTCGCTATTCTAAGCTCGCGAGTATCTTCTATACTTACGATCTTCGCTTCTGGTGGGATGAACATGCATAGAGTGTTGAGAAAGCTCGTTTTCCCCGTTGCAACTCCGCCTACGACTAACAGTGATGAACCATGCTCGATTATATACCAATAGTAAGCTAGGAGTTCAACAGATGCGGTTTTCAGTGTGATTTGGTCTATCGGAGAAAAAGGCTTTTCGCCGAATTTTCGTATTGTGAATGTGGGACCACGAGTTGCTACGTCTCCAGCGAGCGTTGCTGATATACGTGAACCATCTGGCAACGTACCATTTAGTATGGGCTCGGCATAGCTAACATAACGACCACAACGCTCTGCTAGCTTTATTACAAACTCTCTCAAATACTCAAGTTCGTTTATAACTATGTTTGTTTTAAGTGAACCAAACTTCCTGTGGATAACGTACATAGGAATGCCTACACCATCGCAACTTATATCTTCTATATTAGGATCTTGCAAGAACGGCTCTATTTCGTTAAAACCAACAAAGTTTCTGTAGATGTGATACATTATTTTTGTATACTGGTTTGGTGTGAGAGATATGGCCAATTCTTTAATTACTTTTTTGATTTGACTTTCAATATACTCTATCACTTTTCCCTCTTTCTTTATAGCTGTAAGTTCAACTTCAACAAGTTCTATCAATGCATTAGAAATTCTTTTGAGTAATTCTTTTTCTTCTTCATCTAACTCTGGCTCTAAGACTATGTAGAGGAGTTCTTTCGTCTTCGGCATCCATTTTATATTGACATAAGCAAATGGCTCTATCAACGGATACGTAATATCGATTTTTGTTATGTCTTTCATTGACGGAAATTCTATTATATGCTCAGTTTTTTTGATCTTAAATCCTGGAAGCACCGCTTCGACCAGAGCCTTCTCTTCTTTTTCTTTTTTCTTTCTTTCAGTAATTTTTCTGTATAGAGCACCGCGAAGACTTTTCACTTTTTTAATGCTGTTGGCCATAATCACACCACGAATTTACACCACAAATTTAATTACATCAGGCATGAATCTAAACCTACTAACAGCTGCTAATCTTCCTCGCATTCTTATATTCTTCGCACTCTTCCGTAAATCTTTTCACGACCTCCATATTTCTTACGTGCAGATTTCCCTGGTTGAGCCACGCCGCGGAAGCGCGCACAAGCTGGACACAAACGCATTTTCTTCTTAAGCAGATGAACCATTCTTCTGTCAGTTTGCCTTAGAATCGCCGGATCTCGTATTCTCATGCCACTAAATTTAACAAAAGTTTTATACCTAGGTACAAGGCGACCACATGCATCGCATTTGACCAGTCTCTCCCTACCTCTGTGTTTTGTATGCTTATATTCTCTTTTATACGGTGCCTTACTTATCGGCATAATCCCACCTTAACGATGTCATTACCACTGCCTTAATACTACTATATATTATTCTTTATTTTGACAATAATAAATTTAGAAAAGTTATGACATGTTGTGTTACTTGCCGCTCAATTTTTTCGATTTGTTCCTCATCAATCTTAATCTTTGAAAAACTATTAACCCTATTGAAATTAAAATGAAGGCTGCAACTATCTTAAAGGTAAGTGGATATAAGATTGAGTCTGATGTTATTTCTTCTTTTGCAGAAAATCTTCCACTAATGACTTCTAGAGTAAAATCTTTCTGAACTAGTACCTCATCGCTGCCAATATCCACAGTGGTTGGATATTCGATAATACTTGCATCCTCTGGTATGGATATATTGACTAGAAACATAGCTGTCTCATTCGGTTTGATACTTGAGATGACAGAAGGAGTTATTGTCGTCCACTCCAACGGTATGTTCTCTACACCAAGTCTCAAGTTGTTGAGTGTAGTCTCGACGGTATTTTTTATATAGACGTCAAATACTCTTGATTCTCCTTGTTTTATTTTTATAGACTTTTGGAGTTCCACGTCGAAATCGTAATATGTACGGCTAACGATGGCTTGGGTCAAGGAGTAAGCAAATGTATGATCAGATAAAATTAGCTTGGCTGTTATATCATGACTTCCGTCTTCATTGCAAGCCGTGATAGTTGAAAACTTATCAACCTCTCCACCACCTTTTAAGAAAACGAAAAATTCCTTGTATATGTCTTCTTGTTCTAGGCAGTCTATACTCAAGACGATGTGGACATCAGTTCCCTTGACTCCTATATTTTTCATACTTATTATCAGTGGTATTTCATCATTCGGTCTAACGGTCCTTGAAAGGATATCTAAAGATAAATCAAACGGGCCTATATCGCTTATCACAGTTATCTCTAAAACCTTTGTGTCGTAAAGGACACTTTTATATTTATCGTAAAGCTTAACGACAATCTTGTATTTCCCAACACCAGGAGGTGTGAATGTAGGTGATAAAAGAACCTTTTTATTGGAGTATAAACGGAATGTAAAGTAATTTTCATCTTTAACTTGCCCGTCTTTGCTGATGAATATATTCAAAACATATTCATTAAGTTCATCTGCTGTGTTACGTACGTCTATGTTTATTATGATGTCATCTAATACCGACGGCTCTTCTGGGTCGATAGAAATACTATAAATCTCTCCCTGAGAAAAAGATTTTTCTTCTGAAGACACATTGGGCAATCCAGTATAAGCAGTAGGTATATCTGATAAAAAGAATAAAGTAGCATATAAAGCGGTTAAAGCAGCAAATAGAAGAAACACAACTGAATATCTTATAATTTGATTATGCATTTCACTTAATTTTTTACGTTTCAATCTTTTATTTCTCAATCTTTTATTTTTCATGTAAATTACCTCTTTAAAGAGACCTTCAATTTTTTCTTAACTAACTTCCACTTAGTCTCAATTTTCTTCCTGTGTTTGAACCTCCTGCGTTTAGTCGTCTTTAATACTGTATAACTTGTGCCTATCAGACATATAGCAATAAGTATGTATACCATCATAGGCTCGACAAATGTCAAAACGTCTGCCACATATTCTTTAATTATATAATTGTCGTCCCAACCGAATACGGTTCTTATCATGTATTTGCCAGCAGATTCTTCAGGAGGCACGCTTACTTGTACATGGAGTTCTCTTTCTTCTCCAGCCTCGATTGTTTCTTCTATAGAGCTCGGTTCAATACGCCAGCTTGGTGGAACTTCCATTGAAAATGTGAAATTATGTGGAACAGTATCTGGATTCTGCACGATGAAGTAAATAGTAGAAGTCTTTCCTGGATAAAACCGTGGCATGTTAAAGTTTACTAATCTGAAGTTCTTAGGCACTGATGCCGAGACTAAGTTTAACTGTTTCAAAGGCCAATATACATACTGTGTGAACTCATCCAATATTTTTGATACTGAATATGATATTGTCTTTTCTTCGCCCTTTTCCATGCCCAATATGCTCCATAACACTATTGGATCTTTCCTCACTATTTCAGTAGGCAAAGTCTTGAAATTAACGAACTCAGTTGAAGTTGCTATATCTTTTGGTATGCTTTCTATAACATCTATCCGATCAAATTCTCTATATTGATTACTTACTACTATATCAACATTAGTTTTCTTACTCTCTCTATCTATTGTAACAAATCTTGAAACTATAGGCTTATCATAGTCTGGTGGAATCGATTTTACTCGCAATATGAAAAAGTTCCCAGCTTCTATTTCACCGTTTTTCAATTTTAGGTCGACTTTATAGTCTCCTGGTTTTGCATCAGGAGGTGGAGTAATTAAGACATTAAAACCTTTTGACTCGGACGGCTCTAAGCTGAGTGTTCTTGGACTAACAGATATCCAGCTACTGGGCACACCTGTTACCTCTACACTCAAATCTAGATAAGACACGTTTCCAGTGTTTTTAACATTCACGCCGACCAAAACTGTATGACCGGGCGCAGCTTCTCTTAGGACAGCAATCTTCATATATTTAATATCGACTTCAGAAGGCGGCTCATGTACGCCTATACTAACTGACGGTGCGCCGGGCGGTGCAGACGGGACTTCGCAACTATCTCTGCAGACCCCAGCGCAACATGCATTAGAATAACATTCAGCATTCGCTGAGCACGACTGCCCATTTACAAGTAGCCCACCTAGACCGAACTCACTCATATGCGTCATGTTCGCCCAAACATAATTTTCGCTCTCATTTAGGCCGGTTCCGAAAACATCTGCTCTGTCACTCGTAACCTCAATCCAGATATTTAACGTACTGTTGTATCTATATAGCGAGAGTGTGCTTTCTACTATTTCTTTAGAGTTTATTTCGTCTTCTGTATAAGAGAATTTCAGCATGACCCATTTCAAGACCGTTTCATTTAGTGTGCTGTTTGTTGTTATATTGAAGTATTTCAAAGCTTTCTTACTCACATCTTCGGTCAAAGTTGTAGAAACCGGAGTAGTTTCTGTATGAAGCGTTGTCTCGAAAGCAATATTACCAAGAGTTTTATTCGTAACTAGTGATATGGAAGTATTCGTATTAGTTACGTTCAGCTCTAATATTTGGTCAGCGGTCACACTTTCGTATGTTTTGTTATAACTTACACCGCATGGATATACTCTGCAGACGCTGGTACACCAATAATACCCAGCCGATTCACATGAAGATTCTAAAGAATAAAACCATGCTGGAAATCTGAATATAAGCCTGAATATAAACGAAATCATATCAATTATGCTTCTATAGAAGCTGGCTATCCTGCCTGTGATTGAATCAAGGTTGATGGCTTGAGTTATTGCCCTCGATGTTATACGAGTTCTTTGAATTGCTTGGCTTATGCTGAGATATATGCTCACTATTTTTTGATAAATCTGAGCGACTATTCTGGTGACATTGTCAACCACGCTCAAAGCCTGCGTCAATACTCTTGAGATAGAGGACACCCTTGTCACCATGCCAGTCATATTAAAGCTCTGGCTCAGCAGTCGTGCTATTGAACCCAATCTTGCCACAACATTATTGATGCTAAAGCTCTCACTAAGAGCTCTTACAAAACCCAAAACTCGCTCTACAGCTGTGTCAATCGTAAGCGATTGAGTTATTGATTTTGTTAAAGTGATAAATTTACCAACAGTATCCGTGAATGTGATTTGTCCAGTAATACTTCTCAATATCGAGCTTAACCTAGTCACAACATTATTGATATTGAAGGACTGAAGCACGTTTATCATATTTGTAAAGATTCCCTGCACACTTAGATTTGTAGCAATTGATTGTGTCAAACTTCTAACAGCAGAAGCGGCTCTTATTACATTATCTGTTATTGTCATAGCAAGTGTAGTAACTATGTTATTAATCTCTGTTGAGATTTTTTCTGCTTGTGTTATCATCTGCAAATTCTGCGTCAAAGTCCTGAACCATTCCAAAACTCTTTGTACATCCAAGCTCGAAGCAATGGACTGTACAATCGACCGGACAGCATCAAGCGACCTTGTGACACTGTCAGTTATAGTCATAGCAGCGGTAACAACCTTTTCATAAGTCCTAAAAGCAGTCCTTGTCACTTGCGACAGTATCGACAGGCTCTGCGTTAAAGTCCTGAAGATAGAAGCCACTCTAGATGCAATATTAGTTACATTCAGACTCTGAGTTATAGTTCTTATAGCACTTGCTAATGATTCTGTCAAATTAGTTACATTCAAACTCTGCGTCAATGTTCTCAATACGCTGCTTATCCTTACTATGACAGCATTTACATTCAAACTCTGCGTCAAAGATCTTATAATCGAAGCCACTCTGGCCGATATATTACTAACATTCAAACTCTGCGTCAATATCCTACTAATGCCGCCAACTCTTTCTATAACCGAACTCAGACTCACAGTCTGGCTCAGTGCCCTAGAAATATCTGCCAGCCTGCTTACAATATTCGATATGCTCAAAGCCTGGGACAAGCTCCTTAAGCTGCCCTTTATGTTTTCATAAACTCCTGTTACATCAAGCGTCTGGCTTAATGTTTTGAGCAGTCCTTGTACTGCTGGAGTGAGTTGCGATGTAGTAATCGTCTGGGTCTCTATACGGCTCGCGGATGTCTGCCTTGGATTTGCCGAAGAGAGGACCATGGGTTGTGATATATTCATAATAGCTAGTATTGGAACTGCTGCTTCAGTCACATTTACATACCAAGTCTCTAGATTAGTAGTGTAGTTCGCATTCGTGTAATTTGCAGTCCATGTCCAATTGCCCGGCTGCGTCATGTTCGTTATGTTTTCAAAGCCTGGATTAGCTGTGCCAGCAGTCCAGTTTTTATCTGTATCATCAGAGAAGTTCGTCCACAGCTCTACGTAGCCAGACGTAGGGATATTTAACACAAGAGTGAAGTTGACTTTTTCATATTGCTCAACATTTTTGTTTGCCTGCGAGTCATTGACATACAAGTCTATATCTGCTGAGGTATTTTTTTCAATAGTATAATACCATTGGTCGGTCTTGTTCCACGCGTTCGACGTATCATTGGCATACCATCTGAACACATAATTCCCAGCCCCTTTCAGCTGGTCTTGCGTAAAATTAATCTGCCATATGTCGACTGAAGTGTTTGTGAAGGTTGTGTACTTTGTGGTGTTGGCTTTTGTTATATTCTCCAAAGTCCCATCACTAGTTGTCATATTTGTCTCAAATGTTACATTACTTACTTCATCACCCGAATCCGGATCAGTCCAGTTCACCTCAAATCCGTAATTGCGATCAAGATTATATTCTGAGTCAGATGCAACAGAAGTGTAATTGTCTTGCCATTGTGGTGCATCGTTCACTGCTGACGTCTGATAAGTAACTTCATAATAACCAAAATCTTGATAAAAGTTGATTGTTGCAGCATTTATTTTACAGGATGAACCTAATTTTGCGGGAGGGGTAGTACCATCAAAATCACTACAAGTCCAAGTTGTTGTCGAGTTCGTAAGACAAATTTGAGTAAACCCAGCAGTTGTCCAAGATGCTCCAATTCCTGCATTTTCATTACCTCCATCATTCCCTATATAAACTCTATTCCCTGCATTTGTTACACAAATATTTCCACCACTCTGGGCTATTATACAACCTTTCACAGAAGTTACAGTACCACAATCCGTTACAGTCCAATTGTGAGAAGTTTTAACACCTGTAATATCATTTCTAGTAGCAGTAACATCTTCTGTTTGTGCATCTTCAGAAGCTAATCTAGTTTCCCAATCAGCTGCACAAGCATCTGTGTACATTGTCCAAGTGTCGTCAGTGTTACCAGATGGCGTTTTCCCACAGTAATCGCCAAGAGTAGTATTGGTAGGATCTATTGTTATTATCTCGCCAGTTGAATAAACTCTGACAGTCTTATAATGTTTACCATTTTCCCACCACTCTCTAATAAGTTCTGTACCTTCAGGGATTTTGTTTAGTTCGTCAGCGTCAATTTTGGTAATCTCTATATGATTGATATCTACATTACTGTTTTCTTCTTTTACTAACACTGTTTGGATTAATGATATTATCAAGACTAAAGAAAACATCATTAAAATTGTAAGCAAAGGCAATTTCCTTTTTCTCATTTTTTTCTCCGACCCCTTCTTTGTCTTTTTCAGGGTTCCCTTGTCCTTTCCTTTCGACAGATCCTTCAAACCTTTCATCTCTTCATAAGCCTCTCGTTTTGAACAGTTTGGCCATGCCTACCTTCCTATGAGTAAGCTTTCCTTCAGCCTCCAGAACAGCCAGGTATTTGGTCGCGGTTATGTAGTGTATGCCGAGGAATTTAGAAACATCGGTTATAGTAAGACCTTCACCATGTTTTTTGAGAAGTTTTAAAATATTCTTCTTGATATTCTTCTCCCTGTCCATCGGCTATCACTGACCATATTGTATACAATATTCACTAACAATCTTATTAGTTGGCATTATTAGTGAATATATAAGATTTGTGATTTTGCTCATTTAAAGATTTAGATGCTTGAAAAAAAGGGGCAAAAAAAAGCGCATGAGGCTAAAATATCATAAAGACAGGCTAATAAACAATGAGTTTAAAAATTAGTAATAAAAAAAGAAAAGTTATACAGATATCCTTCCATTTCTGGGATCCCTGAAGTCCTGAAGGATTGTTGCCAATTCTCGATTAGTACTTATTAGTACCTTACTATGTTACGAACACGTACCATGTTACGTTCAGTTCATCGTTTGTCTGCAATGTTACAGAGCTACTGAAAGTAGCGCCAGCTAAGAACCCATCGTTGGCCGACGTATGATTGAAAATCCCTGTAGTATTGACTATTAGACCACTGCACGTAGATGTGAACTTATAGTTATAGCTCCAGTTCCCATTGTCTATGTTTAGCACACTTGTGTCTTGGGCCCTGTCCAGGCCACAATCTGATATCTCTCCCTCTAAGCTTGGAGAAGTGGAGTTTACTCCAGTACTGTTTCCAACACCTATGTAGTCCACAGCTGCTCCAGCCCCACCCGTTAGCCTATCTCTTGTCATGTTCTTTCCTAGAGCTGTTAACGTGTTTGGTTTGCAGAAGACTTCATTACCATTGAGGTAAACGCAAACCATGGAACTGTATTCTACTTCTTGACCACTAGAACTTAGCATGACGTTCCCAACAAATCCTCCATAGGAAACAATCATTACCCCAATCGCAACTACTGCCAATAAGCTCATTAATCCAATTATTTTTTTCATTTCCATTTTAATCATCCTGGTTCCAATTTTACGTTACCCAGATGTACCATGTTACTGTGAGCTGGTCGTCTGTCTCCAGAGTGACGATAGTAAAGTTGTTTCCTGCAAAGTATGATGCTGCAGCACCTACTGTTGAAGAGTTGAAAATAGATGTTACGTTAGTTTCTAAGCTGTTACATGTGGCTGTGAAAGCTTTTGCGTAAGAGAAATTCCCAGTGCCTTGGTCTGATAAAGTCCCTGCTGCTCTTGATAAACCACAATCGTGGTACTCGCCTGCTAAAACTGTATCGCCTACTGCCGGCTGTGCGCAGGTATTACCTCCTCCGTCTCCTGAGGTGTTTGTAGTATTACAAAGTGCTATATATTTTACCTCTGTTGTCTGTGAACCAGTGAGATAATCCTGTATCAGATTCTTTCCCACATTTGTAAGTGTGTTCGGACTGCATTGTATTAATTCGCCGTTTTTTTCTATGCAGACTTTAGAGTTGTATTTTAATCCTTCTTCACTTGGGTTTGTTACATGAGTTGAGAGTATTGCGGAGACTGATCCTATAAGGAAGACCAATCCCAGTATTCCCAACAAATATTTATTCATTTATCCGGCCTCTCTAAAACTTATTTGATTTTTTATATATATAGTTTTTTTATATTCTAGGATAATAAATTTAACACAAAATAACGCAGAACAGTACAAAATAATCCACCAAAATTCAAAGACATGATTCATATTATTAATTTACTAAATATTTTATAAATGGCAAAGCAAATTAAGCATGTCAATAAAAAGACAATCAATAAAAAAATACAATGGATTTTGGAACCATTGAAGAAGGATATTAAATGGAAAGGCCTTGTCAAAAGATGGTTTCTTTTTCTATTCGCTGGTATTGTTGTAATGTGGATAATACAATCTTTTGCAAGATACGACTTTAGTGAAGCGGATACATTGACGTCTGAAACAGGAGTGGGATGTGACAAAATTGCCATGCTGCTTTTGTTGCTGTTGCCGCCAATAGAAGAACTACTGTTCAGGATTATACCTTACCATTATATGGGAAAGAGAGCAGCATTCATCGGGAGCATTGTGTGGGCGCTCCTCCATCTATTTGGGAGGAACTTTGCTATAGTTGGTTTCCAAATAGTTATGGGCGTTTTCTACTTCAAGCTAGTAACAAGCGGAAGATATAAAGAATCGATTCTTTTTCATGAGGCGTTCAACTTCATTCCTCTACTCACATGCCTTCTTTTTTAATTAACGTTTTCCGTTCTGGCTCTATTTCAGCTTGTATTCCAAATACATCAGCAGCAAGCCAAGACCCACACTAACCCCAGCATCGCCTGATAGGATATATACGATAAAACCAAATGCTATACCAACACCGATCGCCTTGGCCAGAGCTTTCATTCTCCAACTCTTTTCCATTTTTTTATCCCTCCATTCAGTTATTTCTCCCTCTCCACCTACACCTTTCCCCCAACTAATTTCAACAAAAAATTCGAGTATGATAAAGACTACAGTCAAAATACCGATAAAATAAAAAAACGCCTGATGGTAACTTCCTATATAACCGATGTAATTTGTATAGACTGGCAACCTGATTAATCCGAAAAAGTACGGCCTTGTCACTACCACAGATATGCCTTCTCCGATTCCTATTGGCTGGCCGCCACCTGAAGGCTCGGGTGTAGTCGAGAAGATTGTTGGGTTGTAGTTTACGAGCAAATCCACTATAAAAAATATGTAAATAAAAATCAGAACTGGTATCAGCAAGAATTTTTTATATTTCATATATCAACAAATCTATTTCTAATCTATTAAATTTACTCGTTGTGATGTTCAGAGTTAAATATAAAAAAGAATAATTTAAATCAACGTAAAGTATGGGAACTGCCAGAAACAGCAAAGCGTGGAACGTGTGTGCCTGCGCGGTTGTTTCTTTTAAGCGTGTTTCTTTTAAACATATTAACTATCCTATCGACTAGTCCTAATTTGGGATAATATTTTTCACCAACCAAATCAGCTGCAAGTTTAAAGAAAGCTCTGCTCGCCAAACACTTTGGACTCATGGAAACGAGCGGGACCTTAGAGTTTGTGCTTTTTAGGGCATTCTCATCCTCTGGTATCTTTGCGATGACTGGTAGATTTGTCAGCTGCTCAATCTCTTTTGCTGTTAATTCATATCTTTGGTTTTTTACCCTGTTCAGAACTATGCCAATTGATTTTTTGTGCATTTGGTTTGCTAGCTGGCGAGTTTTTGTAATATCGACTATCGGTGCTATATGTGGTGTAGTTACGAAAATGAGTTCTTCGCTTGTCTGGAGTGTTATCAGCGCTTCCCTACCAAGCCCTGGCGACGAATCTAAAAGAATTACATCCATCTGGCTGAATGTGTTTTTTAATTTTTTTCTCAGATTATTTGTATCAATATTATAAAGGTCATTTATCCCCAAAGAAGCAGGGATAATCTTTAAGCCACTGGCGTGCTCACAAATCGCTTGTTGTAAACTAACTTCATTCCTTAATACATTGTTCAATGTGTACAATGGGGAATAAACGCCAAGATAGAGACCGAGATGTGATGTTGTCAGATTACAGTCAACAGCAACAACATTTCTACCGAATTTGGAAGCCAGCGCTGCTCCAAGATTGGCAGTTACAGTGGTCTTGCCAACGCCCCCTTTTGCTGATACGATTCCTATGACTCTTACCATTTTTTTCACAATCTAATTTTATCTAGTAAATTAAACAATTCTTTAAATTTAGTATTATCTTCAGATGGTTTTTTACTTTTAGATATTTTTTTGTTTTCAGACAACTTGGAAGTTGTATTTTCATCTTTTGTAATTTTTGTAGGAATTCTGTTTACCTCTCTTTTAATATCCAAAAGGAAATTCTTTATGTCACTTCTTTCCACAATTTTTTTTCTTAACTTCTTTTTTTTCGCCCAATATGCAAATGAAAATGATGTGATTGCGAACAATGAGATATACACTGCTTCTATACCAAATTCAGGCAACACAATATTAGCGGTTGGAAAATTTATAACTGGGAACCATGCTCCAGATCCTTTTGACTCATCAGTCTGAGTTTTATTTGCAGGAAGTATCGTCAACGCGAAGGACTGCTCTTTACTTACATCATCAGAAGCAACCTTTATTTTTCCGCTGTAAGTGGTTTTAGTTGCACTTTCTGGCACTGTAAATAATATCCATATTTTCTTTTCTTCGCCTGCTAGTAGTTGATCTATACTAGTAGGCAGATCATAATACCCGCTTGGTATATTCGCCAAGGAGATTGTCAAGTTTGAAAAGTCAGTTTGCCCACTGTTAATAATCGAGACTTCTACAGACCTGTTTTCACCTTGCTCTATTCTAGTAGTATCTGTCATCAGAATTGAAAGCCCCTTACTTCTGACCACACTCAAATCCAGAGTTTCCTCAAAAGGCGCTGAAGGAGGTTTCTCAGCGTTCAGGACCAATTTGTAATTCCCTTCTTCGTCTGGCGACAAAAATTCCAGTGAAAATACACCAGAATTATCAGATTTTGTCGAAGCAGATATTTCAGTATCTTGAATTGTCACATTGATGTCCACGCCAGCTATGGCGCTTCCATCTTCATCTTTAGTTAATCCCACAATTTTTATAATATCCTTCAAATTATACGTGCTCTTATCTGTATCAAAGTCCACCTGTATATCCTTTTTCGAACCTATCACAAAAGCCGAAAGTCCTGTTGTATTTACTTTTATTAAATCGCGATCTATGTCTATATCAGCATATACTCTTTCCCACTCGCTGTAGCAGGTCTTTCTCCCAAAGTTCCAATTATCACATTCATAAATATCAATTTTAGTTTCATCGAATACCTTACGGTCATCATATTTCATTTCTAGCTGAGCCTCAGAGTAGCTCAAAGCGACCTCATAGACAAAAACATCAGCGACTTTTATCCCAGGGATTTCGGCATCAGTTGTTGGGTGATCGAATCTGATCGGGTCGTCAAAGCTATTTATCACAACATCTGTCAAATGGAGCGTGGACGATGGAAATGTCAGTTTGAGCTCATATGTCCCAGGAGGTATTGTGCCAGAATAAGACCCATCACTGTTTGTGCTGATTGTTTGTTCAGTCTCTTCATTGCTGAACTTTAATCTAACACTAACTGGTTTATCATCACTGTCCAATATGTTGCCTGTGACTGGTACAACATAGCTTATGGATTTTTTGTCAATGTAAGTATAGTCTTTGTACGTGAATGTTGTTTTCAATTCGTATGTCCCACTTGCCAGTTCTGGCGTTGAGATCTTTACGAACGAGAGATCACCGCTTTGAGATATATCGAATATTATGCTGTCGATAGAATTGACTTGAAACTTTAGGTAAGAACTCTGCAGCGGCGTAATCGGTTCTCCGCTTTCCATAGCTCTTATTGTTATTGTTATAGTCTCATTGGATCTTATCCATGTTTTATCTATGTCCACAATCTCAAACTCAAGCGATTCTTTAACTTCCACAACTTGGCTGAATGTCACAGTCTTGCCAGCATAAGTTGCGTTTAAAGTCAGGATATAATCTTTAGTGGCTATGTCAGAGATAGGATCAGTTGTTATAGTCCATTGGTGATTTGAATTATCGCAATATACGTTGTTGTGATCAAGCGGTATTTCATTCGAGTCTTCGTTCGAACCTAGGAAAATTTTGAAATTGACATCACTGCTGCATATTAATTCTTCTGAATCTGTGGTTTTGACCACTTCAGCATGCAATGTCAAAGGATTTCCTAAATAGACAACTTCTGGTACATCCGAGGAGCTTACATCCAAATCGCTGATTTTAAACGATGCTTGAGAGGAATCTACAGTTCCATTTGAACAATAAGCATGATAAGTTCCGAGCAATGATGGATCGAAATGAGTATAAAAGTGAGTATCGTTTATTGAGGTAGCGATCAGTGGAGAATAAACAACCTCGCCTTTGTTTATATGAACCAGTGGATTTGTAGCATCGGTGACATTATCTGTATACCAGCATGATATAGTTACTGTGCCACCAATCCAGGTAGAACTTGGTTCAGCTTCTATCTCCAGACTTCCGGCCTGGGCTTGCACATATCTGACAACCAATAGAGACATTACTACAAAAAATAAAATAGACAAAATCAAATTTTTCTTGGGTTTCTCTATTTTTTTCATTTTTCTCTCCTCCAAAACTTTTTAAAGAAACCAACTTTCGGTGGGTTATATATCAATCCGGTCAGGTCAGCAGCGATTTTTTTGAAAGCAATCGACGATGACGAGTTTGGATTAAGAAAGACGTTTGGGACCCTCCTGAAAATGCTTTTTCTTATATGCCTATCTTCTGATATAACACCAATGATCGGCAGATTACAAGCAAACTCTATCTCTTTAATAGTGATTTGATCAGGATCGCCTTTCCTGTATTTGTTGACTATTATACCCAGTAGCCTGCTCTCAGTCTTCTCGATTGCTGATATTAGTTTCATTGCATCTGCTATTGCTGGAAACTCTGGTGTGATAACTAAGATTATTTCGTTGCATGCTTGCAAGATCTCAATCATCTGTTTTCCTAGGCCTGGCGGTGTGTCAACTAAAACAATGCTATTTTCCAAGAACGGGTCTTTGAAAATGTTTTCAAGCCCTGATGTATCAATATCTTCGATGCAAAGCGACGCTGGGATAATCCTCAAGCCAGAAGAATGGATATAAAGCGCTTCCAAAAGGTTTGTCTCCTTCTTCAGCACATCGTTTAATGTTACAGGGAAATTATACATCCCAAGCTGCAGCCCAAGACCGCTCATCCTCAAGTCTGTATCAACAGCTATCACATTTTTGCTGAATTGCATTAAAGCAGCAGCAAGGTTTATAGTGATAGTTGTCTTGCCAACCCCTCCTTTGCCGCTCACAATTCCTATTATTCTTCTCATTTTCTCCACTCACCTGCAACAGTATATACGTAGGATTTCCCGACCTTGGAAAACCTGAGTTTCCCCTGGTTTTTCAGCGCTTCCAAATACCCAGCAATGATATCCCGTCGCATTCCCAGTTTTCTAGCAAGTTCAGAAGTAGACATAAGCTCCTTACTAAGCATACTGATGATCCTTTTTTCCATATCATTGCTGCTGATTGCTGATTTCGGGATTATTAACACCCTCGCATCTTCAATTTTTCTATATTTAATAATGTTGTTAAACAATAGAGCTAACTAATATTATTTAATGATATGACGTATATATAAATTTAATGTTTAGGATAAATTATAAGAATATTATTAGCACATAATAATCATATGACAATTATATTTACATTATATAGCACACCATTCGTGCCCTTAGGACGTTCATAATCTCAGCAAATTCAGTATGCTGTCCATTATGTAATAGATATACTCCAGTGACCCAGTCTCTTTTTCGAGCGCAAAGGACTTTGTTGTAAAGTATTTACTATCTTCTGTCACAACGCTTATTGTGATTTCAGCAGATTCCCATAAAGACGGCTTGTATGGTATGACCACTCGTGTCACATCGTTTTTGTTTATGCTTTCTATCTTCGTTTGTTCAACTATCCAGCCCATCGGATAACCAGAAGGGATTATTATCACATTATTTGCAGACTCGCTGGATTTCAGATCGAATTTCATATAGGTCTCATAAGTTCTGAACCTCTTTATCTCGAAAACATCCTCTGGTATTGGGACATCTTTGACTTCAAACTGGATATCATCAGATTCTACTATCTCATCACCATAATAAGCCCTGACTTTTGCTATGAAATTGCCTGTCTGGTTGTGCGGATACCAATAGATCGGGAAGGTTTCATGCAGTCCTGGGACCATAGGCAGTTCCTTGCTCCAACCCCTATACAACAAACCGCTTGTCTCCAGATCATTTCCATTTTCACTTTGGTTGAAACTTTCATTAAAGATGTCCATCCTGATCCTTGTACTATAACCAGCGCTTCCAGTATTGTAGAATTCTGTTGTGGCTTTTAGTACTGTGTCAACAGTGGAATCGTAGAAGACCGAGTTGATCCTCCCTCTGAGCACTTCGATAATAGTGATTTCTACTACTTGTGCACTTGCGATCGCGGTTATTGTGATTAATAGAAGCAGGATTGCGATAGTTGTTGTTATTGGAAGTACAAACTTCATACAACTACTTTGTCAAATCCAGTTTAAAAAATTATACATAAACTCGTATTTCGGATATTTGACGATAATATCTATTTCTCCAGTGTAGTTTCCTTCTGGTGTTGTGCCTGTTGTGCGGCAAAAGACATTGATTGTTATAGAATCGCTGCTATGGAGTACGAAATTGTCTTTGCTGAAACTTACCATTTGGCTGATGTTCCCATAAACCCTAAAATTCACTTTAGTGTCTCTATCTTGTGTATTTGTCAGAATTAATGATCTTTTTCCGAAATTACCACCAGATGGGATTATCCCAAAACCGAGATACCACGGGTCTACAGATAGCCCTATCACAATACTTGAGTCTTC
The DNA here is from genome assembly GCA_030615205.1 of Candidatus Aenigmatarchaeota archaeon. Classification (GTDB taxonomy): domain Archaea; phylum Aenigmatarchaeota; class Aenigmatarchaeia; order CG10238-14; family SCSR01; genus JAUWZS01. The sequence goes on along the minus strand of JAUWZS010000002.1, from coordinate 270,043 downwards.
TGGTTTTACGTTTCTCACTTGAACACTAGCTGGATACTTTGTTGTTCCATAATAAAAGAACAAATCAGTTGAATTTTCAAAAGTCATATTATTCACAAACTCTGTTTGATTTGGGCTTCTTCTTTGGTCGTAGGAGATTAAAAGACTTGATAAGAAGATTATTGCAATTATCGAAATCACTAACAAACCTATTTTCAGCTTTACCCTCTTCATCTTCCTGATTTTTGGTTTTTCCTTTTTCAACTTCATCTTCATCTGGTCCGCCTATAGATCATGTACGTTATAATAATTATCACCAAAATTATTAGTAGCCATAATGGGAATTCTGGCAGCTCTTCAGAAGGCGTTGGCGGAGCAACAGCTGGTTTCTCATATATGACTATCATAGATTCTTTTGACGCATAACCAGTCTTATAGCTGACATTGGCAATAACATCATATTCCCCCAGATCCAAATTTCTGACATCTAAAAAACTTTTTAAAGCAACAGTTTCACCAGGCTTTACATAATCTAAATTTGAACGCAGAGTTTCTACATGTTTGCCATGTTTATCATAGATTTTTATTTCTTCTGCTCGTGCTGAAACTGTTACTGTTCCTGTATTTTCAAAGAATGTGTTTATCTCTAGTCTATTACCATCATAGTTGCCACTACCCACATCCAAGATACTTCCTTTCCTTATAGCAGTTCCAGGCACTTGGAATAGAACAGGTATATCTATTACAGCTCTAATAGCAATGGGCATACGTCCTTCAACATCGCTAGTAACAAAAGGAACCGGACTAATCATCAAATTATGATAACCTGGATCAGCGTTTTCTGGTATATTGACTACAAGATTAACTTCAGTCCAACCCCTTATTATACCACCGCCCTTAGTCTCTAGTGTTTCCCCAGTTGGTTTTATTTCAACCGGATTTCTTAGGAATTCAACCCAACTGTTACACTCTTGTTCTGAGTAGTTGAAAATAAGATCTTTATAATCGACTCTATCAAAAAAATCCATCTTGCCTTCCATGCTCGACAGCTGCACAAGCAGTTCTTCTTCAGAGACTGTGACTACATAGAAGCTGAGTATTTTTGACGAGCCTCTCTCGATTACTCCTGCATCTAAAAGAGAAGGGGAAACGCCCACTGAAAATTCTGCTGCAAACGAGCTCAAAGGGAGTATGGTAAAGGCTAACAATGCCAATATTAAACATTTAAAAAGAGAATTGAACTTCATATTAATATTAATTATATGTTGTAAAAATAAATGTTAAATGGTATTTGCTAATTGTGAGAATTATGGGCGAAAAAAAACCGTTGAAAGCGAAAAACTTGAAGATAATAGACCATAAGGGCACGCTCTATGCTACTTTTGACGGTGTTAACTATTGGAAGTTGGAGAAATACATATATAATTTATTAAAGATGTGCGATGGTAAAATAAGCTTTGACCAAATTGTCAAGAATGTGGCTAAGCAGGCTGGATTGAGCAGAGAAGACGTAAAAGTCGCTTTGAAACCTGTGTTTGATGAATTCGAAAAAGACGGATTTATCACATATGTATAGAACCATACTTTACTTAATTAAACTTAGAACTATACTACCTTAGTTTTCCTTTTATCTTTTTAATTATTTTCTCTTCGTCTACACGGCCTATGAATCTTTCCTTCAGAAATAACAACCTGGCTACTCCTATCCTTCTCTCACGAATCTTTCTTTCACCAATCAGCTCTTGGATATATTTAGTAGCGGTAATCCTACTCATTTTGGAAAGCTTTGCGACTTTTCCGATTGTCAAACCCTCCGGATGCTTTTTTAGAGCCTCGACGATCTGTTTTTTGCTATGTTTAATCCTTGGCATATATATAATAATGTTAACTATTAATATATATAGGTTATTGTTAACAAAGTAAGTTGTATATTTTGGTTAATAGCAATATTTAAATATAATATTTAACAATAATTTATTATAATTATTTTGCAATATGGGGAAAAATCAACATGAAAATAAGGATAAAGTTCAGAGATTTGGGTATACTGGCGACAGTTTTATTAGCAATAGTGGCAATCATGCAGGTTTCAGCAACAGCTGTTTACCTCGGCCAAACAACAATAAACGTAACAGTGACTGACCTTTCACAAGTGTCAATCAAGCCGACAACATTGAATTTCTCAGCTCAGCCAGGAGCACAAGCCACTGACCAAGATATAGAGATTTGGAACATAGGATCCAACAACATTTCAAATATATACGTATCTGCAGATACAGTAACAGATGAGACTAGTAATCCGATAACAGGAGGTGTTGCGGAAAACTTTGCGTCAGCTGGATTCTTAGCGTTAAAAAATGCAAGCGATGACGATTTTTACTATGTGGGAAGATTAGAATGGAACCTTTCACTCCCCTTATCACGTGCTGCATATGGAGGAAAAAGGTATAATTCTACTGGATTTTTCAGAAATGTCAGCGGAAATTATATGTGGCAGTTAGCGAATAATGGAAGCGTCGAGGACGGTTGGTGTAATACAACAGGAACAGAGTTCTGGATAGAGACCGATGTAGACGCAGCTACAGCTGCGACAAGGACTCCTACAGGTAGTAGTGCTAATTTCACTTGGGACGAAGGACAGGATGAGTGGGGCTTGTTCAGCAGTGTTGGTGGTCCATTGGACGGACACTGCGTAGCAACATACTGGGATTGCACAAAGATATACATCTATCATTGGGACATGAACACGACATTCGACGGATGCACTAATTCATCCTATATTCAAACCGCTAAGTTAACTCCAGGAAACTACTCATCTATAACTGCGACTGCTCTTGTGTCACAAGGTGTTCCAGACGGAGTGACAGAAGGTAGTCTTGTGACAATCCACGGAACTGCAGCGTAAAAGCAATGCTACTTCTTTCCCTTCTTTTTAACTACTGAACAGTTATAAATATCTATTTTTTCAATAATTTCTCTATGATTAAAAAGATAATGCTGTTGCTGTTCTTATTCTCACTAACAGGGTTCGCAGTTTTCACAGGAATTGAAGCATTTGCTAGTCCAACTAACGAAGAAAGTTTGATCGTGGGCTGTGTTTCTGATTTTGAGTATGCGCGAACATCGCACGAATTTATGCAAGCAGATGATAAGATATTTCACTACCCAATCGACAGTCCAGAAATCCAAGAGATAGTTGAATCTTTTGAGACTGAAAACGTGTTGGAGCTCGTCGATGAAATAAACGATTATGTTAAGTCTGCTTTAAAGCCCTCGAGCGAAGAAACAGGCGCAGGTGTTTTAGAAAGCCTTAAGCTTGGCAAGGGTGATTGTGATGACTATGCTAGGTTGTTTGTGACACTTGCTAGAGCTGCAAGCATCCCCTCAAGGGTCCAATTCAACTCAAAACACATGTGGGCAGAAGTCTTAATGCCTGCAGGTGATGGAAATAATAAACATTATGATTGGATTGTTGTGAACCCTACAGATTCTTATTCTGAAATTTCTTATTCGCAATTTCTTGATGCAGAATCAGATTGTGAAAAATAGTTTAACTTTTTTATCTTTTGAATTTCCTTTTCATTTTTTCCCAGAACTTTCTTTTCTTTTTTCGTTTCTTCTTCTTTTTCTTCTTCCTTTTTATGTAAGCAAGCAATAGCAGCAAAAGTATCAGGATGATCAAACCTACGTTGAGGAATACGATAAGCGATGGTTTTGGCAATCTGATTGCTCTGGCCAATTCGACTATTGTTTTTTCCAAGTACATTTTCACATTTTCCAAGCGTATTTTTGCAGCTTCACAGTTATCTGATCCAAAGAGCTCTTTTGCTAGGTCAAATTCCTTTTTCGCTTTGTCAAGATAATCCATTGCAATAGTAACATTCCTATCTTCCGCCATTGCCTTTTGCAGTTCCACAAGCATTTTGTCCAGCAGATAATCATAGTTTTCTATTGATTGCTCAACTTCCATGCAGACTTCCAGTAGCATGACATTTATCGTAATCTCTCCTGTTTCTGTGATTTCTTCGCTTGATACAGAAAAGTTAATAGGATACTCGTTTATTTCAGTATCTACAGGAATTTGTACAGACATCAAAAATGTAGTGGACGATTGGGCTTTAAGAATAGAAACCTCTGTTGGATGAATATCTAGTATAAACTCTTCGGATATTGCAGACAGCGACAAGTTGTGCAAGTCAACGTTTCCCAAATTAAATGCATCAATATCTATCAAAGAAGACTCGCCCTGGGTCAGGTTCACGATTTCCGGATAATCTAATGTCAGATTAATTACAGGTATAACTGGAGTTGGTCCTAGGTAATAGCCTGGGTGACTTACTGGTGGTAATGTTGTTGGCGGTGCTGAAGATATAACTTCAAAAGTTCTGTTTTCTTCGGCTGTTTTATTGTCGTACGGCACCCTGGCGCTGGCATAATAAGTTCCTAATTCGTCTGGGGTCCAAGTCGTAAAGAATGAATCTATTTCCAAAGGAGCAAGAGTAAAGTTATCATCATAAAAAGATTCTACAGCATTGTTAGCTGAATCATATATGTGGATTTCTATCCTTCCTGTGAAATTCTGGTTTCCTATGTTTTTGAAATTAACTATAAAGCTTGCTGGGTTGTCTTCGACTACATAAGATGGATATAAAAAGTATATGATTTTTCCTTCAGTTGAATTGGATACGCTCAAGTTTATGGTGAGTTGCTCTGTAAGTGTGACAAACCCGGTTATGCTTCCTAAAATGAATTGGAAATTTAAAGATAGTAAAATAGCTGCTAATATTGCTATTAAGGCAATGGATTTTCTATGCATATTTATAAATCACCTTCCATGAAATCAGCAAAATACCAATAGATATCAAGACTGTCAATACTATGTTTGGATTACTAGCTATAGCAGACCCCATACCAGTTATGGCTTTTTTGAAGTTTTCAACAGTAACATTATCCGTTATCGTTTTTCCTAAATCTTCAAAAAAAGTTGTCTCAGCTATAGCAGACCCCATACCAGTTATGCTTTTCCTGAGGTTTTCAACAGTAGATGCTATCATCTCTCCTAAAGCTTCAAAAAAAGTCGGGGTCTTCACCACTTTTACTGACAGTTTAAACGTTCTTTCTAGTAGAACCGACAACCCTGTTCCACGATCACCTTCGGTTATATCTGCATCTAAAGGATGGGTGCGCGCTCTGATAAGCACCTCATATGTTTCTAGTTCAGCCGAGCTTGGGACTTTTACATAAACTTTTACTGGCGATGCTTTTACATTCCCATGTTGTGTATTAACATATTCGGCATTCGTTCCTTCATCATACGGCGGTCCTATTTCAGACTGGTTTATAATGAATTTTTCTGGTGCAATGATGACCGTCCATCCATCTGGAACTTGCTCGGCGTTTAGCGATAGCAAATAAGGATAATCTTCCCTGTTCCAAAAAAATATAGTGAATTCAGCTGTCTCGCCTTGTTTGACTTCTGCAGAGTTCTTCTTTGCCAGACTGCCCAAGTTTATAGCGCAGGTCGCATTAGACAAAGCCATACTAGATATCAACAGAGCCAAGATTACAATTCCCATTTTTTTGTTCATTTTACCCATTGCTTACACCTAACATTGATTACACCTAACACGGATCTGTAGAGTTGCCGCATATGGTAATGCTCCCATTATATATTCCTTTGTACACTGCTGGGACCTCCAGCCAGTAATACGTTGTAACATTCAAGTTTTGAGCCAGGCTTGAATTCACTAAAGCATAAGACGTGGTCATATTCTCTTTGATGACTGCGTCATTGTAAGATATGTGCCCAAGAGACTCATTGCCCCAGCTGATATTGCCCACACCGATTGTATGAATAGGATAGGTTTTATTTTCCAGATATGTTCCCTTTATCCATATCTCTAGTGTGCATGTGCCGCTGTTTGTAATGTTGGTTAAATTGTTTGCATTGCCTGAATATGGATTCGCGTTTTTTAGGCTGTCTGGGTCGACTGAACCGAAATCAAGAGCGTCCCAACCAAGCGATATATCTACTGTACATACTGTTATAGTGACTGTAGAGTTCGCAGTAGTGTTATCTGCAACACTGCTAACAGTAGAGCTGAAATTTACGCCTATCTCCCATACAGTACCTTCATCTCCTGTGGCATTCACAGTCCAGTTCAGCTGGCAGAACTCGTCTGCTTCCATTGCACCGCAAGTCTGTGGCTGGTCGCCTTCTGTTGCATGGAATGGTGTTGTGGCAGACGTTGGTATAAGTGTGTCTATGCCTGATGTGGTTGAATTATACATAGCTGTCCCATTGACTGTGCCGCATTCACCGCCCCTGCAATACACTGATGCGTTCACTGCAAAAGTCTGGTTTTGTGGAGCTGAATAGCTTGACGGCGGGTTGATGAGTGTAACTTCTAGATAAGGAGTAACAGTTGTCAAATTATACGTCTCACTCACATTCCAATTATTACTCGTGTCATTCGCATAGAACTTCCACTGCACGAGCGTGCCGGTAGTATCGTTAAGTGTAGTAACATTCCAAGCTGTAAGTGTTGTGCCCGAGCCGGTGAAAGCAACGTAGCTTGCATTCTCCCAGCTGCCAGTGTTGTTCGTGCTGAATATGTAGCCGGCAGTCGAGTCCAAAGTATTGTCATCAGTCACATTTATTGTAAAGTTTGCAGCAGCACCTGCTACAGTTGTGTTTGTAGTGTTTTTGCTATAGGTTGGTGGTGTGTTATCTACTCCTGTAATAATTTTAACATAAGCATCATCGGTATCATTCGCATCAACTCTAGTCTCATCAGAAGTAAAACTAACATCTATAATATATGTAGAATTTATACTTCCAGTTGCATTTGCCGTCCAGTTTAGTTGACAAGAATTTCCCAAGCTCATTGAACCGCAAGAATCTGGGTTTTGACCAGTTATGTAAAAAGGTGTGTCTCCAGTTTCATTCGAAATGTTTTTCATGGTGCGAAAAGCATATAAATACCAATCATCGCTTGCGATATACATAATAGAATCTACGACCGCTGCAGAAGAATATATCCTGCCTCCTGTTTGATAACTCCATATTAAGTTACCGTTAGTTTCGTTTACTGCATAAATGTAAGTATCCTGACTTCCGAAAAATACTATTCCATCGGCAATTGCTGGAGAAGGGTATATATCATCAGAAGTCGTATAATTCCAGATAGAAGCACCATTTGAGGCATTGATAGCATAAAGAACATTCTTTTCTCCACCTCCAAAAACAACTCCGTTATGAACAGCAGGAGTAGAGTAGTGACTATCAAAACTAGATGCAGACATGCTAGCATTCCAAATTTGAGTACCATTGATAGCCCAAAATGCATAAAGGGTATCGTAAGTATAACCACCAATAAAAAGTCTACCATCTTCATCTATTGAAGGTGAAGAGTCCCATGCTCCCTTGGGCATTTTATTATTTTGCCAAATTATCTGAGCTGTGTCGCTGGTAGCATTAAAGGCGTAAAGAGTATCAGCATCAGCCGTAGTTGTATAGATTGCAACATATAACGTCTTGTTCCACACAGTTGGTGAACTTGCCAACATATCACAATCAGGTATAGGATAATTCCAAATCTCATCTCCTGTTGTTTCATTCAATGCAAAAACTTTACAATCATCTGTGCTAAAGACAAATACTCTGCCATCGTATACTGCCGGACTTCCACCAGAACGGGATGAACCTGTTGAAAAACTCCAGACTTCTGTTCCGTTAGTAGCATTCAAGGCCCAAGTTTTATTAACATCTTTATCATAAGCAGTAACAAACAGTACATCGTTATTATATGTTGGTGTGTCATCAACCGAACCTGTAGAAAAATTCCAAATCTGTTCGCCAGTTGTTGCGTTCAATGCAAAACAGTATTCCCATCCATGATAGGTTGTTCCTTCATCATCTTGGTCCTTACCACAATGATAAACAATACCATTCACAACAATGGGGCCACAGTACTCATCAAATGTACCTGTAACATTGACTTTCCATAGCACCTCGTTCGTTGTTGGAGCAGGAGATGTAGATACACCTGTACGATTCTGGTTCTGTCCGTAAGTGGGCCAATCACAAGATGGTGAGCATTTTGTTAATACATATCTGGCAGTTCCTTCAACATTCCCACAAGTTGCATCAGTATCTCCTTTACATTCTGTTGTTGCGTTTATCCAGTGTTCAGAATATTGTGCCCAGTTTGTTGATTGATTTGGAGTAGGAGTTAACAGGGTGGCATTCAACCAACCATAAGGTATAATTTTAACATAAGCATCATCTGTTGTATTTTCTGTTACCGATGGAGAAGTGAAATTAACATCCAGAACATGCAACAAAATGGGGGTTCCAGTTGCATTTACTGTCCAGTTTAGCTGACAAGAAGAACCATCTGTTAAAGAACCGCAGGATTCAGTGTTTTGTGCTTCGATTGTTCTGTTTAGGAATATATAATCTATTTTTATTTCTGCTTCACCTCTGAAACCACCTGTATCAATATCCCAAGCTCTAAAAGTGTAATTTCCATCCGCATTGCTACAGCTTGAAAGTGAACCAGTTTTGTTTCCTTCTGTAATTGGTAAACTAAAAATTATAGTTGTCCAACCTGAACCAGACCAACAAGACAAAAATCCAGCTGTAAGAACAACAACTTCTATTGTTACATTTTCATAGGTTTCAGATGTGGTAAAGTTGATGTAGATATAGGGAGTAATACAAGAAGCAGTACCACAATATTCCCTTCCATAAATATTATCAGATTCATTCACATTATCTGTAACATCATTAGTACTGTTTTCTGCATAAGTAGGAAGCATTTCTTGGTGGATGATATCATCAATATAAAACGGCTCTGCCCCTTCTGTTATATTTATCAATTGATTAGGCTCGGTTCCACTCTCATTATATCTTATACTACCAGAAACAGAGCCACAGGAATAACCAGCTGGGTTAGTCTTACAAATAACAGTAGCATTTGCTTTAAACTGTTCATATTGATTAAATTCACATGGCGAACCAGGTGTACATTCAGTATCATTTATTTCAGAACCAATTGTCCAATTAACCTCAAGCCATTTTGCTATTGTTGTTAAAGTAAATTCATTGCCTGCTTGACATGATGTTCCATTCCAGTTACCTGCAGAATCATTAGCGTAAAAACACCATGCAACAACTGTTCCAATAATATCATTTAAAGTTGTAGTATTAGTAGCATTCTGTGGAGTAGAAGTAAAAGCTGTCCAACTAGCATTCTGCCATGTTCCAGAATTGTTTGTAGAAAATATATATCCACCATTTGGACTCAATGCTTGATTATCATCCCATTCCAAACTAAAGTTACATGGATGTCCTGCAGCTGTTGTGTTTGTTACATTTTTGCTATAGGTTGGTGGTGTTTGGTCTGGTCCACTAACAGTAATATTTATAAGACCGGTACTATTCCAATTTCCACCACTATCGTTGGCATAGAATTTTCCATATATCACTTTCCCCACATCTCCAGATTGAATAGTATAAGTATAATTAGACCAAGCCCATGAAGGCGTTACATTAAATTCTAAATAATCTATCGCCAATTTATGAGAAGTTGTTGAATCATTAACTTTTATCCTAACAATAGAATGACCGGAAGAATTAACATAATTGCTTATTGAAGAAGTTTTAGTTATTGTTTGAGTTGTTTCTGTTGTTGATAGGGTTCCACTTGTTCCTGATTCCCATTGAGAACTTCCAAAATTCCATAGCTCATAGTACCAATTGTCTGATGAGGATGCGTTAAAAGCAAAGGCTGTTGTTATATCTATCTCAGCTATTTGAGTATTTGGATAAGAGGTTGCATTGGTTGTCGTATTTGTAGTTGTATAATATTTTGCTACATGGTCAACTTTAAGTAATGCGGCATCGACAGAAAGTATGTCTGCGCCACCGATCCTCTCAGCCCTTACTCTCAACTGTGCGGAATTGATTTCAGCCCAGGTCGGTAAAGTAGCCAGAATCGATGTGTTCTCCCAAGCATACGAACCATCATTTGCTACAAAATAGGCAACACTATATTCACCAGTAGAATTGGTAATGTATACTTCAATTTTTCCATTGTCATTAGCGTCATTCTTGGCATAGACGCAGATTTTGATATCGCTGATTGCTCCTAAATCACCACTATCTGTGAAGCTAAAATTCCCCTCATATTGGCTATCGTCTGAATTTACTGTAATATAACCACTGTCAACACTGTCAAGATATGGAGAAGGGGCATTCGCTGTCCAGTCTGTAAACTCGTTTGTGAAATCATCAACCCAAAGTTCTGTAGAACCAGTCCCTCCAACAACTTCTGCTGATATATTCCAAAAATTATCATCATTAGAAGTCAAATTTGCATAAGTGGTGCTATCCGCTTGAGTCCCATTGATAACATAACCCTCAGATGCATTTGGCCTAAAATCTGACCAATTAGCAGAAGTAACATTAGCAGGGCTGCCAGATTGATTATATTCAAACATCCAACCATTTATTAGCTTATTTGTTTCACTTGTCCAATTCACATTCCATTTAACAGCATCTCCCACAGAAGGGTTAGTATTATTAACACAGCCGTATTGACAGGTTGAATGTCCTGTAGTATTGTAATATTGTGGAAATCCTTCTGTCCACGTTATATCAAGCTTTGCAGCATCCATCTGACAGGCAGTGCCAGCTTCCAGAAAGAAGGTTGTAAAATATAGTTTTGCACTATCCACTTGTGTTTTGGTGGTCAAGATACTTGAGATCTCCTTCCAATCCCACCCCCACGCCTCCGCCCCCTGATAGATACCACGTACTTGACCAGGACTTTCCCAGGAGTCGCCGTCCCAAATATACACCGTAATATCACAGATCTGGGCAGACAAAGTTGCTCTCATAGAGACATTAACATAAATTTTATCTATAGAATCATACTCAGATGATGAATCAGTAAAGGTGAACTCCTTCATTGTAGCAAACGCTGGAGTCCCGTCATCTTCAATGTAAGAAGCATCCGAAGCATCAATCCATGGTTCTGTCCCAGACGTAGCCCATTCTTCTGTAACTGCAGTCCAACCATCGACCCATAGCTCTTCTGTCGTTTGTGCTTTTGCTTGTCTAACAGAGAAAAGAAAAAATATCATTGAAGAGATAATTAGACTGAAAATCCCTATCAGACTAAGCTTAATTATAGATTTCTTACCTATTGATTTTTTCCTAATACTTCCGCCGATTTTAACTCCGATATTAATTTTCATAATCCACCCTTTCCAATTTTTTCAAAGTCCTTTTTCAGATAGTGCAGACTAGCAGCGCCAATCCATCTCCTGCGTATGACGCTTGCACCCATCAGCTCGAAAAGATATTTGGTCGCAGTCTGTCTGTGCACTTTTAAAAGTTTAGAAAGCTCAGCGATGGTTAGGCCTTCAGGATGCCGCCTCAAAGCCTTGACAACTAGCTCTTTCATCTGGTTATTACTTCTTTTTACCATTAATAATCACTATAGCTATTTAACTCTACTCATCACTCGTACTTTTCATCTTTTTTGTTCACTTTTATTGTTCACTATTACTATTTATTACCTTTTGTTAATATTTATATCTTAATTATTGTTCACTATAGCTAATCACTACAAGTAATCACTTCTATAGTTCACTATTAGTGTTAAATAATGTTTTAAATTTTATAATCCAATTTCCAAAAATGCCAGCTTTACCAAAATATCTGAATTGAAGAAAAACCTTTTTATTAGCCTATGGGATTTTATAAAACCTCTTTACCCTTTCTTTAATTTCATTTATTTTGTTCAAATTCAACTGCCAAACGGTTTCTTCACGATGAGGAAATTTAGCCAATAATCCTTTCTTATATAAACTCTTAGCTGCTTTTAAAACTCTTTTATGTAAATGAGGAGGAAAACCTTTCGGTAAATCTGGTTCATAAATATGATACTTAACTCCAGCACGCATTACAAATAGCTTATGCAACAAGGCAACCTCTATTTCCTCATTAGAAACTTCTTTCTTCTTAAGGTCTATTGCCATAAAAGTAATTGGCTAAATGGCTTAATAAATATAATGTATAAAAAATATACAGTGAATGTATAATCTTTAAATAGAGGTAAGAATATACAAATAGCATGAGCATAAAAGCAAAAAAGTCGATATTTTTAGAAACTTTTGGAGAAAGTCCATTAATAAAAGTTTTAGATTTTTTCCTTACCTTTCCAAGCTTTGACTACTCAAAAACTCAAGTAGCGAATGAAGCAGGGATATCTAGAATAACAATAGGTAAGATATGGAAAGATTTGATCAGAAAAAGAATAATAATAAAAACAAGAAACATAGGAAAGGCAGAATTATATAAATTAAACACAGAAAATGCAAGAGTAAAGATATTGATGAAAATAGGAATAGAATTAGCATCCAGTTACTTTGAGGAAGCAAAAGAAAAAATAGCAGTACCTACTTAATTTACAAAAAATATAAAAAGAATAATTTAAATCAATCTAAATTAATTAAAGGAGATTATATGACTTTGAAGGAACAATTGAAAGAAATCCGGCCAAACGTATGGGAATTGCCAAAAACAGCAAAACGTGGTATGCTGGTGCCCGCGCGGCTCTTCTTGTCTAAAAAGCTGTTGAATGATCTGGAAGAAGGCGCGATAGAGCAGATTGCCAATGTTTCCTTCCTGCCGGGCATCCATAAGCACAGCATAGCGTTGCCGGATATGCATTTCGGCTATGGATTTCCAATCGGCGGAGTGGCTGCGTTGGATTACGAGGACGGCGGGCTGAGTCCGGGCGGAATAGGGTTTGATATTAATTGTGGAGTCCGTCTTTTGCGTACGAATTTGACAGAGGCAGATATAAGACCAAAGCTGTTGCAACTGCTTGATGCAATTTTTAAAAACGTTCCGTCTGGTTTGGGCAGTAAAGGAAAGATAAAACTGTCAACAGCGCAGTTGAAAGATGTGCTTGAGCGGGGAGCCGGATGGGCGGTTGAAAATGGATATGGAACTGAAAAAGATTTGGATCATTTAGAAGAGCAAGGATGTATGAAAACGGCTGACGCAAGCAAAATTTCTGAGAAAGCGTTAAAACGTGGCGCTCCGCAGCTTGGCAGTCTGGGCGCTGGTAATCATTTCTTGGAAATACAACGCGTGGAAAAGATATTTTTGCCAGAGGTGGCGAAGACCTTTGGGATTGAAAAGGAAGGGCAGGTAACGGTGATGATACACACTGGAAGCCGAGGATTCGGGCACCAAGTATGTACGGATTATTTGAAAATTTTGGAAAATAAGTTTAGGGATGAAATCCGCAAGCTACCCGACCGCGAGCTTGTATACGCACCTTCTGGGACAAAAGAATGCGATGATTATTTCAAGGCAATGAGTTGCGCTGCAAATTTCGGATTTACCAATAGGCATATGATCGCCCATTGGGTGCGAGAGAGCTTTATTAAAACTTTGGGGGTGAACCTGGAGGATATAGGATTGGAATTAGTATATGGACTTTGTCACAATGTGGGGAAAATTGAAGAGCATGAAATAGACGGAAAGAAGAGAAAGGTGTTTATACACAGAAAGGGCGCGACACGATCGCTACCACCAGGAGACCCAAGAGTACCGAAAGATCACAGGAGTGTAGGGCAGTGTGTGCTCGTCCCTGGATCGATGGGTACAGCTAGCTACGTGCTCGTTGGTTTGGAGACTGCAAAGGAAACTTTTTATTCCACTGTACATGGTGCTGGTAGAATGTTGTCAAGAACTAAAGCTCGACGAACTTACAGAGGCGAAGAGGTAAAAATGAGATTAGCGAGTAAGGGAATTCTTACAAAATCAGCCTCGTGGAAAGTTCTCAGCGAAGAGGTGCCTGAAGCGTATAAAGACGTGCATAGTGTCGTAAAAGTTTGCGAAGATGCTGGGATATCAAAAATAGTAGCACGCTTAATTCCTTTGGCAGTTGCGAAGGGTTAGTGACGAAGCTGGAATATGAAAGCGTGTTGCGCATTTAGTCCTCTGTGGCTATGTGAAAGGATAGAAGGTTCAAATATCAAGAATAACTTGCGCTCGCCAAACATCTCCAACTTTTTTAACCATCATCAAGTGATAGGTGACCGCCTTCACCTCCGTTCGCAACTCGTGTTTTTTTGCGTCCATTTCTTCGCCAGCGACCACAGCATTTAGTACAAGCGCCCCTTCGTCGATTTTTACCTTGAATTTCGAGAACACCATGTTTTGCGAACCAGATAAAAATATCAATTCGCTCAACCAATTGAACAAAAGCGATTTCAAATCATGCCCCCTGATTTCTATCTTTTTTTCCCTCGCTGGTTTCACATGCCCAGTGTTCACTATCACTTCGAACATTGCCAGCGCAGCATTTGCAAAAACTTTATTCAAACTCTTGCCATAAGCAGCAAAAGCAACATCAGATGTTGTTATGTCCAAAAACTTGAATTTTTTATTCTGTTTTGTTTTTCCCATTGTTTTTCTTTTCCTCTTTTTCCCCGTTTTTTTAGCTTTCTTCATAATACAATTTACACCTCGAATAAGAAATCTTTATAAACAGGATGTCGTATGTTATAATTGTTTGGGATTGCAGCAACTGTTAAGGCTTTGCAGTCAAAGGAGATGTTTAGGGTTCCAGTAGCTTTGTCTACAGTAATCCCATGCTTCTTCGGAAGCGCCGGGGTTAAAGAACTTTAGACCTCGTATCTAACTGCCTAGAGAAATGCTTAAATATACTTGGATATATAATAATTCCAAAATTAAGTGAGATTATACTTTTAAATTTCAAATAAGGTAGATTTAATATGGCAAGTAACCCAGTTAGTGAACTGTTAGAAATGGAAGATACACTGAATGCTGCAAAGACTGCAAAATCTTCTATACGAGTATGTATAGATACATGGCAAAATAAAAAACCTTTGAGTAAAGAACACTTGTGGGAAGTTAAAGGTAGATTGAAGAAGCTTAAAAAGACATTAAAAGAATTGGACCAAGCTGTTAAAAATTTTCCGGTAGAGTTCAGGCCACTTTCTATAGACGAAAGAATTGGGTATCATAATTCTCTCTTAGCAATACCTACAAGATATTTGGAAAAAATAGGGAAATATGAAAATGGAAGGGCTATTAGAAAAGATGAATGTATGGTATATTTTGCAGATTTGCATCTGCTTCTCGGTGGAATTGATGATCGGGCTATGGCTATTAATAACACAATAAAACTTATGGAAGGTGATACAACACTAGAAGATTTAAATGGAAACTCTAGGGAAATGGTAAAATGGGCGGATCTTTATTTATCGAAAGGGAGAGACTTGCCTGACAAAAGGGCTAGTACAATCGCTAATCTTACGTGGAGTTATTTTAATATATGTACTCCGGTAATCAAGGAGGACGATAGTTATATATTTGATAGGGTGTTAATAGGTCACCCACACGCATGGAAAACAGCTTATAACGAAACTCATAAAAGAGGCACCCAATCTTTGATTAACTATATTGAAAATGTCTACATGCGCAATGTGAATTACGAAGGGCCTATACGAGTAAAAAGAAATGGAAAACCATACCAATGGTGGGACTACGTATGTGGACCTACTATGCTACATATACTCTTTGCACGTCAAGTATTACTAATGAAATTAAATGAGCGACCAAATGCGATGAAAGAAAGACCAACTTATGTTTCTTAAAGAACTAATTTTTTCCAAACTTGGTTTAAAAAAGTCTTTTATAGACTTGACGAAGCTCAGGATCTTTTCCAGCATCAAATAAAGGAATTTCAGCGAGTTCTGCTCCAATTTCCTGAGTTCCTTCCACAACATCTATATCGAAGCTTACTGGAGTAGAGGGTTGCTTACCATTCGGACAATAACGACTAATACCATTTTCAAGTTGTTTATAGGCAGTTATCAATTCTTCTAATGTTGCACATTCGAGTAACTCTTCGTTGTGAAGCGGTATATCATGTACTGTACATTTAGTTTCAATAATCAACCTACAGCCATTTCTTACATAGTCGCATAAATCGTCTTTTTTAACAACAATTGATAATGGCTCGTCTGAGTATCCGAGCCTTATATCATCACCATCTAATTCCACACTTCTTATATCCTTTTCATAAATTCTTCTAACAAGGTTCAAAAAATCTGGTTTGATTCTTTCCATCTCTTGTACAATTTGATCTTGAGCCATTTCTACTTCTTCATTTTTAAAATAAAAATTAATTTTGCCATCTTTACCAAAATGTATTTGTCTCAAAGACCCATTATGACGACTCTCCATAATTAAGGTTATTAGTCCTAGATTGTCATGTACATAATTCCAATGTTTGTCCAATATTTTCACCCTATTTCGCTAAACAAACTTTGAATAGTTAACTTTATAAGACTTTCTACAAGCCCTTATAATCTGCAACCTAATCTTTCAAAGCACCGCTTCATCCTCAACGAGTCCTGTTCAAGGATAGGCGACTCGGAGATAATTGTTATGTTTTGTCTTCTCCGCAGGATCTCTTTTGCGAGCGGTTTGAATTTCGGCTTGCTGTCGAGTACAAGATGACGGCGTTCTCCTTTCGCGCTGTATTCGATATTTGAAAAATGGCTGTGCACGTGCTTTAGCTGCAGCGGTTTTACAGCATCCAAGACTTTTTTGTAGTCTATTTTTCCTACAGCTCGTGCGTAGATATGCGCAAAATCAATAACAGGCACACAACGCCTCACAGACTTGCATATTCCAACAATCTCATCAAGTGTTCCGAACTGGCTGTGCTTTCCTGTGGTTTCCAAGCCGAGCAGGGAGCCCTTCGTCAATTGTTTCACCATCTCCTTACACGCTGCTTTTACTCTATTAAACGCTTCCTCTGTTTCGAGCTTGCCATAGAAACCCGGATGAAAAGTTACAACTCCACCGCCCATAACACTTATTCGATCAGCTGCTAACAAGATACGTTTCATCGAAGCGTTCAATTTTTTTGGATTGCATAGGTTCACGTAATAAGGTGCATGACAACTAAGATGTATGTTATTTTCCTTTGCAACTTCGCCACACTTTTTCGCCAACGCTGTGCCCATACGTACGCCGTGTGTGAACTGGACTTCCATACAATTCAGCCCGATGGCAGCTACATCACCAACACCTTCGAGCGTCCCGCCCCGCGTAAAGCCTGGTGTGCCTGCAGGACCGAGAAAAATCTTAAATTTGCTCATAATTAATTATTGCGCAGCCTAGGTTCAAAAACAAATGATTAAATATATTTGTGAAATTTTTGGAGAAAGATGGTTAAATGTTATTATCTATCTTAAAAATATGGATAGAAAAGAGGTAATTGAAAAGTTTGAGGAAGATTACAAGGACATATTTAGAAAAACCTTAGATTTAGTTACATATTATACCGGGTTTCACTTAAGAGTTAATTTTGGAAAATTTGAATACGTTGATACTCCAATTAGAAAAGATTGGTTAGAACTTGGCATAGAAACAAAGATAGAATATAATGATGAGTTAACAATCATTACCAAGGTCTTAGCACCATGTGAGAAAATTGCAGATCATATTCTTTACGGTCATGCGATAGCTGCAGCGCACGAGGCGGGGGATGTAGCGTACCTTGCAACACGGCGCCGCATAAGTAGATATCATTACAGAATAGATGCTGAAACCATGGGTGAATTTTTCTTCAGGTTATTCTGTAAAAAATATGGAATGAAATTAGGCAGTCCACATGAATATTTCGGCGTATATGAACTTGCGTCAAAAAGGGTAGATGATTTGGAAGAACTACCATTAAAAGATCAAATTGCTACTATCCGCAAGTCCATATTTAAAAAGGATAGAAAGTGGAAAGTGTTATTGATGAAACTTTTAGATATTTCAGATAGACAAGATAGAAATTTATAAAAAGAGTTTCAAAACAATCTCAAAAACAACAACACCAGCAACAACATATGCAACATGCTTAGGCTTTAGTTTGATCAGGGTCTTGCCTTCTTCTCCATAGCGGATCAATCCACCCGATCCACTTGGCATGTAAATTTTATCCTTTTTAGCCATGTATAACACTTGGACTACTAAATATTAAATCCTTGCTGTTTTGTCGAAAAAATTAAAAAAGGTGGCGTGTTAGCTATAGCCCATCTTCTGTTTCGTTTTCGCTTGCGCAAAAACTTAAGTAGCATTTGTCTAAGCGTCTTTTCGACTTGCATTGCATCGGGACCGACTGTCCGTTTCATCTTATTCTATCTCAACTCAGCTTTTTCTTTTTCGGGTCTTTGACAACTCGAAAGAGCTTCAGCTACATTGTTGGCGAGATAGAAAAGTTCCGTTTCTGATACAGCCAAATGCTTCTCAGCATGCTACTACTCTACTGCTTTCGTTTGCACGGAACAGCTTTCGTAGCTCCCCTTAATGGATGGAACTTCCTCAGTTTACTTTTTACAGCAAACCGAAGCTACCTGGCTAACTCACCAAGAATTTATTGCTGGTCGTGGCTTATAAATGTTGTGGTTTTTCATCAGAAGAAGATTTCTCTAACTGACTTAAGTAAAAATTGATATTATCTACATATTCTTTTATACGTAATATTTTTTTTACTCTTGCTTTCAAAGCATCTATATCTATTTTGTCCAAATCAACATTCTGTATCATTAGTCTATTTTCCTCTTTCATTACCTCGAGTACTTTTAAAATTCTCTCGCTTCTGTTTTTGAGACTCGTCCTTTCTTCTTCTGGGGTACTTATTATATCTAGGAGGTCTTCTGGTGGGTGGTCTTCTGGTAGGTTTAGTTCCAATTCGAGTGTGCTTATGCCTTGCTTCATCCTCTCTTCCAATTCCATTAGTCCTCTTAGATTCTTTTCTCTATAATACCCGGGCTCTAGCTGAACATTTTGTCTTATCATTCTTATTATAATATCATCGGGAATTGTCAGCGGTGTGTTTTCTCCCAGAAAATCCGGTCTATATTCTTTATGTCTTAATCTTGCTATCTCAGAGATATTATCTGGCCATCTCTCTATCATCTTAGAGTATCTCTCGGACTCAAGTAGTGTTTTATAAAGGTCTTCAAAAACGTGCATATAGCCTTCGGGTTTTTCCAAATGGTATTCGGTAGACACTGCAACTGGTCCATGCCCTCTAAGCAGAACAAAGTTATTACGGCCTAGCTGCTCTACAGCTTCTACTGCAAGCTCTAGACTACCGTAACCGATTTCCTCAAAAGAAGAGTCTGTTTCAGGCATAAAATAAGCAGAAGGCTTTTTGACAATTCCCTTCGCATGGCAGTGTACAATCGCAGTGACCCAATCTTCAATTCTTCTTGAACAAATGAGACCATGTAAGAATGTTTCTGAAGAAGGCTTTGTTTGCTCGTCTTTGGCTATCACCTCTGCAAAACATTTGACCATATCTCTGGAACTCAAATATCTCAGAACTTTTTTGAGATTGAAATTATATCTATCAAGCGTAGCCCTCTCTAATCCCATACCTTCAATGACCTTGTCAAGAATGCCCTGCTTCATCAATGTATCCGTAACGGTTGCTAGTGACAAATCACACGAATATGGAAATGTGCTAGCCAACATTATTCTGCCTGTGTATGGTACATCGCTGTCTCCAATTTTGACTTCTAATCCAGCAACATATACAATGTCTTTAGCCTTTAAATTGCTCAAGTTTCCGCCGCTTCTGGTTATGTAAAACCAATGGTGACCAGGCATCATGACTGTGCTTATATTCCCCGCATTCTTTGGAGCCCAACCTTTCTCACAAAGGGTTGCACCAAGCCATTGAAATGCTTTGAGAAGGCCTGAAGTTTCTATGAAATTTTCGAAATCTGGCCAATCGTCTTTTTGTGTATAACTAGTCTCAAATCCAACTACACCTTTGTAACCTTCTAGAAGTTTGCCCATGTTTTCTAATTAGAAAAAAAGGTTTAAATAAAGGAGCCCTAATTCAAACATCTCTTGTATCACCACACAGACTTTTTAAGCATCTAAAGACTGATTTTTAATTAATGACATCACCGAGATTAAGAGAACTTGTAGATAAAAGGGACAATTCTAGAGGAATGGAAATAGCAAAACTAAAAGGAATTATTCATAATTCCATGGTTATATTAGATTCGAATTATAACGAGTTTGCCGAAGAAATTATTGATTATGAAAATACTGCTAAAGGGTTGTGGGATAAAAAAAGATTTAAAAAAATAGATGAAATACATAAAAATATAATAGTTTGTCTACACAATTACCTTGCATCTCTATATTCGTTCAGAAAAAACATCGAATCTATTAGAAAAAAATTTGGCACAAAGTTTAGGATTAAACTCGAAAAACAATTATCATCACTAGATTCAGACCCAAATGTCAAAATCGCTTTACTATTAAGACATCATATACAACATTTCAGACCACCATTTACAAACTTAGGTCATAGCATGACTTTCGATACTAAGTATGGAGGCATTAAAGAAAAAGCAACTTTCGTCATAAAAACAAAAAATTTATTAGAAAATAGTTCATTTAAAAAACATGAGATTATGTTAAAGAATTATGGTAAAACGATTGACCTAAATAAGGTTGTAATCTTGTCTTACAAGAGAACGCAAGTATTTTACACTTGGTTATGGAATAAAATTGATTATAATTTCTACGAAGATTTACAAGAACTTCGAAACATTCAAATACAAATCGATAGACTAATTAAAAAGAAGCCTTAACTGAAACCGTTTCCATTACTAAACGAATAATCATAAAACCTCGGCTCAACCCCCAACTCCTGCATCTCCTCTATTTAAACAAAACCCTTATTTAAATTTTTAATTTTAAATATATCTCATGCAAAAAGAAGATGCATTCGGATGTGTTTTCGAATATCCAGATGACAGTACTTTATTCTTTATTCAAGCATGGTTGCTAGATGATAAATTTCCTCTTATGGCCTCACCGTATGCGACTACTGATGAAGAAACAATCGAGTCCATAAGAAAGATACTAGGCAAGAAGTTTGATGTAAAAGAATTTATTGAACTTGTTAAAGATTTCAGGAAATCTGAAAACTTAGCTATGGTTCACGCCCTTCCTAATCACTCAGATAGGGAACCATATACGCCAGGTTTTAATGATATTGTTGCCCATACAGATAGAGTTTCTGCAAGAGATAGAGTTAGATATTCATTCTGCAACGGGTCTGACTATTTTAAGATGATAGAAGAATTAAATGCGAGTCAATCGTTAAAAAGAAGTTAGAAATGTTTTGATGAATTAAAAAAACTGCTTATTTTTGGGGGTTGTTGCCAATATAGAAAAAGCTTTAAATTATAACACTGTTATAAAATTAATAACAAAATAACAAAGATGCGATGAAATGGACGTAGAAAAGATTCGTGGGGATTTTCCTGTGCTGAAGGAAAAGCTGAAGGGAAAACCGATCGTATATTTAGATAATGCATGTATGAGCCTGCGGCCTGCGCGTGTCGTTGAGGCAATGAACGAATATTATTTCAAATATCCAGGATGTGCTGGAAGAAGCATACACAAATTCGGCGAAATGGTGAGTGAGCATTATGAAGCTGCGAGAAATAGGATAGCAAAGTTTATTGGCGCAAAAGAAAAAAAGGAAATTGTTTTCACGCGAAATACTACTGAAGGGATAAACCTTGTCGCGAATACTTTTGATTTTAAATCCGGTGATGTTGTTATAACAAGCGACCGGGAGCACAATTCAAACTTGTTGCCTTGGCAATTGGCGGCTAAGCGGAAAGGCGTGAAGCATGAGATTGTTTTTTCTGCGCCGGATATGACATTTGATTTGGCTGAATTTGAGTGTAAAGTGAAAACTGCTGGGGACAAGCTGAAACTTGTGGCGATCGTGCATACATCAAACTTGGACGGCTACACTATTCCAATAAAAGAAGTTATTGAAATCGCCCATAATGCAGGCGCAGTTGTGCTTGTGGATGGTGCGCAAAGCGTGCCGCATAAAAAAGTCGATGTTCGTAAGCTTGGTATAGATTTTCTTGCGTTTTCTGGGCATAAGATGCTGGGACCGAGCGGCATTGGTGCGCTTTACGGGCGATACGACGTGCTGGAAAAACTGGGATCGTTCATGGTCGGTGGGGATACTGTAAAAGATACAACATACGACGAACATACTGAACTGCCTCCGCCTGAAAAATTCGAGGCTGGACTGCAAAACTATGCGAGCGCGATGGGACTTGCTGCTGCAGCTGAATATCTGGAAAAAATCGGATTGGATAAAGTGGAAAAGCATGACACGAAGCTCAATGAAATTATAACAAACGGAATAAAGGATATAAAAGGCATGTCAATAATCGGACCGGCTGATCCAAAATTGCGCAGTGGCATAATATCATTCAACATAAAGGGGATGTTTCCGCATGACATAGCAATAATGCTTGATGATGTTGCTAATATAATGGTCCGTTCTGGCGCGCACTGCATGCATTCATGGTTCAACGCACATGCAATCCGCGGATCTGTACGTGCATCGCTTTATCTTTATAACACACAAAAAGAGGCTGAACTGTTCATTGAAAAATTAAAAGAAATTTCACAGCTCGCATAACTCATATAAAATACTTCACTTCTTGATTAATGTTCATGCCTAGTCGAAAACATAAGTTTTATAGATAGATTTTTTTCTGGGTTCACTTTGGGCTCGCCAAAAATAACGAAAGGAATTTAAGTTTGACGCTCCATTTATTTTTTGTGATTAAAATGGATTTTTTGAAAGAAAATTATACACCTTTAATGATAGAACAATTAGCAAGGGAAGGGCATGCTGTAATTGGCAGACATCAAATCGAAATGAGTAGAGTTTACGAAACAAGAGGAATACGAACTAAGATATATGCAAAAATTGATCGTAAAGATGGAGTACCTTGGACAGTTAGTCTAACGTATGAAAGTGGTCCCATTTCTAAAGAAGTTAGTAAACAAATTGATGAGTTGACAGAAAAATTCAATAAATCAATAGGAAAAAAACAATTTGCTGGACAGACGTACCTTGGTTCAATGAGTACCGTCATGGAAAACCTTCAGTGCAAGTTAATAGTTTAAATGCACCACCTCAAACTTTATTGGAATATTTAAACCAATTAGAAAACATTTTATGTGCTAAAGGATAATCCCGATTCAGATAGACTTTTTGTTCTCGAGGAAAGAGTTAAAAGTTTAAGTATTAGACGATTTAATTGATAAAAATGTTTTTCATACCAGAAAAAATAGAGCAAAGTCTAAGATACGATGGTATAGAAGAAGTTGGCTACTTGTTTGGTTTAGAATATGATCCAGATTTTGTGATAATTTCTAAATTGATAACAGAAAGAGGTAACATACATGTAGTTTCTGAAAGAGACTTAAAAATTCTTAATGCTGTGAGTAGCGTTTCTTCAGAATATGAAGTAGTTTCATACCATACTCACCCTTTAGAGAGACCTTCAAAAGGAGATTTGAGACAATATTATGAAATGGTTAAGGTAGAAGGAGTTAGATTTATTGCTATAGGTACACCTTCAAGATTATTGCTTTACAGAGCAAGTAAGTTACCCAATAACAATGTTCTTTTAAAAAGAGAAAAATACACAATTCGCAATCTATATCCTAAAGGAAAAAGAGAGTCGATTAAACTCATGAAAAAGTTACAACAATTAACGTCTTGAGAGATATTATAACAACCCGAATCAGATAATTTATTTTAAGTCGTTTAAAGAAAATTTCATGCACTCATCCTTCTCTGGTTTGGGTGGATACAATCTCAGGATAACTCCATCATTAGAAATTTCGAATAAAGCAGTGCAAAGTGTGTAAGCACAATCACCACCTCCTTGAGAAAAGATACTATAAGGTACATTTTCTCTCGATGATAGCATTTCTAAAACATCGTTAGGAGATTTAGTCGTTCTACCCTTTAACATCTTGAGTCCTTGTTCATATCTTATTTGAGTGGATTTGTATATTTTCTCTTGAATATCTCTCAATCCAGTGGAAACATAATGATTCGTATGAATGTATTTATCCGTGATTTCCGTTACGTGATGTTTTTGGGATGTGGTTTCCAAGTTCACAGCTCTCCCTTCGATCGAAGCAATGTTATAGCTGAAACCAGATGCTCTCCCATCCAGTAATGCTCTTTTCAATGCATCATCAACATTCTCAGCTTCGACTACATGTCTGTCGATTAAATGCCTTGGTATCCCAATTCTTATGTCTGGTGTTGGCATCCAATTACCAGTCTGGACTAGACCTTTAGAATTGAATGAAAATGCACCAGGCAATAAGCCAGGATAGCAGAATGAAAAGAATGGAATTCCTGATTTGGGGTTAGCAATTACAAGAAAGGAATTTTCTAGGTTCTCTTTTGCACCATCTTCATTATGTCCTAATAGCATTCTGTTTTTTGTCTTGAATATTATACTTGTACAACCTTCTGGGTACTCGTACTTGAAATTCATAAGAGCGATATCCCTGTACTCAAGACCAGAGCCTTCAGCGATTCCTTTGATTTCCTCTATGTACTGAGGAAAATGTTTTTGTCCGATCGTCTCTAATTGGTTAAATTTTTTTGGGTTAGATTCATCCTCCTTTCTCAAGAATTTGAGTTTGTTGCTTTGACTCAACGCATCCTTTATTTTATCCTTAAACTTACTGCCGATCTGAAACCCGATATCGTAGTTTGAACCACTAACCCTTAAAACTTGGAAAGGAAAGTTCTTTGCCATAATCTTTAATAAAGATTTAGTATTTTTATAACCTTCTAAATAACTCAAGAATCAGATAGATTTTTTGTTCTTGGAAGAGAAAGTTTAAAAATCTAACTATATTATGTTTTTTATGAACAAACTTCAAAGAGAGTTACTTCAAGCATTTGGAGAAAAAATCCATAATTCATATTTACGTAGAAGAACTTGTCCGCATGAATTAGAATGCTATAAAAATGCTATAGAACCTAATTATAAAGAATTATTTAAAGAACAACCTGGACTTGCTAAAGTTTTAACAGAAATGAGATGCACAGAGTTTTCAACGAATCCTAACATATGCCCGTTTTATTTACTGAGTGAGGAAAAAATCACTGAATTTAAAACTAGTTTCAGAATAACCATAGTATAATCTTTATTCGATTCAAATCTAAGAATCAGATAGATTTTTTGTTCTTAGATTTCATAATGAACAGAAAATTATACTGCAAAACTAAAGCTTTATAAGATTTGCTAAACATCTTAGAAGTAATAAAAACTGAATTTGTATGTGGACATAGTGGTTTCATGGCTGATGAGAATACAGAAGGAAAAAAAATAACAGTACGATTACCTAGTATGCCTAAAATAAATCCTTGGATAATAGTCACTGTTATACTTCTTGTAGTATGTTTGGTGTTAATTGTACAGCCTGGGCTGTTCGGGCTTGGAGTAACAGGGCAAGTAACGGCTACTGGCGGGTTGACTGCACAGCAGGCTGGAGATAAAGCAGTAGAATACATAAACAATAATTTAATACAAACTGGAGAGTTTACTTTTGTCTCTGCAGAAGAAATGAGTGGAATTTACAAAGTTATAACTTCTTATCGAGGTACTGAAATAGATGTGTATATCACGAAAGATGGTAAACATTTACTAATTACTGGGCAAGGTGGTGGTGTATTCGATACTTCTATACCTGTAACTACAACTACTACAACGCAGCCACAGGAATTGAATATAGACGAAGAAGACCTCAGAGAATTTATAGATTGTCTTAAAGATTCTGGCTTCGAGATATACGGAGCAAATTGGTGCGGGTGGACTAAAAAGCTGGTGACAATGTTGGGTGGGTTTGACATGGTTGAACCAATATACGTAGAATGTACGGAACAAAAAGAAGAATGTGATAACGCAGGCGTCACAGGCTACCCAACTATAATTATAAATGGAAAAAGGTATCAAGGACAAATAACATTTAAAGCATTCTCAGATGCCACAAGTTGCGAAATTCCATCCGGAGCAGAAGTGGAACAAGGCAATCCGTCCTCAACGGGCGGTTGTGGTTAATCTGTTATTTTGAGTGATTGAATGATTTGCATAATTGCACTGATTACGTTTGGTATTCTTGGTATATTTTCAGCCCGTTATCGCGTTATTGCCAAAGAAGCTTTTCGTTGCGTTTTTCAGCGTTTGCAACTCAAAGCCTGCGAAACAGGCTTGGACAACAGAATAAAATCCAAGCTCACTTCCAAACTGCTCAGAAGAAGTCCGCGTGCAGCAAGATTTGTTTACAAGCGTTTCGAGCTGCTATCATGGATTTTCACTATAGTGCTTTTTGCCAGCATGATCTATTCTGCATATGGTTTGTACAATCTTTTCGTCTATGGCACGTGCGACCCATATAGCGAAAATTGTCTGTTTGATATAGGCGCTCCAGCTTGCGGATGTGAAGGTCTTTGCGTATGCGATGTTGAAACATGTCAAAGCCCAGAGTACGCTGCATGCGAGGGCGATTGCAGTTGCCAGCGAGAAGTCTGTGGTTAGAGCAGCTTAGTTAGATTAGTTAAATTTAAATATAGTAAAAGCGGAGTTCTAAAAATGAAAATCAAATCAAAACATTTAGCGGTTATCGGCATTGTAGCAATTGCAATAGTGGCTATCTATTTTCTTGGTGTCTCTCTTACTGGTCAGGCCACAGCGGATGGAAAATATGATGATTTTGCGAAATGCCTGACTGAGAAAGGCGCTGTGATGTATGGTGCAGAATGGTGCTCTCATTGTAAAAATCAGAAAAATATGTTTGGGTCTTCATTTCAATATATTAATTATGTAGAATGTCCAGATAATCCTAGTCTTTGCAATAGCGAAGGCATAAGAGGATATCCGACTTGGAAAATCGGCGGAACCCTATATTCTGGCGAGCGCTCACTTGAATCACTTGCTCTTCGATCTGGCTGTCCCATGGAATAATGCAAGGCAGCACAGCATTAAAAATAAATTACAAATAATACAATATTCAATAACTTTTTAGAGTCTCATTAGGTTTAACTGTGATAGAATAATGAAGATTAAAATTTATAGCACAAGTGCATGTCCATATTGTCACATGGCAAAGGATTATTTCAAGGGCAAAGGAATAGAGTTTGAAGACATAGATGTTTCTGAGGATCGCGTGGCTGCTACAGAGATGATTGAGGAATCCGGACAGATGGGTGTGCCGGTCATTGACATTGACGGAGAAATAATAATCGGTTTTGATGTTCCAAGAATAGAAGAAGTTATGAAACGCAAAGGCGAAGAAAAAAGCGCTGGCGAAACTGAAGCAGAAAAAATAGAAACAACAGAGAAAACAGAAGCAACAAAAAAAATATATGATGTTATAATTATCGGCGGTTCTGCTGCAGGTCTGACAGCCGCGCTTTATGCAGCCAGAAGGGAGATGAAAACGCTTGTTCTGGCAAAAGACATTGGCGGCCAGATTGCCAAGACTTTATCGATCGAAAATTATTCAGGGATCGAAAAAATACAAGGCCCTGATCTTGTGAGGATTTTTGCAAAACAGGCGAAAAACTTTGGTGCAGAAATTTTGATTAAAGAGGTTGAAGCTGTGGAAGAGATTGACAGTGATGGAAAAAAAATGTTTGTTGTTAAAGCTGGTGACATGGCGTATAAAAGCAGGACTGTTATAATCGCAATCGGCAAAACTCCGCGGAGTTTGGACGTACCAGGCGAAAGTGAATTCATTGGGAAAGGTGTGAGTTATTGTGCAACTTGTGATGCTCCGTTGTTCAGGGAAAAAACAGTGGCTGTTGTTGGTGGCGGTAATTCTGCTTTTGAAGCTGCGCTGTTGTTGAGCAAAATTGCGAAAAAAGTTTATCTTATCCATAGGCGTAAAGGCTTCAGGGCTTTTGAAGCTGTGTTGGAAGAAGCAAAGAGCACTGCCAACATAGAGTTTGTTCTGGATTCTGTTGTAGAGCAAATAAAAGGCGATGAATTTGTCAGATCGATTGTTGTTAAAAATAAAGAAACCGGGGAGAGCAAAGAATTGGATGTTGGCGGTGTCTTTGTCGAGATTGGCTCAGAAGTGGCTACGGACTTTGTCAAACATTTAGTAGAGCTGGACGGAGTCAGGCAGATAAAAACAAATAAAAACACAGAAACATCGCATCTGGGCATTTTTGCAGCTGGCGATGTCACAGATACAGCATTCAAACAGATAATTGTTGCAGCAGGAGAAGGTTCTAAAGCTGCACTGGCAGCATACAATTACATACATGGCTTTGAAAACAAATATGTAACTGACTGGTCAAAGCATACGCACAAGAACGGGCACAAACAAAAATGAAAACTTTAGCGATTTTATGAAAGATGATATAAAACATGATGAATTCGGGCCTAAAAAAATTTTGGATGTTTATGATTCAAAAACTAAAATGCGTGGGTTTGTAGTGATTGACAATATAACACTCGGACCAGGCAAAGGCGGAATCCGCATGACACCAACAGTCACAGTAAAAGAAGTTTTCCGCCTCGCACGCGCAATGACATGGAAATGCGCTTTAGCAGAATTGCCGTTCGGCGGAGCAAAGTCCGGGATAATCGCTGATGATAAAGTTATCTCAAAAGAACAAAAAAAAGCGATTGTCGAAGCTTTCGCACGAGCGTTAAAGCCAGTGTGCCCGAGCATGTACGTTGCCGCTCCTGATATGAACATGTCAGAAGAAGAGATGAAATGGTTTGCTGAAGCCAATGGTTCGATGAAAGCATGTACAGGTAAGCCGGCTGACATGGGAGGGATTCCGCACGAGCTGGGTTCTACTGGGTTCGGTGTTTATCATGCTACGCTCGCAGCGCTTGAGCATGTTGGGATTGATGTAAAAGGCGCCACAGTCGCTGTTGAGGGCTTTGGAAATGTTGGGAGTTTTGTTGCAAAATATCTTTCAGAAGCAGGTGCAAAAATCGTGGCAGTCAGTGACAGCAAAGGTGTGATATATAACAAAGACGGCCTCGACTTTAAAAAATTACGCAAAGTAAAGGATGAAACACGTGCAGTAAAAAATTATAAACCAGGCGAGGTGCTGCCAAATGAAAAAATATTCGAACTTGCAGTTGATGTGCTAATACCAGCAGCTCTTCCTGATGTGATTACAGAAAAAAATGTGGATAAAGTCAAAGCAAAGATAATATCTCAAGGCGCTAATATTCCGATTCCGCATGATATCGAAAAAGTGCTGCATAAAAAAGGCGTGCTGGTCGTGCCAGACTTCGTGGCGAATGCAGGCGGTGTTATATCATCTTATGTGGAGTATATCGGCGGCAAACCAGAGCAGATGTTCAAGGAAGTAGAGGAGCGAATAAAGAGAAATACGAAACTTGTTTTAGAAAAAGCAAAAGAAAAAAACATTTGTCCGCGTGATGCTGCGATGGAGATTGCAAAAGACCGCGTGAAAAAAGCGATGAAAAAATAAACTGATGAATAAATGGTGAATTTAATTGGCAGAAGGCTCTGAAAAAAATGTTATAGAAGGAACGCTCTGCTGGATTTTTAAAAATGGAAAAGCCTTACTGCAATTGGCAAAAAGGGGAATAAGCGAAGGTAAATGGAATGCTGTTGGCGGCAAAGTTGAGCATGGCGAGACTCCGCTTGAATGTGTGAAGCGTGAGGTTCTAGAGGAAACTGGGCTTGCACTCGAGGAACTGATATATCACGGAAAATTAAGATTCTTTTATGGCGAGAAAACTTGGGTCACTCATATATTCTCAACCAATAAATTCACTGGCGAATTGAAAGAAAGCGAAAGCGACGGCAAACTCGAATGGTTCAGTTTGGATACTTTACCATTTGACAAAATGTGGCAGGACGATGCCCACTGGGTCCCGTTGTTGCTCGAAGGCAAACGCTTTAACGGCGAATTCTTTTTCAGCGAAGATGGCAATGAATTGTTAAAGCATGAGTTGCGAATCACAAAAATCCAATAAAGTTAAATCTTAAAATCCAGAATTACTAATCATGGAGAAAATAGCTGTTGTCGGCTTTGATAAAGGTATTGTAGAAAGGGAATTACGTAAAAGTGGCTTTGTTATTAATAGATTTGAACCAGATGTAGTTGTCTCGTTCGGCGGGGACGGCTCTGCACTTATGACTGAGCAGCTTTATCCAGGTGTGCCCAGACTGACAATAAAACATAGCAAAGTCTGCGAAAGATGCGCTGTTGGTAAAGCTCATGATTTCTCAAAAATCTTTCACAAATTGAAAAACAAGCGATATAAGATTGTTAAAGAGATAAAGGTTGAAGGTGTTGTTAACGGAGACAAAGAGAAACGGCTTGTCGGATTGAATGAAATAAATATTGCACATGCTGTTCCAACAAAAGCTATAAGGTTCGACGTGTCGATCAACGACAAATTGATCGCAGCGGATTTGATAGGCGATGGTGTAATAGTTGCTACACCTTATGGCAGTTCGGCATACTTTAGAACTATAACCGGCCGACGGTTCTCCAAAGGCATTGGTGTGGCTTTCAACAATGTCAATAAAAAGATAAAATACCGCTTTGCTTCTGAAAGTGCAAAAGTGAAAATAAAATTGAACAGGGGCCCAGCTTTGATGTGCGCTGACAACAATACGACAATGATACCTCTGAGGAACGGCGATGTTATAACTGTTAAAAAGTCTGCAGCAATGGCAAGGATAATCGAACTAACTGGCGAAAAAAGGAAAATCAAATTATAAACGTTTTATTCTTCGCGCCGTTTATTCCTCGTACGTTATAGCTTGGACTGGGCAGCTTGCTGCAACATCTTTACAGTTACAGCTTTCACTTTTGCAGCCACTTGGATTTTTAACATAAGCTTTTCCATCACTCCTTAGCTCGAAAACCTCAGGGCACATGCTTTCACAAAGTCCACATCCAATGCATTTCTCTTTATCAATTTTTACTGAAGACATTACCACACCCTTAATTTAATATTGTTAATATTGTATTCCTTTTTTTGCTATTAACTTTTTCGGATGTTTGTTATCTACGATCACATTCACAAAATCTGCGGCATCCCAAAGCTCTTCAGGCGCATAACGGCCAGTGAGCACGACATCGGTTGTCGGCGGCAGATTCATCAGAAAATCAATAACTTCTTTTTTGTCCAGCAGTTTGCGATGCAATGCAATGTTTATTTCATCGAGAATGAGAACGTGCGGTTTTTTCTCCTTCACTACTTTTTTGGCAAACTTGAATGCCCGCTCAGAAAGTTTTTTATCTCGTTCGTCCAGATTCTTGAACCCAATCCAGCCCTTTCGGCCGAACTGATAAATTTCGTAATAAGGCTTCAAGCGGTTGCGTATCTTATATTCGCCGGTCTTCTTCCACCATTTCAAAAACTGGATCACGACTACTTTCTGTCTGTGGCCCACGCAGCGCATTGCTATACCAAGCGCGTTTGTTGTTTTACCAGCGCCCGTGCCTGTGTAGAGATAAACCATGCCGCGTTTTTTTCCGTCAAATTCTTTTTTAATTTTTTTCCTTTTTTTATTTTTTCGCGGCATACAACAACCTCTGATATAATAGTTGAAAATTAACTAAATTAACTAAAAATTGGTGTTATTAGGCAATAAAAACCTTTTAGCAATGCAACAATACCAAATGTTTGTAAGAAAGCTGAGGCAATACCAAAGGAGATCATACCCAGCACGATTCCAGTTAATATGTCTATCACGCAGAATCCCATGCAGACTGGGTTCATACTTTTAGACGCTATGCCAGAAAGGAAAAAGAAGCCGCCTTTTGCGACCATGTAGACCATAACATACAAAACAAGCGCTTCGGAGAACGGAAAAAATATCAAAGCTGCAGCCAACGTATCAATAAAACCAAGCAGCACAAACAACGGACTCATAAAATCAACTAATTTTTCATAAATTTAAAAATGCAGGTACGCTGCTTGATCAAGTGTTCTAGGTCTATCGCTCTATATAGTACAATGTGGGCAACCGCCTCTATAACCGTCTGAATTAATTACCCTCGGGTTCTCAATGCCCTTACCCTTTATCGTAAGGATTTGTTTTTCCCTGCTACCGTATCGATAAACAGTTATTCCTTTGCAACCAAGTTTCCACGAAAGCATGAAAACCTTTTCTACGTCATGCGGTGTTGCCCAATTAGGAAAGTTTATCGTCTTTGATACAGCATTGTCCGTATATTTTTGGAAAGCAGCCTGGGTCCTTACGTGCCATTCTGGTTCTATGTCCAAAGCAGTGACAAATATGTTCCTGACTTTTTTTGGTATCTCTTTTATGTTTTGTATACTGCCGCTTTGGGTAATTTTTTTTATCAGCTCGTCTGTGTACATGCCACGTTCTATCATCATTATTTCAAACATAGGATTGACTTCTGCTAACTCATGTCCCAAGCTCTCGCTGACGTCGCGGACATAAGAAACAGCAAATATAGGCTCTATGCCTGATGAGCAATTGGCAATAACGCTTATTGTGCCTGTGGGCGCGATTGTAGTTGTTGTGGCATTGCGAATATGCTTGTACTTTTTCGCCCAAGTACTTTTTTTGAAATTGGGAAAAGAAGCCTTTTCCTTTCCTAGCTCTTCGGACATCTTTTTCGATTCATCCTGTATAAACTTCATAATTTTTTCCGCTACCTTTATTGCCTTTTCCGAGTTGTACGGTATACGCATCTTTATGAGCATGTCAGCGAATCCCATAACGCCAAGGCCAATTTTGCGGTTGGCTTTTGTCATCTCTTCTATTTCCTTTAGTGGGTACTTGTTTACATCTATAACATTGTCAAGAAATCGAACGGCCAGGCGAACGGTTTTGCGCAGTTTTTCCCAATCCATCCTACCGTCTGTCATAATCCTCTCAAGATTTATCGAGCCGAGATTGCAAGATTCCCAAGGCAAAAGAGGTTGTTCGCCGCATGGATTGGTCGATTCTATATCTCCGATTTCCGATGTTGGGTTGTGGGCGTTTATTCTGTCTATAAAGATGACTCCAGGCTCACCGTTCTTCCAAGACATCATCACCATTAGATTGAAAACAGCACGTGCTGGTAGTCTTTTGGTGGATTTACCTGTTCGAGGATTTATCATGTTATAGTCGCCGTTGCGTTCAACAGCCCGCATAAAAGAATCTGTGGCAGCAACGGAAATGTTGAAATTACTCAAGATACCCTCGCGCTCTTTCGCTGTTATAAATTCAAGTATGTCAGGGTGGTCTACACGTAACATCCCCATGTTTGCTCCTCGTCGTTTTCCGCCCTGCTTAATAACTTCTGTTGCTGCATTAAAAACCTGCATAAAGGACAGTGGACCAGATGCTATGCCACCGGTGCTTTTAACAACATCGCCCTTTGGTCTGAGCTTGGAGAAAGAGAATCCTGTGCCCCCGCCGGTTTTATGTATAATCGCGGTCTGCTTTATAGAATCGAATATGCCGTTTATCGAGTCTTCGATCGGAAGGACGAAGCACGCACTGAGCTGGCCTAAATCTGTGCCAGCATTCATAAGCGTTGGGCTGTTAGGCATAAACTCTCGATTAACCATCATATTGTAAAATTCTTCTTCGAATTCTTTTGCCTTCTTCGCCCCGCCATATTTTTTCTCTGGCTCAGCTATTGATTTTGCAACGCGTCTGAACAGGTGTCCAGTGCTTTCTACTACACTCAAGTTTTCGTCTTTAAGTAGATACCTGCTTGCCATGACTTTTATCGCGTTCAGGCTCATCTTCAGCTCGTCATCTACGCCGAGCATCAACTTTATTTTTCTTACACTAGCACGTTTGTCCCGATATAGAATATAGGCCTTGGCGACTTCTGCATGACCTTCGTCTATAAGTACCTTTTCTACAATATCTTGCACATCTTCCACGCTTGGGGTCTTTCCTGCAAACTTTTCCTCAAGAACTTTAGTTACAATATCCGCCAGCTCGTCTGCCCTTTTCCTGTCTTTACCACCAACAGATTCTGCAGCTTTCCATATTGCAGCTGCTATCTTGCTTTTGTCAAAATCGACTATTCTCCCATCACGTTTTTTTACCTTAGAAATTTTTGCCATGGAATTACCAATGAGCATTAATCGATACCTTCGATTAATAAATAAAACGCGTCTTTTATCTCTTACGGAAAAATATGTTTTTCCGAGCGCGTGATAAGAAATTTAACGCCTCTTTAAATATTGATTTGGTTCCTTCGAATTATATGATAAAAATGTGAAATGACTGCTCGGTTGTTCTGAGCGATTTTAGAAAAATTTATAAAAAAATACATTCAATTGTTTATTTCCGGCGACTTCTGGGTCTAGTAAAACCTCGTCTAGGGCGTGTGTACTCCCTCCGCTCATAGCCTCTCCCTCGCTCACGCGACTCTCTGAAAGCGCCCTCTTTTGCGAAATCCTCAATTTTATGCTTGAAATCCTCGTCTGCTTTTATTTCCCCACGCTCCTTTAGGATCTCCTTTGCAAGAAGCCAAAAAAGCAATGTTATAGAGCGTATGCCTTTGTTGTTCGCAGGAATGACGATATCTACATCGTTTGTTTCGTTGAGTGTATCACATATTGCCACAATGGGCACACGGGCAGTAACAGCCTCATTCAAAACTTGATAATCTGACATAGGATCAATAATCAAAACAACATCGGCCTCATAAAAGTTTTCATAATGCGGGTTTGTGAGCATGCCTGGCATAAACCTTCCTTTTACGGTTTTCGCTCCAACTAACTCTGAAAATTTTTCTATTGCATGATGTGCAACGCTCTTTCTGCTTACAACAAGAATTTTCTTTGCACGGGCCAAGAATTTAGCTGCGATTCTTATCCTTTCGTCTATTATCCGCAAATTCATAACAGCAAGGCCGTCCGGTCTTATTTTATAGACAAAATGCCGCATTTGCTTTGTGCGTTGCTTTGTCCCGATGTGTATACCAGATGCTAAGTATCTCTCCTGTGGGACCAGAAATTCTTCTGACATAGTCCTTTATTTGTTGTTGTAGTTTTATAAATATTGGTATGAGGCGGCTTTAGCATGTTCGACTGCATAATTGTACTGGGTTTTACGCTCAAAGACAAGAAAAAATTACCAAGCGTATTAAAATCCAGACTTGACACTGCCATCAGTTTGTATAGTAATTCCCCTGAATCTAAGCTAATCATGTGTGGTGGTCTAAGTAATAGTAAGCTGAAGATAACTGAAGCAGAAGCGATGAAACAGTATGCTGTTTCCAGAGGCATTGAGAAAAGAGACATCATTAAAGAGGATACATCCACAGACACTATAGGGAATGCATTCTTCATCAAACAAAGGATATTAAAACCAAATAAATGGAGGAATATAGCACTTGTTACATCTGGTTACCATTTACGGCGAGCTAAAATAATATTCAAGAAGGTTATGGGGAAAGGTTACAGAATAAAATTTATCGGTGTTAGGGCATTCGACGCTCACAGTATATTCTATAAAATACTTGGTATTGAAAATGATTTTACTGAATTGACACACGCGTTCTTTAAAAACATAAAAGATGGAGACGACAAACAAATTAAAAAATTAATTAAGAGGATACACCCACTTTATTCTGAAAAAGGGTTGCAAGAGCTATTAAAGTTGTCGAATGAAGAAATTGCGAAAAGATTGGGCATTGATGTAAAGATAATTAAGAAAATTAGGAAATATGTTGAGAGAAAAGTGAAACTTTCCGGAAGATTAAAAGACTAGCTAGCAGAATCAGATAGATTTTTGTTCAAATTTTCCTGTTCTAGAACTTGTACATGTTTTGCAAGTTGAAAATGTTTATCCAATATAACTTAGCTCTTCCTCTTCTTCTTTTTCTTTTCCAGTCGGTTTACCCATACGGCCTTTCATCAGCTGCATAAGTGCTCTTCTTTGCATCTTTTCCATGCGTTGTATGAATCCTTCCATCTCCTTTACTTTCTTCTGTATTTTGCTGGTGTCGACTTTGATTTTTAGTATTTTTGTGAGCGTGTTTAATACAGATTCTGCGGCTTTAGGATCAGGTATGAGGGGAGCGCCCGAAGTTTCCCCGAGCAGGCAGAGGCCGTTAATTCCAATACCTGCGCCAAGACCCAGTAGCAGACCAGCTGCTCCGACAATAGTGCCAACTCTGTCACCAGTATCAAATTTTATTCCATATTTTCTATATTTTTTGATTAGCTTTGGGTTATTCACAACACCGATAACTTCTGGTTTATCTTTTTTCTCGCCTACGCCAAGCCCGGCAAGATTAAACATCTGCTTAATGCCAAGCTTCTTTATATAACTCAAAATCTCTTCGACAACCTCGTAATGCCCTTCTGGGTCAATGCTTTGCGAGTCTCCGATTAAAATTACCAAGTCCCGCTGGCCGCGCTTGCGTCGTTTAGGTTTCCAATAATAAAATTCATTCTTCAAGACGTGCACGGTCGAGCCTTGTTGTACGAGCACAAAGGGCATGAAATGAGAACTATAGAGCTCGGCAAATTTGACCGCTTTTAGCTCTTCCACCAAGTAACCAGCAGCAATCCGTCCGACATTGCCAACACCAGGCAGCCCTCCTATAAAAACAGGATTTTTCAATCTCGGCTTTTTTAATTCAACAATGCGAGTAGTCATATTATTATTTTGTTTCTTATAAGTTAAAAATCTGTTAAAAATATCACTTTAATGAGTTAATAAACTCACTCACCTGACTTTCTATATTTTTGTTTGTATTAATTATAAAATGCTCTTCTTCGATTGGTTCCCATATTTTCTTTATTTCCAAATGTATACCATATCTTGCCGGATGCCCAGTCTCCTCGTGCCTTTTATCCATTCTTTGTTTTACTATGTCTTCTGGACAAACTATCTTAACTATGTGAGTTTTTGCTTTAACTTTATTGGCCAAATCATAAACCATCTGCCTAAATTCCTTATTAGAGAAGGTTGCTTCCACAACAACATCTTTCCTTTCTTTAAGCAATTTTTCTAACTCATCACAAACCTTTTCATAGACCATCTTTCTGACATAATGTGGGAATATTTAAGTGTTCTATATGCCATCTGAACTTTCTTTCACCAAGAACTTCTGGTACGAGCTTATGTTTTATTGTATCTTCCTCAAAAAACACAGCTTTTAACTTTTCAGCAATACTCTTCCCGACAGTTGTCTTACCTACTCCTGGCAATCCTGCAACAAGAATTAACATAATTAAACTGTCTCTTTAAAGAGATTTAATATTTCACCTTCTTTCGTGCTCCCTCATTTGCTTAATCTTTTCTAGTCTTCTCCATTTCCCGTATTTATCTTCAGGAGAGAATCTTGGTGGTTGTGGATGTTTTGTTGGTTTGTCGCATTTCGGGCATAAGTCTTTCATAGTATACGTTCCGCAGGAATCGCATTTTTTAATTTTCATTTCACCAGCTTACCATCAACTTATTTCATCAACTTATAACTTCCATCGCCGCCTGCTGCTTTGATTTCCTTAATTGCTCCTTCTAATCCTTCTTTCAATCTCTTTTCAGCTTCTTTAGGATTTTTCGATTTTATATCCACGCTGTATCTTGGTGCTGATATATATTTCACATTCATGCCAGTTGTCTTTTCCAAATTTGACAAAACTTTCTTTATTATTTTCACACCATCTGGAGCTATGCTGGTCAAGTTTAAGACTGCTTTGAGCGTTCTTTCTTTCACACGGAAGTTTTTCTTTATAATTTCTACAAGCGCATCAGCCCATTCTTTTGTTATTCCAGCTTCTGTCAGTGTGCTTGGGTCTTCATTTGTTTCCTCGAATGCATAAAATAAATCGAACTTCTCAGCGAACTTACCCTCAGCTTCAGGCCTTTTTTCGTAAAATATTTTTTCTAGTTTGGCTACGACCTCATCGTGCGCATCACTTTCTGTTTTTCCAACACGTTTCGTAGCTCGCATAAGCATTCCAGCTGCCCGCTTCGTTCGTCGATATTTTTCCATAGCTTCTTTTTTGTCGAATTTGCTGACTCGCTTCAGGCTAAGATTCAAATGGCCTTTCTGATAATCGATGCGGATTACTTTTGCTATATATCGTTTGTTGGGCTTTACAAAATCGCGTATATCCTTGACCCATTTTCCAGCAACCTCAGAAATATGTATCATGCATTCTATGCGAGAGCCATCTTCTCCCTCGTACTCATCCAGCGTACACCAAGCAGCAAAAGGCGTAATACGAGTGGCCGTGCAAAGCACATGTTCGCCCCATTTCGGTAATCCTTTTTTCTTTACCATTTGAAACATATCCAATTAATCATTACACTCAATTAATTATTCCATCTATGAGTTAAATGCATCTATGAGTTAAATGTTTGATGCGTTTAATAAGTTTTAGCGTTTAATAAATCTTGTTGCAATAACATTTAAATTATAACACTGTTATATATTTATGATGCCTGAAGAAAAGACAAAAGCAAAAATAAAGAAAAGCAGGTACGGCCCGTACACAGAGGAAGTTATAAAACATTTCCGTAATCCGAATAATATGGGCGAGATCGAGGATGCGGACTCTGTAGCCAAAGTAGGCAGTCCAATCTGCGGGGATGAACTTTGGGTCTATCTCAAGATCGATAAAAACGAGAATAACGAATTTTACATAAAAGACATAAAATTCCAGAGTTTTGGATGCGCAGCAGCTGTTGCTACAGGCAGTATGATTACCGAGCTTGCTAAAGGGAAGACACTAAAGGAAGCACTGAAAATAACAAGGCACAATGTCAATGGCGCGCTTGGGGGTCTGCCGAAAATCAAGGTCCACTGCTCGCTTCTTTCAACTGATGCATTGTATGAAGCAATCTACAAATTCTACAAGAAGCAGGGCATAGAAATACCGCCTGAGCTTGAAGAGATCCACAAAAAGATAGAAAAAGGAACAGCAATAGCAAGGATCAAACAAGAATCAGGAGAAGATTACTGTTGAGCTCAATTTATGTTATACATTAGCCTAGATATTTGCCTGCAGGATTATCTTTTCTGGCCACCCAATTGAATTCGACCTTTAGTCCTTTTTCTTGAATGAGCTTGTGTATCTTATCAAAGAATTCACGCATCCTATCATCCTTTATATGCCACTGCCGCTTCAACTGGTTCACAACAAGTTTCGAATCTGAGAGGATTTCGATTTCAGAGCCCTTCGTTTGCACCGCTTCTAATGCTTTATACACCGCGGTGTATTCCGCTTCATTATTTGTCAAGCCTTGTTGTTGGCCAGACCAGCTTTTGTTTGTAGTTTCATTGTACCAAGCCATCCGACCGTCACCAGAACCATCTGTGTAAATTTTATGTTTCATAATTAGCCACGCACGACCTGAAATCAAAATAAAAAAGAAAAAAATTTAAAAGATTTATTTTAGATCAATTTTTATGCCGCCGAATTTCTCTGCAATGAAGTTATACACTAAAGCAACGATGTAACCGCCTATGAGGCCTGTTATCCCGTATGCTATCGGCAATGCTATCAGGGCAACAGTTCCTCCTATGGGCATCAATCTTTGATAACCCATGAAAAATCTTCCCATGTATTCTGTGACACCTGTACCGACGACCATTAGTATCCCGACTATTAGTCCCCAGATAACTCCTCCTATAGCTGATACTTTTGCGGTAGACATCGGATCAATTTTTCTCAATGTCTTCAACAAATCACCTGAATAATATTAATCAGTTGGATAAAAATACTTTCTAAAGAATAATAATTCTTCCAAAAATAATAATAATATATGAAAGATGTTTTTGATCAATCTGGACCAGAACGACTCGTTGCAGGTGGCGTGTGGTTTTTAACGCTTATGGTGCTTTGTGGTATTTTTGGCTGGGTTTGGAGCGTTATAGTAAGCAGAACTTACGGGCCGGTTGGATATGGTATATTTAATACTGCGCAATCTCTGTACACTTTTGCATGGGCCTTCATTTTTGGCGGACTGTTTGGAGGTTTGATAAAATATGGTTCTGAATATGTTGTAAAAAGAGGATGGGAACTCGGCAGCTATTTCTCAACTGCTTTAAAATACCTGACCGCAATTGGCGTTATTGTGTTTCTTATATTGGTAGTCCTCGCTTTTCATATACCTGACCCGATAATGAAGATAACGGTGCTCTCAATTGGCGTATCTTTTCTTTTTTCAGGAACCAAAGATGCTTTGGCTTCTGTGCTGGGCTCTTTCCAGAAGAGCAATTATCTCTCGATTATAGATTCTAGTAAAATCATAATAATACTCGTTGTTGGAGTCATGCTAATATCGTTTGGCTTTCCATCTTACACGTTACCTGTGTTATTAGTTGTTGGTACTGTTTGGCAGCTCGCAATTTCTGCTTATTTTCTTAGATCGC
Source organism: Candidatus Aenigmatarchaeota archaeon (assembly GCA_030615205.1). Classification (GTDB taxonomy): domain Archaea; phylum Aenigmatarchaeota; class Aenigmatarchaeia; order CG10238-14; family SCSR01; genus JAUWZS01. The sequence goes on along the minus strand of JAUWZS010000002.1, from coordinate 229,730 downwards.
GCTTGGGGAAGCTGTTCCCATTTAGCATAGGCGAGCTCTTTCGTAGCAAAAGAGTTGGGATGTCAAAGGATTTTAGGCAGTTCGCTAAAATTTTTGGTTTTGGCTTTTTCGTATCTCTCGCCATGATATCTTTCAATGTTATGAAGAGTTTAGATATAGTTGTGATAAAGATGTTTTTTGATTATGCAGATGTGGGTGTATACAGCGTGGCTGACACAACATCGAGCATACTATTTTATATGACTTCTTTCTCATTACCAATAATCCCGGCCATAGCAGAAGCTTACGCAAAAAGAGACAAGCAGTTGCTGGGAAAATATGTAAAAATAGCAATAAAATATCCTTTGCTCATAGGGATACCTTTAACCTTGATTATTTTATCAATGGCACAACCGCTTATTCTTGTAGTATACGGAGCCGCTTTTGCAGGAGCCGTAATACCGTTGCAGATTCTGATAATCGGTACCTTTATGCTTATGTTCAGCTACAACCTATCATCAGTACTTGTAGGAATGGGCAAACCAAAACTTTCTGGGCTATTGATGTCTGCAGCCGCTATACAATACAGTTTATCGCTGTTCGTACTCGTACCTTTGTTTGGGTTCACCGGCGCTGCTCTTGCCCTGACGCTTACAGGTTTCACATCAATGCTACTAGTTCCATATTTCCTTAAAAAAGAATTGAAGGTATCTGTTTACAACAATCTCCCAAAGGTTTTGCTGCCCACAGCAATAATGGCATTCGTACTTTTCCTTGTGCCAAAATCGAACCTACTTTTCATACTGCTTGGGGTTGTTGTCAGCATAGTGCTGTTTACTGCTTTGCTGCGTTTGACTGGCTATCTAACGCGTGAAGATCTTAAAATGATAAAAATTGCTGGTAGAACATTCGGAATAACACGACCAAAAATAAAACTAAAAATAAAGCCAAAAAGAAGGACGTCAAAGAGATAAAAAAGATAAGAAGGATACGAAGGATGTGAATAATTATTGATAAAAGAAATAAGTATCTTTTCTGGTTGAAAGACAATGATGCAGAGGGTGCATGCGATTATTATTCTTATACACACAATGCACAGAATGTTAATCCAGTGCACTTACAATCGTAACACTGGAAATTTGAAATCATTAAGACTTACTCAAATTTTCAAAAATTTCTCTCTTTACACCAAGCTTAATCAATTCTGTCTTTAGATAATTTATATCCTGCTTTCTATTGTCGAATAAAATGGTGTTCATTCCTAATTTTTTCGCCACCTCTGTGTATCTGATATCATTTTCTATAAAAATACAATGTTCTGGGCTTTCTCCAATTTTATTTAAAGCTATTTTATATATCTTTTCATCTGGTTTCATTATACCGAAATCACAAGAGGCTATTATTATATCGAAGTATTTTGTCCACCCATTTCTTTTTCCATAACTAAGACTAGTCTTTTCAGTGTTAGAAAGTAAAGCTGTTTTGTACCCAAATTTCGCCATATTTCTTGCAATAGCTTCTACACCTTTGTTCACCGAAAAATCTTCTCTAAATCTTTCTTCAACCCACATCTCCGAATTATCAGGAATCTTTATTTTTAAACTTTCTCCCAATCTGTTCCAAAATTCTTTATCGTCAATAGTTCCCTTACCCAATAAATCCCAATATTTCTTAACTTCTTCTTCCAAAGCGTCTATTCCCACATTTATTCTTTCAGCTATAACATTCCAAAATTCTCTTTTCCAATTGAGATAAACATCTCCCCAATCGAATATGACTGCTTTTATTATCATGATATTATTTTATGAGAAAAACTTAAAAAGAGATGCAATTTGTGTCACTGAAAACTCACTAAAGGTGTAATGCAGGGGGTGTGCATACTAGTTGTAGTTAAATCATGGACTTTTCTTATATCTAGGATCACATTAGAAAATTTTGAGTTTGAAAAGAAGAATAGTAATAAGTAAAATTAAATTAAATATTGTAAAATAATTTTCTGAAATTCCTTTAATCTTCTTAACTTTAACTCTTCTTGTCCAATTTCTCGGATTTTCAGATTTAATAAACAAATCATCTGGAATAAAAATGCCAAAACCTTCCTTTTTCTTTATTTTTGAAAAAGGCGCGAGCGGGTATGTTCCAAAAATGCATAGATAATCTAGAAGTACATGAGAAAAATATGGAGCCAAAACTAAAATAAAGAAGTTTTTGTTAAATAAACTTAAAATAAATGCGAGAGGCAGACCAACCAAAATAAATCCTAATGGCTCTTGTATCCATGTTCTCTTATGATACCATGGAGCTTTTCTATTAAATTTGTAATCATAGTCAATCAAAACTCCAAATATTAATGAAAATATGATTATGAAAGCCAGATTGATAAAATTTAATATAAAATTTAATTCAAAAAAAATCAAGCACAAACCTACAGCAAACATAAAATGATTTATTTTGTTCATATACATTTAGTAAACTTGAATATTATAAAAATTCAGCGATACTTGCTCAACGCTTCGCCTTCGGTTTGGTCTGCTAACGATTAAGAAGGATTTTTCTACAAAAATGATGCAGGGGGTGAGATTTGAACTCACGAAGGCACTAAGCCACGAGGTCCTAAGCCTCGCCCGATTGACCAGACTACGGGACCCCTGCAATAAAATCAAAATGCTCCCTGGGGGATTTGAACCCCCGTCGTCGGTTCGAGAAACCGAAATCCTTGACCGGGCTAGACTAAGGGAGCTGATGATGTATAGAAAATTCTTTCTTTTCTATTTATAAAAATAAGCTTTTTACACTGGAAGTAATTTACGCCAGGAGCACTACAGAAAAAGTCAATGGTGTGAAAAAGCCGATCAACATGCCAACGATTACTTGCGCTTTTGTATGTGCTTTCAGTTTCAATCTGGACCAGCTTATTACCGGTATTATAAGATATAATGCGGCAAACCAACCGTTTGCCATAGACATAATTGTAGTTATAGCTGTAAAGGTACACGTATGTCCGCTTATCTTCCATTTTGAGCGTATGACAAAAACCAATGGCGACATTATCAGAAAAGTTATTATGCCAAATACGAACATCTGTGGCATACCGACCGTATGCATAAGCATTAAAGGTATTATTAGGGATACTATAGTCAACCTTAGTGAGGTTATGTTGAATTTTTCAGGGTCAGTCACATGCTTGCTTATGAATTCCATTACAACAAAACTCAAAGAGGAAAATGCCATAAACAAGACTATTGTGCTAAAGGTTGGATGCGCGCCAGGACCGAATATGAAAATATACGAAGCAAGCGCGAGTATGCACATTATTATTGCGTTGCTGGGTAAGAATAGACCTTCGATTTTTTTTGCAAACACAGGATTATTAAAAGATCTTAGTCTTAGTCTTAAACCAAACTTTACAGACTCGACGATACCTTTCGGGTCCTTTATAGCATCGCTTATAAAGCCTTTTATTCTGTCCGATTTGGTTATACCTTTCGAGTATTTCATATTATTTCCTCTTTGAACTACCTCAACTATCTCTATATGTTAAGCATATAAGTCTTCATATGCTGGGTGAATCCTATTATAGTGTTTTTTAGTTATTTTTATTGTTATCGTTCAGAATAGATTTGAAAAATATTTATATATTAGAACCTCGCCATATAATGCATCTTTTTTTCTAAGATTAGCTTAAAAAGTGAGCCCGACGCGATTTGAACGCGCAATTCCTGGTCCGAAGCCAGGTGTGTTATCCAAGTTATACCACGGGCCCCCGATGTAAAGATTCAGTTCCTGCTATATAAAAATATTAGTTTTATTGAAATTTCTAAATTTAAAAAATTAAAAAACGCCTCGGATGCGATTTGAACGCATGACCTACTGGTTAACAGCCAGTTGCTCTACCACTAAGCTACCGAGGCATCCCATTACATTTTTTATTATACACTATTTCTTACGTTGTTTAAATTCTTATCTTGTTTTGTTTTAATTTTATGGATAGTGTCTTGTGAGCGTGCGTGGGAATGCAATAGCATCTCGGATATGTTCGAGTTTTAGTATCCACATTAGCATACGCTCGATACCCATACCAAATCCTGAATGCGGTACGCTCCCCCACTTACGCAGGTCGATATACCACTCATACGCTTTCGGATCCAGTTTTTCTTCCTTCAACCTTTTCATCATCTGTTTAAAATCGTGTATTCTCTGCCCACCGCCAGTGAGTTCGCCGTACCCTTCGGGTGCCATAAGGTCTGCTGAGAGCGTGACTCGCGGATCTTTTGGATCTGGCATATGATAAAATGCTTTTACACCTTTCGGGTATTTGTAAACGAAAAACGGCACTTTATGCTTTTTTGTAAGTATCTTCTCGTGCACCCAAGTCAGATCGTCTCCCCACTTGATATCACCGCCTCCTTTCTTTATTATTTCAATGGCTTCATCATACGTTATTCGCTGAAGAGGATGCTTTACAGCTAACATCTCTTTCGGATCGCGGCCGAAAAGTTTGAGTTGCTCTGGCATTTCTTTTGCCAAGTGCTGGCATATATGCGATACAAACTGCTCTTGCATCTTCATAGTTCCTTCTAAATCACAAAAAGGCTCTTCAGCCTCCAAATGCCAATATTCAGCCAGATGCCTGCGTGTGCGCGACTTTTCTGCACGAAAACTTGGTGCAAGTGTGAAAATCTTGCCTATGCTTGATATGGCTGCTTCTGCATGCAGCTGCCAGCTTTGCGTCAAATAGGCTTGTCGGCCGAAATATTCAACAGGGAAAAGTGTGGAACCGCCTTCGCATGCAGCTGTGATAAATATCGGTGATTGGAATTCTATATATCCGTGCTCTAAAAGCCACTGGCGAGCGATTTCAATAAGCTTTGACCGCACGCGAAGCATAGCTTGCATTTTGTCGCTGCGCAGCCATAAGTGTCGCTTGTCAAGTAAAAACTCAGGTCCGTGTTTTTTCTTTACAATCGGCCAATCCGGCTCAGCTTTGAAAAGGATATCTACTTTTTTAATCGAAACTTCATGCCCGCTCGGCGCACGCTTGTCTGCTCTTGCTTCACCATCGATTGCAATAACAGATTCTATTGGCAGTGCCTCAATTTCATCAAATACTTTCGGATCAATGTCCTTGCTGAGCGTGCATTGAATAAACCCACTCGGATCGCGGAGTATAATGAACTGTATACCGCCGCTCGATCGCTTGTGCGCCAGCCAGCCACGCAAACTTACGCTGCCGGTCTTTTTGCCGTGCAGAATCTCTCCAATTTCTATGAAATCGCCTTTTTCGATCGCTTTGTCCATAGTCTTATCTTTCTTTGTAATTTTATCTTTCTTTGAAGCATCGCTCATAATAACTCCTCCTATCTCTAATTTGTTTATGTATTGTTCTAGGAATTAAAATAAGGGCTAAATAAAAGTCAGAATCAGCGGATATTAAAACATTCACCCTTCACTTTTTACACCTTTGTTAAATTTCTAATAAGGAATATTTAAATCTTTGCTATGTTATGGCTTTGTTTAATAAGTCGTGTTTGTTTAAAAAAAGTCATCTATTTTCCTTCGTCCACTCTTTAGTTCTTCTTCCAACATTTTGTCAAATCCAATTTCTTTTAGTGCTTTGGAAAACCTCAACTTTCTTTCAAGTCCTTCTTCATACTGACCCGTTAAAATTTCAAAAGGCCCCCATGACAACCAAAAACGTGAGACTGTATCTTCAACTTTTGACATGTGTACAGCAAGATCAATTGCCCTTACTACTCTTTTCCACACTTCCTCTTCCCCTTCATCGAATTTGTATATTTCACCACATCTGTATGTTTCAGCGAAGCCCATCGCCGTATTAATATTTCGCATACTCTCTTCTCCATATTCTGCTGCCCAAGCTAGATGATACATTTTCAACAATTCTCTTTTAACTGCATTTTCACCAAAATGTATTGACATAGGAAGTATACTAAGACCTATGGCATAGTGAGCAATAGCTTCTAAATTATATTCTCTCAACATTTCAATCTAGTCAATAAAAATGAAATCATCTATTTAAAGATTATATTTTTGTTTAAAACTAAGCATTCTGTTTAAAAAGTCAGCTAATTTCTACACTTATTAAACAAAGCCCTATGTTATTGCAAATTAGTGGAAAAATTATCACGATTAGGCGTTAAATCCTGTAGTCGATACAGTATACAAAGCGATATACCATATTGTTATTAATATGGATTACAATACGACGAAATATAGGAGACAGTATATAAAACGATTTATTAGGGTTAGAACAAAGAAGTATTAGGTTTTAGGTTTAGGTTTTGGGTACAGATGGTTCTATACCACTAATTCTTTGTAAACATAGATTAGTCGAAGACTTTATAAACAGTTTTCGATTGTGCAAAACATATTTTGCACCAAATGAAATTGAGGAAATGAGAGGAATGAAAGGAGAAAATGAAAAGGAGGAAAGAACATGGATTCAATAATAAAGGGCGCTCTCAACAAAACCCTTGGCAAAGATTCTCCAGAAACGAGGTTCAAACTAGAAAGCACTTCTGGTGCTACCTATGCTAATGTAGATTACTACAAGCTGGCCGAGCAAGAGTTCGGTTTTTCAGTCAAAAAGGCGAAGATAATCGTGGTCGGTTGCGGTGGTGCTGGACAGAACGCAGTCACTAGGCTGACAGAGATGGGCATAGAAGGTGCATATACAATTTCATTAAATTCCGATGCTAAACATCTTGCTGTTGGTAAGGCTGACAAAAAGATATTAATTGGAAAAGAACTTACTCGTGGTTTGGGATGTGGCGGTTACCCAGAGATTGGCAGAAAATGTGCTGAAGAAAGTAGGAATGAAATCAAAGATGCAATAGAAGACGCAGATCTAGTATTCGCTTTGGCAGGACTTGGCAAGGGGACTGGTACAGGAGCTATACCTGTGGTATGTGAGATGTCTAAACAGCAAGGCGCAATAGTAATAGCAGTAGTTACAATGCCATTCAAGCTCGAAGGCTCTCGTATTGCAAAAGCGGAGGACGGTTTGGCTGCATTGAGACAAGTATGCGATACAGCCATCGTTATCGAAAACGACAAGCTGTTGAAATATGCAGGCAACATGACCATCCAGAATGCATTTGCAGTAGCAGACGAGCTCATAGCAAGCATGGTAAAAGGCATTACAGAAACAATAACACTTCCAAGCTTAGTAAACTTGGACTACGCAGATGTCCGAGCAGTAATGCATGCAGGTGGCGTGGCCGCGATTGGTGTTGGCGAAAGCAACAGTAGCGATCGTGCTAAGGATGCTATAACAAGAGCTTTACTTAATCCGCTGCTTGAAGTCGATTACACAGGCGCGGCAGGTGCGTTGATACACATAACTGGCGGGCCAGACTTGCGTTTGGATGAAGTCAATTTGATTGGCGAGGCAGTAGCACAGCATCTAGATCCGTCTGCACAGGTATTCTGGGGAGCTCGCATTTTGCCTGAGTTCGAGGGTAAAGTGCAGGTCATCAGCATAATAACTGGTGTCAAATCTCCATACATCTTGGGGCCAGTTAGCTTTGAGAAGCCTGTAGTCAAGGAAATTAGCCAAACTTTGGGAATAGACGTCATAAGATAGAAGCTATCTTTGGACGCCCTCTCCCTTATTTTTCTTTTTTTTGGAGGAGAAGGGAAACTTAACGAGCGTAAAGTTGGAGAAAAAGCCAAAGGGGTAAGAAGAGAGAAGAAAAGCACTGGTTGGTTTCATGGACGAGGATATATGGGACCCATTGTTAGATGATGAAGAAGATTGGTGATTTTTTATTTTTCCCGGAGTCGAGTCTTGAAGAGTCTTAATTTTATTTAGAATTTAGTACATAATACAGCATTGAATTAAGTAAAATAAGGATAAGGATGTCTTAATTTTCGGATGTTTTGAAAAGTTTTTTTGCTATTTACAATTCTACACTTACGCTTCTACTGCTTCTGTCTCTTCTGATATCTCCGCGCTAGTTATGTGCTTTATGAGCACTACATCGCCAATTGCTTGTATCATTGGATAAGGTATGATTATTCCTTTCTTCCCACCGACCAGCTTTCCAAGCATACCCCCTTTAGCAGCCTCGATAACGACTGATCGGACTTTGAAGCGTGAAAGGTCGAATTCCATATCCGATACCTTGCCAGCGTAGAATCCTTTATTAGTGAAAACATCCTTTCCAAACATATCTCCAATATCTTTTACAGTTATAGGCATTAAATTTTCACCTCGATAATCTTAATATGAATATGTAAGAATTAATATTTAAAATTCGTGAAAAGAATTTAAGGAAGCAACAATCAATTAAAATTAAGCAAGCCCAGGTCGCCTAACCCGGTAGGGCACTAAGGCTTTTGCGTAAAGCCGTGCGAGCCTGCTAAGCTCTTGCTAAAAATAAAAAACGCAGAGAGCTAGCGGACTTCGGTCCTTGTGGGTTCAAATCCCACCCTGGGCGTCTATTCCTCAATAAAGAAACTCAAAAACCTTATTCATAGAAATACTAATCAATTCTTATGTCGATGAGAGATTTTTGGGACATTGTTAAAGAAGTTATCGAAGAGTCGGACGTAATTGTAGAAGTGCTGGACGCGAGGATGCCTGAACTTACAAGGAACAAGGATGCAGAGCGCCTTGCCAAACTGGCTGGGAAACCACTGATTCTCGTAATAAACAAAGCGGATTTAGTTTCGGAAAAGACAGTCAAACAGCACAGACAAACGCTTGACAAAACTTTTCCATGTGTGTCTGTCTCTAGTAGAGAGCGACGCGGTATAACTCTCCTGAAAAAGAAGATATTCGAAATAGTTAAAAAACGGTCCAGGCCTGGCGAGTTCCTGAAAATTGGTGTCATAGGTTATCCGAACACAGGCAAATCATCGCTTATCAATGCACTGGCCGGCCGTAGAAGGGCAAAGACAGGTCCAAGACCAGGCCAGACAAGGGGATTCCAATGGGTACGCGTCAGCTCTGACGTGGGACTCATCGACACGCCCGGCATCATTCCTTTAACAGGGGAAGACAGCGAACTCAAGCACGCGCTAATCGGCACATTGGACCCCTCAAAGATCGCTGATCCTGAAGCGGTTGCGAGGGAGATAGTCACGATCTTCCTCGACAGTGGGATAAAACGTCTTGAAGAATTCTACAGCATTAAAATCGGTGACAAAGAGTTTGAAGATATTATCGAGGAGATAGGAAAAGCCAGGAACATGTTGAAAAAAGGTGGGAAGATAGATGAAAAACGTGTATACTTCGCGCTGATAAACGATTGGCAGAGAGGAAAACTTCTGTTGAAAAGCATGTAACTTTTTTCTTGCTGATGTAGATTTCCTTGAAAAATTCTTCTTGGTAAAAGAACGTTGTTCCACCAAAATCCACCTCAAGCCGATGACTCCCACCCTGGGCGTTCATTCCTTGAGGAATTTTTCAAAGAGGTTCTGGACAATTAAAGCCTTCCTGCTTAAATGATTATATGAAGAAATGCAATTGGTGCGGCAAGGACATACCTTTTTCCAAACTCAAGTTCAAAGGCTACTTCTATTGTTCAGAAGAGTGCAGGAAGAATATGGATTGAAAATCAATCCTTCTGAAAGAAGAATTTTTCTTGCTTAGTGGTCGACACCAAAGCTGGACAAATCCAAACAGATGCAAATGTTTAAATACTGTCCATTTCATGATAGATTAGAAAAGAAAAGACAAGGTACAAAGCGTGTGACAAATAGCGTTAGTTGATGCTGATTCGGCGTGACATACTAATTCTGTTGCTTCTGTGACTTTGGGAAAACAAAAAATAAAAAGAGAAGCAAATATAGGTGAGATTAAAATATGAAATTTGAAGACTTGAATATAGATTCGAATGTACTGGGCGCGATCTATGACATGGGATATGAAAAACCCACGAAGATACAGTACGAGACAATACCTCTTATCAAACAAGGACATGACGTGATCGGCCAGTCCGAGACAGGATCTGGAAAGACCGCTGCTTTCGGAATACCTATGATAGAAAGGGTCGATAAGGGCCGCGGCCTACAAGCAATGGTGTTGGCTCCGACAAGGGAACTGGCTTTGCAGATAGCAGGCGAGCTGAAAAAGTTCTCCAAGCGCAAAGGCCTTTTCGTGCAGACAGTGTACGGAGGAGTTGCGATGGGGCCGCAGGTTAGTGGGCTGAGAAAAGCAGAGATAGTGGTCGGTACACCCGGCCGCGTAATGGACCACATGCGACGCGGCACGCTCCGCACAGACATCATCCGCATATTCGTGCTCGACGAAGCTGACAAGATGATAAACATGGGTTTCGTCGAAGACATAGAGTTCGTGGCACGTAGCCTGCCGAAGGACAGGCAGACTCTGCTGTTCAGCGCGACCATGCCATCTGCATTGATGAGGATAAGGGATCGTTTCACAAGAGACGCGAAGAAGATAAGGACAGCGAACAAGGTGCAGGACAACATGCTGAAGCAGTACTACTGCGATGTCGACCGTGCCAAGAAGTTCTCCCTCCTTGTACATCTGATAGACAAAGAGAACCCAGAGCTCGGCATAATCTTCTGCAACTCGCGAAGAGACGTTGACTCGATCTCGAGCAACCTGAAAAGCAACAATATCAATGCCGGATCACTGCATGGAGGCATGACCCAAGCCAGGCGCGAAAAAGTGATGGACATGTTCCACAACGGCAGGTTCAGATTCCTTGTGGCCACAGACGTGGCTGCGAGGGGATTGGACATCAATGACGTCAGCCATATCTTCAACTACTCCATACCGAAGTATTCCGAAGAATACACGAACAGAATAGGCCGAACCGCAAGGGCAGGGAAGACAGGAAAAGCCATCTCACTCCTGTGCAGGGACGACCACCCTTCGTTCAGCAGGATAATAAGGCTGTTCGACTACGAAATCGAGAAGATGCATGTCGGCCAATTCAGGAGAGTGCCGTTCAGGAGAGGCGTTCGCAGACCAGACATGTACAGCGGGAGATTCGGCGGTCGCAGAGGTAGGAGATTCGGTGACCGTGGAAGAGTGATGAACAGGACAAACTATAGGAGAAGCCGCAGATACTCTTAATAAGATAATGATGTGACACCAAAATCTACCTCAAGCCGATGACACCCACCTTGGGCGTTAATATTTCACATTTTTTTCTTTGGGAAACCTTTTTGATAATTAAATACATAATTTGATTATGAAGAAATATGTGATTAACAAACCCAGAATTAGTGAATGGATTGGTGGGATGTATGTCGTGTTAACAGTTTTCTCGGCAGCTCTCTTTATTATAATTGGATTCTGGTAAGGTATCACATCAGAAGTCTTTCTTGCTCGAATCTTCTTTTTTGGGACAATAATTTTTGTTATATCTCTTTTGGTTGTCACTACCTATGGCTTGTACAAAACAACATATGTTATCCAAAACGATGTCCTGAGTTCGTGGTCTCTTTTTACAACCATTAAACTCAAATTAAAGGATATAAAGAAGGTTGAAAGGACTTTAGTTCCATTTCATTTAAGGATAGGTGCAAGCCTTTACTCTGGGATATTTTATATACCAAATGTAGGGTGGACCAGAACGATAATGACAAATCTAAGTGATGGCATTCTGATAACGACCAATGATAAAAGACATTATATGATTACTCCCTCCAACCCTGAGAAATTTATGAAATTATTAAAAAGGTAGACTAATCCTTATGTAGATTCAAATCCCACCCTGGGCGTAACAAGGAGTTAATTTAGATAATTATAGTCTGTCGACCAAACTGATTATATGAAGAAGTGTGACTGGTGTGGCAAGGAAATACCGTTCTCGAAGCTGAAGTTCAAAAACAAATTCTACTGTTCAGAAGAGTGCATGAAGAACATGGAATAAAATAATCCTTATGTTGGTTCAAATCCTACTCTAGGCATCTCAATTTTATTCTAATGAAAATCAATTATAATTATAATGAAATCAAAATATCTTAGTTCGATGGTTTTGGCATTGGTAATTGTTGGAATTATTTTTATTAGCGGCTGTATTCAGCAACCTGTAAAAGAGCCTGAAGAATCTGTACAAAAAGCTGTCTGCGGCAATGGGATATGTGAATTAGATGAAAATAAAAATTGTCCCGGGGATTGTATTGATTTAACTATTTCCTGGCAGTCTATGAATGGCCCTCCAGGAGGGCGTGTAACCCAGCTAATACAGAATCCTTCTATGTCACATGAATTATATGCAATAACGAGCAAAGGTATACACAAATCTGAAGACAAGGGTGAAAGCTGGCAAGTAATAAGTGAATTGGAAAATATTCATGTGTCTTCTGTAGCAGCCTTTGAAGATAAATTATTCACTTGTGGTGATGGCGCTTATTATTATGATACCGAGAAAAATCTTGTAAAAATTTTAAATGAATGGTGCAATGAAGCGATAGTTAGTGACAATAAACTTTTTGTGACTTCTGACGACAAAACAAATGTCAAAATACAATATGTTGATTTAGCTTTAGAGAATTTTAATTGGAAGGATATATCTCCCTCTGAGTCTGAATTAAGAGATTTAGTTTTGCCACCAGAGGATATTGGTTTCGGGTACTATAAAAAAGTTCCAAACATTATCGCGCTTGGAAATAGAATCCTAGTAAATATTATTTTACATGTAGACGGCAGCGGGGAATTTACAAATGGTCACCTATATCTTTCAGAAAATCTTGGTGATACCTGGTCCAGGGTTGATCTTGGTATGTCGGACGACCTTATAATTGCAAACATTGTCCAGAACCCCAACAATCCAGACCATATAGTAATATCGTTTAAACATAACATCGTGCATGAATTTATGTCTCCTATATCCGAGCTCTTAAGAGAATCCTATGACAGAGGAAGAACGTGGAGTCCTGTAACAGACCTCACTCTTCAATCTAACGGTATAACCGATGTTGATATTGTCGGATCGTCTTATTATCTCCTAAACCCGTACGGTGGTCCAAGCATACTCAAGATAGATGGTGCCAATTATGAATATTTTGATACGCCTACAATTAGGGAATTTAGCGAAATGAGCTTTGGGTTAGACACACTCTTATTCGATTTTGACAACCCAAACATAGTCTATGGCAAGACTGGTGGGATATGGGCTTTGGGGATCCTTAAGTCAGAAGACGGCATGGCAACATGGAAAAAGATGGATGGGGATATTGTTGCATCATCCCCCACTATTATTATAACTCATCCGACAGACCCAAACATTGTATTAACTTCAGGAAATGTGATTCAAGAGTCATATGCTACAAGAGATTGGGGAGAAACATGGGAACCTTTCTCACCGGTCAGTGCTGGAGACGAAGTGAGGGTTGACCCGCACAATCCGAATCATATCCTATTGATTGATGAGATGACCAACATATACGAATCATACGACTCAGGAAGAACTTTCCAGAGGATTGCTGAAGAATTTTCATCAGCAAAGATTTTTGATTTTGAAATTGCAAAAGACGATCCTAGCAAAATTTATGTATCGAATATTGGTGTTGGCATATCTGAATATTCGGGCCAAAAGGAATGGCATTATCTCACAAACTCTCCTGATTATACATATGATATTGAGATTGATCCTGAAAACAGCAATATTTTCTATGCCACATATTCGCCAAAAATATTTGAGAACCATTCATCCATATGGAAATATTCCAAATATCAAGAGGAAAACTCTGGTTGGAGTGAGATATTAAGGGTAGAAAATTCTAAAGGAATAACATCCATAAGATTTGACGAATCAAATCCAAATAAAATCTATGCAGGGGTGGTAGGAGAAGAAGGAAAAATATATTTCAGTAACGACAAAGGAGAAACTTGGGGCAGGCTCAATGAGGACTTCTTCTTCAGCACAATACACTCCCAGAATCAACTAGCTATTGATCCAACTGATGAAGACATAATTTATGCCGCGCCTTGGGGAGCAGGATTGTTTAAGACTGTGGATAGCGGTGAGACTTGGACAGAAATAGAGAATATCCCCACCCTATCGATTGCGAGCATCGTTGTTGATCCTGCTAATCCAAACATAGTTTATGCTGCGGGCAGAGCACATCCTTATTTGTATAAATCAGCAGATGGTGGACAGACTTGGCAAAATATTTTTTATGCAGGTTCTATGTACTCCAGACTGTTCAAGATAAAGCTTGATCCGAGCGACCACAACACTATCTATGTATCGGCCTTCAAACATAATGCGATCCTTGGCAGTTTGTTCAAAATCAGCGACGGGGAAGCTACGGATATAACAGGCAGCATTCCCAGAGCCATCATCGACATTGCGGTTGATCCCACAGATTCAGACACGATCTACGTTTCACTGCATGGCGAGAACGTGTATAAGACAACTGATGGAGGAACAAGTTGGCAGAATCTGGACTCTATGCCAATAGTTGGCACCTTCGATATTGAGATAGACCCGTCTAATCCAAATATTCTGTACGCTGCAGCGATTATGGGAAGAAGATGCCCTGAAGAGCTACTGGATCCACGGTTCTTCCCTGATGTCCCAGCTGAAGACATAGGAACTCATGGGGTGTATAAGAGTGAAGATGGTGGGTTAACATGGACGAACATAAATCAAGATGTTATAAGCAAACCTTGTAGAGCGTTAGCTATTCATCCAGAGAATTCGATGGTAATCTATGCCGGAGGAGCAGGTGGCATCTATCTGACAACAGATGGCGGCAATACATGGACAGCTCAGAATAGCGGACTTGATTATAAAAGCACAGGTGCTTTAGTTGTCAGCGAGAATAAAATATATGCCGGAACCCGTGGTGGTGGAGTCTATGTTGGCGACATCAGCGATGCGGATTATAGCGTCAGTTGGACTGCCACTGACGGACCTAAACCTGAAATCTATAACATCCAAATAATGATTGATTCCACAGATTCTGATGTAATTTATGCAAGTTCCTATCCTGGAGGCATGTTCAAAACAATGAATGGTGGAACAACATGGAAAGACAAGAATTTCTTTTTACCAAGCTTTGAGGTGGATGATCCTGTCAGGCAGGGATATTACAGATTCGCAATTGACCCCACGGATTCAAACCAACTCTATTTTGCTACCTATGATAAAGGAATTTATGTATCCAATGATGGTGCTGACAGCCAGATGCCTCTGTTTGGGGACAATAACGAGATGCGTGGAAAACCAGTAACCGACATACTTATTGACCCTGCAGACTCGAACACAGTTTATGTTGCCAGTGAGGAGGGGGTGTTTGTTACGAGAAATGGCGGGAAAAGTTGGGGGGAGATGAATAATGGATTGGAAACTCTTAACATAAGATCGCTAAAGATTATAAGCATTGAATGGCCGCCCTTTGAAGATAATTTTGAGGATGGTAATACAGATAAATGGGAGTTTAAAGACGATTGGTCTGTCATACAGGAAAACGGTAATTATGTTTTACAAGGCATTGGACATAACTGGGTTAATGCTGATTCGGAAAGCTGGACGGATTACACCTTTGAGGCCAAAGTAAAATTAATTCAAGGCGGAGTTCATATCAACTTTAGAAAAAGCGGTGAAGGAAGGTATTTTCTGGGATTCAATGACGGAGGATTGTATTTAACCAGACAATTTAATAAATGGAGCGAACTTGCTGAATTGACAGATACTCGAGAATCTTATAATTTAGGTCAATGGTATGATTTTAGAATAGAGTTAAGCGGCAGTAATATAAAAGTCTATGTTGACGATACGCTGAAAATTGATTACATTGATTCTGAACCTTTAGCTGGCGGGGCTGTCGCATTTGAAACATTGGATGACTCCAAGGTTTATGTAGACGATGTCAGTGTAAGAAAGACAGTTACAACAGAGTCTGTACTCTATGCAGGAACTGGCGGATACGGGATATACAGGTTTAACCAAGCGAGTAACGAATGGCAGAATCTGGGAAGGACATTTGGCGGCGGTTTTTGGAGCGCGTGGGAGAGGAGGATGTACCAGTTCAGCTCGATATTGTTCGATTCAGACGTGCCCGGCAAAGTATATTACGGGCATTTCCCAAGCGGATTTTTCATAAGCGAAGACAACGGACATACATGGAAAGACTCAAGTCTGCGTCTTGGAAATGACGGTATGTTCTCTTTGAGCATGCATCCACACAACCACGACATATTGTTTGCAGGAACATACAACGGGATTGTAAAATCTGTTGACAGAGGGAGAACATGGGAAATGATAAGCACCGGAATGCCATCAGAGCAGTGGCCTTACACAGTGGCGATTGATGATAACAATACGAATATAATGTACACTTCGACCAAGAACGGACAAAACAAGGGCTTCTGTCATAGAAACGATTTTTGCGGAGTTGTAATGAAATCAACAGACGGTGGAGAGAACTGGTTTAGAATCATGAATGGCCTTGATGATAGAAGTGAATTTTATACTCTTATAATCTACCCACCAGATCACAACGTATTATTTTTAAGCACTAACAATGGCGTTTATATAAGCAGAGACGCTGGAAACAGCTGGAAAAGCATAGACAGCGGGCTGCCGAGCACAAATAATCAAGTAAGGGACAATGTTGCAGATAATTTGGCACTTACACCAGATAATAGATATTTAATTTTAGGTCTCGCGGAGTACGGTGTCTGGAAAGCAGATTTATCAAACGTTGTTTAAAAACGCCCATTCATTTCTTAACCATTAGTTAAACACCAACCCTGGGCGTCCCAAAATAAATTTAAAGTTAATTTTTAAAAACAGATTATGAATCCAGGTACAAACGGCTCATTAAAGAGAAAAAGATTTGAATATGTCAAAAGAAACATAGGACTATTAGAGGCTCTTTATTCATTGGCTCTTTGTTCCTTATATGAACTATCTCGTGCGACTTACGGGAAAATAGTAGAATACCTTGAGAAAAAAAGAGAAAATACTGCTGGTTTGTTGATAAGACTCGAGAGAGGCGTTAGTTTAAGGTTAATTGACCATGATGAAGAGTCGCGTTTAAAAGAGAGAAATTATTACCTATCAGAAAAAGGTGAAGAGCTCTATGCATCAAAAGAGCTTTTAATAGATGAAGATAAGAAAAAAATGGTTATGGAAATTAAAAAAAAGATTAAAGAGGAGAGAATAAAAAAAGAGGAGAGGATGAGGGAGAGATTAAAATACATATCTTAATTTGCCTTTGAGTGATTATTTAATAATTTCTTCGTCTTCTGGGCGCCACGCTGGATCGACTATACAAAGAAATTCCAATTCTTCATCTCCTATATTTTTTATGAATTGAACTGCATTAGGTGGTACATGTATCACCCATCCTTCTTTAATTTCTTTTGACTCTTTATCAACATGTATGATCCCTTGTCCTTTCAGGATGTAATAAATCTCTGTTGCTTTGAGCCTGTGAGGCAATGACGCATCTCCTGGCTTGACTTTTGCATAAGCAATACTAAACCTTAAATCAATATCATCATTTTTTGGATGAAGTACCTCTCTTATTATTGTTTTATCCCCAGCAATGAACTCTTTACAATCATTCAAATTTTTTGCCAACATACACATCTATTCATATTTATTTTTTCAATTTTGCCAAAAGAAAAATAGTTAAGGGTCCAAGTCCAGTTAAAATCTCTGAGATATGGATTGCCTGAGTATATATGTACATAAAATCGAATCCAAAAGGAGAGGTAAGAGTGAACTCATATATTGCATAAATCCCTATCGGTAAAAGAGCAAGACCTGCAAATAGTGCTATAGCAGTGAATGCTTTCTTTAATCCAGAGTCGGCCAGAGCATATGCAGCTAATGTAGCAATACCATAAATGATCAGAAAAGTTGGGCACCATGAAGATGGCATATCTAAAGTTACAAATGCGTTCAGATATTCCGAGAATGAGTGAACATTTTCAATAGTATGCATAAAAAGCAATGATAGGCCAAGAATGAGTATCCAAATTGCCCATATGAGTTGGAAATTTTTCGATTGTAAATTTATCATATATATTATTTCTTTTTTTCTTTAGTTAAGGTCCTGTTGTGTTTATTGGTGTAACTTGACCTCCACCAAAGGCGTTACCAAAAGCTGCAACTACTGAATTAATAAAATCAATTATAGACCTTATCAATCCCTCTATTACATTGACTTGTTCTTGTGTTTCTCTAATATCTGCATGAATTGCTTCTAATTTGTCAAGCATATCCTGACTTTGTGGTGGTGTGACAGCAGAACCTTTACATGGTATCCTTTTAACACAATTTTCTATACACGCCTTTACATCAAGTTCAGCAGCATCTCCCCCTCTAGTAATAACCTGTTCTATGGCAGCTGCTCTATCAGTACAATCTTTTACACATTCTTTATCAGAAACCTCTTCATAACATTCTTCTGGGGATGTAGGTGTTTCACATATTCTAGTAAAACAATTAGGTCCACATGAAACTTCTCTACATACAGGTCTGCCAATGACCGAAGGGATTATTACATTATATTCATAACCTTCTGAATAATTTATTTCTACCAATTGTTCGATAGAAGCAGTTTCATAAGATGGTTGAGAAGCGGTTATCTCTAATAAATACTCGCCAGCCGGACATTCGTATTTGTTTAAATGTAACCTGGATGAGTATCTGCTTGTAAATTCATCATAACCCAAATATACTCTTTTTATGCAGCCTTCAACGTCCTCTTCAAACGGATGTAAATAGCCTTTTATGTGTACATATGGAACGACTATTCCTTGTTCATCTTTTACTTCAGCATATATACCCATATCAACTCTATTAGGAGTGCTATAAATCTTAAACCCAGTTTCTAGCAAAAGTTTGTACAAGGCAACACTGAATTCTCTGGTAAATTCCGTATCTACATACCCAGATGCACTAATTCTTAATCGTAGAACATACGTTCCAGTAGGACACCAATTAGGGATATAGGCATCATCTATATAATACCTCTGGATATATTCACCTTTGTAATAAAGCGGACCTTCTGGTGAAATGTGAACTCTACAAACGTGTGTTGGTTCTCCAATCATTACTGGAAGGCCAATTGGGCTTATTAGTATGGCTGCGCCAGTTATTCCCACTGTTTGATTAATTACTTCCTGTGTTAATGGAAATATTTCACCACCGATATAAGCATCAGAAACAATAGAACCATCTGGATGTGTTACCAAAATTTTAATATAAATTCTATCGCCTGGGGCGTAGCTGGTTTGATCGAGAATTACTTGAACATTTAATTTTTCTTTAGTTATTTCAATTGTCTTCTTTAAAGTTATACTTTCCCCAGCTTTTTCTATTCTAACATTTAAACTGTAAGTCCCCATTGAGGCCCATTCTTGTATTTTATATTTTTCAATCTCATAAAATCCATCCTTATACTCAGTGGACAAGAATCTAAAGAAGTTGTCATCCGGATCTTTAATCCTTACATCAACCCATGCATCTGTAATTATATTGCCATCTTTATCAAAAACTTTTATCTTTCCTTGCAAAGTATCTCCAGACATTAGAACATCTTTTTCCAAAACTATGTCAGCATTTAACCCTCTTTTTGTGACTGAAACCGTTTTAGAATCAGATGCAGATTGCTCTTTCCAGCTTACACTGATGGATATAGTATAACTTTTTCCTACACTTTCTGACCCAACATAATATTCATAATAATAAACGCCTTCCCTTAGCCATGGGTAGATTATTGTGATCAAATCACCAGTATCGGCATCTCTAATATCACCTGTCACATAGGCATCAGTTATAGCATTACCTAGACTATCTTTTACTTCAACAGTTGTTTTGATTGAATCTCCTGGATTGTATTCAGTTTTATCAGTCGACATCGTCATTTGCAAAGTAGGTTTAATTAAAGAAAAACTGGTAGTTGCGGTTGCTGAGTCATAGCTAGGATGAGAAGCAGTTACATTTAGGGTATAATCATTCGGTAGGGTTCCTTCACCAAACCAGTGCCATGCTTTATAGCAGTCACATAAAGTAGAGTAAAAGAACCTTAGATACGTATGTTCGGTTCCATAAGTTAAAGTACCAGCTACAGACGCATCAATAACAATTTCTCCATAAGGATCTCTAACCGTAACTCTTGGCTCAAAACTTTCAGCCGGATAATAAGTCGTTTTAGGTAGAGTTATACTAGCTGATAGTTGTTGTTTTAAAGTTGTAGTAGTTGGAGGAATTGTACTTGTTGTCGTTGTGGCAATAGTTGTTGTAGTTGGCTCAGTAGTACTCGTTGTAGTTGAAGTCGTCGTTGTAGCAGCAGTTATTTTTATAATTGATGGACAAGCATAAGAGGCTGGTTGGGTAACTGTGATAGATTGTTCTTCAGTTGTTTCACTCAATGCTTGTAAAGTAAAATTAACAGTCTCAATGGAATAAGGTAATGTTGTAACTTGCTCTACACAATCTCCAACACATGACAGGTAAGTTGTAGGAAAACTTATTTCAACAGTATCTTCAGCCGTTACATTCTGCGTATTGTTTAAGTAAACTATAACTTCAATTTGATCAGAAACAGACAAATCAACCTCTTGAGGGTTGACTGAGCAATAAGAAATTTCCGTAGCTTCTACTGCAGCTTGAATCAGCAAAAACGCTACCAACAAGCCTAAAAATATTAACTTTTTCATCTATACCTAATAATAATTTCTCAAACTATTCATATAAAGATTCCATACTGTATTTGAATTATAGTTTGGATATTCACTCTGGGCGTCCAGAAAAAGTTAGGCCATAACTCACTTTAAAGCACGGATTCGCTTAAATTTTTTGATGAGATTCTCAATTGCTTCTTCAGTTTGTTTTACGTTCCTCGCTCCAACGCAAACTATTTTTCCACTACCAAACACTAGAAAGACGACGCTTTTTTTCGTTCTGTAGACAAGGCCTGGAAACTGTTCTGGCTCGTACTCTGTATTCTCTAGTTGTAGAGCCTTATCGAGATATATCCGTCTTCCAAAGTCATATGTTGCGACTATGTTTTGAATCTCCATCTTTGGCTTTCTCACCTTGACCCCCAGCTTCTTTAGTATATTTAACATCTGTGATATCGCTTTTTTCGCTTCTTTTATACTTCTTGCACCAGTACAATTCATTACCCCTGAAGAAAATATCAGAAAGCTTGTCTTTGGTTTTTTCATCCTATACACCAAACCGGGAAATTGCTGGGGAGCGTATTCAGCACCCTCTAACTTACTTGCTAAATAATTGAGATCCACCTGATCGGAAAAGGTAACTGTGATTACCATGTTTCTGACTTCAATTTTCGGTTTCATTTTACCACATTATTTCATCATATTATAATTCACGTCAGATTTACAGAACGATAAATGTTTCTGTGTGACTCAAAAGAATTTTAGAGACGAGACAAGTTAATCAGAAACGATAACTATTTAGTATGATAAAACTATATTTAGCTTAGCAGTGAATGGGAAAATTCAGGTCTCTAGATGTTTGATTTCCTTCGGGATTTTGAGCGTTGAAAGATTTGGACCTCAAATTTTGCTGCTATTATATACTTCTTAACAATTAGTTAAACACTTACCCTGGATGTTCGCGTTCTTTTCTACTTCATAACTTCATGACCGAAAAATTAAATTATATAAAGTGTATTGTCTATTTAATGGCAGTATATAAAGAAGTTAAATTCACTCCTACAGAGAAAGAAGTTATACGATTGAACAATTATCTTTCTGAAATTTGGACTGATCTGATAGGATTGGATTTGGAACTTATAGTAAACAGGTCATTGAAAAACTTTCCAAAATACAAAGAATTGGAAGAGGTAGCGGGACTTTGTGGAAAATATCTGCGTGAGTTTGATGAGTATTGCAAAGACATTAGAAGCCTGGTAGCAGCAAAAGGCTGGTTAAAAAGTACTCGAAGATTTTTGGAGGACAACGTCTACAAACTTGCGTTAGAGATTGACAAATACAGATCAAGCAGGCTTCGAAAACATTGGAAAGATAAAATCACAGGCGAGTTAGAAGAAACTAAAGATTTGACTGATGACATTCGAAAGAGCGGAGAGATATTAAATAGATTATACGAAATGCACGATGTTGAGCCAGAGCTTCTTACAAAGTTAGAAAAAATGAAACCACAGGCAACAGTGGTTAAATCCGTTATGCTTATACTTATTCTAGGTCTTGGGTTCGTCAGCCTTAGGATAATAGGCGGTATGCAGACCGCAGGATTTATCGGATTGCCGACAGGATTCTCCCCGCTTCCAACAGCAGAGATTGCAGGAGTCAATTTCGAGATGCTTTATGTTATTACAGCATCGATGATAGCTTCCATTTATATTCTTGGGAAATTAATGAAAAAATGGTAGTTCAATATACGGGTCCGTGGTCTAGTTGGCATGACGTCGCCTTGACGAGTAATCCATTAACGAATAATGTTGTGTGAAAACTCAAAATGGCGAAGGTCGGGAGTTCGAATCTCTCCGGACCCATTTTTTTAATAAATCTATTTTTCTTAAAATAATTTGGCATAAGCTTGGCGTAATATCCATTATTAAATTTTGAATCTTTTATTCTATCAAGAGATTAATGTGTAAAAATGAGTGATTCATATCGATTCGAAAATTTTAAAATCCAAGTTTGGGACTTTGAAATTGTCTTTTGTAATTTTGTCTATCATTTTTTCGATGGGTTTATTGCTATACAGCACGCAGGCGCTTGCAGATATTTCAAACTACCATCCCACGAGCGGATTGGATAGGACTGGTGCTGATTATACATTAACAGCATCTGATTTAGACAAACTGGAAGCAAGTGACGACGACTGGTACCGAACACAAACGGTTTGGGGATATTCACATTCATACGACCCGGACGAATATTTGGAGTTTATTTTTTCGCCAGGCATAACATCATCGGCTGTTATAAGCGATGTGACATTGCACTTTGAGTGGCACGTGCAATGTTCTAATGTCGTTTATGCAAGGCTGCTTATATGGGACGAGAGCGCTGGGAATTGGGTGACCGAAAGCTTGCCAACAGCACCAACTTCAGACCGCATGGACATAATTAATCTGTTTTCTTACATCAACAGCCCAGCTGATGTGAACAGCATCAAAGTAAAGTTCCAAGCGCATGATGGTGGTTATGGCGGGTACACTTATCATGATTGGATTGAACTCACTGTTGACTATATAGTACCTGAATGTCTTGAGGATGCGGATTGTGATGATGGTGTGAGTTGTACTGTTGACACTTGTGACGAAGTAGATGATGTATGTGTTCACACTCCTGATGATTCTTATTGTGACGATGGTTTATACTGCAACGGCGTGGAGTGGTGTGATCCAATAAACGATTGCCAATCCGGAACACCTGTAGATTGTAGCGGTTACAATCTAGAAGAAATAGAAACGTGCGATTATAATCCGGACAATTATCATTATACGTGGGATTATGCAGCTGGTTTTACAAGTGTTTGCGATGAAGACTCGGACGCTTGTACAGAAGGCTCGTACACATTCACGCATACATGCGCTGATAATGATTTGGACGATTCTGTTCTTTTGGGCGGTTGTGATGCGGAGTGCGATGAAGATAGCGACTGCCCAAGTTTTTGTGAAGATGACATAAGATATTACAATGGCGTTTGCGGAGAAGATTGCGAATGCAGTTACACAACGCAAGACTGCGATGACTTTGACGACTGGTATGATACTGACGAATACAGATGGATCGAGCTGGATATATGCAATGAAAAAGAACAAGTGATGCAAGTTTATAGCGATTATTTTTGCTTTTCAGATTGTGGTGAAGTCCAATGTTTATACGAAGAAACTGATACGCAATGGGCGGACACTGGCGAAACAAGATACAAAGAAGATTTGGAAGGACCCGTTGTAACCGACATATTCGTGACGCCTAACCCACCAGCTTATTGTGGAGAAATAATTGGCAATGCAACACTTTCAGATTGCCATAACATCGCGTACGCAGAATATTTCATAAATCAAGAGGCAGAGTGCGGCGAGCCAGGCACAGGTACAGCAATGACAGCAGTGGATGGTAGTTTTGATGAAACTGAGGAGAATGTGAGTGCACTAATCCAAATCTGCCCAACAAGTGCTTACAACTTCTGGGTGCGTGCTAGGGACAGTGAAGACAATTGGGGCGAGTGTGTATCGTACACAATACTTGCAAATGTCCCGCCTTTAACATACAATGTAATGGTGAGTGGTGAAGGCGATGATGGCATAGTTACAGCAACTGCAGACAGCAGTGAGATGATGAGCAATATCATAGCTGCAGAGTACTTTATAGATACAAACACACCTGTAGGCGGCGGACAATCTATGGATGCATCAGACGGTGACTTTGATGAATATATTGAAGATGTTAATGCAACAATAAACTTAACAGCTTTAGAGCCAGGCGAACATACAGTCTATGTGCACGGAAGAAATGCAGCTGGTAATTGGGGCAACTTTGGCACTTTTACTTTTACAATAGAAGGACCAACACCGACAACCACAACAACCACAACGACAACAACAACTACAACCACTACGACAACAATACCAACCACAACAACTACTATTCCACCGAGTCCAGGTCCAAGCGCGCCAAGTCCAGCTCCTGCAGTAAGTTCATTCAGTGGTCCCGGAAGTGGAGGCCCCTTCATAACACCATGTGAATTGAACGGTGTATGCGATGAATGGGAAACGCCTGAGAGCTGTCCAAGCGATTGTCCGAGAGAAATCTTAGAAGCTACTACAACAACTACAACCACAACAACAATACCAACTCCTGCTGCGATTTGTGGAAATGGTGAATGTGAAGAAGGAGAAGACTTTGTAAATTGTCCTGAAGATTGTGAACCCGAATTTGAAGAAACCGGTCCAGCTCTTAATTACATAACTGGTATGTTCGGAGCTATTGGCGGAACAACAGCTAGTGCTTTGATGATCCTTTTGATTTTGATAGCCATTGCATTAGGTTTAATCAGATTCAAAGTACTACCGAGGTTTATCTCTCAGAAAGAAGATTCGTCGTAATTTCGCGCATGTTCTTTTTCAATTTTTTTAAGGGCCATCATATACTATGTCTTCAGTTAAACCACATTTTGGACAAAAGTATTCTCTAGTAGTCCTTACCATTTCTTTGTTGCAGCCCGAACACTTGTAGCGTTGTCCTTTTGTTTTCTTTTGTTTTTTTATCTTACTTTTTATCTTCTTTTGCCTCATAGTGATCTAATTTTCAGATGGATAGTTAAATATTAAAGTCTTTTGACGAATGGTTCTGTCTTAAAGTTTATTGATAATTAGGAGTGTCGCATTTTGTTGATAAAAGAAATATTCAGGTGTTGTCGCATAGTTTATTGATTTAATTTGATGTCGCAGTTTATTGATAGAAAAAAACTTATTGTTTTTGTGCTCTAAAGCATTTTCTACATAATGGGTTTTGATTTGCAAACAGCTTAAACGGAAGTTCAAAATCGCTTCCACAGTTAGTGCATTTATACTCATATGTTTTTTGAGTTATGTCATGAAGATATTCATCCAAATTTATTATTCCGTCACTCACAGAAGTCATACCATGAGCAAGAGCGCTTGAAAATGAACCTATAATAACATCTTTTTTCATTTTTTTAACTTCTTGTACAACAGATATATAATCTTTATCTCCGCTTGCAATTACAGCGACGTCAAAAGAATCATTGTGTGCATTAGTAATCAAGTCAAATATTAATTTTCCATCAACACTTTTCCCAGGACTCACAACTTTTACTTCTAATCCGCTTTTTTGAATATGTGAAATCATACTGCTCATTTTGTTAGGAAGATATACGATACAACCAACACATCTTAAGTCTTTTAACAATATTTCTCTTAACTTGTTAAAATTCAAGTATTTTATATTATGTTGATTCCTTGCTGTGATATTGATATTATCAAAATCGATAAAAGCCATTCCTCGCTTCTCATCTGGCATAATAGTAAGAATCTATTTGTATATACTTAAAAGGATAATAAGAGGGCGAGCCCGACTGCCGAGATTCACGTTAACGGTCTTATGTCGTCTCATTCCCAACAATTTATACACTTGTAAATTTGTGAATCTATTTCATTATTTGTTTCATATGATATTTAAAGGTGTTGGATAAGTGGTTTTTGTTTACTCTTTCTAATTAAACTCAGCCATCTATTCCTATCTAACCTCAAATCTATACCCGCAACTTGACTCGTGTTAACCCGTCTAATGCGTTGTGTGGTCTTATGAAGTTGTAATACGTTCTGAACCCGTCTGATAATTGCTACTACTTTGGCTGTCAAAAAGGGAGAGGTGTTAATAATGCATAAAGAATTGCACCAGCAATCCCTATGGCTAAAGATTGATAAACACTCATCTTTGCTTTATGTGACAAATATATTAATGCAACAAAAACAGCTAAGGAAAGTGGCCTTGATGTCAGCCTATGATAACCTTCTTCTAAAACTCCCACAAAATCACTATAATTTATTAGGTTATTGCGAGTATTTAATCTGTTTCTTCAGAGGTCTTGACTTATTAGTCATCATATTTATCGCAAAAACAGGGATACGGTTTGCCCAAGTTTAACGCCCATTAGCAATAACTTTATAAATCACAAAAAGAAGAAAAGAAAAAGGTACCGAAATAGGTTGATACCATTGACAATTTGTACAGGAATAATTTGTGAAAACAGAGAAAAGGCAATAGCGGTTGCCGATAGAATGATAACCGACGATGAGTTATCCATACAATTTGAACACCGAGAAACAAAAATTTTGACTATATCAAAAAACTGTTTAGCTATGACCTCTGGTTCTGCCTTTTTCTTCCAAGAAATACTCGAACCCATAATTAAAAAATACAAGAACGAATCACCAAAAATATCAAAAATTGTTGAAGAGATAAAAAATTCATATGCTGAAATAAGAATGAAAAAAATAGAAGATTTCTATTTCAGACCTATGGGACTCACAATAAACCAATTTAATCGTGAACAATCAAACCTTGACGATAGAATTATGGGGGGTTTGGTTAGGGCACTCCAAGATTTTGAATTTCCTGGCGGATTACAGATATTAGTAATAGGTGTAGACGATGAAGCCCATATTTATTTAGTAGATAATCCAGGAATGTCAACTCCACTTGATACTGTAGGGTGGGGTAGCATAGGAACAGGTTCTCCACACGCAGATTATACGTTTATATCTGGTGGATATTATACTGAGTTTCCATTTAATAAAGCAGTTTGTTTAGCATACGAAGCTAAGAGACGAGCCGAAGTAGCTCCAGGTGTAGGAGAGGAAACTGATATATACCACATTGATAAAAATGGCATCCATAAACTTTCAGATAAAAGTAAAGAACAGTTAAAGAATATATTCGAAGAAAAAGAAAAATTAATTAAACCTATAGAAAAAGAATCTATGGAAAGAGTTTCAAAGTTGTCATTATGGTAAGGAGAAAAAGAAAGAGAACAATTAGAATAAGAAAGCCGAGAAGAAGAAGGAAGAAAAAATCAATATGGGATTGGTAACAGCTATTTCTTAGGTTTCAGAACAATCTTCTTATTCTTAACCTCAGCGTGAAGTTCTATGCCAGCTTTCCAACCAACATAGGTTTGCAGTTGAATAGAAATAGATGGCTAAGTTTATTAAGACTGAGTTTGAGGGATTAATTATGAACAAAGAAGATATTATTGTAGAAAAGATTACTCAAAAATTAAAACAGAAGTTGTCTCAAAACCAAAAACTAAGTAAAAAGATAGTTATAGACAGTCATGTAAATGTCTTGAAAGATATAACTATAATGCCTAATATAAGAAAACGTAAAAGCAACGACCCTCGTTTTGTCCTAACTTTTGGAGACGCAGAACAAGATATAGTAGTTTATTTTAAAGATGCAAAAATAGAAATTCCATTTGATTCTAAGTATATTCAAAAAGCAAGAAGAAGTTTCCCTAATAAAAGTATTAAACATTTTAATTATGTTATTATACCATTAATTATTTTTGAAATAAAATATGGTAAAGTAATTACTCACACACTAACTAACTATTCAGCAATATCTCAGCAGATAAAAGACAAAAATCCCGATACGACATATTGCATAGTTTTAATTAACAACCCTGACAGTAGTATAGAAAAGCAGTTAAGACATGGTAGACATTTTGATTGGATAATACCATTATCTGTTAGTTTTGAGTTATCAAATGATGACATAGAAAGAATAGCTGAAAACATCTATGAGCGAATTTGTGCGATTTTAAAGTATAGAACACCATTACTTTTTTCATAAACAACCGATTGTGACAAAATACAATAAAATTATGTAAAACAACCTTTAATGCGACAAAACATGACGAATGGAAAACAAACACAAATTTCAACCCCATAAAACACAAAAGCTATTCGCTCGAACGATACTTATAAATCTTTCAACCGTTATTTTAACTTAGGTTTTATGAGGGAATTATCTTCGAGCGAAAGCGTAACAGAAGATGAAAATTTAGTTGGCAGTCAATCAGAAGAATTTTTTATAACTTCGCTAAGGCCAGAGCTGAATTACATCTGTTCGAATCCTGTAAGAGCTTGCATAATGCATATGTTTATAAACAACAGAGAATTGGGTCATACAATGCAAGTGGAAGATATCGCACGCAGGATCGGCAAAAGGCACTCTATTGTAATATATCACCTGGAGCGTTTATCAAATTGGAAAGTTGTCAAAGTTGTCAAGTCTGTCAGATACGGCAATACTGAAAAGAGAAGTATCTGGGGTTTGAATTTAGAATACCCGAATTTAATAAGAGAAGTCTATTCGCGTATATTGAAATTATTCTTTACCCAGAAAGAACTCAATACAATGTGCAGCATAAACAAGAGCACGAGGAAATAATCTTATCTCGTGGTTCTCTAAGCTGCATCTTGGCTCAATCATGGCTCAATCATGGACTAAATGCGGCTTAATTTTGAGCTAATAATCTGGCTAACTTCTGGCGCAGTATCTATTTATCAATTTTCACTTGCTTAATCAATATATTAATTATAGCTCTTTAGTGAATAACAATGATAGAGAAAAAAGGATATGCAAAAGGAATCGCTACAATTTCTTTGTTACTTGTAGTAGCCACAGTTCTTGGAGTTTTTGTTTTTAATTACGCAGTTCCTGTTTTTGCCAATTCTCATGTTAGTACAGCTGAACTTTATCCAGAATGGTCACCTGCAAACGCTCATGTGGATTTTACTGTGCAGTTCTGTAAGGTAAGTGGACAATCAATTAATGAAGTTAGAATATATAGAAATAATTTATATAGTAATTTTCAATGTGATGACAAACCTGGCTGGGAAAAATTATACATTTCAACTTATCCAGCTTGTTTCTATGTAGCTACTGATTCTTCTTATTATCTTGATATTGATGGAGAATGTGAAAACTTTACATTTTCAGCTGACAGTCCAGGTCCACAATACTGTAATTTACAATGGCAATTTGAAACAAGAGATACTCAAGATCACTGGACATATTTATATGACACTACAAGCGTTGACGATAAAGCACCTGTTATAATTAAAACTTTAGGTGAACCAAAAATTGAAAACGGAGAAACTTGGATAACTCAAGACACAGAAATAGAAATTGAAGTATGGGATGAAGGGGAATGTGGTATAAGTGGTCTAGATTATTGTGAATATAGATATGATGTTGATGGAGTTGAAGTTCTTCCTTGGACAACAATTGTTTGGGGTTCTACAGATGAAATCTCAGGAGTAATGCACTATTATTATACCTTTACATATGATGAAGATTCTTTACATCACTTGGAGATAAAATGTTATGATATAGCTGAAAACATGGCTTATCATGAACAGTGGGAAAGAGTTGATACAGAAGAACCAGTAACAACAAAAGTTGTTAGTGAACCTAAGAAAATAGAAAATGGTGTTGAATGGATTGACACAGCAACAACAATTACTTTTAATGCTGTTGATCCAGATCCAACACAGCAATCTTGTAATATTGGAGTTTATGAAACATACTGGAGAAATACAATTGTAGACGATGACTTATGTTGGAATAATAAACCATGTGAGCCTCTGAATGACTGGTTCTTCTTAGAAGAGACGCCAAACGGATTTGGTAATTATGTTGATGGACCTGATACTCCCCCTTTGGGAGATGGCAGCGCTAACTTGGTTGTGGATGCTACTGGTGGAATGGCTCTTATGAAAGGAGGCTATAATGGTTTACTATTATCAACTATAAGCACTTTGAGTTACAGTACTTATCAAAATCTTTTGTCCCCCGGACTTGATATCTGGGCAGTTTCTTTGCAGTTCAACATTGATTATGACTGTAACGATGCTGACCAGAGCTGGCAAGGAAGAATAGTTTTTGAACCTGTTTATTCACCTTCTCAGGGAGCACCTATGAAAGGAGTTTGGCAGAGTTGGAATGCAAGAACTGGAAAATGGTGGGCAAGTAAACCAGGTGTAGGATTTTCAGGATACAAGACAATTGATGAAATCTTAGCTACATTCCCAAATGCTTGTGTACATGAGGTTTATGGTGCAGTAATATTAAAGATAGGGAGTGGTATTAGTCCTGGATTTGATGGGAATGTAGATAATTTAGTGATTAATGGTGACACATATGACTTTGAGTTAGAAGGCGTTAACTGGAACACATACACAGGAGCAATCCAGAAAGGAGAAGAATCTTGCCACTTGATTGAATATTTTAGTGTAGATAAATTAGGAAATACTGAAGATATTCAAGTAAATTGTTTCTTTGTTGATACAACACCACCAGAAGGAGTAAAGACGATTGGCGAACCTCAATATGGAAGTTGTCCTGTGGATGATTGGCTGCAAGAATGTGAAGGCTGGGATTGCTTGAAGACAGAAGGAAAATGGGACCAAAAAGACTTCTTTACAACAGGAAGAGAAGACCCGACAAACTGGGAAATGGCAATCTGGAACGGCAATCCTGAGCAAGTTGAAGAGAGTGACGAATATTCGTGGGGTAATGGCGGAGATCCTGTACCTTTCACTGTTAGCTACGACGCAGATACAGGTTTAGTTACTTATACAATTGGTCAAACAACATTAACCTGGACATATGACACCGACAAAGCGTTCGAATATCTCGTGTTAATGGCCAAAGGAAAACATGTATGTGAATCAGTATGCGACGAGTGCGACACGTCATTGACAGACGTGGAGGTTAACGGAAAAGAAGTAGGAGATGTTGTATCTTCAGGCAATTATGAAGGCAGAAAGGTGTATCTTGCAGATGGCGAACAGAGTGGCGGTTTCACTGTGACTGGCTACGTTTCATTGAATTGGGACGCTGGTTGTAAACAGCAAGAAATACCAGCATTCCATGTGTTTGCAATGAATACACATGACCCAGAAGAATGTTGGGTAAGAGACGATACTTACATGGACGGAACACCAATAACATTAACATGTACAGATCCAGAACCACACCCATCAGGAGATGAAGAAGTTTGTTTCAGAATTTCATATGATATTGAACCTTGGTTAACAGATGATTATTGTACTGATGTAGGCGGTACAATGCAGGGTGGAGCAGATGATGATTGGTGCTGTGTAGATAATACTGCACAAATAGTCTTCCATGAAGACTCCTTACATGACTTAGAATGGTTCTGTAGAGATGCTGTTGATAAGAAAAGTCCTATCGATCTAGAATACTTTAGAGTTGATTCATTACCACCAATCATAGAAAAGGATATGTTCGGTTCGTACCTCGGTGATTGTCCGTCAGGTACAGATATTGATCATGGGAATTGTTACGTTGCAGATGATGGTACAAGCGGTGTAGAGATTACAGTCTACGATGACGATACTTATCCAGAATGTTCAGTAGATGATGTGACTTGTGAATATGAGTTATGGTGGGTGGAACAAAATATTGACCGAGGTATATTCCAAGATTATAAAAAAATAACCTTCACAGAAGACTCAATACATACACTAAAAATATGGTGCTGGGATGCTCTAGGGAATGAGGTATATGATGAAGAAATATTCTTAGTAGATTCAACACCACCAGAAACAACAAAAACATATATAGGACCTTATCATGAAGTTGATGGTTTGAAGTGGATAGATGGTGTCACCCTTATTAACTTAACAGCAACTGACGAGAAAGTTGGTGTTGATGAAATAAGATACAGAGTTAGTGGAGCATTAGCAGACAAATTCTGTGAGAGTTGTGGAACATGGATGGAAACATTAAGACCTGACATGGGTCCATGGCAAACTTATAGTGATCCATTTGGAATATTAGAAGAATCATGCCATGTTATTGAATACAGTAGTATTGATAGATTAGGAAATGAAGAAGAAATTAAATGGCAATGTATTTTTGTTGATAAAACTGCTCCAATAATTGAAAAAGAATACGAACAAGGAGACCCATACTATACTGACGGAACAAGTGAGTGGATTAATAAGGATACAACAATAACCATAACTGTAACAGATCCAGACCCACATCCATCTGGAGTTGCTGAAACAGAATATAGATACAAAGTAGTTGACGATAATTATTGTTTGGGAATCTTAGATTGTCAACAAGCGAGTGCTGAAAGTGCAGGATGGTCAACATTGAATGATCCTACATATGGAGAATTCAATATTATAGACGATTCTTGCCATGTTATAGAGATAAGAAGTAAAGATAATGTGGACAAGAGTTCAACACACAAACAGTGTGTATTTGTTGACAACCAAGCACCAGAGATAACAAAAGAATTAGTTGGACCATACTATCCAGATGATTCAGAAGTATGTCCACCAAATGATGAATTTGATGAATGCTACATTGACGGTGTAACAAACATAACTGTAGACGCATATGATCCAGACCCACACCCAGTGAATGCTGTAAAGTGTGCTTGGGAGTATGAAGTCATAGACAATGATGATAGTGGTGAAGGACAAGATGTAATACTACCATTTAATATAACATTCCCAGAAGAATCAACACATATTTTGACAATTACATGTTGGGATGCTTTGGGAAACGAAGTAACAGATGTAGAAAAATTCATTGTTGACAAGACACCACCAGAAACAACAAAAACATATGATGGACCACAATGGCCAAGAGACTGTAATCCTTACTGTGATGGACCTAAGTGGATAACCAATGAAACAGAAGTTTGGTTGTCAGCACACGATGAAAATGGACCTCATATATCAGGTGTTAATAAAACATACTACAGAGATGTATACCTAGAAAGTGAGGATGATTGGCACTATTGTTATAATAATTGTACAAATTGGGAATATGATGAAAGAGCTACAGTGTGGGGTTTACCAACAGCACCAGAGCCTTATAACCCGACGAGTCACGGTTTTGTCGAGTGGACAGGACAACCATTCTACAAAATAGAAGAATCCTGTCATATAATAGAATATTACAGCTATGACAATGTAGGTAAAGTGGAAGATGTAAAGCATCAATGCGTATTTGTTGATAACACAGCACCAGAACCAAACAAAACAGTTGGTGAGCCAAAGGCAGAATGGGATGGACAGGATGCAAACTTCTATGATATAGCAGATAAGTGTTGGAGTGAAGATCCAGAAGAGATGATAGAATGCTGGAAGATAACACTTTTGACACCGATAAAACTTGACTGTGTTGATCCAGAACCACATCCTGTAGATGATGAAGGTATATGTTTCAAGGTTGACTGGGATGGAGAAGATCAAACAGAGGAATATTGTGATGGGTGGGAAGGAGATATGGAAGATGAATTCTGCTGTGTGAATGATGAAATAGAATTTATGTTCGATAAAATAAGCGAGCACGAACTTGAATACTATTGTGTAGACGCACTCGGTAACAGCAACAAAGAAAACTTGGATATAGAGAAATTCAAAGTAGAAGAGACTAAATTTGAGATACAAATAAATAAAAAGTGGAACTTGATTTCAACACCTGTAGTACTGTTAGACGATTCAATGAAAGAGATCTTTGGAGAGGAATCAGAAACCATAGAGGCAGTCTGGACGTATGATGGAGAGACTGGTCAATGGCATATCTACACTCCAGACGGAGTAGAGAATGATGATTTGGGTACAATGATACCTGGTTGGGGATATTGGGTAAAAGCACTTGAAGACGATACATTGGTTATTGGCGGAAGCCTTATGAGTCCAGGAAAAACTCCACCTAGTAAATCAGTAGTTGCAGGTTGGAATTTGATAGGATATTATGGAGCAGATGGAGAAACTGAATACGATGGACCTTGGGGAAACGGAGGGGACGCATACTGTGAACTTTATTCCTTAGGAGAAGATATGTGGGATAAACCATTTACCTCACTTTGGACTTATTGGGAACCAGACAATCCATATCAATGGATACCATTAGATGAATGGAACAGTATGGATCCAGGAGCAGGGTATTGGTTGGCTATACCACAAGATGGTTTATACATACCATCAACTACTTGTGGACCATGGTGGTAATTAACAGCCACCTCTTTACTTTTTCTTTTATTTTAATTAGTGGTGTTATTATTGAATAAAAAATCTTTAGTTAGTATTTCAAAAATTTCTTTGATACCAATTTCTATTCTTTTCTTGAGTCTTTTCAGCATTGCATCAATTTCTGCTGATTCTTCAAATTATTTAGACAATGACTGTAACCCACACACAATAGGATATTGGAAACAACCTTGCAAAGAACACTTCCAGCATGAAACAATAGAATCTATGCTAAGCTATTTAGATGTAGTTAATGATTCTTCTGACATTTTTTCAAGCATTTCTAATTTTGATGAATTATGCCAAATATTAGATCCTTCAGAACCAGCTTCTATGGAGCAAAGAGCCAAGCAACAATCAATGGCTTTATGGTTTAACGTGGTTTCTAGAAAGTTATTTTTATCCACACAAATTGATTTAGGTTCTTTGTCTAATGCTACCACAGTTGAAGAAGCATTGACAGAAATAGAAGATTTGATAAATTCTGGAGAAGATTTAGAAAGAGCAAAGGATATGGCTGACTATTTGAATAATGGGAATGGGATTGTCCAATGTGAAGTTTTTTGTCCAGAAGACTGCGATAGTTATGATGACTGGTATGACACTGGAAACATAACATGGATAGATGAAAATCAATGCAGAGAAAAGGAACAAAAAGAACAGGAATATAGAGATTATTATTGTAACACAGAATGCCAATATAATATTACTGAACATCAATGGATAGATACTAACAATACAAGAAATAAGCAAGATGGAACTTTTTGTGATGACGGTTTATGGTGTACAATAGAGGATCAATGTACCTCAGGAGTTTGTGGAGGAGTAACAAGAGATTGCTCTAGTCAAACTGAATGCACATTAGGCTATTGTGATGAAAATTTAGATCAATGCTTATATGAATCAATAGCTGATGAAGAACCCCCCAATACTACAAAAATTTATGGTTTACCATTTCATACAAACGAAACATACAACTGGATAAATTCAAGCACACTGATTAACCTTTCTTCAACAGATGATGAATCATGTCCATCTGGGGTTAACAGAACATATTATAGGACAACATTAATGGATGATAGTTATTGTGAAGAATGCAATGGAACAGGTGGTCGAGGAGATTTTATAGAATATACAAATTCATTTACAATTGCAGAGCAATCCTGCCATCTCATAGAATACTATAGCATAGACAATTTTGACAATGAAGAGGAATTGAATTGGCAATGTGTATTCGTAGACAACCTACCACCAATTCCTAACAAAACAGTGGGTGAACCAAAGACAGAATGCCAAGAAGAGGAATGTGAATGGAAAATAACAATCCTAACACCTATAATATTAGATTGTGTAGACCCTCAGCCTCATCCAGTTGACTATGAAACACTATATTATAGGTATTATCTAGATGGTGAGTTAGAACAAAACTGGACTTTTGTTGAAGATTTACCATTTACTTTGTATTTTCCAGAAGAATCCAATCATACTCTAGAATTCTATTGTGTAGATAGTTTAGGAAATACAGGTTTAACAGATATTGAAAAATTCAAAGTAGAAGGAACAGTATTTACAATACATTTGTATAAGAAATGGAACTTAATTTCAATCCCATTTGTATTACTAGATGATGACCCAGAAGAAGTTTTCAAAGACATAAAAGACAAAGTGTTATCAGTTTGGACTTGGAATGGTACAGATTGGTTTGTATGGACAAGTGATGGACCTAACAGCTTGGAAAACATCAAACCAGGTTGGGGTTATTGGGTATTAGCAAATGATTCAGTTGACTTAGTAATCGGCGGCAGTTTATTCAACCCACAAGTAACACCTCCAAGCAGAGTTTTGACACCAGGTTGGAACTTAATTGGATACTATGGAACAAATTGGCAAGAATACTCAGATGATTATGGTGATTGTGAAGACAATTATGAATATGGTAATTACGCATATTGTGCGCTCAATTCACTAGTAGATGCACAAGAAGGATTTCCAAGATGGAGCTCTTTAATAAGTTATGTTAACTGTGGGAATGACAGCTATTGGGTTAGCCTAGATATATGTGATAATATGCATGCAGGCAAGGGGTATTGGATAGGGATGGGTATTTCAGATACTTATGTCCCGTCAACAACTTGCGTATGGAACGAAAACTTTATATGTCCTTAGAGGAACAATTAACCTTTTATCTTTTATGGTTTAACTATAAGTAGGTGATAAAAACGAATCAAAAATTATTGTTAACAACTTTTATTGGAATTATGTTATTTGCTAATTTAGTTTTGGCTCAGCCAATCCCACCTCATCGATTTTATGGTTTTGTTACTTGGAATGGTCAACCAGCACCAGACGGTTTATCAGTTGTTGCTAAGGTAGATGGAATAGAAGAAAGTACAACTACGTTAGATGGAAAATACGGTTACAGTCCTATATTTTATATTAGTGCTTCACCAGGGGATGAAATTCATTTTTTTGTTGACGATGTCGATACATACCAAACTGAATATTTTTGTAATGGCTGTACTACAGAACTAAATCTTTCAATTACAAAAGCATCTCCAACAACGACTTCTCCTCCAGGACCAGGGCCAGGACCATCACCGGGACCAGGACCATCACCTTGTACAGAAGCTTGGGAATGCACAGATTGGAGCGAATGCCCACCAGAAGGAGAACAAACAAGAACATGTACAGATGAAAACAATTGTGGGACTGAAGTTGGTAAACCAGAGGAAACAAAAACCTGTGTTTATGTTTGCAAAGAGAAGTGGAGCTGTACTGAATGGGGAGAATGCGTAGACGGTTTGCAGGCAAGAACATGCGAAGAGGAAAATAAATGTGGAACAGATAGAAATAGGCCATTCGAATCACAACCTTGTTCACCCGAAGAAGTTGAAGAAGCAGGAGGCGGTCTGTCTGCACTTGGCGCTTTAACTGGTATGACAACAGCTTTAGCAGAAAACTCAGTGTATGTAATATCATTTCTGGTTTCGTTAATTGTTGTTCTTGTTGTAATAAAATTGAAATACAAACAAAAACTCAAAATGGGAAAAATAAAAGCGAAAGCTGAGCCTAAGGAAATAAAAAAGAAAACAAAGAGAAAGAGATAATTTAATCCGACAAAATATAATCTTATTCTATGAAGCTTTGCGGAAAAGACGAGTGTATACACAAAGCTATGCAAAGCATGATTGACAAAATGAAAGGAGATGTTGCGGAGAGGCAGGCTATAGCTTACAATGAGCAAATTGTTGTTGCACAAATTTACGATATCAATGCCGCAATTCTGGCAGAATCTTGCAGGAGAAATTTTAAAGTCAAAAGAGGAGATTGCGAACCATCGAAGCAATTCAAGCTAAAACATCTTACATTAGATACTTTTATTTTGCTAAACCAGTTGAAAGAAGACGGGTATATTACAGAAGAGCATAAGCAAATTATTTTTGACGCATTGATAAAAATAAAACCAGAAACTAAAAAATTGATAGAAGGGGACAGGGCGAAAGGATTGATATAGTTAGAAATATTTTGATGTAAATATTTTTCAAGGAAATCTATATAAAACGCCAGAATCCTTAGAATAGAAATCTCAATGGGTTCAACGCCCAAGATGGGATTTAAAAAAACTTATTTCAAACAGGCTCTAACCCCGAACAACAGCAAAGCTGTATGCGGGACAGGCATCGTCTCGTAGGGGGAGCTAGATTGGATAAATTTGCATATATTTGGATGAAAACATGAATAAAAACTATGACTAAAAAGAAATCTAACAAGAAAAAACCAGAAGAAGAAGGATACTGTGACCCAAAATGCGCAGAAGCTAAAGTGCCTTCATATATAACACCAAGATGTCTTTTCTGGCATATAAATAATGAAGTAGGATATGGCCCAATTGGGGGCAC
Source organism: Candidatus Aenigmatarchaeota archaeon (assembly GCA_030615205.1). Classification (GTDB taxonomy): domain Archaea; phylum Aenigmatarchaeota; class Aenigmatarchaeia; order CG10238-14; family SCSR01; genus JAUWZS01. Next base: position 191,328 of record JAUWZS010000002.1, on the reverse strand, counting down.
TCCTTGTGCTCATTATGTTGCTGGTGCGAAAAAAATAACAATTTCCAGAGGGGTCAGATGCTACAATGACCACCCAATTAGAGTTGGCCAGGTAGTACAATACTTCCTAGGAAAAGGCTGGGAAATGCGCACTAGTGAAGACCCACTTGGCAAGTTGCACAAAGTGAGAAAAGGAGACATTTGGGCTAGGTTGAACCCAGATGGGGTAAGTGGACATTGTGGCTATGTGGTTGACGTAACTCCAGGTAGAAAGCCCGTTATCCGAGTCTCTCACCATCCTCAGAGTGCTGCTCCCACAACAGTAACGTACGGCACCAGTAAATCAGTTAGAGGAGGGGAGTTCTACGGTCCTAAGTTGCCTAAAACAAGATGGTTGGGTAACTGTAACCCTACGGACCCAAAAAGGAAATTTGAGTTTCATGATCTAAAAAAGGAAAAGAAAAATTGTCAAATAGATGAAATAAAATGCAAGGTACACTTTTCGTCAAAAAAAGAGGCATTGGACTATGGTTATGATCCTTGTGCGTACTGTAAGCCCGGTAAGTCTACAAGATAGTGAGTCCACGAGTAACCGGCCAACTTATTTCTAGTGCTAAATTAAAGCGTTTCGGAATCAGGGCGGTAACTCGATTTCATCTTTTTATCATCAAGTAGCGTCTCATCATCTTTATCCGGACCTGTGGATTTTATCCATACTTGCAAATACATGATTTAAAATATAACATTTATTCTTGAGTGACGGAGAAGGTATAGAAATTGAGTGTTATTCGAGGTTTACATCTCGCTATAATTAGATTTCGCTCAGTTCCTCAAAAAGAAGCGGCAAATGGATAAGATAAACTTGCCCGCGTTCTAAAACTATAACAGGCCTTTTCTTCATCAGTCCATCGATATTAATTTCATATACGCCATCTTTTGGCACGCGGACTGTCTCGATTCCAAAAATATCTTCAACTGCGAATTTTTCCTTCCCAATTTTTATTACTTCCTTTCTTACAATTTTCTCTGGTTTCTCTATTTTTTCCGCTTTTTCTTTTCTTACTATTTCCTTTCTTACTTTCTCCTTTCTTGGTTTTTTCTTGACGGCTCGTTTCCTGACTTTTTTCTTGCCAACTTTTTTCTTAACCTTCGCTTTTACTTTGACTTTTCTTTTAATTTTCTTTTTGACTCTCTTTCTAACGCGCTTCTTGGATCTTCGTTTCTCAATTTGTTTAACAAGCTCTTTTTCTAATGTTGTGTCTCTTTCCTGTAGATCCCTCTGCACTGCATCCAACTGTTTTGTATCTGCTTCGCCTTTAATATAGAGAAAGAAAATGCCACTGCATTGAGTACAACCGCGGAGAATGCTACTATCATTATCTTTATATGTATTGCCACAACGTACGCACTTGTGCATCAAAACCACTTAAATTATATTCGTACTCTGAAATATTACGTTCCTGAAATTGTTTTTGTATGAAATTACTTTTGTAATTGTGCAAAAACTGAGAACGAATCAGGACTTTTCTTTATCTTCTTGATAAGCCTGGACGGTCCGATAAGGGTCATCCCATATTTCAGATCTATCTGCGGCGACGCCCTTCCTATAATTTTATTAATTACTTTTCTTATACTGTATCTTTGTTCCATAAGTTGCTCTGCAAATCTTTGATAACCCTCTGCCTCTCTTTTCAAACTGCAGACTTCTATTCCCGGAAACCCATCATCTACTTTCCGCATAGTCTCTCTAATCAAGTCCAGCTCTTCATCAGGACTCATCACACCGTCTGTAACTAGTATAGTGCCGTCTTTTACTATATCTAAGATATAAGTGATCCTACTCTTCTCACTCTTTTTATTCAAAACATTTGATGAAATAAAATCTATCTTTAAGTTAGATCTTGCGATATTTTTCGCATTTACCTTAGCTCGTTTGTTCTTTGAATTTTTCTTTACATTTTTCTTAGCGTTTTTCCTAGCATTTCTCTTCTTAGAGTTTTTATTCCGCAATTTTTTATTTCGCATGTTTACCAATCGCCTTGTATAATCTATCAATATTTTTTCCTTTGAGTGCAGATATAGGAATTACAGGATATTCTGGGAAAGCACTTTTTATCCTTTTGGGTTTAGCTCTTTTTTTGTCAATCTTGTTTGCAACGATTATTACCGGTATTCCTTTTGCTTCTAGGTTGCCTAGCAATGTGAGATTGACTTGCGTGAGCGGATCTTTTGTTGCATCCATTACAGCAAGTACTGTATCAACATTGTCCAACCATTTAATCGCTTCTATCACGCCTCTGGTCGCTTCTTTTGCTCGCTTCTTTGCAGCCTTGCGTTTTATCCCATATTTCATAAATTGCTTGTAATCAACTTTTGTTGCAAGTCCAGGCATGTCCAACAAGTTAAGCACGATCTTTCTTCTTCCGTTGAGCGGTATCACTACTTTTTCTTTTTTCTGGATAGTCCTGGTTTCATGCGGGATTTTAGAAACTATGCCTACCTCCTCGCCTGCCCAATCCAAAGAAATTTTATTTGCCAAAGTAGTTTTGCCTACGTTAATCTCGCCATACACACCTAAAGTGATATTTTTTCTAAATCCGAGCAGTCCGGACAACCAATCGAAAAATCTTACAAACACCACTTACAAACACCACTTAAACAGCATGTTGAATATTATTTTGATTTGCAAGTTCTTAAATTTTAGAACTGATTCAAAAAAGAATTAATTTAGCTTTTTTGCCAATTTCCGTTCTTTTAACTTTCTTAACTTTTTCGAATAATTTATTACATTCTTCTTCTGCAACTAACTGTCTGCCGCATTTTTCCATATTAAAGCGTTTCGAATTTACTCATAGAGATTAATCTTTAACTATCTTAATTACAACTATGAAAAACAAAAAAACTTTGTTTGGATTAGTTCTAGTGGCTTCGTTAATGCTAGCAACTACAGTAATTGCTAAACCAGCAGGATACAACTGGAAAGCATTAGTATTCGTTGGAACAGGAATGCAATACTGTCAACAAAAGCTAGGGATAACTGATAAGGTTGCATGTGAAACCGCAATCGGCGAGGATGCAGATGACCACCTAGTAATGAAATGGTCACAAGCTTGGCATGATGCGGTCTTTGGACCAGATAACACTAGATATAGTGGCGATGAGTCGCCTTGGACTACTGACGCATGGGTTAACAATCAGTGGAATGGAATGTTTCCGGGTGGTTCAGGAAGAAGCTATCATTCTAAGATAGTTTGGGTAGGAACACCCTGCGATAATACAAATCCAAATTGGAGAGATGGTGGATATTGTATCTGGGGACAAATGGAAGTCATACACAAACAAAGAACAGGCCCAACAGGGCATTGGTGGGCTGCACACGGAATTCCAGCAGGATACGGAGCTTAATCTTTTCCTTTCTTTTTCTTTTTTTAATTCTCAAGAGTTAGGAGTATGGAGTGCTTTAATGCTCGGAGTGGGAAGTATTAAAATGGATTATATTTCTAGCTTTTAAATTCATCCGATAATCTCCAAAGTGTAAGAATTAAAAGTGTAGATCTCCATCGAGATATCTCTTTCTCTTTACCTTTATGGATATTCCGGCCATGTAATACTGGATGTCTAAATTTTTCAGAATAGATTTCACGAACTATGATTTTATGAAACTTGTCATTTGGAAAAATTTCTTTAGATAATTCGGGCAATTCCCATTCACCACCTGATTTTTTTTCCCTTGAATTGTATGCTTTCCTGACTTTACCCTTCTTAGCACCTAAATCCCAAAGAACCCCTTCGACTTGAGGAAGTAATAATGGTATCGATATTGAGTATCTTTTATCTCTATGGTATTTGAAACCCTCTTTTATTATCTCAATTCTTTTTTCTGGAAAAACAGTATTCATCTCATTTAATAAATAATTCTGATTTCTTTTGCTCGAAAACCACCGGCAAAGAGCATCTCTAAACTTGTTATTCCCCCGTTTTTTATAATAAGAATACCAGTAGTTCCCAACCCTAAATGGGCGTTTACCTACTAACCACCCCCACTCTTTTCTAAATTTTTTATGGGTTGGTGTATGAAATTCTCTCAATTCTTTTACAAAAGCTTGAGATTTAGTTATCTCATCAATAATTCTAAGTTGCCATTGTGAATGAAACAACATTGATGGTCGAACTACCTCGTTAAGTTTTTCCATAAATTTTTGTAATCTTTTTATTTCATTCATACTTTTCAATTAAAACTCAGTTTTTACCCGAATTTAAGCATTTTAAATGAAGTTTTAAGAAAATTTAAAAACTTGACAATAAAGTTTTATATATGCCTCAAAGATATTCAAAGTTGGAAAACGACATAAAAGATTTGAAAACCTATCATAAAAAAGGAATTGAAAGAATTAAAAAATATTATACATCTCCAGAGAGCAAGAGAGAGAAAGACACTGGTCTAAAAAACTCACCACATGAAATACTAATGAAACGAGCTGAGAATCTTATTATTTATGCATACGAAGGCACTGGTTTTGGAACATGGTTTTTCGGAGAATCTAAACCCGAAATTAAAGGAATTCTTATTGGGATAGGGACAGAAATACTATTGAAAGCCATAATTTTGAAAGAAGATTATAAATATTTTATAGATAGCATTGAAAACAGAAAGTTCTCTTTTAAGAAATGTAGCAATAAATTACTAGAGTTCCTTCCAAAAACATTATCACCAAAACAAATCAAAAGAATTAAAGAAGTTTTTGAATGGATTCGAATAAAGAGAAATAATTTGGTTCATCTAGAATTTCATCAATACGGTACTTATACAATCGATTATCAAATTCTAAATTTATTAGAATTTTTATTTTCGTATTTCTTCAAAGAAGAATCAAAAGAAATTGTTAAAAATTTGAATGTTTTCAAAGAAAGAACAAAGGTAAAGGCAGGGATGAATTACGAACCTATAGGCTTTTTATAGGTATTAACAGACGACTGGAATCTTCTGTATATCATATATAATTATAGAAATAAAAAGAATCTTTGTTGTTTTGAAAAAAATTCAGAGAAAGTTAAACAATGGAAAATAAAATATTTAAACATAGAAAGTGGGTAATCATTTAGGTGTGTGGAATGAAAAAGGGTTTACCATTTTTACAAGACCCGAAGCTGTTACTATAGTAACGGCTTTTCTTGCGATTTTGTTAACCCTTATACAAATTTTGATTCAAATTATAGGTACCCTATAAAATGCCTTTACTATAAGAGCCATTTTTAAGCTGAAGAGAATAAGAAAGTTTTTAATATCATAATCGACTATTCTCTAGTATGCATAGATTTAACGAACCCATAGACGACGAATTTGAAAAAGCATTAATCTTTTTTCGAAATGGAAAATTTATATTAGACTTATCTTTTAAACAGGCCTTATTCGATTTTCTTACAAAACACAAAAATGACAGCTATGAAATTCACGACCATTTATTTGAAAATTTTACTTCATTCTGGTTAAATCCAGATTATACTTTAAAACCTATCCAACTTTGTGATTTAGTTTTTGATAAAATACTCTCTTTAGTCCATGAATGGGAAGATAAAAATAAACCAGATAAAATTCACAAAGGCACACCTTATTATTTTTATGGTACAGTGTCCATTCTAAAAGGAGATATAGAAAAAGGATTATTATTAATGCATCAGGCATATCAAGAAGATAAAAGATTAGGCAGGGTTGGTACAGATAAACCTACACCTGCAGAATGTTTTATACTTTTGGAACATGGGGTAAAAGAACAATTCTTTAGACAAAAAGTTGTTGAAACTGTAAATTTTCTTAATGAGAGATTAGAATGTTACAGGACCATCAATCAAACCTCTCTTGATATTGATTTATTAAGGACTAAGTTTTTGAAGAAAAGTTCCTATTATAAAGAAGCTTTATTTTTCGTTTATTCTATCTATAAGTTAAAAAAAATAATCAATGAAATTGAACCTAGAATACGAGAAAATACTATTGCTTCGTACATGGAGACAACTTTAATATTTGAATTGTGTAAATTAGTGGAGGTATTGTTAAAGAACATATATCTAGAAGATTCGGTAAAAGCTAGATATGGCCTTAGGCGAACCCCCACTTTATTTTATTATACTCTCTTCTTTTGTGAAGACATTAATCTGAGTCTCAAAAAGGAAAATTTAGACTTTCTTAATGGAGAAAGAGATAGAAATTTTAAAAATACAATAACTAAATTAACAAACCATACTTATTCAGATACAGGATTCGTAACCAATCCTATTGCAATCGAATTTGACGTTGCATTAACATATTGTCTGAGAAATTTTGGTGGACATAAGATAGAAGAACGAGAAACGATTTATAAAGAATTCCCTAAAATTGTTCAGAGCATTCTAAATATGTTATTTTTCATAATAGAGAAGAAATATTAATTCATAATTTTTCTCTTATTTTTTGTAAATCTTAAATGGCTTACCATTTTTATCAAGGGTAGAGTTTCCTCTTTCTCAATTCTTCTAAAGCTTCTTCTTTCGTCTTGCCTTCCAAGCGTAAACGGAAATAGAGCACCCTTCGATAATTTTTAGCATTTCCTTCTGGAAATCTCGGCAATAGTTCATTTATTTCCTTTTTGATTTGTTTTTGTTTTTCCCATTTCATATTTTAACCTATTCTTTCTATTTATTTTTAGTGGGGAGGAAGCTTATAAAAATTTATTTATAGAATCGAAAAGACGTTCAGTGTAATTAATCTCTTCCTCTAAATGCTTTATGAGTTTTTTTGCTAATTTTTTATTAATATCTTTAGGACCAACAACTTTTCCATTAATAAAGTCAACGTACATGCCTATTTTTTTATAATTCTCAATATTTTCATAAACTTTCAATTTTTTATTTACTTTTTCTTTTATTTTTTTAAATTTCTTGTCTGATGGATTTTTTATAAGTTCTTTCATTAAATCAATAGGCTTAACTCCCGTACGTTTAAAATATTTATCCCAAAGCTCTAAAAAGATTCTATTTGATGATGTTAGTTCCTGACCAAATTGTTTTGCTTTGTGATTTTTAAAAAGACTCTTGAGAGATTTATCAAGTTTCATGGGAAAATCAGTCGATCGTGGCAGTACATAAAAAATGGTAGCCTTTTGGAGTTCTTCTATACCCAAAACGCCTAATGCATAAGCATGTCCCGGATTAGAATTTAATATCTTCTTCGAATCTTCCAAATAGCTTTTTGCATTATCGAGGCTATCTCTAGCTATTTTAATTGATACTTCTTTTTTCAGTTTTTTACTACATCTTGCCATATTCTTCTAAATATGTCTTAATTTAAAACTTTAATAAAAACAGACTTCATTAAACACACTATAAAAAACAGCGAGTTTCTTTTCATATACGCACAATTACACTTTTCTTTCTATAAATCTTTAAATTTTAAAATTGGAATTATGATTCAATCTGTTTTAAACAAATCAATTGAAAAGGAAATAGGTAAATTAATAGACGAGTTCAAAAAGCATCCAGATAAATTTCTTACAGAAGCAGACGTGAGGAGTTATCTCTACCACTTATTACTCGAGGATTTTGGTAAAATTGAAGCAACTAAAGATGGAGAAAAGTCTATACCTCTACATTGTGAAGTTAGATGGTATGGAAGCGATGCAAGTTTAAACCTAAGGTCTGATATTGTGGTAATTGACGTTTCTACGCTAAAAGTTAAAGGTTCTCGTATTTTTAGATTACCTTCAAAAGCATACGCGTTTGAAAAGCCTAATGCTGTGATAGAAATAAAATTAAGGAGAAAAAAATACTCTTGGACAAACAGAACATTTCCTAAAGTAATAGAAAAAGAAAGAGAAAAATTAAAAATTTTACGTCAAAAAATTGGACACAAATTTTGTTCATATATTTTAATTCTAGATAAAAAGAAATTGAAATTTATCCCAATCGAACGGGAATATCATAAAGAGTATTATGTTTCGGCATCTTAATAGAGATTAGGAACTTTCATAAAAAATTAAGATTTATTTTTTAGGTTTTTTACCACGTAGAAATCTCTCAGGATTAAAATATACATACAAAAGAAAGAAGAATACAAATGTTGTTCCTGCTAAAGTAATCAAAAGTGATATTAGGTTAGGTTTAAGAATTTTCATAATTTCTTGCCAGGTAGCTAAGAAGATTGCTGTAATGATAGCAAGACCTCCAAGAGCATAATCTCTTAGAATTTTGATTTCATGTTTAGACTTTTTGACCATTTTATCCCCAATTAGTTTATATCCTAAAAAGAGTTATAAGTTAACCTACTCATTCTATTTTTATATGGTAATACCAAATTTGGAAAAATTAAAAGGATATCAGATTCTTTCATATCTGTTTCTATTTTTAGCATTAACAATTCCTGGTGTTGGTTATTTATACTTAAGCGAATATGAAAAGTTTCTTAATTTGGAATTTGGTAAACTAATGCTGGTCTCGATATTTTATTCTTTTCCAATATTCGTTTTTGGTGTAGTCGACTATTTCTTTAATGAAAAGGGTTATTCATCAAGAAAAGCAAAATCAAAAAACCTAAAAAAGCAAATGGATGAAATAGTTTTGGCGTTATATTATATTTCTGCATTTACGCTTGTTTCTTTTTATTGTTCTCTTTGTATATATTTTCTTTCATCTATTTTTAAAAACTTATTAATAATTATGTATTTGGTGTCGCCTGCCCTTATTTTTATCTTCAGAATTTTAATAGATTATGAAAAGGCTCTTGAAACCCTAAAAAGGAAGTTTGAATCATTTTGATGTTTTTAGTATTGTCTTCTTTCTAAGAATCAAAAACTTTCTCCCTCTTTTTCTTTTTTTAATTCTCAAGAGTTAGGAATACATTCACTTTTCTTGGCAGAGAATTTGAGTATTTTAGCATAACTCACATATCCGAGAATCTTTGATACTTTGTTTAACTATACTCATTATGGAAGCTTGGAAGTAGAGCTGAATTACTCAGAACTCAAAGAAAAAATGCCGGATAGAACCATGGACGATCTTTCCTGGAGGCTTATAGAAGTAGAGAATTTGATGAGTGTCATAGACCACACTAAAACCAAAGTCGGCCACAAGACTTTGTACAGGTCATTAGCCAATCCACTAATGTCGCCCAGACTCATAAAAGCCAAACAAGATTCCCTTAGAGAACTAGATAATGATGTAAGCATGAAGGCAAGTCTAAGTGGTTATCTTGATGACCTGGTTGAATAAGAACCATATATTTTAAAATAAAACTTAATATCTCTATCTTTTTGAATCCCCTAAGCAATAATGACAGTTATCATATCCCTCGTCATGTGCTTCTTTCAACGACTCAAATTTCTTGCTATCTTTTATTTCATTTATCTGACAATTTGTTTGTTCATTATTGAGGTTGTGTACTTCTGTCGTGTTTTTATTACCTAAGAACTTAGACTTAAGTGGAGGCTTAGGAGGACCATAAAACAATCCACCTTTAACACCGTTAGTACCATGTATATCGTGTGTAACGCCGCCTGCAGATTTCTTACAATGTCTAATCTCAATTTTCTGCTTACTTTTTTCATATGTTACCGATTCCACAATTCCACTATGACTGCTTTTTCCCCTTATCCTAAGCCATATATCATTTTTGCATACCTCCTTAAGGGGTTTAGGCTTCTTATAGTGAATCCTGGCCCACGCTCTAACTTGTGTAACTCGGATTGCACGTCCTCCATTATGATTACCTATAGTTTTTTGAGATTTTTTACAGTAATAACACTTGTGTTTAGTATTATGGGACGTGAGATTAATATTAGGATTATGTTCATGTGCCACATAGTGGGCACAGCCAGTGCCTGGAATGACGCCCCACCCATCTTTTGCTCCCGTCCAATTCCAAATAAAACATTCGGGAGGTACTATATATGATGGGACCGCTTTAATAGCTTCCTCTTTAGTTACCATTTTCCCCCCTTCTTTCACCATTTTTATTTCTTAAATAATAGTTCTACAATATTAATTCTAAAACTTACTCTTTCTTCGAAACCCTTTTAAACATTTCCAATATTCTAATAAGCATTTCATCATTTAAAAACCCTCTGATTTAAGGTTCTGTTAAATGGTCGGGACTTGAAAGTAGGTGTTAAATGAGGGACTTTTAACTAATTGCATTAGCAATACCAACGACAACTAATCCACATGTAGATACGTATGGTAGTGGGGCAGCTACTGTTTTAGTAACTGCAAATGAATTTGAGTGTCCATCACATTTGCAAGACTGGTATGCAGGTAATCATTACAACTGTTTCCGTGAAGCCGATTTACCTACTAAAAAAGTAGACCAAAAGTTAGCTCATGGGTGGACACGGGTTAATTGGCCTAGCTCTTACTTGAGTGATACTGATCTAATCGAGATTTGTGGCTCCTATATTTGCAAAATAACTCCAATTGACGAATAAAATCTTTTACCTTTCTTTTTTCTTTTTTTAATTCTCAAGAGTTAGGAATATTTGGGTGTTCAAATCCCTATTTTGCACATACATGAACCACGACTACGACTATATGGCAGGAAAACCAAATATTACATATGGGAAGAACTTCAGGCTATGATTTTGTTGATCCGTTGATTCTAAAGATATTAAGAGAATCTAAAGGCTCAATGACGACTCTTGGTATCAATTACAGAGTAAACCAGTCTGTCGGGAGGACAGTTAATCTGAGAATCATCAGAGATCATTTAATCTTTCTTGCGAAGAAGGAAAAGATTTCTAGAATTTTTGATAAAGAGAATGGTATAGTATATTACAAAATTATTGCATAATTCTATCTTATTTTGACTCTAATTTCAATTTACTCAAAACGATTTTTTGCACTTCTGCAGCAACAGCTTCTATACTTTTTTCACTATCTACAACAACCCATTCTTTTGCAAATACTTTATTATTTGCAAGATTGCGATAGGCTTCTCTGACTTTTGCCAACAAAGCTTTGCTCTCTTCATGCCTGTCCAATTTTTTATGTTCACCGAACTTGCGTTTGATTGAAGTTTCTGGCGAAATGTCCAAACATATAACAAGGTCGGGAACTGGCAACTTGAGCATTTTTGCAAACTCTACTGCTTTTTCAAGCGGAACGCCTTTTGCACCACACTGGTAAGCAAGCGTAGATAAAAAGTAACGGGTTGCAATGACTATTTTGCCTTGTTGCAATGCTGCATTAATTTTTTCACGGTCGAGCGCCATGTCAGTTGCGTATAAGGACATCTGCGCATCAGGCGACAGTTCGATTTTCTTGTTCAGATAATCGTATATTATTTTACCAAAAGGACTTTTTGGATTTGGATAAGTCAGGACTTCTACTGCTCTTCCGCGGCTGTGTAAAAACTCTACTAAGCGCTTGGTCTGCGTTTCTCCGCCTGAGCCATCAAGCCCCTCTAAAACAACAAACAAACTCATATGTACCACTTTTATTTTCCTAAATTTAAATTGTTTTTAAGCGGATAAGTGATTGTAGGTAAGTTGTTGTAATAAGTGATTATATGTCTGGTCCTGCAAAATCAAAAATTCCAATTAAAGTAAAAGCATACATACATCTAAAAGATAAAGAAACTAGGTCGAGAATAATCCACATAGACATAGAAAGCTCAGAGCTGAACAAAATAATAAAGCCTGGCGAGGCGACATACTGCGCTGGCAAAAAAGGCGGAGTTTTTATTGGCCTGAAGAAAGAGATGTTGGCACGCGTTAAAAGATTGGCAAAAGTAAAAAAGTTGCAGAAAAAAATCAAAGCTTAATACTAGTTAGTCAAGAAGATTCAATATTTTTTAAATATTTTGTACCTTTTTGTGATATCGCACTTTTTGATTGAGTAGGATGTCCAATTAAGCCATACATGGCAAAAACTCTCAATTGTTCTTTGACGCTATCTTCACCCACATTTCTAGCCAAGTTCTTTGATAGCATCGAATCACCATAGTTATCCAAAGCTGATAATACTCTTACATAATTATTTCCCGGATCTATTGGTCCTGGCTTTTCTCCACTTTCAAATCTTTTCACAGACTCTACAAATTCAACATAATCAGGACTTGTTTCTTTTAGCTTTTCTGTCAATCTTTGTTGTCGTCTTCTTTTATCTTTTTTATATGCCTCCTTTCTAACTTCTTTAAGTTCATTAAAAGTTCTGAGACCATATGCTTTAACTGTGTGTGTACAGACTTCCACACCAAAATCTTTTTCAATATCAGATTTAATTATTTTCAGTGCCTTTTCAAATCTGTATCCATCGAATTTTAATTTTTTTGGGATTATAACCAAAGCCTCATAATTCTCATAAATATAATCTGCTATTTGTCTTGTAACTTTCTTCCATGTTGTCATGTTTAAAACTAAGAAAATAATCTTTAAATTCCTTTATCTAACAATATAAATCAAATGAATTTTGACCTTGAGCGAATACTGCTTATTTTTAAACAAGAAAAATAAAGAAAGATAATATGGCAAAGAAAAAACCATTCTACATGCAACCTTGGTTCATAGGAATAGTGGTAATTGCAGTGATTGGCATAGGGATCGTTGTGATGTACAACGGCCTTGTCGGGCTTGATCAAACAGTGACCGAGAAATGGGCGCAAGTAGAGACGCAATACCAGCGAAGATACGACCTTATACCGAGCTTGGTTAATACTGTCAGGGAGTATGAGCAGTTCGAAGCTAGTTTATTGACAGAATTGACAACCCTAAGAAGCCGATGGGCAACTTCAACAAGTGTGACCGAGCGGATAGATACGGCTGAGCAATGGGACTCGGCAATAGCCAGGCTTTTGCTTGTGTACGAAAACTATCCAGATCTTAAAACAATCACAGCAATCAGCAACCTGATGGACGAACTTGCTGGTACTGAAAACAGAATAGCAGTCGGAAGGATGAGATACAACGATGCAGTACGAGGTTACAATACAGCAATAAAAGTATTCCCGACAAATATGTTGGCAAATGCGTTCGGATTCACAGAGAAGATATACTTCGAGGCAGCTGAAGGTGCTGAGACTGCGCCAGAAGTATTCGCATAACAGGCTGAGCAAATTAATCAAAGGTTGTTCGAAATGAAAAAAACAATATTTGCCACACTAATCTTTACTTTTTTATTTTCTTTACTATTTTTTTCCGCACAAGTGCATGCACAGGACATACCAACTATTGTACCATATGTGAGCGATTTTGCGAACGTAATCAATTCCTCGTATGAAAGTATGATAAACAATTACGCCGCGCAGCTCGAATCAGCAACCACAGCTGAGATAGCAGTGCTTATAGTGAACAGTACGCAGCCAATGCCGATAGAAGAATATGCTGTAAAGGTGTTTGAGAAGAATGGCATCGGGCAAAAAGGAATAGACAACGGCATACTTATAGTTGCTGCAATCAGCGACAGGCGATGGAAAATAGAAGTTGGTTATGGCCTGGAGGGAGATATAAACGATGCAAAAGCAGGCCGCATCGGACGAGCATATATGACTAGTTATTTCCAGGATGAAAAATATGGCGAAGGGCTTTACCTTACTGTGAAAACGCTTGCTGATATAATCGCAGGCAACGAAACTTTGAGTGGCGAGTTTGAGCCTGATGGGTTAGATGAGCTATGGTTCGATTATAGCTACTTGCTTCTATTCATGTTGGCTATTTTTATATTACCTCCTATAATAATCTCTGTTAAAAATCACATATGCCCAAAATGCCATTCATGGATGCGTGTGGAGCGCAAGGGCAACATGATTTGTCATATCTGCAAAAAATGCGGATATAAAAAATGTGTAAAGAAGAAAAGAAGGAGATGTTATCCTTTCTTTATATTCCTTGCCGGCGGAGGAAGAGGTCGCGGTGGCGGAGGCGGCGGATTCGGTGGTGGTGGATTTGGTGGAGGCGGATCGGGAGGCGGAGGCGCTGGAGGCGGTTGGTAAAAATAGGTTGGTGAAAATAGGTTAGACAATTTCGTTTAATTCAATATTCCAAGTTTATTCAATTCGTTTTCAAGCTGCTTTGCATTTTTGAACAAAATTGTTTTCATACCTAGTTTTTTTGCTGGAATTAAATTACGTTTATTGTCATCGATGTAGATGCATTCTTTTGGCTTCAAGAGTAATTTTTCAGTTACAATCTTATATATTTTGATATCAGGTTTTTTTACTCCAACTTCAGAAGATAAAATTACAACATCAAAAGGTTTATAATACCCCATTTTTTTAATAAAAGTTGAGTGAACTATGTTTGTGTCGGTTAAAGCTGCAATTTTATAATTTGATTTTTTAAGATTTTCTATAATTTCTTTTACTTTTTTATTAACTACAAATTTCTTTTCTACTGCTTCCAACCATATTTTTCTGACTTTTCCATAATCTTTCTGTTTCAATATGTCTGCGATTTTTCTCCAGAAGAAATCAGTATCTTCTAACTCAGTGTAAAATTTATTGAGTTGGCTTTTGATGAATTCAAAGTCTACTTCGGATTGTTCCGATAAACTAGAGTATATGTCCTTTCTACTACCTTTTAAATAAACACCTCCAATATCGAAGATAACTGCTTTGATCTTATTTTCTTCATCATGAGACATAATTAAAATTCGTTTCTCCACAAATAAAAAAACAAAATATTATCTTGAACGGCTTCTAATTCTATTACGGGAGCTTTATGGATTTGTTTATGTTTGAAAAAATAATTTTATCACTTGCTATTGGTGCGCTGATAGGCATAGAACGGGAATGGCGGGCGAAAAAAAGCAAGGAGATTTTTGCTGGTGTAAGGACGTTTATACTTATCTGTTTGTTTGGTGTGCTTACGCCGTATATAGCACAGCTGATTTCTAGTGTGTGGCTTGTCTATGTGGGAATGGCCGCGGTTGCAGGAATGGTGTTGATAAGCTATTATGTGAACTTCAAAAAATTCGGTTCTGTGGGATTGACAACAGAGATAGCGTTCTTCTTGACATATATAATCGGCATGCTGTTGTTTTTTGAGGCACAGCCGTATTTCATTTCGATATCACTCGGAATAATCCTTACATTGATTCTGTTTTCACTCGAACCGCTTCACAAGTTTGCGCACAAACGTAGTAAAAAAGAAGTACGTGATGCTATTATATTCGCTGCGCTTGTTTTCATCGTGCTCCCGCTGTTGCCAAAAGCACCAATCGATCCATACGGTGCCATAAATCCTTATCTCGTCTGGCTCAGCATGGTTGTTGTAATGTCTGTAAGTTTTGCAGGCTATGTTGCGATGAAGCTGCTCGGCAGTCGAGGACTGGGGCTGACAGGCTTTTTCGGCGGCCTTGCAAGCAGCACATCAGTTACAATCTCGATGGCAAGCATGGCAAAGAGAAACAAAAAAATAATAAAATCCGCTGTTTTCGCAATAATTATTGCAGCATCAACAATGTTTTTCCGGATGCTCTTTGTTGTTTCGTTTTTTGACTATGCGATTGCCTTTGCATTGCTGCCTGCGTTGGCCGCGCTTGGCGTGGTTGGTTATGTTATGAGTTATATAACATGGAAAAAAATCGGGCGAACCCGCACAGCAATTAAATTAACTTCGCCGATTTCATTCAAGCCGATATTCCAATTCATGATTATTTTTGTTGCTGTCCTGTTCGCTTCTCATATGGCCAAGCTTTATTTCCCGTCTGCTATCTATCCAATAGCCGCGCTTTCTGGGATTTTTGATGTGGATGCAATAACAATAAGCCTGGCTTCTCTTTCCGCTGTGCCCAACGGCATGCCTCTCAGCACAGCAATAAACGCTATAATAATCGCTGCACTTTCTAATACGCTCTCAAAAATGTTACTGGCAAGATGGATAGGCGGCAAGAAAGTCTGGAAAGAAATCAAGAAAGCATTTGTGCCGTTGCTCGTTGCCGGGATAATTGTTTTTATAATTCAGTTATTTTTAGTTTAATTTATTTTTCGTTTAAAAACTCAAAAACTCATAAAGAGTCTTTCCTATCTAATTGTTATGAGCAAAGCAACTCCGAAATTAGGTAAATCAAAACATGGCAAGCCAATGCACTACTCTGTCGGAGCTTTGATTGAAAAAGATGGCAAATATTTGTTAATTGATAGGAACGTGCCGCCTCTTGGATTTGCAGGACCTGCTGGACATGTTGATGAAGGCGAGACAGCTGAACAGGCCTTGGCGCGTGAAGTTGAAGAAGAAAGCGGACTAAAGATTGAAAAATGTAAGCTGATTGCTGAAGAAGAACTGGACTGGAATTGGTGTGTCAAAGGCATAGGCGTACATTATTGGTATTTATTTTCTTGCGAGGCCTCTGGCGAGCTCAAGCGCGGCCACAGAGAAACCAAATCTGCTGGTTGGTATAGTATAGAGGAAATTAAAAAATTAAAATCGGAAAAAAGACTGGAACCGGTCTGGCAGTATTGGTTTGAAAAACTTGGATTGATTTAAACTTTCCAATATTTTTTTTCGCTTCTGCTTCTACTATCTAATCCAACTAAAACTGAAGAAGTCGATCAATCCTTTTAACGCGTTTAATATTGCAGTCAATAAACTCATCGGTTCTACGCAAGCACCATTACTGCACGAGTTGCTTAAACATTCGTAGTTATTTTGACATGTTGCATTAACCCCTATTTGAGATTCGAATGTTTTTGATATTGGATTGCAGTACTCTGGCGTATTGTCAACTAATATTCTTATACCGAAATCGAAACAAGTTTCGTTATAGATACACCCGGACGGACATCCAACAGTTGTGGTTGTTGTTGGTACAATTGTTGTTGTGGTTGTAGTTACTTCAGGCGTAGTAGTTGTAGTAGTCGTTACATCCTCTGGAGTAGTTGTTGTGGTTGTTGTTGGGATAATTGTTGTTGGTACAATTGTTGTTGTGGTTGTTACAGCCTCTGGCGTAGTAGTTGTAGTAGTAGTCGTAGGTGGTTCAGAATCTATTGAACCAATCACAACTCCTGTGCCAATTACTGTGCCATCTTGTAGGGCGTCCACATCGGAGACGCCTATCCTGATGTTTGTATTCGAATCTCTTGTACTCATTCTGTTTATTATCAAAGTGTCAACAACATTCTCCATATTTGAAATCTTTATACTGGCCCATTCGTTATCTGCTCCAGAATCAGAATTTATGAGCAATCCCGAATGCTCTATAAAGCCGTTAGTTTTCACACTTTTACTGTTCCCAATAATCAAGTCGACACCTACGATCGTGCCGTCTTGTAAAGCCCGTACATCCAGCACTTTTATGTAGAAATCCAAGAACGTGCGAGTGGATCCTTCGTTGATAATAATTGGGAGGTAACTGTTATCAGACTCGTCAAAAATTCTTATTTGCGCCCAATAATCAGTTGATCCTAAATCAGAGTAAATAGAATATCCCATATATTCTAACGTATCTATAGCAGTTACAGTTCCCACTTTTCCAACGATAAGTTTTACAGATAAAACTGTACCATCTTCTAGTGCTAATACATCATTTGCGTTTATCGCTAGTCCTGCAGAAGACGATTCTTTAGTTTCACCCTCGTTTATTATCAGAGTATCCAAAACATTATCATACTCGTCTTTTATCATTACTTTAACCCATCCGTCATTACCAGCTAAAGTTGGATACACATTGTATTTTACAACAAGAGATGTATCAGCATCGATTGTGCCGATCTTGATTTTACCAACAGAATCGACAGCTATATCAGTCCCGACTACAGTCCCATCTTGCAATGCTTCTACACCTGTGACAGCTATATCAAATTTTAAATCTGAAAAGGTTCTCATCTCACCTTTAGTTATTACAGAAGTGTCGATGGTCTTTTCTTGGGAATCTGTTATTAATATCCTTGCCCATCCATCATTTGATCCAAGATCAGAATATATAACGTAATCTCCATAACTTAATCCAGTATTCGCAGTCACAGTCCCAAAATTCAATCCAGATGTACTCGCTTGGGCACAACTAGAAAAAACAAACAAAGATAGGAAAAAAGCGATTGACGCTATTTTACAGCCACTTTTCATATATAATTTTTCTCTACTTAGTTAATATATATTCTTAGTAGGAATCAGATAATTAAACCTTCCAATATTTTTTCGTACGTAAAAATGCACGCTCTGCTTCAAGTATGTTTTTCAGCAGGTCTTCGACGCTCTCGTGGTATTTTCGCAAAATTCTTTTTGCTGTGTACGGTCCAACACCGCGGCCAGCAAGCATGATCACAGCTGCACGTTTGTATGTTATGTACAAGTCTGCGCTCTTTTTCGCGCGGTTCAGCAGTTCTTCCTCGTCTGGCCTCAATCGCTTTTTCTTTAAATGTTTTTGGATGATTTTTAGGATATTGCTTTGTCTTGGATGAACGACTGCTAGCAGCAAAGCCCCGCACTTTGAACATTTGACAGCTTCAGGCATATCTTTTATTGTGTAACTCTGCGTCCATTCTCCGCAATTCATGCAAGCGAGTCGTGTTTTTGTGTTCATCAACCTATGTTTGAAAAGTTCGAAGATTTCCTTTGTTGGACGCTCTGGACCAATGACTTCTGCATACTTGTGCTTTATGCCGATTTTGCCGAGTGGCGAGATGCCGCGTTTGAAAACTAGTTTTATCTCACCGGACTGCATTTTGCCGAGCAGCTCTGTTGCGCGTTCAATGTCAAGTTTCTCAGTTTCAATCTCGCGCATTGTCTCTTTGAAAACAGGAGTGTTTACATAATCTTCTATAACACTTTTTAATTTCCTGCGGCTCAATTGCGCATCGCGTGAAAAAGCACCAAAGCGTTTGGCCACATGCACGAATTTCCATTGGAACAATTCGGTTTTCGCGATTGAAAGTTCTAAATAATTTCGTAGATGCTCGGGTTTTGTCTTTAGCAATATCTCTTTAATCAATCCGAGATTCTTTTGTTGGAACTGTATCATTATGCGATACGGGTCTGTTTTCAATCCGATCGAGCCGAGCCGTGCCGTGAGCAACGTAGCCAGAAATCGACCGATAGTCTGGTTTACAATAGAACCAAAGCAAGTGTGGAGCACAACAATGTTTTCATAATCTTCAACAAGGATATTTTTGTCATCCGTAATCATTGTCTTGTCGTGCTTTTTCTGCTGCTTTATTATTTTTACCATTTTTTTCGCTACATTGTCGCCTATCGGATACTCGTGCTTCAACTCTTCAATAACTTCTTTTTCCTTCATTTTGTCAAGCAGTTTGTATATACGGCCGCGCAAATTCCCGACTTCTTGTGCAACATCAAAATGTACTGGCATCAATTCGCCTTCCCATCCGGGCACAGCTGCCTCTATGTCATTCGACGGCTCAACGAGGATACGGTCTTCCTCTGTCTCGATTATCCGCCACGGCTCGCCTTTTACAATGAACGTAGTGCCTGGATCGCCATGTATAGACACAAACCCATCATCCAGCACGCCGACAAAGCTCTGGTCCAGCGTGTTAAAGATTTTATACTGCTTAATACTAGGGATAGTCGAAAGATTCTGGAAATAATAGCTGAAGCCACGACGTTTCTTTTTTATGTAGCCGTTGAGGAATACAAGACCAATCTGCTGCAACTGCTTGCATACAGACATGAACTCGTCAAAGCTCATCGAATTGTACGGTCCGGCTTTTCTTATAGTTTGATAAGCCTGCTGTAGATCAATCTTCCAATCTTCCAGTGTCATGCCGACCAGCTGATGCGCGAGCACGTCTAATGAATTTCTGTGAGATTTTGTAGGCTCTATCTGCCCGGCAAGCGCCCGGCGCGCAATTACAGTAGCTTCAAAACAATCATCTTCGTCTGTTGCAATAACTATGCCTTTGCTAACACGCTCGATGCCATGACCGCTGCGGCCTACACGTTGTATAAGCTGCGTGACACTACGTGGTGACATGTATTGTGTGACTTGGTCGATGCTTCCTATGTCTATGCCCAACTGCAGCGACGATGTGCAAATTATTGATTTTATCTCTTCAGCTTTGAACTTTTTCTCAGTGCTTATACGTACGCTTTTGCTCAGGCTGCTGTGGTGTATCTCTGCAGGGAATGCTTTGTCGATTGTTTTTATACGTGAAGCGAGAATCTCAGCAAACTCGCGCGTATTTGTAAACGTCAGCGAAGAGCGTGATTCTTTAATAAGCTCCATGATAGTCCTCAACCGTGCAGCAGTTTCCTTTGAAGTAAAAACTTTCTTTGCAATTTTGTCGTCCGTCGGCTTTGGTCGTGGGCTTATGACTTTTATTTCGAACTGCTTCGGCGTCTCGGCACGAACGATTTTTACATTCTGGCCGGCTGAGAAAAATGCTGCAACCTTTTCCGGAGATCCCACAGTTGCAGATAGCATAATCAACTGAAAGTCGCCACACAGTTTTTTAAGCCGCTCCAATCCCAATGCAAGCTGTATGCCGCGTTTACTTTCCACAGTCTCGTGTACTTCATCTAAAATTACATACTTGACATTCCGCAAATGCTCACGTATTCTTTTTCCTGTAAGAATAGGCTGCAATGTTTCAAGTGTTACAATAAGCATATGTGGCGGGAATTCTGTTTGCTGCTTTCGTTGGTATTGTGAAGTGTCGCCATGACGCACAGCAATTTCCAACTCGAGCTTGTTCGCCCACCAGATGAGCCTGTCAAGCAAATCACGATTAAGCGCTTTAAGAGGTGTTATGTAAAGCACTGTGATTGGTTTCGAAGTTTTGTCCAAAAGCATCGAAAATATTGGGAGCATTACACTCTCTGTTTTTCCTGTTCCTGTCTCAGAAATGACCATTATGTTCATGCCTGCGAGAATCGGAGTTATGGCCAAGCTTTGCGGGAGCGTTGGCTGCTTGAACCTCTTTTTCACAAGTTTTTTCAATTGCGGGTTCAGTTTTCCAAAAATATTTTCTTCAATTTTAATTTCACTTTCACTCAATTTTAACACCAAATTTTTCCAAATCTTTTTTCATTTGTTCAGCATTTTCAAAAAGAATACCATGCAGGCCCGCACGCTCAGCACCGCGGATGTTCTTTTCAACATTATCGATAAAAATACATTCGTGTCCTTTCAATCCGAGCTTCTTTAATGCAAGTTCAAATATAGCAGGCTCGGGCTTTACTACTCCATCTTTGCAAGAGATAACTAAGATATCAAAAGGCTCGTACCACTTCATTTTTTCTACCCAAGCATTATGGGAAGGTATAGTGTTTGTGATCACTGCGAGTTGATAACCATTGCTTTTAAGCGCCTTTACTGTCTTCATTACATCTTCATTTAATTTTGCCTTTTCTCTGAATATCTTTTGCCATAGGTCTTTCCAATCATCTGGCAGAGCTTTACCATAGGAATTGAAAAATCTACTCCAGCATTCTTTTTCAGTTATCTCTCCACCCTTCAGAGGATATACCAAGGCTTTGATTTTTTCTTTTACTTCTTCAAAATTAAATCCAAATCTTTCTGCAATATATCTATAAATTACATCAACTTCCAATCGAGTGGGCCATTCAAGTACCACTCCGCCTATGTCGAAAATTATCGCCTTAATCATCACAACCACCTACCATTCTCATTTTTTGAAAAATCCAGAAATCGATAGAAATGACTACATCCGAGCGGGGTATATATTATATTGCGCACATCCGATGCGCTGTAGGTCCTTGTTTCAGTTCGCATAAATGTTATAACTGCTATATGCTTAGCGAACTATAGAAAAGTAATATTTCGGCTTCTTAATAAGTTTTGTGGTGCAACTCTACATCTGAAAATATTCAAAAATAATCCTTTATTCGATGACCCATTTCTTCATGCCAGAGCCAGAATATCAAAAGCAACGCATCCATAGAAACTAGGATTGTGAGTCCAGGTATACCTGTTGCACATGCTGCTCGGCCGACAAAGTCCCAATTCACGAGGTAATTACCCAACGGATAAAAAGGCATAACATGTCCTGTAAGCACTGCGTCGAGCATCAAGTGAATCGAGAATCCGATAAGGAGCACTAGAAACACTTTTCCAAAGGATTTCAATTTCTGCGCTTTGTTTTTTTTCAGTTCCCATAGTTTCGGCAAGATGTAGTAAAACAAAACAAAAAACCCGAGGAAACCTAGCGGGATCCACAGATTATGAAATATTACTCTATGTCCCATATCGACAATAGAAATTGATTTATCTACGAGTGCGAGTGCCCTGTAGATAGGCACGTCCAAGTCTGGCAAAAGCCCGGCCAGCCCTATAAGGAATATGTGTCTTTTCGAGAAGAATTTGGATGCTTTGAACTTGCGTGTTTTCCAATTGTCCCTGATAAGTTCCAAGAATATTATCGGCACAAGAACGTGCGTGACTACTAATGGCATATTAATTATTTGTAATCTTTCTTAAAAAATACCCTTTCTTAATTATTCTTAAACTATTTCTTGCATCATTGATCTAACAAACCAATGATCTTCGTATAGTTTGTATCTTTTAGTTTCTTCATCTAAGTTGACCCAGGGACCAACAGATTCGAATTGCCTTATTTTTCTTTCTATTGTGGATGGTTTTACTGAAAAACCTGATCTCTTTTTTATTTCTTGAGAAACTTCTTTTGCTGATGCTGCATTTTCATGCAAGATAGTGACTATAGCATTAATACTCTTACTACGTCTCAAATCCTTACGGTAGTCCGCTACTGTTTTAAATCCTCTCTTCTCAATCCGATGTTTCTGGTGTTCTGTTGATGATTCAAATCCTGCCTTCTCAGCCAAATATTTGTTATATTTTGCAGTTGATCCGAACTTCTTCTCAATCAAATACTTAAAGTATTTTGCACGTGATGGAAAACCTTTCCTTCCAGCCAAATCTTTTTTATATGCTGCTATTGATCCAGACCAGTTTTTCTTAAGCCAATACGAACGTCTTCTTACATAAACTACTGTCTTATATTCAATGCCGGTTTTTCGAGCAGCTTCTTTTGGTTTTATCCCTCTATCGAATAATTCAAACAGTGTCTGTATTTGCTCTTCTGAAAGGTCGGATGGTTTCATTTTAGTCATTAATAAAAAACAAGTAAAACATTTAAACTTTTTAAAAAATAGGCTAATTTTTGAGTCGGATTTTATGGGATTAAGATGTGATACGTGATAAGACGAAAACCCTTATCCATCATTTCTATCCACAGTGTTTCTGTCCGCACTTATAAATTTAGTTTTGGAGTGGCTTATATTTTTTTTTGGATAAAAATTCCACTTCCAACATGAAATTATATATTTTTATAGTTGAATCTTCTTAAACAAACTGAGGATATGAGAAGTTCTTGTATACGTCACAAATGCGTTAATTGTTGTTTAGAAACTG
Source organism: Candidatus Aenigmatarchaeota archaeon (assembly GCA_030615205.1). Classification (GTDB taxonomy): domain Archaea; phylum Aenigmatarchaeota; class Aenigmatarchaeia; order CG10238-14; family SCSR01; genus JAUWZS01. The sequence continues at coordinate 168,039 of JAUWZS010000002.1, read as the reverse complement.
AGATGCCTTTGTTAAACGAAGACATTGAACGGATAAAACAATTAGGTTTCGACAATGATTATTTTGCTGTCAATAAAGATGGTTGGTTACAAATAAAAAATTACGATGGAAGATGTGTTTTTAATGATGGTGAACAATGCTTGATTTACGAAAATAGACCAGAAGGATGTAAATTATATCCCATAATATATGACGAAGATAAAAATTGTGCTATATTAGATGAAGATTGCCCACATATTGATGAATTTAAAATTTCTGAAATTGATCTGAAACTATTGACCTCCCTTATCACAAAACTTAAAGACGAAAGAACACAAAGAAAATAAAATTATTTCAGTGGGTCCAAATTCCACTCAAATTCATTCTTCTTCCGATACACTTTAAGTTGTGTTACAACTAAACTGTCACCACCAGTTATGGTCCTAAATATATAACAGACGTCAACAGCGAAAAGAAAAAATATGAAAGACATAAAGAATAATTTAATAACGAAAAAATTAACGAACAGATATGTGCTGGCTGGAATCGGAGTTTTTGCTGCGATTACTTTGCTTGCTGTGGCTTCATTTGCATCTGGCATAAGCTTTACTGGATTTTTCAAGGCTTTTGACAAAACACTTGCGCCTGGCGAATACTACGAGCGCAATATAACTGTGCGTATGTTTTATAATGCTAGTGTCAGGTTCAGGAAGGGAAATAGCACTAGCTATTTGAAGTTTGATGACAATGAAAGCGTAATAGTGTTAAAGGATGCAGAAGGAAATGAGTTGCTTAGGCTGGTCGGCATTGAGAACGGCTATTCGTATGATTTGATAAACAATTCAGCGCTTGCGGCAATAGCTACAGTTTCTGTGTATAATATCAGCGGATACGAAGACGTTGTGGATCAAGTGCCGGTGTTGTCGACTGTAGGCACAAAAGCATATGTGACTGTGAGTTTGGAAACAGCTCCTACTCCTGCATGGATCAACGGATACATAATTGATGATTTGACTGGTGCGTTCGTTGGCGATGTGAGAGTGCTTGCATTTGAAAACGATGCAGATTCAGATAATACAACTGCGGTGACCGAAGGCACAAGCAACAGCAACGGGGAATATCTGCTGACACTCGAGTTGGACAGCAGCAAAGCTCTTGATGTCTATGTAGATGGATATTACGTAGCTTAAATTTAGACAGGGCTGTGATGCCCTTACTTTTTTCTTAACAACTGATTATTTCTATAGTTTTGTTTACTGTCATCACGAAGACATAACCATCTTTTTGAAGAAATGGAGAGATTTTATCAATAACAAGGATTTATTTCACAGTAAATCTAGGAGGTCCACCACCTCCACCCCCACCGCCATCACTACTAGTATACACACATCTTCCATCAGAACAAGTCCAATATGTCCCATAATCCTTACAGTTCTTATAAGTATAGCTACAAGTGGTTGAATCGCCCGTTCCAGAAACATAATATTCTTTTACATAGTTTTCATGGCCTGCTGTTATACTGGCTTGTTTTTTACAGTAGCATCCATACCAAGGGTCCCAGGCACAACTCCAACCAGAGCCATAAGTTGCGACACAGTCTACTTCACAGACTGGTAAATATGGTGGGTTACAACTGACATCATGAAAACATTTTCCAGAATCAAAACCCAGAGTCTTACAATTTCCAGAGGGACAGTTGAATGGTTCATCTCTACAGTCTGGAGTAGCGTCCTTGGCACAAACATCTGTATAACTACTGCTTTGACAATTTCCATTTAAGCAGCCTGTGTAATCCGTGCATGTTCCTCTTGTTTTGTATGCTAGACCTCCATCAGAATCAGATGCATCGACTCTACAATCTTCATTTGCAGTTATAGAATATGTACAAGATCCAGATTCACTATCATAATAATAATCCCAGTATTCTCTACTATTCCTGTTACAATTCCAGCCATCTTTAAGGCTGCAGTCTGTTATATAATCCACGGCCTTCTGTACATTTATTCTGCCATGACCTTCTCCTGCACAAGAATATTTGTCATTCCAATAACCATCATAACCATTAACCCCGCAAACATCATCTGCTGTATTGAATATGGAATCTTTGACCAAGTTGATGTCCGCATTTGGCTTTGCCTCTTTTAGTAATGCGATCAATCCAGAAACAAAAGGTGTTGAAGCAGAAGTTCCCATAGCAGCTGTATATTGATCATTGCCGCAAATATCTTCTCCTATTTCTGTATTTTCTGCATGAGCTGCACATATATGATAACCAGGTGCGACAACATCAGGTTTCATTATTCCACCTTGAGGAGGAGGACCTCTGCTACTCCAGAAGGGAATGAAATCTGTCATAAGTTCCCAGTCATGAATGTTCTTATAACAGTTAATATTTATTCCTTTGGGTTCGCCATGTATGCCTGGCTCTGGTTCATAACGAGGAAAGTAGGTATGATAATATGTCCATCCTAGTATGCCCGGTATCTCTTCAACCATCGGCCATGCTGAGAATTGAACTACCATTTGATTATCATACCCAAAAGGCACATAACATTGTCTCCCAAAATAAGCCACTCCCTTTTCTTCACTTCCTGATGGATACCATATTTCGTCGATATGTGGACAACCAAATAATAGGTGACAACCTATAACTCTTTCCATCACTTCATAACTAACCCAAACGTCTTCAGTATATGGACCAGGATTAATTACTTTGTCGAAACCTGACTTTTCATATAAGCCCGACCATGATGCATTGAAAGCTTCCCATTCATACTCATCAGAGCGAGCTATACCATCAGGATCAACCCAATCAATTTTGACATGGACTTTAGTACTTACTAACAAACGCTCTTGGATATCCAAACCAAAACTGTAACCTTGGTAGGCCTTTTTGTACGTTGCGCCTACAGCAATCACATCTTGTACGCAAGCTGGCCAAGTTATAGCCCCTTCAAATATCCCACCTACCTTTATATCATTTGCAGGACCATCGTTTCCAGCAGCTGCAACTACAGGAATGCCTCTTGAAATGGCATCTGAGATCAATTCATTCATACCAGAGTTCATGTCCGTGCATTTATTTGGTTCTGGGTTCGATGCCCCAAGGCTCATGCTTATCACATCCGCTTGGTATGCTCCGGAATCAAAGAGATCGATTATCCATTGCAACGCATCTTCCAGATAGCGTTCTCTACATTCCCACCGTAAGTATCCCCAGTTGTATACTGGTCCACAGACTCTGGCCACCAAAAGGTTTGCACCGGGTGCAACTCCTGTGTATTGACCGCTTGATGCTTCACCAGTTCCAACAGCTATAGAACTTACAAAGGTTCCATGTCCGTTGTCATCGTAAGGAGTAATACTTCCATAATTTTCATTATCGACGATTTCGATTGAATCTCTCCATGCAAGGACCTTGCCTTGAAGATCGCTGTGGGTATCATCTATTCCTGTATCAAGTATTGCAATGACCCTGTTATTTCCAGTGAGAGTTAATTCTTGGCCGCTGCTGTACCAAGTATAAGGTGCACTTATGACAACCAATGATTCGTCGAGCATAGGTTGTAATATCAATTCGTCTCTTACTTTATACCCCACGGCCCTTAGCTTAGTTATGATTGCTTCATAATTTTCTTCAGGTACATCTATATAGGAATGACCATATTTTGATGTAAACGCTATGTTTCCATCATATTTTCTCACAATATTTGAGAGTTTTTTGTCGTTCTTTATTTCCCCTTTCTTTAATAACTTTGGTTTATTTGGACGAGTAGGAGAAACCACGACGATTCCTTTCATCGTCACGTTTTCCTGTGGAATGGTTTTGTCAAGTTCAAAGACTTTGGTTGGAATCTGGGAATACTGAGAATAAATTGCGTTTGCAAGATTTGGTGTTATTAGCAAAAAAAATATAGAAAAAAGTAATAAAAACTTCCCTGAATTTTTTTGAAGATATTTTGGAATCATTCGAAAGACCTTATTTCTTTTTCCCCCTCCTTGTCTCTGCCATGGAGATATAATCCTAAACCTACTAACCATGCTGCGGTTAAAGCAATCCAACCTGCTGAGACTGGTGTAATAGGACCAAGTTTTGGAGCATCAGCAGACACAAGATGACGAAGTAACTTCTGAGCGGGATGTAGTCCATTATATGCTTCTGAGCCTGGAACAAACTTGTAATACAAATCCATACCATGTTCAACAACTATTTTATATATACCCGCGCAAAGAAGATCAGTAGCTCCTAGAATGATTCCGGCAAGTTTATATCTTTTGCCAATACTAGCATTTTGCCCTGAAGGTGAGCCAGCAACATAAGCAGTATTACTTCCTGTTTCTGGTGCGAGGCCTTGGACATCTTCTGCACTCATATCAGAATCGAAAAGATAAGGAGTAAGTTTATTATAAGGAGTAAGCCTGTTCGAACTTATCCGACCAATGACCTTAGCAGCAGCATCTTTTAAACTACCCATTTTTCCCACTAATTATAACCTAAATCAAAAATTATTTAAGTGTCAATCAAAAAACGATAACATTAAAAGTCTGACCAAAAACAGAAAATCAGTATAATCAAATTTAATCAAAATGAAAAGCTGTCCCAGAAATTTATTGTTACGAAAGTACTGAGTTTAAAAGATTTTTAATTTAACGAAGATTAACGAAGGTTTATAAGCCAGCCTTTCTTAAAGAAATATAAGGTGTAAAAATGAAACTAGAAGAAATAGGACACTGGTCTTTCATTCTTGGAGTAATAATAGCGATATTAGCAGGGCTACCATTACTAGGGACAGCTTACGCTGAAACAATTGTTATGCTCTTAGTGGTCCTAGGAGTAATCGTCGGTTTCTTGAACATATCAGAAAAAGAAGTGTACAACTTCTTGATAGCAGCAATGGCGTTGCTATTGACAGGTGCTGCAGGCTTAGGGGCCCTGCCACTAATAGGAACGTATGTAGGACCGATACTACTAAACATTGCAACATTCGTTGCTCCAGCTGCAGTGATAGTCGCTTTGAAAGCAGTATACGAACTAGGAAAATAAAAAATGTTTTTGATTTTTTATTTTTTTTATTTTTTTACAATCTTAGAGTAGAAAGTATATTTTTTTGGTTCGGGTAATATCTATTTATTTCTTAAATTCTGTAAGTATCTTGGTTGGGGGGTGTGAATATCAACAAAAAAATAGTTATATTGTTCCTGGTAATGCTGATATGTCTATCTGTCTTTATCGTTAACTCTATGGTCAGTGCAGACCCAAGCATCAAATCAAGGGGAGCATCGTCACAAGCATCTCCATCAGGATTAGAGAGAGCCCCTGGTCAACAGAAAAAGATCTGTGAAAGCTCCATTAATATCGATTCTTATGGAATGGCTAACCCTGCTGCTGTATATTGTCATGATCTGGGATATGAATACAAAATAGTTGATACAGACCGAGGACAGAAAGGTATATGCATATTTCCTGATAAAAGCGAATGCGAAGAATGGCAATTCTTGACAGGAAAATGTGGACAAGAATATTCTTATTGTGCTAGACAAGGCTATGATTTGATAGTAAAGACTGATGGTAAGAATCCTTTTTCAAGACATTATGCTGTTTGTGTTCGTAAAAAAAAGGAAATTGGTTCTGTCACAGATTTGTTTGGTTTGAGTAAAAAGGCTACTAGAGGAAGCATTTCCATAGAACAAACCTCAACTGCTCCAGAAGAAAGGGTTTCAACAATGAGTTTACCCGATTCATTTGACTGGAGAGATAAAAATGGGGAAGATTGGATGACTTCTGTAAAGAACCAAGGTACTATGTGTGGTTCCTGCTGGGCATTTGCCTCTATTGGGGTAGTGGAAGCTATGTACAATATTCGTAAGAATAACCCTAACCTTGATTTAGACTTATCAGAGCAACAATTAATTTCAAATGGAGATGATTGTTGTACTGGTTGTGGTTCTTGTAGCACTGGCGGATTTCCTAATATAGTCTTTGAATACATTAAGAATGAAGGAGTAGTTGATGAGGATTGCTTCCCTAACAAACCTTATCAAGCAAATGTTCCTTGTGAATTGTGTGGGGATTGGGAAAGTAGATTAGAAAAAATAGATGATTATGGTCCTGTTTCGAGTAATCAACAAACCATTAAACAACATCTTATTGAGAAGGGACCTCTTGTAACTAGTATATTTATGAATGAAGTTGATAGTTTCTGGGATGAAGATATTCTTAGGTGTTTCCCAGTCTCACTAAACAGGCATAATGTGATTATTACTGGTTATAAGGATACTGGCTTTTTATGGTACGAAGGGTATTGGATTGCTAAAAACAGTTGGGGAATAGGTTGGGATGGAACAACACTAAAAGAACCAGATCCCCATGATGGTTATTTTTTTGTTGGGTATGGAGAGTGCGGAGTTGAAGAGATGATTTATTATGCAGATAAAGGTTATGTAGCCAGTTGCGGAGAAACAATAACAGATGATACGCTATTGATTGCTAACCTTACAAACTGCCCGGAGGATGGATTAATAATCGGTGCTAGTGATATAACTCTTGATTGTGCTGGTCGTTTTATTGATGGAGACAATACCGGTCTTGGTATTGGAATTTATCTTGATAATAAGGATGGAGTTACTATTAAGAATTGCAATGTACAGGAGTTTTATCATGGAATTGCTTTGTATCAAAGCTCTTACAACAATCTAACTGGTAATACTGCGAACGATAACGATGGTGATGGCGTTTTTTTATATACGAGCTCTTACAACAATCTAATCGCTAATACTGCAAACTACAATGGTGCTAATGGCTTTTTTGTGGCTTTCAACTCTAACAACAACGCCCTTACTGGTAATACTGCAAACTACAATGGTTGGGATGGAATTTATTTGGCTGAAAGCTCTTACAACGACGTCACTAGCAATGAGTTGATCGGAAATAACAATTATGGAGCATCCCTCGGTGATTCAGATTATAATAATTATTGGAACAACACTTTCATAGATAATGAGGAGAATGCTTATGAAACTGATAAATCGACTAACAACAATTGGAATCTTAGCGATGTTGGTAATTACTGGTCTGACTTGTTAAGTAACCCAGGACTTCCAAATTATTATGAAATTCCAGGAGATGGTGATGGGAAAGATTATCATCCACTTAATGACGATGATAATGATGGTGTTCCAGATTATATAGATAACTGTCCTAACATAGCAAACGTCGAATATACTTATACAACTACTGAAGTTATTGATCATGAAGATGTCAGACATAAGTTTACTGGAACTTGGAGTTGTGGAACAGGAGCTAATGGTTATAGTGGTGCAAGCTGTGGTTGGGGAGTAGATTCATTTGACCTTTGGTATGATTTTGTAAGCCCAGCTTCTAATATGATGAGATTGCAATTCAAGCCTGGTAATCTCATAACAGGACCAGTGGATTATTATATTGTAACTGGAGAATGTGGAGGTGCAGGAACATTAGTCTGGACTGTAGCTTCTGCTTCAGATTGCAATATTATTACATCTGATGAAATTGACTTAGGTGATTATGGTATAAATCCTGGAGAACCGTTTTACTTAAGAATTAGGAGCCCAACAGATTGGTTCTACTATCGAACAAATGTGCAATTTAGAGAACCTTATCAACCAGACGCAGATGCAGATGGTGTAGGAGATGCTTGTGACAATTGTTGGTATGTTCCAAATCCAGATCAGGCTGATACATGGGGAGTAACTTGTCCTTCACCACCGTATTATTCAGACCCAAAATGTGGAGATGCTTGTGAAGTGGTAACCACTACAACTACCACTGTTCCTCCAGGAGGTGGGGGAGGAGGTCCGCCTCCTTTATTTACACCAGATTGATATAAGAAGAAATAATCTTTTACTTTTTTAAGATTGAATAAAAAATAAACTTTTCTTTTATACTTATATAACTTAAAAATCAATTAGATTTACTTTTCAAAACAAAAAGGAGATGAATTAGATGGTTGAAGAAGAAGAAAAGAAAGAGGAAGAAGAGAAAGAAGAAGAAAAAACTGAAGAAGAAAAGACCGAAGAAACTAAAGAAGAAAAACCTGCAGAGTAGGAGAAAAAAGTATATTCTACTCGTACCTTAGTGCTTCTATTGGGTTTAGCCTAGATGCTTTGCGGGCAGGCATCAAGCCTGAAAGCACGCCGACCACGACCGAGAAGCTTATTCCAATTGTCAAGAGTTCGGGCGTGACAACAGTCTTCAGCGGCATGCCGTAAGATTCGAGCGCGATGCCGATAATTTGTGACATGATTGTGCCTACAGTCGCGCCGATGATGCCGCCGATTAATCCGATGATGGCAGCTTCTATCATAAATATCTCAAGTATGTTCTTGTTCGTAGCGCCGATAGATTTCATTATCCCGATTTCTTTTGTACGTTCGAGTATGGACATGTACATTGTATTTGCTATTCCTATGCCAGCGACGAGTAGGGATATGCCTGCGATCCCGCCTAATACGAGCGAAAGAGTTCTTGTCATAGTTGATATCTGCTCGGCCAGCTGAGATGTGCTAAGCACCATAAAAGATTTTTCACCGTATTTATTGTCTAATTTCTGCTCTACGAGCTCAGCTACTTTGTCCACATTGCTTGCATCACTGGTGCTTGCCATTATAAGAGATATCTCATCTTCCTCTCCGGTAATGTCACGCATAGTCTCCAACGGCATAATCATAGACGAGTCATCCTGGCTGTTTCCTGTCTCTTTCAGTATACCTATGATGTTGAACGTCTTGTCTTTTATGATAAGTTTATCGCGAATTCTCAGTTCTTTGTCAAAACTGCTTTTTGCGATTATACTGCCAGCCACAACAACATATTTGTCTCCAGCCCGTGGGAAACGGCCACTCCTGAGTTCGAACGACTGTATGTCTGAGAAGAATTCCTCTGCTTCTCCGGTGTTTATGCCCATGATCTGCAGAATATTCGTTGCACCATTATACTCGACTTGCAGACTCTTGGACAATATCGGTAATGCACTGTCGATCCCACGTACGCGTTTTATTATATCTATGTCTTTCTCCGAAAGCTGTTGCGTGCTGCCTAAAGCGCCCTGGCCCATTTGGAATGAAGGCATTATAATTATTTTATTAGCGCCAAACTGCTCGAACTGTTCCCTTATGTACATGTTAGTGCCTTCGCCGATCGATACAAGGGAAATGATAGCAGCTATACCTATTACTATTCCTATGATTGTCAACGCACTGCGCAGCTTCCGCTCACGGATGCTTTGTGCTGCCATGCGGATGCTTTCTTTCTCAAAATCAAAAGTCAAAGGATCACTTTTTTTCTTTACTTTCAATTCTCTCTCCGACTTTTCACTTTACTTTTTTCTAAAAAGCCCGATAAAGAATTTTCTTTTCCAATATAGTATTATAATCACTATGCCGACTATTGCCAGTTGGGCTATGAGTGGTATTCCTGCGGGCTGGATCCTATGTGCTGTAAAGTCTATTGACACAGATTCGGACATCTCTTGATTATATGGATCTTTATATGCCATTTCTATGGGCAGCGAGTGCTTGCCTGCAGGAACAGATGTCAGATCTACTGATAATGTGACTGTTTCATAATCATCCGGGTCCAGGTTGCCAACATAGTATTCTGCAGGTATTATGTCAAAAGTTGAATTAAAGCGTAAAGTGAGAAAACTTGCTGTTGCTGTTCCACGATTTGCTAGAGATATCACAAGTTCACCACTGCTGCTGCCAGCGTACATCGCACTGTCGTCTTCCAGAGTAACAATGAAGTCCGGCTGTCCAGATATCTTCAATCCTATGTATTTTATGTCAGTATGCAGCACGCTCGACTCGTCGTAATATTTGATTGTGACTGGCACGCGGTATGCAATAGTTTCCGCGCCCTTATTCACTATAATAGAAAAAGCAGCTTTTCGCAACTCATTGACGGACAAATCACCTAAATATGTCTCTATGTCGCCGCTCGCAGATACAAATGGCAAAGTCGCGTTGCCGAGTTCAACAGTCATATCCTTTAAATCGCCCATCCCTCCATTTTTCACATATATGTCCACGTCAACCACGTCCCCTGGTTCTATAAGTTCTTTGTCCCAAGTCACAGACTCTATTTGGACAAGTGAGCGTCTTGATATTGAGATTGATGTTGATGCATCTATAGTGGCTGTGCTTGCACTGTCGCCCTCTGAATAAGATATGGAGAAAAACACTGTAGTTGTGTACACTTCGATCGATGATGAGATTGCTATTGGTATGCTGATCTGCGTAGAACCGCTCGGTGCTATTATGCCCAAGTCATAGCTTCTACTGCCGAAAGTTATTGAACTATGCGATATTACAGTTAATTTTACACGTCGTGCATATTCTGTTCCGCCATTCGTTATGGTCAATATGAGGTTTCCGCTGTCGCCTGGTCCTATGGTTGACGGCACGATTTGGCTTGATACAGTTAATGATACATAAGTGCTTGCTGATCGCACAGAAACAGCGCTCAAAGATAGTACAGAAAATGCAGATAATACAAAAATTGCGAATATCGCTAACAATGCCACATTTCTTTTTACATTTGCTTTCATTTCTACACACCATTTAATATTTCATTTAATTCATCCGACAATCTTTCCATCTTTGATTTTTATTTTTCTTTTTGCGCATTTCGTGATGGACGGATCGTGCGTTATAATTACAACGGTTCTACCTTCACTATTAAGGGTATTAAAAATATTTATTACTTCTTTTCCTGAGCTTGAATCAAGGTTGCCGGTCGGTTCGTCTGCCATCATGAGTATGGGATCGTTCGCCAGTGCACGCGCAATAGCAACACGCTGAGCCTCTCCGCCTGAAAGTTCGCTCGGCTTGTGCTTTAGCCTTCCACCAAGTCCTACCTTTTCGAGCAGCTCTCTGGCTTTCTTTTTTCTTTTTGTACCGTCGAGTCCTGAAAAAATCATCGGAAGCTCTACATTCTGCAAAGCTGTCAAACTTGAGATAATATTGAAGAATTGAAAAACAAAACCTATCTTTTCCCTGCGAATCAGCGCCAGCTCATCTTCGTTCATCTTTGATATGTCTTCATTTTCGATATAGACTTTTCCACGTGTAGGCGTGTCCAAGCATCCTATGCAATGCAGCAATGTGCTCTTGCCACTGCCAGATACGCCCTGTATCGCTACAAAGTCTTTTTCAAAAATTTCCAGATTTATCCCTTGCAGCGCGCGCACTTCTGCAGCAGTTCCTTCATTATAGATCTTCCATACGTTTTTACATTCAATGATTTTTCCATTTGTTGTTCTCATGCTGATAGTATCTTTTGCGCTTTAAGCTTAAATTCCTTCAAAGTCTTTTTGGAGATTTTTGTCTTTTTCCACAGCTCGTCCAGACTGAGTTCCATGAGCTGTTTAAGTGTTACAATCCCTGCATCACCTAGTTTTATCTCGTCTGCTGGGTCAATGTCGCGCAGAAACGTTATTGGATGCAACTGCTTCTCTTCTATCAGGCGCTCCAGTCCGCGCTCGACCGGAGCTTTCCATCCGATATATATTATGCTTCGGCAATCAGCATATCGCCTTGCATGGTTGGAGAGCTTTGTATTGCTTATTACCATTGCTTTGTTGAATTTTATTTTGTTTGCGCCGGTTTTTTTGCCGTCAAGTAGATCTTCGAACGTTGCACGCGCTTCGAGAAAAACATCCAATCCAGTGTACGTATGCGGCTTGTAATGGTGCTTTACTTCAACATAAAAAACATCTTTGCCTTTTTCCGCGATCGCATCGATCTCGTGCTCTATGCATTTGCCGTGTATCATGCGGTTCGATTTGACTTTATAGCCATGTGCACGGAGCAGTTGAGCAATAAAAAGTTCGAAATCCGGTTTGGGTCTGAGCATGCTGATTGCTGTTCGCAAGTCGATTATATGCTTGACTTCTGGCCGGTGCTTTCGCATGTACGCAAAAATCATCTGCATGATTTTTTTGGTGCTTATGCCGTCGTACGCGTGCGCTTCGATTTTCTCTGCTATTTCTTTTGCAGTTTTTGGTGTAGCGTGCATCCGCATGCAGGTCCGCATTATTTTCCGTTTGTTGAACAGCTGTTTGCGTCCGTCGAACTTTGTTACATAAATCATTAATAGAGATTCTGTTTTTTGTAGGATAAAGTTGTTTAAAGCACTCGTTCTAAGCAATAGCTCGGATGGCAAAAAATACGCGCTTATTTGGAAAATTCCAAAAAAACTTTATTTAGCAAAAAATACAAAATTTTATAAGATAGGTGGCTAAATGAATATAAAGTTTTTGGTTTTAATGCTATTCCTAACATTTTTTTCAATAATTTTGTCATCCACATCGGTGTTTGCTTGGCCCAACACAACCGTAATAGGAAATGTTACATTCGTATCCGTTAATATAACCACTTATATTGGTAATGTTTCAACGCCACCTGTATTCGGTCTATATGGAGAATTCGCAGCTAACCTAACTTTCACTGCAAACGAGGCAAATTGTTTTGATGCAGTTATGAATTCAAGTAACTTCTCATACCCGCCAAGAGCAGATTTCACTGTTGAATTGAATCAAAGTAATTGTACTTATACTGTTGAATTGATTATAAACGATGCTGTTATTAAGGTTGGAGCTAATGAGACCTATAATTCCTCTGTAACAATAAGCGGCTTTAATGTAACAGAGCCCAATTCCACATTAAACTTTCAGCTGATCCCATCTACGGAGTATAATTTTGCAAATTCAACCGGGGGTTACAGAATAGTAAGCGCTTTTGCTATTGATTATGATACAACCAATTCGAGTGCTACAAGTGCGAACTTTACTTATGCCAGAAGGGGCGTTGTTCCTGATTATGTATATGTCTGTGATGATTGGAATTTTGGAAATTTATATAACACATCGACAGAAGTACCATATAATTGTAGCGCTGTAAATGCAACAACCAATTTGTTATCAAGCTCAGTGATAAATGGAACGTGGATTTCTGTAAACCTAACTGATTACATCGACAATGGAATATTGCTTGGAGAAAGCATGCCAAACTCAAAACCAATAGTTAAAACCGAATATGGTGTAACTGATTGTTTGACAAACGTAAGTATACTGAAATGGGGAGCTCGAAAATCGGAATATTATGCTATAGTGCCGATAATGCAATTCAATGTCACTTCAAATAGGCCGTATATTGCAAGCTCTGGGTTTATCGATGCAATGTATTTTGATAAGCCTGTTTTTGAAAATCCAGATGTTATGGAGTTGCTGGCGCTAAATCTTACAGTGAACTTGACATTTAATGGCACCGCTGGTGATAAAACAAACATAACATACGGAGCGAGATACGATTCAATAAATTTCAAAAATGAATCGAACTTGATACCAGCATGGTATGTTACGCATGAAGAAATTTTCATGGGCGAAACAATAAATAGGACAATCTTATCACCATCTCTTAGTCCGACTGGTGCTGCGATATATTATATTTACAATAACACGGTGTGCGGTCCTTATGATAATCAGAGCGCAAGTGGCCAAGAAGGTAGCTATTATTACGACAATAGTACGAGCTTAAATGCAAATTGTTCAAGATTAGTACTTTACAATTATGGCCAGTCTAGCGTTGGTCTAATCGATTTGCCAATCACCGTTGAAGCCGCTGGTGCTGGATCTGCTACATTAACATCTTTATTCTCTCTGGCTCCACCTTCATTTGAAGGTCAAACAGGCGCCTCACTTTCCTCACCAATTTTCTTAACAAACCAGACATTAACAGGAGGGTTTATTCCAGGCCCGGAAGCAAGCCCGCCACAGCCAGGGACGGCAACAAACATAGAAATGGTGGTGAGCGTCAACAACAGCCTCACAGATTTCAATATAACAGACTCGAAGCTGTATGTCCGTTTCCTATACCCAATAAATGTTACTGGTTATAACAGTACTGAGGATATAGTATTTCAAGCTACTATGGGCTCTAATTTTACCCTATATAATAAGACTGGTAATGATTGGGTTAAGGTTGCTAATGAAACATGGAGCGAGGCTGGAATAGTTGATACGTTCAGCAATTGTACAAACATGACTGATAATCTCCCAGGGCCAAATATAGGAAATAATATAACACTGTGTTTCCACCAATTTGATTTCAATCTTTCAGCAGTTAATGGTTGGTCTCCAAACAATTCGTTATCCAATATCACATTAAATATGACAGCTTCATTAAATGTCAGTATTATGAGCGAGACTACAGTGCCTTCAGGAAGCATTGGAACTAGTAGGTATAACGCAACAATTTCAACACCTTCTGCTGGTTCTATAGATCTATACGATAAGGTGCCGAATATCAATGCGACAGACGCAACTATCACTTCTTTTTGTATAGATGGAAATTGCAGTAGTGATAGATACAACACTGGCAGTTTTGAAGTCGTCTTCGACTCTTCGGGCACACATTCAGTTACTATAGTATATACGAGAGCAGCGGCTACAACTACAACCACAACTACTTCACCCTCAATTTATTTACCAACAACTACCACTACTGCAGCTCCTACTACAACTACTACAACAATCCCGGCCGAGGAAACTACAACTGTAGACATCGTTGCTGCTGGTGAAACTGCCGAGTTCGAATTTGAAACAGCTGAGTTAAGGATAGAAAGCGTTGCGATTGTGGCAAACAAGGCACTTGCCAATATAGCAGTTACTGTAAAGGAAAGCTCGTTGCCGTCAGAAGCATCGGCACCGATTGCGTCTGATGTCGGCGCAGTATACAAATATCTCGAGCTTGAAAAAAGCGAATTTACTGACGATGATATAACTACAGCGACTATAAAATTCAAAGTCGAGAAAACATGGATTATATCTAATGACATAGATGAAGACAAAGTCTATTTGTACAGATACTCAGATGCTGCATGGGAAAACCTTACAACAACCAAGGTGAGCAGTGATGCGAATTATGTACATTATGAAGCAGAGTCCACAGGCTTGTCTGTGTTTGCAATTGGAGGAGAAAAACTGCCATCAACAACTACAACTACACTGCCAGCTGGTCTGCCATTCGAAATTGGAGCATTGGAGATTATAGCAATAATAATAGTTGTAGCCTTGATTATTATATTCGTACTTTACAAAAAAGGAATAATTAATTTTTAATCACTCGTTTTCTAGTACTTTTGGGCAATTTATTAAGTTAAACTTATATACTCGGGTTTCAAGATAACTATTGATGAAAAGAAACAAATCACTTGAGAGGAAAATTGAAATTTTGAGTAAAACGCTTGCTTCTTTTGAAAAAAAACTTGAGAAAACAAACTCGAAAATAGAATACCTTACAGGCGTTATTGTAAGCGGGGCATTAATTTATAAAAAAGGCAAGAATTTAAATCTGACCGAGCAGCTCAGTACTTTTCGAGCAAAAACCGAGCAGTTTGGCGAGCAAAGAGAGCATTTCGAGCGACCGCTCAAATCCGCGAACTTGAGCAGTATACGAGGCAGACACAGAGAAATAATAGCTATGCTGATAAATAACGGTTTTCATACATACAAGCAGATTGCAAAAAATCTGAACATATCCCAATCTAGAGCTCGGGCGTATATAGCAGAGCTTAGGAATGAGTACAACGTGCCTTTAACGCAAATTAGAGACCCCGAAGGATATAAAGTCGGGATAGACGTCCGTTTTGTCGAGCAAATTCTTTCTTCAAAATAATTTCACCTCTATTTTCACATTTTGTTTATAATTTTTAGTCAGTCTATATGTTCTCTGTAAAAAACCGAGCAAAATATGCGAATTGCTCGGTTTTCGAGTATGCTCAGTGTCACTTTCAGGTAATTGTGGAATACGATATAATGCTTTATATAGCGTACAATACGAAATACTATATAATGTCCGATGCATCGACAGACATAAAACGTAGAATTATTTCTACACTTAAAAAGGAGCCCATGTCTCTCAGCGAGCTTTCTAGAAGATTAAAGCTCAGACGGGATTTTGTTAGTGGTTACTTAGAAGCGATGAGACATGAGGGTGAGGTTAAAGTCATCCGCATTGGCCGTAGCAAGGTTTACAGGACAAAGAAAGGAAAGAGGAAATAAAAGATTGGGAAAAGGTGAATTGATGAAAAAGATTTTACTATTGATTTTGGGATTGGTTTTCTTGTTTTCAATAGTACCGATACCCGCATTCGCTACTCCGCAGTTCAATTCGAACACTTCTACATATGTGACAGGCACGGAGTACAACCAGAACAATAACTACGGATTCCAGATGAATATAAGCAATGTGTCAGGAATTTACAATTCTACTGAGGTTATAGTCTTCGCTAATACTACATTCCAGCTTGGTAGAATAACTACTGACACTTACACTAACTATACTAACAATACGTTGGGTGTTATAATTCAGAACGACACAACAGGAATGTGGTGGATTAACTTCACGCAGAATCAGCTCGGCCGTGCGGAGAGTTACAATTTTACATGGTATGCAAACAATACTGACGATATATGGAATAGCTCGCAGACGCACAACTGGACTTTGGCTGTGAACTCTACTACCAATGTAAGTCTATTTCTGAATGGAACTGAAGGAAACAAATCATACACACAAAACCGAGTGGCAAATATAACTGTTGATATAAAAACATCGTACACAGTGCTTGTCAATTTATCTACAAATTTCACTTCTACCTATAACACTTCTGGAAATTCGCCTCTAGAGAATAGTATCACTCTTTCATATACAGCTGGTAAGTATAATATTACTGGCTTTTTCGAGGGCGATGCAAATTTCACCAGTGATTCGCAAACCTATTGGTTAACTATTACATCTCCACCTACCACAACCACTACAACTACAACGCAACCTTATTCTCCGGGCCCGCCCTCCCCAGTTGCATCAACAACGCCTGGCAAAGCTGTGGTATATATTCCATTAATAGCAGCAGCAAGTAAAACAAGGGTGACAATCGAAAAGACAGAGGGAGTGGACTTTACTGAAATAAACATACAGGTTGTAAATAAAGTAAATTCAGTTTATATAACGATCAGAAAACTTGATGCGAAACCAACTGAAATTGCAGAAGCCTCTGGTAAGGTATATCATTATATAAGCGTTGTAAAAGAAAAGATAGAGGATGAAGATATTTTAACAGCGACAATGAAATTTAAAGTTGAGAAGCCTTGGATTACCGATAATGACATCGACTCAGCTACAATAGCTTTGAACAGATTTGCTGCTGATAAATGGAATAAATTAAACACGACTAAAATTGACGAGGATGACGATTATATATATTACGAAGCAGTTACACCAGGCTTTTCTTACTTTGCAATAAGCGGAGAAATAGTTGGGGCGGTTACAACAACTACAGTTCCAGCTACAACTACAACGACAATCGGACCAACTACAACTACTACAACAGTTCCACTTGAATTACCAGAGCTGACAACAGAGACGTACATATACATAATTGTAGGAATCATAATAGTGACAGTGCTACTAGTCCTGTGGAAAACCAAGATCCTGTCGCCTAAGAAGAAACGGATCACTCATGAAGTGTAAATTTTAGAAATGTAAATTTTATTGCTTGTCGTATTTTTATTGCTTATCGTATTCTTCTACGTCTTGATTAATTACAACTAGCTCTACTCCAGCCTTCTTGAACACTTCGACTGTGTCTTTATCTGCATGATAGCGCTTCTCGCAGACCACGCGTTTGATCCCAGCGTTTATTATCATCATTGCACATATGCGACAAGGCGTCAGCTTGCAGTAAAGCGTTGCACCATTGATGGATATGCCAAACTTTGCCACTTGTAATATTGCATTCTGCTCTGCATGCAGCGTGCGCACGCAGTGCTGTGTTACTTCGCCTGCGTCGTCGAAGACCTTTCGCATATCATGACCCACATCATCGCAATGCAGTAACCCAGTCGGCGCACCAACATAACCAGTTGCTAGGATCCGCTTATCTTTTACTATCACACAGCCCGAGCGGCCACGATCGCAGGTTGCACGTTTAGAAACAGCTTCGCACAAATCCAAAAAATACCTATCCCAGCTCGGTCGCTTCGCCATAAACATCACAAACACTAACTTATTCTCTAATACCTTAAAATCAATTTTTATGTATTAATATTTTTATTTGGCTTTCTCTTTTACTTCTTCTTTCGCTTCTTTTCCCGATTTAGAATTGAGCATTTGTTTTATTTCATCAGTGCTCTTACCGAAATAATTTTCAAAACCACTTGTCACAGTAACAAGCTTAGTACGACCAAACTTTTCGGCTTTAATGAGCCCCTTAGATTCTAGGTCTCTTATATAACCGTATACTTTATTTCCTTGGTACTTTACGATTATAGACTGCTTTATCGGTTGCCTTGCTGCCACAATCGCAAGCGTACGCAGCATGCCCTCAGATAGATCAGAAAACGGCGCAAGCTTTGCAACTTGGTTTCTGTATTCTTGCTTGATGCGCAGTTCAAATCCTTCAGGCGTTTCTTCGAGCACTATGCCACGATCTGCTGCTTTGAGCTCGTCCCTGATTTGCGATAGCAGCTGTCTGATCTGCTCTTCTGAGCCTATGCCTACAATATTCGCCAAACGCTCTACTGTTAACGGCGTATCGGACACGAACAGCGCTGCTTCAAGAAGGGCTTTTTTATTCATTCAATCGCCAATAGAATATTATTTGTTTTTATTTGGATAAAAGTTTTGAAAAAAACAGATAATTTCTTTTCTTAAATGCTTTATTTTTATTTCACACAAACTAAATTAATTTTAGAGATAATTATGGATGAGCAAGTCCGAGAATGGGTAAAAAAGAAGCTGCAAACAATCAGTGAAGGAGAAAGTGTTTTATCGCAATCTACTTCAGCCTCTATTACAGTCCCAACTCCACCCTCAATAGCAGCTCCAACCCCAAGCCCAGCAGCAGAACATGTGCAAGAAGAACCTGAAAAAGTCGAGAAAGAGATAGAAGTTAAGAAAGAAGTCAAAAAGGAACATGAAGTCAAACAACGGCCAGAAATCGAACAGCCGATAAATGGTTCTGTTGACGTAGAAGAGAAAATCTCAGAATATGTACAGAAAGTTGTTGATGGAAAAGAGCCTGTTGCATATGAGCCTGCTGTAAAAGAGGGACTGCCAGTAGAAGAGCCTGGACATTCGGAAGAGTTTTCAATACCTAAAATGCCAAAGCTGTCAGAACGTAGACCAGGGTTGTTCACTAAAAGGAGGATATTGATAATGATGATCTCGAGTGTTGCTGGGATCGTTGCTGGGTATTTGGTCTTCCTATTTCTTATCAGCTGACCATTTGCGATAGTTGCTATTATTTCTTAAGGTGCATCAATCCTTTCAAGAATATTAATGCTCCGATGACCATGAAAGCGATTTCCCAACTGTATCCCAAATATATAATAAGACCAAATAGGAACAGCATGAAGCCGAAGACCATCTTCTTCTTTGCGAAATGCAAATGATCTGGCATACACGGTTTCATTTGTTTAATCCGTTTTATTTTTTTCTTAACCATAGATTATATTTGATTTGGCTTAATAATTAATATTTAAAAATAGTATAATAAGATATTGTCAATGGAGGGAGAAAATTGGTTTGAAGCGTTAGACGAAGGTATTTAAACCCCATTTCATAATAAACTTTACAGTATACAACAGATTCTACTCCTAGTAAGTCTTTGTATATTTCAAAACAAAAAAGGTGAATATATGGTATTCCAAGAACGCGGGTTTGGCGGACCACGTGAGATGCATAAGGCAACTTGTGCAGATTGCGGAAAAGAGTGTGAAGTTCCTTTCAAGCCTTCTGGAGACAGACCAGTTTATTGTAAAGAATGTTATCCAAAACATAGAAAATACTGATTGTATCAAAAATGTTTTAGATTACCAGTTTAAGATTTTTTTCTTTGATTTATTTTTTAAAACTATAGAACTGTCAAATAATGATAGAAAGAGTTCGAGTGCTAACCTTTCTTGATAAACTCGTTTTTTAGTTTTTCCAAAAGAACTGGATCTAGTTTTACTTTGCTATGTTCAGCTTGATTAATTATGTAACCGAGCATTTTCTTTGTCGGGTTGAAAAACTTGAGCCTTTGCTTCAGATATCCTATCTGCTTTTCAAGTTTGGTGGGTTCATCACCTTTAGTCTTTTTGACTTTAGCATTGATTGAACTCAACATTCCTATGATTTTTTTAACTTCTTCAGGACTGTAAGTTTCCATATAATTATTTTTGTTTTTCAAAATTATAAGTTAGTTTATTTCTAATAAAATTCTTTTACCAGCAACATCATTTAGCAAATTTTCCAATTCTTTTAATTTTTGTTCTTTATCTGTTTGCATTCTTTTTCTTCGCTCTTCAACTCTTTCCTTCTCAGCTTTGATTTCTTCCATTTCTCTTTTTAATTTACTCATCTCAGTTTCTAAATTACTCTTTCTTTTTGGAACTTCTTGTAATGCTATTTTTTCTTCTTGGTTTCTCAATTCCTCTGAAAGCTTTAAATATTCCTCAAGGATTTTTCCTATGGTATTGTCTTCTATCATTCTTTCTATAACAGCCAGACATTTGTCACTATCCTTCAAATCCATCTTCCCTTCAATTATCTTTATTTTCATATCTTTGATGGCGGACATGAAAACTTCCCCCTTAGGATCTTCAGATAAAATAGATTCAAACGAATGTTGTGCATAATCATCCAAAATTTTATTTTCAACAGACCATTTGTATTTCTTCAAGGGTTTTTCTACTTTTGTGACAGATTGTATAAAATCAGATTTTTTATTCTGCAGACTTGTTTTCATATCTTCCCTAATTCTTTGCATCCCCAAAAATGTTTTCCACTCATTGCTATCAAGTAATTTTTTCAACTCATCTTCAATTTTCTTATTTTTATTCCCTATTTCTTTCAGCATTTTTTCTAATCCGTTCGTTTCATTTTTCTTTTTCAGTTCTTCTGTTAATTTTAATACTTCAGCAGCAACCTCTTGTACCTTTAACAGTTGTGCATTAGATTCTATGAACTCTTTGACTATATTTCCCAATTTCTTGTCTATTTCAACTATCTGGCGAAAGCTTTGTAATACTTTTTTTGCTTCCTTTTCGAACAATTCTTTCACAAATGCGTATTCTCTCAGTGTTTTTGTGTTTGTGATATTGATTGATTTAGCAGTTTCATTATGGAAATTAAGAATAGAAGTCATGTCTTCTCCAATTGGTTTTTGTATCTGTTTGACCAAGCTCCTCATCTTATAGACAAAACTTTTTCTACTTCCCACAGATTTTCTTATAAGTATGGGATAGGTTCTTTCAGAATAAGGCGCCTGTATAAGGCTTTTCAGTTGATCTTGCATGGTATCGGCAACTAGCTGTAAGTTTCCATATTCTTTTTTAGCTGACTTTTTAAAAGGTTCAAAATCTTTTTTCATTTTGTTCGCTAGAAAATCTTCTACCTCTTTCAGCGACATCTTTGTTTCTTCAAACCTTTCTTCTTCTTTTTTTCCAAAAATCCTGTCTAACCAACTCAATTCAATCAGAATTATGTAAGGATATATAAAATAAAAGTTTATTCATTCTAGAACGAATATTCGTGTCTTCAAATCCCACTCCGGGCGTTCTAAAAGACTTATTTAAAAGAACTCACGTTAAATAGATTATGTTTGAATTTAATGTTACTGGTTTTATCCAAACTTTACAATCTGCAAATTACTTCTCTATATTTTATAATATGATAACCACGACTTATTTGGAATTGTTAATTTTTACTATAGGTATTTTTTTCTACGTAGTTTTCATTTGGTTTTTCTATAGAATTTTGTCAAAAAGGGACTTGTTCAAATTGGATTTGAGCAAATACGAAATTCCAGGGATGAAATGGAACAGAACAAAAAAAGCAGCAAGTGTTTTTCTCTACATTTTAAAATATGGTATAGCTTTTCCATTTTATGTTGGTTTCTGGTTTGCAGTTCTCTCTGTCTTAATGTTTGTAATGACAAAAGATGTTCCTGTTAGACAAATAATACTCATTTCAATAACCCTCGTATCCGCGGTTAGAATTATTTCCTATTTAAATGAAGATTTATCACGAGATTTGGCAAAGCTTGTTCCCTTCGCTCTATTGGCTATATTCCTAATCGATCCCAATTTCTTTTCTTGGGATTTATTAATGGGGCGATTGGCTACTACGTCTTCTATGGGTTGGGAAATATTCAAATTTTTATCATTCTGTATCATGTTGGAATGGGCACTGAGAATTTTATATTCTATAAAAATATCGTTTAGCCGAAAGACAAGTAATACATTTTAAAATTGTAAGGTTGACAACTATTCACAACTTTCCGATTGGTCCGAAGTGGAGATTCTTCTTGATATGTAGATCTCCTTGAAGAATAGTTATTTGATATTATTCTGATTTTTTGGTTTTCAATTTTTCATCTCTGAATTTAACGAATGCATCTGCAGCGGCATTATTGACTTTCCTAAGTGATGTTACTACCATTTGTGATAACTGTTCAGCCGGAACTATGGCCATATTTACAATGCTCATAGAAACATCCTTTACTACTTGTGCAGCCTCTTCAGCAGTTGCACCTGCCTTTTGACAACCTGTTGTGATTTTTGATTCCATGAAATCTTCTATTCTTCCATTCCTCTTTTTTACCTTAACCATTTTTATACCACCTAATATTAGTTTAGTTCAATACATTTTAAGACTTTCGATGCTCAAACATATGAATATTTCCTTGAATAAACTATACAACCAAGAGGAATTACCTAAAACCAAAATTAAGGATAATTAGTTAAAGTACATTTATTATTTTGGCAAACACAATCTCCATAGCAAAGACCATATAAACAAGGTTGAGTAGTTAATTGATAAAACCATTCGAGATTTTTATTAATGCATTTACACTCGCATAATTCAACTCTTTTGCAATCAAAATCCTGGTTGCAATTATACATCTGAGTTGGTAAAAATAAAAATATTGCGATAATCATCACGATTATGATAACGAATATAAACCAATATTTTTTAGAAAACTCCTTAAATCTCATAGTTAATTTATAAAATTTGTACTTTAAATGTATTTTTCAGGGAAATTCCTCCTGCTGATATATATCTCTTTGAAAAATTCTTCTTGTTCTGTGGATATTTTTTGGTTTTTTTCGAGGTGTAGAATTGGGATGAAGTGATTCAAGACTTCTTCACGTTCCCATTTTTCTACGAGATCCCTGAATTTCAGTTTGTCCGAGCGTGCTGCTTGCATGCGGTGTTCTATATCAGCCATGACTTTTTCTATTCGTTTTGTTATATCTTCTTCTGCTTTGAGTTCTGCACGCAGCCGTGCACGTATGCGGTGCTTTCTTTCAACTTTCCTCTCGCGTACTGTCACAGCTTTCTTCAATGCGACTATGAGCTCGTCTAGCGTGACTTGACGCTTTGGCACGCGCTTCATTGGCAGACCAAGCTTTACTAGATTTGGGTCAATACCCAGATCAACAAACGGTTTTTCCCGCTCTAGCACCTCCTCAACTGCAGAGCGTTCTTCGAAGATTGATAGATAATCGGATTTTAGCCGGAGAAGGATTGCTGCTACAAAAACAATCTTTGCAGGTATGCGAAAGTCGAGCTGCTCGGCTGGTCGGATGAAGCGTAAGAAACCTTCTGTTAGCTTGATAAGGTCTACATCCCACGGATCTATCTGTTCAAGACTGACGATTTGATAGATTATTTCTTCCCAACTTTCCTTTTCGAGTATCATTTTCAAAAGATTGTCCTCTTCCACCATTTTTAATTCACCATAGTCTAACCTTTCAGCAGTCTAACTTTTCGGCAGCTCAACGCCCAATATCTTTGATTCACCACGCTCCATTGTCATTCCATACACTCGGTCGCCGTATTTTATTGTCTGGTCATTATGCGTGATCATTACGAATTGCTCGTTTGTGGACAGTGCTTTTATGAGTTCTGCCATTTTCTGGCTGTTTTCCTTGTCCAGCGCCGCGTCTACCTCGTCGAGTATGTAGAATGGAGCAGGCTTGTATTTTTGGATTGCGAAAATAAATGCAAGTGCTGTTATGGTTTTCTCTCCGCCGGACATCGAATCTATATTCAGCATGCGTTTGCCTCCTGGGTTTGCTTGGATTAAGAGACCGCTTTCAAGATTTGATTGATCTTCAAGCTGCAAGGAGGCTGTACCGTTTGTCATTTTGGTAAAGGTGTTGCTAAAATGCTGGCTGACTATTTTCAAGCAGTTGTAGAAAACTTCCATTCTTTTGCCCTCTATCTCTTCCATCATATCTATTACAGCTTTCTTCTCTTCTAGGATTTTTTCATATTTCTTTTTGTATTCATCGAAGTGCGAGCGGAAGAGCTCATATTCTTCAATTGCTTTCATATTTACTAGGCCGATTGATTGAAGCTCGTCTGCGGCTTTTCGTATGAACTTTTGCAAACCTGGCACAGTATCGTCTATATACTCCAGCTCACCGTATTGGCTGATTTCTATTTTCGCGTTTTGCAGCTCGGCTTCTGCTTTTGCTTTTTCTATGTTCAATTTGTTCAAATCGGTCTGCAGTCGCACTTTACGTTCATACGTTCGTTTGCGTTTTGTACGAAGCTCATCCATTTCGCGCTCCGAGCTTATGCGAAGCTTTTCAAGATTCACAGCTTCTCCAATCGATTCGGATTTTGCATATTTTCCCAGTTCTTTTTCCATGCCCTCAAGCCCTGCCCGCAGAGTTTCGATTTCCTCTTCAAGCTTTTTTCTATGCTTGCCGTATCTTTCGATTTCCTCTGCAGCTGATGTGGTGATTGTTTTCAGATGCGTTCGTATGAAATGGCCACCTATCATTGCACCTGAGCGCTCGACCAGATCGCCATCCAATGTCACCATACGTGCTGAGCCTATGCCGATTGCTCGTGCTGCATCCAAATTCTCGACAACAAGCGTACGACCGAAAACAAATTCTATTGCCCGCATGAACTTTGTATTATATTTTATAAGTTTGGAAGCAACTCCTACAACGCCTGGCCTGTGAAGCAGGTTTGTGTTTTTGAACAGGCCTGACCGGATTTTATTGAGCGGCAAAAAAGTAGCACGTCCGATCTTTTCCCTTTTCAAATAATCTATACAGTAGCTGGCTATATCATCGCTTTCAACAACAATATCGTTCAAATGCCTGCCTGCTGTGATTTCGATAGCAACAGAGTACTTTTCCGGCACGCTGATAAGATCGCGTACAACACCATGAACGCCCCGCAATTTGAGCTTGAGAATAGCCTTAACAGCTCGCGGCATCCTGCCTGTGAGCTCTATTTTTCTTGATTCAAGGGCCTCAAGCTTGTCTGTAAGCGCTGTGAGCCTTTCGATCTCGCGCATGTTCGAATCTATCTGGCTCTTCACGATCAGCATCCTTGAGCGAAGCTCGGAGACTTTCTTTTCCTCACCCACACGTTTTGACATCTCGATAAGCTTGTCGGCTATGTCACGCATATTTTCTTCGCGCTCATCTATGTCAGCTTCCAGCTTTTCTATTGTCGAATCCACCCGTTCGCTTTGCATTTGCTTGCGTTCTATGTCTTCATCTGTTTTCCTGATTTTATTTTCCAATGTTTCTACTTTTTTATGTGCCAATGACGCACGCAACAATGCCAACTGTTTTTGCAGGTTTTGGTATTTTATCGCAGCATTGCGCTCCTGCTCAAGCCGCCTGAAACGTTCATATCTTTCACTTATAACTATCTCTGCTTCGCGCAGTCTTTGGTCAACTTTTTCCAGATCCCGGTTAGCTTTTGCTTTTTTATCATTGTATTCTGCTATGCCAGATATCTCATCTATCATCCCGCGTCGCTCTATCGGGTTCATCTCGATGATCTGCGTTATATCGCCTTGCATCACGATGTTATGGCCGTCTGGATATATCCGCGCACTCGAAAGAAACTCGAGCACCTTCTGCCTCGTTGTCGTGCGGCCGTTGAGTTTGTAAACAGAGACGCCCTTTTTGTTCACTTTGCGTGTCACAGAGACTTCGTCATCATCAAATTTGAAAGCACCACTGCTGTTGTCCAAATAAAGCGTAACAACGGCCTGCTTGGCTGCAGCCTTTCCGTCTCCGCCATGGAAAATCATCTCATGAAGCCTGCCAGCACGCATGCTCTTTGCACTTGTCCGGCCAAGCACGAAACAAATGGCATCGACGACATTCGATTTACCGACGCCGTTCGGACCGCAAAATATGTTGAAGCCCATAAGCAACGGCACACTCACGCGCCTGTTGAAGCTTTTGAATCCCTGCATTGTTATTCTGTTTATCATTGTTTTTGGTTTGCTCCCAGTTTTGCTTCCGGGATTATTCTCAGTCATAATTATTCATTTATTTTTTTAATAATAAGTAAGTTAAATTAAGTATAACGATATGAATGTGGCGGATATAGTAAATGTGGTAGATGTGGTAAATTTATTCGAAGCAGTTTTTCTAGGCATTGTGCAAGGACTGACAGAATGGCTTCCGATTTCCAGTTCAGGCCATCTGGTCATTGCTCAGCAGGCGTTTGGGATGCAAGTGCCATTGTTCTTTGATATTATGCTGCACGCTGGTACGCTGTTTGCTCTATTTGCATTTTTCTGGAAAGATATTTTGAAAATATTACAGGCAATAGTACGGCTGGATTTTAAATCTGGCGATGGGAAGCTCGGTTTGTTTATTTTGATTGGCAGCATACCAATAGCTTTAGCAGGATTCTTTCTTTACGATCTTATTACGCCTCTTTTCAATAGCCTTGTTGCAGTCGGTTCGGCTTTGATAATCACAGGTTCTATTTTATATTTTACAAAAATTTTTCGAGGCAGGGTTGAAAAAAGATTAAATTCTAAAAATGCTTTCTTCGTCGGCATCGTACAAGCATTTTCTCTGCTACCGGGAATTTCAAGAAGCGGAATTACAATTTCCTCAGCGCTTTTTAGGAAGATCAACAGACAACAAGCATTCGTTTTTTCATTTCTACTTGCAATTCCTGCCATAATCGGGGCGAGCGTGTTTGAGCTGTACAGAGCAACTGTGAATTTGAATTTAGCTGCGATTGGCTTTGAAATGGTTGCAGGCGCGGTTATTGCTGCGGTTGTTGGATACCTCTCGCTTAAATTTCTGTGGGGCATCTTGAATAAAGGAAAATTCTATTTCTTCGCGTATTATTGTTGGATTGTAGGAATGGTTGCTTTGATTTATGCATATTTTTGATTTATAGAAGTTTTATGTTACTAAACTACAAATTAAATTATATGAGACTAAAGGATAAGGTTGCAGTTGTCACAGGCTCCTCACGCGGTATCGGAAAAGCAATAGCAATCAAGCTTGCAAAAGAAGGCGCGGCTGTTGTTGTGAATAGCAGGAAGAAAGAAAGCGCGCAAAAGGTTGTTGATGAGATTGTAAAAGCTGGTGGAAAGGCTGTTGCTGTGGAAGGCGATGTAAGCAAAGCTGAAACTGCAAAAAAACTTGTTGATGCGGCTGTGAAAGGATTTGGCAGTTTGGATATATTTGTGAATAATGCTGGCACGATTACCTATGCGAATTTTTTGGATTTGAAAGAGGAACAGTGGGATGCTCTGATGGATGTTGATTTGAAAGGTGTTTTTCTATGCTCACAGGCAGCTGCTAAACAAATGATTAAGCAAGGCAATGGCGGAAAAATAATAAACATATCATCGATCGCAGGCTTTATAGGATTTCATAACCTTCCACATTACTGTGCTGCAAAGGCTGGCGTCATAGAGCTGACAAAACAAATGGCACTGGAGCTCGCACCGCACAGGATAAACGTTACCTCTATCGGCCCAGGCGCGATCCAGACAGATATGACAAAGCAACTCGAAGACGATCCGAAATATCTTAAACAGATTCTTGCGCGCATTCCGCTCGGCAGGCTCGGACAGCCAGAAGAAATAGCGAATGTTGCTGCTTTCTTAGCATCGGACGAATCCAATTATATAACAGGCGAAACAATCTTTGTTGACGGCGGCTGGCTCACTTTTTAAACTATAGTTCAAAAATTTTATTTCTGTTACTTTTAACTTTTCTTAATGTTTCTTTTCATTTTTATCATAGATGGTTTAAAGCTTAAGCTCTCCTCAGAACAAAAATCTATCCGATTTGAGTTGATTGAAAGATAAAAAAATCACTTCTCTATGATTTTGATAACTGGTTTTAGAATGTATTGTGGCCCAGCTTTCACTACAGATTCCGATGCGTCAAAATCCAATACCAATGTTGTTGTCTTGTTTGCTTCTATGGTAAAGGGATGGATTAATTTGATTTTCTTACTCGGTATCTTCAAATCATGCTGTATATCTTCAATAGTTATCTTAGCATCACTGATCTCTAATCTTATTTGAGTATACCTTCCAGCTGTTAATGTTTTCTCTCCAAGAAATTCCTCAACACCAGTTATTTCTATCAAATCAAAGGACTTGCTCTCATTGACCACAGTTTCCCAGCCTGCTGTTGTTGTTTCATTCGTTTCTATGGTTTCGTTCGTCTCGTTTACTATCTCACCAATTACAGCTTTATACACCTCGACCTTATCTATGGTAATGTCAATAGAACTTACATTTGTTAAATCAACTTTATCTGTAATTTTCAGAACTAAAGTTCCTTGGCCAACTGCTGGATATAGAAAGAGTGTTGCAGTACCAACTATTAAAACAACTATTATCACACTCACGACAAAACTTAATTTAATTTTCATCACCTTTCTCAGTTATAATATTTATTTTCCAAGAACAAAAATCTATATGATTCAATCTGCTTTATTATTTTCTATTTTTGACACATACACCCTCGATCTCCGACTGAGCCATATCTGAGAAATGGGTGTAAGTATATTGGTTAATATACCGATGGCGTCTCCTATATAGTTGAATGGTTCTGGCATAGATCTCAATACGTACCAAGTTAATAATCCATAACCTCTAAGCGCTTCTGTAGATAAAGCAACTTCACCACCATATTTCCTTAGAGTTGTTAAAGAATCTAATCTACCTTTACTTCCAATATCATAAGGAATCTGATCCAACATTATGCCTTCAGTCAATTCCGAAACTTGTCGACTAGCTTTGTATGCTCTAATTACGCCTACCCCTGGTATAAAATACGAAGCATAATAGCCTACTTCTTTCAGTTGCTCTATTAAGTTAGCCATTTTCATGAGAATAAGAACAGAGATTAAACTTTTAAATCTATCTGTTTTGGGTTGATTTGTGAGTTTTCAAGAGGAATGGGTTTAAATTTTTACTGTTACTTTATAGTTTTAGTGTTTGATTATGACTAGCAAGATTTACAGGCTGAGGCCACATCATCTCAATCTCTTGTGCTGTTTAATTTCAGCTAGACGTTCGGATGGAAAAAGTATAGAATCCTATGTAATAGGTAGTATAGGCGACGTAGAGCAATTTGAAATAGATCTCCATAATATCGAGGGTGTGCCTAAAGAATATAGCAAAGAGTTCATCAGTTCTTTAATTAAATATTATGATGAATTGTTAGGAAATAGAGAAGCGCATTTAGAAGTTGTAGCCAGTATAGATGATATTTGTGAGTTAGGTCCTACAGGCTGTAACAAAAGGAGAGCATATTGTGAGCGCAAGGCTTCAGAAGAAATCTTGAAGGAGCTCCATAAAAAACTAGGCTTAAAAGTCGGAGACAAACGTAGAGTTTCTTGGATTATAGATAAAGTTGAAGGTGTTGCGAGCCCATCGTAACAGAAAATGGTGTCAAAAAATGAAATATCTTGATAAAGAAACCATTAGACTACATTTTTCGATATTAAGAATATTATCAAAAGAAAAAGGTTATCTTCAAGGGCATGAAATAGAAAATAGATTACCTGAAAATCTCAAACACAAACTATTAGAGCCTATACCTCATTTCCTTCGATCTAGAAAGAGCATCCACTATCATTTAACAAAATTACAGATGCTTGGTCTTGTTGGCGGTTTTGACAAAAATGGCATTGAGAGAGATTATATCCCTTCATCAGGAAAATATTATGAACTAACACAAAAAGGCGAAAGTATGGTAGATTCCTCAAAAATAAAAACTAAAGAAGAATTCGCAGGTCATATATTTGATACAATTGGTAAATCTCTTGTTCAAAGAAGTGGCAAGTCTCCTGAAGAAGTTTATAAACTCTTGTTAGAACTAGTAAGAGAATTTGATAAAGAAGACGAAAAATAGATTTTAAATCCATCTAATTCTTTTTATATTTTCCCCAAGTGATCAGGTTCCACATTCTTTCATGGCCGAAATAGAAGATTAATTTTGTGACAACATCCAGCACACCGACGCCCAATGTTACAGTCAGTTCCCCTGTGGCTATGAAAACAAGAACCATTGTTGTTAATGTTGCTATCACACGCCAAGTTACTGCTTTAACTAAACTTCTCCTTTTACCTTCATGTATTTGTAATCCTTCTGCCTTTGTCAGTTTCTTTAAACTCTTCAAGATATTCACTACTCTAAAATTAGCAAACAGAATTAAAATAGATTTATTTTATCGGTTCAAATTTTGCAGTAAAGTGACCGAGGAGTTTTGGTGCATAAGTTCTTTTTAGACCTTTTATTTCTTTTCGCTTCTTGTATAATTCTATAAGGCCATTTGCAACATGCTTCATATGATTGTTTGTGTAAACTCTCCGGGGTATTGTCAATCGCAGCAGATCCAGTCTCGGAGGAATGAACTTTCCGGTTTTTGGGTCTGTTTTTCCGAAGCATGAGCAGCCAAGTTCAGCTCCTCTCACTCCTGATTCTATGAACAGTTGAGCTAGTAATGCCTGAGCAGCAAAATTTTCAATCGGTATATGTGGCAGGAATTTCCTTGCATCAACATAAACCGCGTGTCCGCCAGTTGGTTCAACTATCGGCACTCCGCCTTTTCTTAGAAGATCAGCCAAGAATTTCATTTGAGCATGCCTGTATTTTTGGTAATCATCATCGATCGCTTCATAGATTCCTCTTGCCATTGCTTCAAGGTCTCTGCATGCCATTCCGCCGTAAGTCGGGAAACCTTCTATGATTATCAGCAAGTTTTTTAACTTTGTATGAAGCTTCTCGTCATTCGTGCATAACATCCCGCCTATGTTCACCAGAGCTTCTTTTTTGCCGCTGAACGTGCAGCCATCCGCGTATGAAAAAAGCTCTTTTGCTATTTGTTTTATTGTTTTATTTTTGTACCCTTCTTCTCTTTGCTGGATAAAGTAACAATTCTCCGCGAATCTGCATGCATCTATAAAGAACGGGATATTATGTTTTTTTGCGATATTGCTGATCTGCCTTATGTTCTCCATCGACACTGGTTGCCCGCCACCACCGTTGTTCGTGATAGTGACCATGATTAGCGGGATCTTATCTGGCGTCTTTTCTTCTATGAATTTTTCTAATTTTTGTATGTCCATATTCCCTTTGAACAGCAGGATCTTTGCTGTGTCATAAGCGTCTTCGATAATGAGATTAACAGGAATTCCGCCATTGCGCGTGATATTGGCTTCAGTTGTGTCAAAATGCATGTTATTCGGAACATAGTCGCCTTTTGTTATAATTGTTGAAAATAGTATGTTTTCAGCGGCCCGTCCTTGATGCACAGGAACAAAGTGCTTAAAACCAAACACATCTTTCATAGCAGCTTCTAAGCTGTAGTAACTGTCACTGCCTGCATAAGCCTGTTTTGTTTTGAACATCCCAGACCATTGATTATCGCTCATTGCAGATGTCCCACTGTCTGTCAATAGGTCAATGAAAATATCCTCTATCTTCAGCATGAAAACATTGTAGCCAGCTTCTTTGATCAACCTTTCCCTTTCTTTTTTTGGTTTTAATTTAATCCGTTCAACCATCTTTATTTTGAAAGGTTCTGGAAAAAAATCGTCCGTCATTATACCACTGGATTATCTTTTTGTAAATAGCCTCTCTCTAAATGATCTTTCTGTAAATAATCTCTCTGTAAAGAAACTTAAATTTTTATGTGTATAAAGTGGGCCCAGTGGGAATTTCGGCGATATAATATATTGCTTTCGAACCCACGACCAACTGGTTAAGAGCCAGCTGCTCTACCATGCTGAGCTATACCCACAACGTTAGTTGTTATGGGCCCTTGGGCCCCTTAAGTTTGCAACGTTCACTATATCTTCTTTTGTATAATGTATTAAATGTTATGTTTTATTATTTTTCGTTTACTTTTAATGATTTTGTTACTAGAATTATCACCACTATTGCTATGGCTGAGACAACAAAAGCAGTAAACACTTCGGTAACCCAAACTTCTTTTATTGGCAACGACTCTTCTATTAGACTTTGATATTTTTCTAAAAACGACTTTATTGCGTCTCTCCAAAGCAAAGCAGCAACGAATGCAAATGCTCCTGTAATAAAAGTTGCAAGTCGCCTGCGAAATTCACGTTGGAACGCTGTCAATTTCTTCTTTATGCCCAACCGCTCCCTCAAAAGTCTCCATTCATAAGGCGAGAGCCTAGATCGTACTTTTTTCTCCACCCTATCCTCGGCAGTTTCTTTTTTAGTCTCTTTACCCTCTTTGGCTTCTGTCTGACTTGGTTGCTTTGATTTTTCAGCCATGTTGTAATCATCTGTTATTTCTATAAATTTCTATGGTTTCGGGGATTATTATAATATCCATCATTTATTTTATAATATCCATCTATTTTAATTTTTATAAAGACAAATAATTTATTATGGGTTATTGGATTCCTCAGACTAGTTTTAGATGGTTTTTCAAAAAATATCTATCAGTTATTATAGCTATTGCGGCACTTGCTGTAGTTGTAGGCTCAGTTAGTGGATATGCAACTTATATTCTTTCTACAGCATCGTCGAACATTACAACCAAAGATTGTATTCAAGTATCAGCCCAGTTATCAGCCGAACTTGATATTTGCAAAAGCAATTTGGAGATGTTGTCTGAGTTTGCCAATGGGACACAGGATAAATTGGTTGTTTGTGATTTGAATAAGCTCGAGCTGGAAGAAGAAATCTCAGAATACAAAAACCAGATTGAGAGATTGCGATCCGATTTAACATCATGCGAGTTCGATATTAGTAATTGGATGGCCCAGGTAGACAAATTGATGAGTGAAGTAAATGAGCTGGAAAGCAAACTAGCTGCAGCCCAGGAAGAATATGATTCCCTAAGTGCGAACTCGGCGAAAAGCATATGCTGTGCGCAGAAAATATACAATCCGAACTTAAAGTACTATTATGTAGAGAGCAACACAATAAAATGCACAACCGAAGCAAACGATGAACTTGGTACGAAAGAATTCAGTTGCTTCTAAACTTAAGGAATTAATGGGCTCGGAGGGATTCGAACCCTCGACCAACTGGTTTCTTCCGTTTCGTCATATTGGAATCAGCGCTTTTTCGCTTAATGCTAAAAGCCAGCTGCTCTACCATGCTGAGCTACGAGCCCCTTTTCCCTGAGCCCATAAAAAAATTCATTTTTTCTTCTTTTTATCTTTTCTAATTTTGCCGGTTTTTGGTCTTACTTTTTGCTGTTTTCTGAGCCTGCGGTAGTTCTTCATCTGCCAATTGAACTTTCGGATCTTTCTCGTTTTACCAAAACCGCACGCTGCGCATTTGCTTTTCTTCACATGGAAAGCAACGCGTCCGCAGCGCCTGCATCTGATATGTTTAACGCCTATTTTCCTTCCGAATGCTGGTGTTCCTTTTGTCATTTTACCACGCTCGTTACTTTTATTTTTACTTTTATTGTTACTTTTATTTTATTTTAGATTATATTATTTTTGTATAATAAAGAAATCTTTAAAAATCCGAAATGTTTATTTATGCAATTATGGGATTAAACTTGCACAGGAGAAGCATAAACAATAGTGTCGCCGCGTACGAGAACAGTGCCCAAGCGCACTTTGTTGCCGTCCTTCTGAATTTCTGCTTCATCAATCCAAAGGTTCAAATGCAAATCAAGCGCTCTTAGTACGCCTGTTATTTCGTCACCGTTTTTTAACTTTGCAAATATCTTTTTTCCTTTGGCTCTATCGAGTGCATCTATTGGCCTTTCTGTCATTTTATTATTCACCTTGAATCATCCTTGAATTGTTTCCGTTTTTAGTTTTATTTAATTTTATTTTTGGATTTATTTAGTTCTATTTCTGTTTCCTTTATTTTATTTACTTTTGTTTATTCGAACTTAAAAGTATTTATATTCAAATTCCGTTAAACTTTTAGTAAAGTTTTTTGAGAGAGGTTGA
Organism: Candidatus Aenigmatarchaeota archaeon; assembly: GCA_030615205.1. Classification (GTDB taxonomy): domain Archaea; phylum Aenigmatarchaeota; class Aenigmatarchaeia; order CG10238-14; family SCSR01; genus JAUWZS01. Next base: position 133,769 of record JAUWZS010000002.1, on the reverse strand, counting down.
GAAATATGCCGATATGGCACGGTGAGCGCGGAAAGAAGAAAACTGGTGGAAAAATAAATTTGTATAGAAGAAAGAGGAAGTTTGAACGAGGCAGCAATCCTTTGATGACAAAGCTAGGAAAGGAACGTAAGAGTCTTGTGCGAACAAAAGGCGGGGGCAGGAAATTAAGAGCTCTTGCTGCGCAAACTGCCAATGTCTACGATCCGGCAACGAAGAAAACCCAGAAAGTGAAAATAATAGACGTTATTAAGAATCCAGCAAACCCGCATTTCATACGACGTGGAATAATAACAAAAGGCACAACAATAGAAACCGAGCTTGGCTTGGCGCGCGTTACCAGCAGGCCTTCCCAGCATGCTGTAGTAAGCGCTGTGGTTTTAGAGAAAGAAAAGAAAGAATAGAAAGAATAATTTAATCGATTCTAAAATTTATCAACCATCTCTTTAATGTATTTAATAACCAAATTTACAAATGGTTTTAAATTCCCTTCTTTAATCGCACGTTTTATAGCTCTATAATATTGTATTTTCTCTTTGGTTCGTATATCTATCGCTGGAAATCTGTTTTTTAATAAAATAAAATTGAGTAATAAACGTCCTGTCCTTCCGTTAAAATCTACAAATGGATGTACTCCTTCAAAAGCAGTATGAAAATAGGACGCTACAATAACAGGATGGTATTTTTTCTTATTTTTATTATACCATTTCATAAGTTTATTAAGTTCAAGAGAAATTAATTTTGGTTTTGGAGGCATTTGTTTTTCACCTCTTATGAAAACTTGAACTTTTCTAAATTTACCAGATTCTTCTTTTTGCAGTATATCTATTGTAAGAATTCTATGAAGTCTCAATACAAATTTCTTATTTATATCGCCTTTATATGTTAACATATAATCAAAAGCTTTTTTATGATTTTCTACTTCTCTCACTTCTCTCAAAGTTCTATTTGATGGAGTTATTTTTTCAAATAAAATCATAGAAGTTTCTTCTAATGTTATTGTTGAGCCCTCTATAGCATTAGAGTTGTAAGTAAAAGTTGTCACAAACCATTCGTAATATTTTTCTCTGGTAGCTATACTCTGCTTAGAAAATTTTTTATATTTTTGTTTGGCTAATTCTAAAAATTTTAAATCTTTATCGGAAATAAGATTTCGTAAAATATCTATTCTTTTGAGATACTCTTTAGATCTTTGTTCCAATATCTTAGAATATTTTTTCTTCTTATCTATTAGCTGTTTTTTATTTAAATTAGAACCCAAATAAACTGTGAATTTTTTCCATTTATTGTTTATTCTAATATTTTTTATAAGATAATAATATTTCTTTTTATTTCTAATTTTAACCAGTGTATACGCCATAAAATTATTATGGGTAGCACTGATATATAAATATATGTCTTTTGTGTGCTACCCAAATTTGGTTGTGAAATATTGGGAAGAGAAAAATCTAAATAATCCGAATCAGATAGGATAAATTGATTTTTTAACTCCTTTTTACTATATCTTAACTATGAAAAAGGTATTTATCGCAGCTTTGTTGTTCGTGGCCATAGCTTTCACAGTCGCGAACATTAAAAATACTCCAACGTCAGAAGCATCAGGAAAGGAACAGGCTTGCATAAATTCAGGCGGTGCTGTCAGAATGTCGGCGTGTTGCAAGTCAGCAGGCAATTTCCCAAATATCTGTCTGGTCGGAGCTTGTGGTTGCGCTCCACAACATAGTCATGAAGTGGAAATCTGCGAATGTCCAGAAGGTAAATGCTTTGACGGTACTGCATGCGTTTAGAATCCATGCGTACTCTTGCCATATTGAAACAATCTAAATCAGATAGGATGGTCTATGATTTTTTAAAAACTTATAAATTGGGAAAAAATTCATATGGACATTTAAAGATAATTTACAAATTATAATTTAGAATTTTATGCCACCTTCTAATCAACATCGTTGGGAAAGGAAAAGAATATTCGAATATGTGGAGACCCACCCATTTTCTACAATAGAAGAAATTACAAAACATATGGGATGGGATAGATATTTTGGGATGGGCATGGAAACATTTTTAGTTCTAAATCAGCTTTATAACTGGAGACTTGTCAGAAAATGGGGGTTATACCTTAGAAATCCTATCGAAGTTAAAGAAGAATCTGGAGATAAAGAAAAAAGGATTTATACTATACAAGACTTTATCGGATTAGATTCAAAGAAAAGAGCTGCTGCTTTTATGGAGATTAAAAAGAAGGAATGGCAAATGGGAGAAGTGACAGACGCTTTACATGCTAGCGGTTTAAGGACTATGTCTGAAACTCTTGAAGAAGAATCTCAGAGAAGTGAAAAAGTCAAGAAAGACGTTGAAACAATAATTTTTGTTTATCAAGCAAGACCTGGAAAACTTTATGAGTTATTTTTCCGTCTTTTTAACAGTATCATTGGCATAGACTGGAGATAGTCTGAAACTGTCATTTGCCCGCTAGATTATCGTTATCTGCACTCCAAATGTTGAAATAAGGAATACTATATAGATGAAGAGCAGGATCACTCCTTCCGTTCTGTCAAGCTTACGTCCGGTTGTGAAAAAGTACCAAGCAACCATAGTTATCCCTATTACAAAGAGCAAGAGGGTTGAAAATATTCTTATGTTTATTGCTACCGGCGAGAAGATCAAGACAATACCAAGAATAAGAGTTATGTTTGTCAGGCACGAGCCGATTGTGTTCCCTATTGCCATTTTATGATGCCTTGTTTTTATTGCTGTGAGCGCTACAGAAAGCTCGGGAAGCGAAGTGCCTATGGCTATTACGGTCGCACCTATCACTGACTCAGCAATACCTACCATTGATGATATGTTGGACGCAGACGAGACCACAAAACTAGAGGATATTAACAATATCAGCAACCCGATGCACAAGAGGAAGCATGCTTTATAGAACTCAAACGGCATTAATAACTTTTTGAGTATATCTTTTGGCTCTTCACGGATAATCCTCAAGCTTATTTTTTTCTTCATAGAATAAAATACAAAAAATATGAAAGCCAATATCAGCATTCCGCCTATAAGACTGCTCATTTCAGACATTGTTAAAAGCAGAAGAGGTATTATCGAACAAAAAAACAGCAATGACGGTAGCTTCCTGAACGTGCCGCGCCCTATTACAATAGGTGTCATTATAGCAGGTATGGCAATTACAAGACCTAGATTTGCTATATTCGAGCCTAACAAATTCCCTATAGATATGCCGACATTACCAGATGTTATTGCCGAAAAAGATACAGCAAGTTCTGGCAAACTTGTAGCCACCGAGAGTATGACAAATCCGATTACAAGCTCACCGAGTTTTGTTATCCTCGCAAGTTTTACCGAATTTTTTATTACTATGTGGCTTGCTTTAGCAATGATAATAACCGATATTATGAATATGAAAAGCTGGTATAGGATGTTATCGGAGATACCATTTACAAAAGAAAATGTTGAGAGAGCAGTGAAAACATTTATATCCATAAATTTAATTTCGATTTTGATTGATAAATTCTTTTTTAAAGCTTTTTAGCTCAAACTGCAATAATTTTTAGGGCGACTCAAATGATAGACACCCATTGCCACTTGGAACAACGCGACTACAGCAGCGACCGCCAGGAAGTAATTGAAAAATGCAAGCGTGAACTCCAAGCTGTAGTAACATGCGCACCGGACCCAAAAGATTACGCACTGACTTTTGACCTAGTGCAACAACACCCGAATTTTATTTTTGCAACTGCAGGCATACATCCGCAATATGCAAAGCGATTCACAGAAGAAGAGATTGGACAGGTAATGCACACACTTAAGGAAAACAAGGACAAACTTGTAGGAATTGGCGAGACTGGATTAGATTATGATTTTATACAGGAAAAAGAATGGCGGTCGAGGCAGCAAGAGATGTTTGTAAGGTTTATCCGATTTGCAAAACAGCTCAATCTGCCAGTGATTGCTCACATTCGTAATGGTTCAGATAAAGAATCAGAAAATGCATTTGAACACGCTATCGAAATTTTGGAGCAGGAGGCTGCACAACGCGTGCAGTTGCATATGTTCGGCTCACGTCCGTTGCTAAAACGTGCGCTGGATAATGGTTGGTACATCTCAACTAATGCAATCGTTCTGCGAAGTAAAAATTACAAAAAGATTGTGCGTGACACACCGATTGGACAGTTGATGCTTGAAACAGATTCGCCATGGCTACACCCGACTGGCGCAGGCAAAGCGGGACAGAGAAATGACCCAACTGCTGTGCGTGCTGTGGCAGAAAAAATCGCGGAAATAAAAAAGACGAGCTTTGAAGAAATTGATGCGGCCACGACAAAGAATGCGATTGAATTTTTTGGGTTGAAAATATAAATTTACTTTTTATTTCTCCTTTTGGAGTAAAGAATCATTATTTAATTTTATTAACATCTCTGATAGTATCAATAGAATAATTTTTACCTTCTACAAAATCTTCTAACTCCCTTCTAATACCTCTCAGCTTGGAATCTTCCATAGCGAGAGCTTCGGACGGCTCAAACCATTTTGCTTCTAAGATTTCATCTTTAGGAAAGTTCAGCTCCCCTCCAATAACAGAAGCCCTAAAAACAATCTTAATTAGTGTTAGATTTACGGTGTGGGTAGAACCACCAACGTAAATACCAAGAAGCCCATTTATTTCTATATCATATCCCGTTTCTTCTTTTGCCTCTCGCTTTGCAGCATCTACAGGATTTTCGCCTTTGCCCAGACGCCCAGCAGGAAAATTCCATAATCCGTATGCTCGTTGCTTTTTCTCTCGTACGAGAAGAATCTTCCCATCTTTTTCGATTACAGCACCAGTAACTATCAAGTAACGTGGTTCACCCATTCGCTCGTTCATTCTTATCACTGTAATCTATAAATTAAATTTAAAATATAAAAATCGAAAACATAACTCTTTCTATGAGCATATTGGAACTTATCGAAATAGATGGTTCTATCGGATACGGACAAGTTGTTAGAACAGCTGTAGCCTTATCTGCGCTAACGCTTAAACCGATAAGAATCTTTAATATTCGAAAAGGTAGACCAAAGCCTGGATTGATGGCACAGCATCTAACTGGTATAAAGATTGCAGCAGAGTTTTGCAGCGCGGAAATAAAAGATTTAGAGCTAGGATCAATGGAGATTGAGTTTATTCCAAAAGAAACTAGCGTACCGACACAGAAAAAAATTGACATAGGAACTGCCGGCAGTATTGGGTTGCTTTTGCAGACTTTGATACCGATTTGCATATTTGCAGGCAAAGAGATCGAACTCGATATAATCGGAGGTACGGCTGGGTTGGGCGCGCCGCCGATAGAATATTTACAACATGTCACTTTTCCTGTTCTCTCAAAGCTAGGACTCCCTCAACCCGAAATAAAAGTAATAAAACAGGGATTTTACCCACGCGGAGGAGGCAGAGTTAAAATAAAGTTTTATCCTGCGCAAAAATTGAAAGCAATTAAATTAACGAAACGCGGCGACGTTAAATCTATTCACGGGATTTCGATTGCTGGCAGGTTGCCTGAGCACGTTGCTGAGAGGCAAGCAAAAGCAGCCGAAGAATATTTAAGGCAAAAAGGATTCGATGTGGGAATAGAAAGAAAAACTGTAAAAACGGCATCTGCTGGGACGAGTATAACTCTTTGGGCTGAATGTGATCATACTACGCTTGGTGCAGATAACATCGGGAAATTAAAAGTGCCAGCTGAAACAATAGGAAAACATGCTGCAAAAGAGTTGCTGGAATCTATAAAATCTGACGCAGCACTGGACAAATATATGGCTGATCAAATTATTCATTTTATTGCGCTTGCTAAAGGTCGAACTGAAATAACTGTTGAAAAAATTACTGAGCACTGCCGAACGAATATTAGGGTGGTTGAGAAACTACTTCCTGTTAAATTTGATGTGCAGGACAGGAGAATCTCTGTAAAAGGAATTGGATTTATGACTTAGAAATTAACTTAGGTTGGTTATTTAATTTGCCGAAGTAGTTATCAAGTAATTATCATATTTATTAACTAAAAAATGAAAGTAAATTTAGATTTGGATATTTAGAGGTGATACATTTTGGTGAAAAAGAAACCTTTCGGTGGATATAGCATCTTGTTCAAGGGACGCAAAGAGACGCTTGAACAGGTCTTCGGAAAGAAAGCAATCCCGCCGAGCCAGATGACGAAACTATTGTGGAAATTCGTGAAGAAGAAAAAGCTTGGAAAGAAAAGATAGATATAGTATTTAAAATTTGTGTTAGTAACTAGTACTATGAAGGTTGTTACGCTAACGTCCGAAAAGTTGGCACCAGAAGTTGCTCGACTGCTAAGAGTTGAATGTATAAAGCTTCGTTATCATCCTTTCCCGGACGGAGAAGGCAAATATATTCTGCGTAGAAATTTAAAAAACGAGAAAATATGTTACATAGAAAGTTTCTATCCGGATCAGTTTGGATCTGTACTTCGCACTTGTTTTGTAATAGATCTTCTAAAACAGAGAAGAGCATCTCATATAACAGCAGTTACACCTTATATTGCCTTTCAAAGACAAGATAAACCCAGTATTTATGAAAGTAGGAGTGCTGAAGTTGTTTTGGATATTTTGAGCAAGTCTGAAATTAATAAACTGTTGACAGTCGATCCTCATTCTGAGATAGTCTTGAAGAAATATCCGTTTTATGGAGGCGGTCTGGATCCGAGCCCTTGTATGATAGATTATTTGAAAGAAAGAGATTTTGATTGTCAATTAATCGTTGCAACTGATGATAATCCTAATGTTGAAAAAAAGATGACCAGTATAGCTGCTGCTTTAGACTTGCCATTTAAAATGTTGCATAACCATAGGGATACTTCTGGAAAAGTGCACTTCGACGAATCTCGGATAAAAACTGATGCAAAGAGTGCCATCATAGTTGACGATATTGTAGCTGGGGGAACTACTATAAAACCAGCTGCCGGAATATTGAGAAATTCTGGTATAGAGGATATACGTGCTGTTGTTACACATGTGTTAGCATCCAAAGAAACTAAGCATGAACTGGAAGAAGCTGGAATAATAGAATTAATTGGTACAGATACTGTAGAAAGCGAATCCAGTGAAATTTCAGTAGCGCCGTTAATAGCAGATTATTTAAGGGCCAACTAGCTTAAAGCAAGATAAAGAAGGGATAATCTTTTATGTAATTGTTGAAAGTCTTTAAATAATTCGGGTTCTTCATTTAAATCATGTCTGGCCCCAGAGCGAGAATGAGAGAGTTAGAAAAAGAAGCTTATGGATCCAATGTAAGAGTTAGACGTAAATCGGAACAGGAGTTGATTTATACCATTCTAAAGGCAGTCAAAGCAGAAGAAAGAGTGACTGCTATTGAACAAAGAGCTGGTATAAGTCCCGGCCAATGGAAAAAACATAGATTTCTTATTGATAAAGGATATATAATTGAAAAGACTGAAGGTAGCAGAAAAACTTATTCTTTAGGAAAGCTAGGAAGAAAATATATTAGATGGTTCGACTTTTTCTGGAATAGTGGTAGAAAAGCCTTTGACTATGATTCTTATATTTTTCCTGAAGGAAATATTAAACTGAAAGAAATCCCTAAAAAAAACCAAAGAAGAAAGAAGAGACCGAAAGTATTAAAGCCGGGAACAGTAGAAAAAATAAAACTTCTTGAAAAACCTAAAGAGATACCTAAAGAAATCCCAATAGAACCTATTCCAATCAGACTAACTGTAAAATCACCTTCTGAAGAAGAAAAGATGTTTAATGATCTTGAAGAATTTCTAGATAGAACTATGAGTTCTTTAACTCCAAATTATGAACCAGATGTTATGAGACGCATATCAAATTTCCTTAACAGGTCATGGGAGTATTCTTTAACTAAACCTTCTCCATCCGCTTTATTCAGGAAACTAGAAATAGAAGGGGTATTGATACAAGATTCATTTATGGATAGAATTACTTACAAATTAAGAAAAAAACCTAAAATTTGATTTTATTCGCTATTTACTAACCTAACTTAACTTAAATCTCAATATCGCACCGAGGCCGCCGAGTTCTTTGAATTGGTAGCCTTCGCGCGTTTCTGTTGAGATCATTTCGACCTTTGCATTGGTTTTTTCAGCCTGTTCGATCAGAACATCTGTCAACTCGAGCATTTCACCTTTGTCAGGTTTCATCCAAGCTTTGCATTTTTCGCATCGCTGGCCAGGTCCAGACTTTAATCTGCTTCTTGGCACATCAAGTTTTATTTGAAAGCCACATTGACATTCGAAATTCACACGCATCCAGTCGAAGCCCTCGGAAATGAGAAGCGTGTCGACCGATCCGGCTTCAAGCGCCTGCTTAACTTCCTCAACGCCATATGTTACAGGCCCGTCTTTTTCCAGCCTAGTGAAAAAATTTTGAAGGACTTGTTTTTCATGCGCAATTGCAGATTCTTTGAGCAGATCTTCCGCACGTTCCACGAGTTCGTTCAGCCCAACCTCGCCGGTGTATCCTATATCTTTGACACCGATAAGCTTTTTCAGCAGCATATAATTGAGGTATTTGCCTTTTGCGAACCGATCTTTCACAGGGCCGGGTCCGCCGATTATCAAACCTTTCAGGTCGTCCTTGTGTTTTAGCAGTATCTCAGATCCGGCATCGCCTACTTTTGTTAAAAATTCATGTATAGCATCTTCGCGTATCCGGTCATAACGATGTTGCGACATGCCTCCTTTTACTGTTTTAGACGGAACAGTCGAGTCCAAATGCTTTAACGACTTTATACTTTTGCCGCTTAGTAGGCCGATGTTTGCATCACGTGCATCCAGGACGATCAAACCATAGATATCGCGATCTTTAATCATTTCTCTCAATGGGTCAAGAACGAATGTCTGATCACACCAATATATTTTTGTTTTCAGCGACTCGGCCGGCTCAAATGACCAGATCTGAATATCTTCTTTGCCTTCAACCTCTGATACATTACCTGCAAAAACTACCAAGCCATTAGCTGGCGTCTTACGGAATACGCGCAGGTGTTGTATTATCTTCTCCAGCGCAGACATGACATTTTTGCGCGTGGTTTTACTTTTTATGTTCGATGCTGTACCCTGTTCATCTTTCAATTGCCCAATAACATCAACTATGTTGTAGCCAGATGGTATATAGACTGACACAAGCTCTGTGTGCCTGCCGCGGATGCTCTCTAGCTCTTTTATAATTTTTTTAATTTTATATTTGTTTTTCTCATCGTTTCTTTTTTTGTCGCTTTTTTTACTTTTCTTATTTTTATCTGCCATACTATCATCTACATAAATTCATTCTCCAAAGGAATATCAAACCTTTTTCTTCTTTTTGATTTTTTTCTTTTCCTTCTTCGGTTTTGGTTTTTTCACTGGCTTTGCTATTTTTGGTTTCTCTTTTTCTTTCTTTGGTTTTTCTGTTACCTTTTCTTCTTTCTCTTTTGTTTTTTCTGTTTTCTCTGGTTTTGGTTCAGGTGCTGCTTTTCCTAAATTATGCATAAGCTTTAGGTCATTCTCAAATTGCTTCAAACTTTTTGGCACACGGATGTCGATCGGGTCGCGCAGCGAGAGGCCTTGCTCTTTTTTTGTGTTCCAAACCTTCGAATTGAATTCCATCAGTTTTGCACCCAGCTTTAACATTTTTTTATCAGTTTTCTTCAGCTTTGTTGTTTTTGGGAAACTTTCGGCGTGTATGCTGTCTCGTTTGCTTTTTGCGTATAATTGCATCCATATATATTCTGTTACAAATGGTGTTATTGGCGCGAGTAGGAGTGTGATTGTCTGCAGGCATTCGTGCAGCGTATACCAAGCAGCTTTTGTTGCTCTGGGCGCAGCTTTCCACTTTCCTCGTACATCGTATGCACGCGGCTTGACCATCTCTATATAGTGCGCAGCAAAAACACTCCACACAAAATCGCGTATTGCTGTGGCCGCTGCATGGAATTCATAGTTCTCATATTTTTCTTTTACTGTGCTCGTGAGCTTTGTGAGCTCGGTGAGTATCCACTTGTCTGCTGGGCTAAGCGTGATGCTGCGTTTTTCTGGTTTAGGAAAAATCGAAATGAACCGCGAGATGTTCCAAATCTTGGTAAGGAATTTTGATGTTCCTTCTATGCGCTCGAAGCTGCATCTTATATCTCCTTTGGTTATATCGCCCTCTAAACATGTCCATATTCTGAAAGCTTCTGCCCCGTATTTTTTGATAATCTGCTGCGGGTCAATGATGTTGCCCACACTCTTGCTTATCTTCGCCCCTTTTTCGTCGACCACATGCATATGTATCCAACAGTTTTTGAAAGCCTGCTTTTTGTCCAGGAGCCATGCTTTAAGCAGAGTGAAGTAGAGCCATGTTCGTACGATCTCTTTGCCTTGTGGTCGCAGTGTGCATGGCATGTTCTTGCGCCAGAAAGCCTTGTCCCACAAATAGCCGAGCACGTAGTACTCTGAGCTGCTCGAATCGAACCAAGTATCGAATGTGCGGGTTTCGCCAATTAACTTGCGGCTGTTGCAGTTCGGGCATCTTTTGACGGGTGAGCTTTGTTTCCATGGCTGGTAATATTTTCCAGGCTTTGGCACAACAGGAGTTTTACAGCTCTTGCAATACCATAGAGGGATTTCTGTTCCATAGTAGCGTCTGCGCGACAGTACCCAATCAATGTTTATTGAGTTTACCCAATCAATCAGAATCTGCTTGCTTTCAGGTGAATAGAAGCTTATGCCATCTGCAATTTTCATCAGATCTTCTTTAAACTCGACCTGCTTCAGATAAAGCTCATTCATTGGTACAAATTCTACAGGATTTTTGCTGCGCCAACATATGGGCTGTCGCTGTGTTATCGGCTCTTGCTTCTCTAAAAGCCCGGCTGCTTTCAGGTCTTCTGTTATGGCCTTGCGTGCTTCTTTTACAGTCATCTCATAATATCTGCCAGCTGCACGTGTCATTGTACCGTCTGCACTGATTGAATACGTCGGGTTTATATCCAGCTCACGCAGAATCCGCACATCGCTATAATCACCAAAGCTGCATATCATTACCAAACCAGTTCCGAAATCCGTTTTTGCGTACGGATGTGGCATTATTGGCACTTTATGTTTGTAAATAGGCACTACTGCTGTCCGGCCTTCCAAGTGTGCATACCTAAGATCATCCGGATTGTAAAGTATTAGCTTGCATGCGCACAACAGCTCGGGCCTGGTCGTTGCTATTGTTATCAACTCACCCATATAACCTGCTGTTTCAAGGACTTGGAATTGTATGTAGTTCAAAGAGGTCTGCTCTTCTCTATACTCTACTTCTGCGTCAGATATCGTGGTCCGACATACAGTGCAGTAATTCGTCGGCTTAACGTCTTCGTACACAAGCCCCTTGTTCCAAAGCCGGATAAATGTCTCTTGCGTCAGCTTCCGATACTCTTTGTCATCAGTGTCATACCTACCGCCGAGTACGTATGCTCTTTTCCAGCTGTTGCAGCTCAGCCCAAGTTGTTTGAAGCTGTCCAGCGAAGTGTCGCCGCTTTTTTCGATGAGCTGTTTGCACTTTCTCAGGAAGACCTCGCGTGGCGTGTCACGTGTGTTTATACCAAAAGTCTTTTCAGCCTGCACTTCAATCGGCAAGCCGTTCTTGTCAAGCCCTATAGGGAATAATACATTCCATTTGTTCATCCGGCGAAAGCGTGCGATAATGTCCATGATAACATAAGTATAAGCATGACCGATATGCACAGGTGTATTCACATAAGGCGGTGGTGTGTCAATAGTAAAAACAGGCTTACGTTCGGCTTTATTAAACACAAATATCTTCTTTCGCTGCCAATCATCAAAAATTCGCGCTTCAACGGCTTTGTCCCACCGTTTTTCTTTCAATTTCGGCAAAAATTCCACAAAACCACTCCGAATTTCATCAATTTCTCTCTCTTTTTTTCTATATAACGCTAAAAGGGAATCTCCATACGATTCGAGTTTGTAATATTCTTTAGTATTAGAAGTAAATAAAGTTCAATCTTTTTCTGCTTTTGCTTTTCCATCTGCAGCTTTTTCTTTCTCAGCCTGCTCTTTCGCTTCTTTCATTTTCTTTTTCATCTTTTCTTCAAGTTCGTGCATAGGGCATGTTGCACAAGCTGACGGACTGCATTCACTCATTTTTCACACCAATTCTTTAGTTGCTATAGCAGTTATTGTGCTGGCTGGTATTTAAAATTAACATTTATAAACCTCACAGTCGTAGAAAAATATATGTACACAGATCCACACACAGAATGCACCGAAGTAGGATGGGACAATGGGAGACACTCTACAGGGAGCCTGTACACTAAAGGAATAAGTGGATGCAATGTTATTATAGCGCGAACACTAAATGGAGAGACAGGTCCGATTCCTGGATTTATGACTCATTACACTACTTGTAGTGTGAAGGGAAATATGAAAAAACTAAGAGAACTGACTGATAAACATAAGGAGCTGTTGTCAGGAGAAAAAAGAGTTGCTTTATTTTATGAATTGAGTGAAATAAGAGCAAGAAAATTGAAAGCCATTCTGAGAGACCTGCTTGGTGAAATTTCTGTTTTCAAAATGATTGATTATCCAGTAATATCTTATCCATCAGACGATATTCCTGGTGCTGGGAACGATATTCCTGGTGCTGGGACAATGGAGTTTCAGGTACCCACTGGTAAGTACAGTTTTACCCCATTTGCTAACAAAGAAAATCCAGAGTTTAATGGCGTCCTTTGATTAAAGAAAATTCTTGCTTTAAAATTAACGATAGTTTAATTCCTCAATAAGTTCTTTACCATCCTCTGCCACTTGCCTTATGGAATTTATCTGTAAGTTTTTCCATTATAGCTTTATACTTTGGCGAACCTTTCTTAATACCCGAGTCTTCCAGGATTTTCGTAACATAATTACATAACTTTTCAGCTGTAGTATAACCATCTCCTTTCATTAAACTCTTATCGAGTATATTTGCACCCTCAGGATCAACCCGATAGAATTCCTCAATAAGTTCTCTACTGTCTTTTAGACCAAACTGAATAGCAATTTTATCCAATTTTTTACTAGTCATATGCCCGTCCGATAATCCACACTGCAAAAGAGCGGCTGTTATCGGAAATAGTTCGTCGATGCTATAGCGGTCACACAATCTCTTTTCTGAGTTCGGTTTTTCAACAACTTCATGTCCATGCATAGAAACACTAACCATATAAGAAATTTAAAAACATTTAAACATCGCGCACTAATTCTTATTTACGCCTTGTCCAAAAACGCCTCTGTGGAGCAATGATCGCACGTTCGTCAGCTGTGATCTCAGAAGCACGGGACAAGGTTATATTCTTTTTGCCTTTAGAAATTGATGCACTCGTGGTTTATTAGCATTCAGAAGACAAATCATCGAAATTCGACATAAACATTTTTAAACTTAACTATATAGGTTAGATTTAGATAAAAATGAAATACTGCCCTGCCTGTAGAGCAAAAGTTAAGCCCAATGCAGTTGTTTGTGTAAAATGTGGTATTGAACTAAAAAGAAGGAGCTCACACCAAAAGAAGAGTTCTGGCATTGCAGTCATTCTAAGCTTTTTCATTCCAGGATTGGGTCAGATATATAACGGTCAAATTGGGAAAGGAATATTATTTATCATACTATCTGGCATACTCACCCTTTTAATGTTCGTTTTAATAGGAATACCTCTTTATATAATTTTTTGGGTCTACAATCTATACGACGCTTATAAAACTGCTGAACGGAGCTAATATTAAAAACTTTACTTCTCCCAAAATGCTTTAATATATAAGAGACTCATTTTGGAATATGAAAGGTATTGCTCAGAATATACTTGTAGCAATTGTAATTAGTATAATTGCAATTTCTGCTTCTGCGGGGATTGTTACATTATCTATTACTGGAAACTTTCCTAAGATACCAACTCCAACAACAACCACAATTTTACAAGAGACTGGTCTACCAACGACAACTACCGCAACACCAACAACTACTACAACTTTATACTTTGAAGAAACTCCTGGAGTTTATATAGATGTGCTTTCTGTTACAGATCCTACAATATTAGTCACAAATCGGGGGGCACATGATATAACTAATTTTGGATGTGATGCAAGTGATGGAACAACGCTTAATGCTCCTAGTACCATATTATCTGGGCAGATTAAGAGCATATCATGGACTCGTGGTGATAGTACATATGTTCTTTGCATAGGAAATTACCTAAATATCGAAACGCATGATAAATGCGAAGAAGGACAAAGCTGCTGGAGAGCTTCTACTATAATTACTACCACAACCACTACAACGAGTACTACTACGACTACAACAATACCAAAAATAGATATAACTGTCAGAATACTTGACGAAAGCACAGGTGAGCCTATAGCTGGAGCTGTAATATACCTAGATGGTTCTGATGTAGGTATTTCTGGAACAGATGGAATCAAAATAATTAAAGATGTTTTGAAAGGTTCTCATAATTTAGAAGCCAGATATGAAGAGCAAATCTCTGCACGGTCAATCAATGTATATCCTAATAATAATTTTGAAATAGAAATTACAGCTCCAATTGGTATATTGCTTACTGTTAAAGATACCGGAACAAATAAACTAGTTGAAGGAATAACTGTTACTCTTGAAGATGAAGATGGTAACATCAAACAAACAACACCTACTACCCAGAAGGGAACCGTTTTAGCTAAAGATGTAATTCCTGGGCGTTATAAGGTAGGTATACATATTTCTGTTGGGGTGAAAGAATACCCAGTATACACTGACTATGTAGAATTAAGTAGTACTGAAGAGGTGATAGAAGTCGACATGCCAGAACCCGACTTTAGTAAGTCTGCATATCTTTTCAGTATTGGTTACAAATACTTCAACTTTATAGATGAAACAGGTAAATGTAAGGTAAAAGCAATAAACACTGGCGATATTCAATCAGAATATACAGTAGCTGTTTGTTTAGTCTATGAAATTGATGAGACCACCGGACAACCTAAACCCAATCCAATAGGCGGTGATACTATTGTATTTGGGCCAGTTGCAGAACATGACGAGACAGAGTATGAGGAGTCAGTGGAATTTGATACACATAGGGGAAAAGAGGAAGATATTGTTATTATTTTCTATGATACTTATGATTATATATCAGAAAAAGATTGGTCGAAACGACTAAGTATTTCAAGCTCCATTATCGAGGAGTGGACCGCTGAAGCTAAACAATTCTGTTCTGAAGACCCCGAGAGATGTGCAGAAATTGTTGGAATAGTTGTTGGTACAGCAATCAAAACTGCAACTGGCAGTTAATGTGTTCGTATTAAATCATGTTCTTTGTTAGTGTACCTTTTGTTATACCTTTCTATTCTGGATAACTGCTGACTATGTTTTAAATATTTGTTTTCATTTAGTTTACTTGATGGGAGAAGAAATAGAAATCAACAAAGCGAAGATGAACTACCACTTACGAAAAGCGCAGGTTTTTTCCTTTTTCGAACTTACGATAGTAATAATTATGATTAATGTCCGAATGATGTTGGGATTTATCTCATATGAAACTGATCTTGTGATAGCAATTGTGGTGGTAGTACAGTTTATCCTCTGCGGTTCTGTTGTTTTTTTTGAATTTAGAAATGCTGACTATTTCTATAATATATTAAAACTGAGTGGAGAAAAGAAGAAAAAGACGTAAAAATGAGGTTAAATTATGAAGAAGGAAGATTTTGATATTAAAAAATTAGAAGTTGAATTCTATTTGCGTGTAGGAGAGATATTCGCCATTACGCTCTTAACAGTTGCAATAGCCTTCTCGACAGTAGCTCCTTATACGCTAACATCTGTAATAGAAGAATACCCACTTCAGCTTTATGCCTTTGTTGTATTTCTTATTATGATAGCACTCTATGTTATGATATATTGTATAAATAGGGCAGAAAAAGGCTTAAAGAATTTAAAGTCTAGTAAGGTAAAAAGAAATAAGAAGGAGAAGTAAAAAATGAGGTTCTATAATGAATGAATCTGAAAGAAAGATTAAAGATTATTTTATATCTAGAAGGTTTGAGTTAGAAGGAGAACCTGAAATTGTTATCAAAGGTGTTCGTAAGAAACTAGATTTTAAAGTCAATATAGATGGATGGGTGTATATAGAAGTTACAAACCCAGAGCTGTCAGATGTTGGGAAGTCATCTTTATTAAAAGGTGTTGGTGTAAGTGGGAAAATTTATAGGTTCCACAATAAAGTAAAAGAGGAATATAAAGACCATCTAAAAGGAAGCAATCTTAGTCAACCAGCAGTCATAATTGTGGATACAGAAGGGTCTGAACTATATGGTATTCCATTAGAGAGTGTTGATTTTAGAGATATGCCTGAAGTGAGTGCGGTTGTTAATTATAATAGAGTTCACTTAAATTTTGGAAATAGAACTAAGATAGGATTAATAAAGATTAACCCTTCAGCAACACATCAATTATCTGATAAACAGAAAGAGATATTGTCTTTTAGCATATAAGATTTCATATTGTGACGTTCTTAACTCCGCTTTCTTTTGGATTGAGATTGCTTAGGTATCTTATCCCAAGCTTGCTTAATATAAAAAAACAAAAATGCAGCAGAAGCAATATAGGAGAATAAAAAAATTGTCATACCTGTATTAAGGATACCTAAAGTTTTTGTTATAATCTCTGGTAGTGCAGAAGAGATAGTTATAGAAGTAGTGCCTATTACTAGAGATATATATATCATAGTGGAGTAAAGTAAAAAAACAGCTACAGTCCTCGCTACACTAAGGTAGAATTCAAATTCCATATCTCTTCTTGACTTTGGCATATAAAAGTAGTTTTATTCTTTCTATTTAAAATATGCGAGTCCATATTTTCTCTTTATATTGATAAAAAGGGTATCTGATTCCTTTCTTAACTAAATTAAGAAAATAGATGAAATAAGCAATGTAGCATAGGGCAAGGCCATATTCCTTTTACCCTTTAGAAATTGATGCACTCGTGGTTCATTATCTTTTATAAACTTTGTTCCTATGCTCAAATCTTAGTAAAATCAGTTTATTCCCTTCTATTCTGTAGAGTACTCTATAAGGTTTAACATAAACTGTCGACACGTCCTTCAAATCATACCTAAGATGTTTTCCGAAATTAGGATTTTCACTTATTTTTCTTATTTGCTTTTCCAGCTTTTCTTTTAAATTTTTGTCTTTTATTTTTTTAACATCTTTTTTAAATTTTTCAGTAGGAATAATAAACTTAATTTTTACCATTTTTTCAACTCTTTAAAGAAAGCTTTTTTGGAATAAACTTCATATCTCCCCTTTTCTATATCTTCCCAGGCCTCCTCCAGAAGTTTTAAAGTTTTCAAATCTTCCGCTTTGATTTTTGTACCAAGTTTTTTCAGAACTATCATATCTTTTTTTGCAGATACAGCAAACACACTCCCTTCTTTTATTTTCATTTTTTTCCTCACTTTAGTTGGGATAACCACTTGGCCTTTAGAGCTAAGTCTTGTTATTTCAGGTATCTCAATTTCTTTTTTCATAGTAGTAAGATTATCTTACCTATATATAAATTTATTGTTTTTTCAGCGCGGCAGAACAATGTTATATTCTATTTTTCTCTTTTTTACGAAATATTTTGATTTGGCCACGACCTAACATTTTCAAAAGGGTTTAAATATCTAACTGTTCTTATTATCAGTTGATTAAAATGGCATTGAAACTAACAAAACAAAAAACAATCGCTTTATTGATGGTCACACTATCGTTCATGACTCTGGCTCAAAGCGTGAGTTCAGCAAGAATGGGTGGTGTTGATTTGAGTATTCAGAAAATAAAATTCGATCATAATGCAGAAACAGGTGAAATGGTAAATTTTGCAGTTTTTGTAAAAAACAAAGGGACAGAACCTACGCAAGCACTTGGTTTAAAATTTGATTTTGGAAGCATAGGAGCAATGGGATTTGCAGCTCCTATTGTAATAGAACCCGGAGAAACCAGAGTTTTTAATTTAGGAACAACCTACATGGAATCTGGAAAATTCATTGTTAAAGCAACTGTGAGCGCACATCCTGAAGATGTGAATCTAAGAAATAACATCAAGACTGCGATTATTAACATAGGTTAATTCTTTCTCTTTCCAGACAAAAATCATCTGACTCTGATAAAAAATCGTTACTGAAGCAAACGCGTTCCCAATTTAGCTCTTTCTTCATAAGTAAGTCCTTGTGTTTCTTCAAGTAACAGTCTATCAGCTTCTTCTGCAATCTGTTCTGCTCTTAATCCTTGACCAGTAATGAAAGAATTTGGGTTATACACCCTCGATATTTCTTGTTTTAATTCTTCTACTTTTTGACGTCTTTCCTGTGTAGGTCCTTTACGAGCAGGACGTATAGAAGTCTCTTTATCTAAATGGGTATCACTGCGTAAAAGACGATAACCATCACCACCTGTACCCAAAAATACATCAACTCCCATGAACAGCAAACCTTTTCTGTAACTCATATTTTCACCACTTACAAGAGGTTACAGAGCATATTTAAAGATTTGTATACTGAAAAGGTGGAATGAAATCAACATTTTTATGGTTTGAGTAAGGCTTTTACAAGTGCTACGTTTCTTTTTTGTTCACTAAAGCTACGAGTTCCAACTATTTGATTGAACATGTGCAAAAGCATGTAGAGCCTTTCTTCTGGTGTTTGTTTTGCGTCTTTCAAGACCTCGTTCAAATAACCTTCATAGCTCAGGGCCTTCCTTCTCTCACTTGCTGACATATTTTTTACTTTTTCCGCTAATTCGGGGTTAGCCAGCCAATATCCGACATGCCGGTCTTCATCAAAAAGTCTCATTATCATTTTTATTTTTTTAATTTTTTCCTTGGATAACGAAGTTTGAAAAGGCTCTTTGCCCACTATCGGAGACAAATGTGAATCAGCCAGATCCTCAATCCATTCTATTGCTTCTTCTTGTAACGGGTTCAGTTCCACTCTGCATCCATGATTTCGCCAATCTTCCAAGACATGACTCGCTACTTCTTTCCCATATGAAATATAATCCAGGTCTTTATCAGACCAAACTTCGCCAAATAAACTACAATAGATCATCTTAACATCCTTGCCTCCCCATTTTTCCATTTTTTCTCTAGAAATTCGGTGCAGAGTTGGTAGCATTCTTCTTATTTTGTCCCATTTACTTTCATAACCTCTAAAGTCAACCGCTTCGTAAGCCATTTTAACTAGTAATCTTTCACACCATCGGCGTATTTGCTTATAATTCAAGAGCATTTGTTCGCAGCTCGGCTCAGATGCCTCTTCATCTAATTGCCTTAATTCTCCGTATTTAAAACTCGACTTTTCGAAGCGTGGCCTCTTAAGCTTTTTAGTCCATGACAATTTTGCTTCTCCACCACGTCTTTTTTCCAACTCCAGCAATTTTCTAATGTTTCTTATAAATTCTGGTTCTTCCAGATTTTTTCTGTCTCCCACGTCTTTGAGTCTATAGATTTCAAATCTATGAGCACCATTTTTACGAGAAGTATATGAGAAGGCTACATATCCACCTTTAGAGTGTGTATAAATTAGTTCATCGTCTGTTCTGAGTTCAGCATTTGCTTTACTATAGATCGGATTAAAAAGACTTCTAATCAAATTTTTTGCCTTGGTCAAGTAAGATAACTTCGGAATTCTGATTGTTTCTACGTGTGAATAATGTCCAAGGTCACCCAAGCCGTTCAAATCAACCAAGTTATCCAGACGCTCTTTGTCCATTTTAATCAATAACTACTATTTGGTGACACTATATAAAGATTTCGATTCTGTCGCAAGGTTTATTGATTTAGTTTGATGTCACAATTTATTGATAGCTGATATGTTTTTTAATACACTTAATCAATATTTAATTGGTGTTTAAATGGGTCTACCAAAAGAAAGGGAGTTTATCGCTACATCTTGTTCAAGTCCAACATTAACAGAAATAGTAAATGAATACGAAGAAAAGGGAGTAACATATAAACCAGAAAGAAAAGCCCCGATTGGAGGATGTATGAACACTTCTTCTAGGGACATAAAAACAACAGAAGAATATAGACTTGAAGCTGGTGCTGGCGGAGAAGGCTGAATTAGAAATCTTGCAGAGTGACTTCTACGATAGTCTAACGATTATATTCTAAACTTTTTCTTATTAAATCCAACCATTTATTTCTTCCCAAATTCAAATCCAACTCTGGGTGCTGTCTCAAAATCGGTAAAATCGGTTGAAATAACTGCTATTATTATTCTATGTAAAAATTGACTTTTCTGCCGTCTCTTTCCTTTTTCACACGAATATCTGCTGATTTAGTTATTTGAATAAGCTGATTTGCCTTAGCAGACTCAACTGCTCTTGACATGCCCGTTATTTCTGAGAGCTCTTCTGCCGAAATTCTTTCTGCATTCCTGATCTCTTTGTATGTCTGTTTTAAATGGTCTGGCAAACTTGATAAGATTTCAATTTCACTTACAAGTTTCTCTGGATCAAACCTCTTAATCAATAGTTCCCCACTCGCAATCAATTGACTCATTAAATTCAGTTGATGTATGTCTATGCAATCAGAATTTACTTCGCAGCTATATGGAAATTTCAGACGTGAATCGTAAATTATAGGGTCAACATCTCCCTTTCCTCTATATCTGCAATGTCGTGAACAGTATATCCGTTTTTCGGGTGCTTCAGCCATAATTATCTTTTTATTTAATCTTCACTAAATTTAATATAGACATTTGACATAACACAAACGCTTTTAAGCTTTTAAAGTGGTTGATAAAACATGGCTGAGATTGATTGGGACAAGATAATCAAGACCGAACAGTCTAAAAAAACAGAGCAAAAGCGAAAGGAGGACATAGAAAATCGTCTGGATCGCATGGAAAAGCTTTTGGAGAAAGCTGTAGAAACCGAACATGGGGAACCTAAAAAGGCTGTGCCTAAAAAAGCGCCAAAAGTAGCAGTCAAAAAAGTCGCTAAAAAACCTGCTCGTAGAGAAGCTGATTATGGAAAAGCTGATTTTGAAAGAGTTGAAATTGACAGAGCTGAACTGGAAAGAGCCGGGTATAAATTCGTCAAAGTGCCGAAAAGAAGGTATGCGCGTGCTGGAAGAAGGAGAAGGCCTATGCGAGCTAGAAGACCTGTGCGCATCAGCATGCCCAAAATAAATGCAAGGGTGAAATTGGATCTTTCTAACAAACGGAATCTTGTACTTTTGATAGGAATCATTGCAGTCGCAGCGATTGCTGCTATGGCTGCTACAGGCAATCTTAATTTTGACTTTACAGGATTTATTTCTCAACCGCAGATGTACGTTTGTTCGGACGGTGTAACAACTGTTGAAAACATAACAATGTGCCCGACAACCACAACAACCACTATTCCTACTACTACAACCACTACTACAACACTAGCTCCAACAACTACAACAACGCTGCCTGCATGCTCTGGCAACTATTGTGTTTGGATGAGTAGTTTGACATGTGAGAACAATCTGGTAACAGCGAATTTGAAGAACTCCGGGTCAAAAACGATCACTGGCGATATTGTAACAGCTTTTAAATTCTTTGTAAACGATGAAGAGAAAACTAATTTTGTTTGCTCGCCACTAACTGTTGCAGTAGGAGAAGATATGACTTGTTTATTCACAGCAACAGAAACAGGAACATACGATATAGAAGTCAGGGGCGTGAGCATGGGCAATATCGAAACTGGCACAGTAGTTTGCAGATAAGTTAAGGTTTAAATCCGTTGAGTTTGAATTTCATTACATGGTTAAATATCTTAAAAAAGTAGGGGAAGCTATTATTACAGCAATACCCTATCTTGGAGAAGCTTATGGAATTTATAAAGATGATAAAATTTTTAATACACACCACTCTTTAAAACAATACGTGTTTTTAGTAGGGGCAGGTGGAAGTATTCGTGCATTATTTCTCGGTGGAACAATTGTTTCTTTGTTAAATAATAATTCAAATTCTGCTGCACTTTACGGAGGTATTTATTTGTTTACTACAGGAGGTTACGAAATTCTAACTTTAGCAAGAGACCCTAAAAACGATGTTAGTAATAACGAAATTATACAAAATTCTCTAATAAAAAAATAAAATCCGCTACTCGCACTTCAAATCTCCACTTCGTTCCGTTCATATTCTATTTGTTTTTAGATAGGGAGGCGCACAACAGTTTTTTAACGCTTCGCTGACGCTCGGTACTTCGTGCAAATTAACATATACTTCGTTATTGTTAACTTCGTCAAAAAATATCCGTTAAATTATTCTGTAAATTTTACTAATCCGGGTTTTAGCTCGTCTGTATCTATCAATACGATTTTTCCATTCAGCGGCAGAGCTACGTTGAATACAGGCACACTGTCAACCCACGCCTGTTTTGTGCCATGGTGTGAATGGCCGTGCAGCACTAGATTGGGCTTTTGCCTGATGATCACATTTTCGTAAACATTCCAACCCATACTGCTGTAAAACCTCGGGTTTTCACCTTCCAGTGTTTTGTAGGTCGGTGCGTAATGCATTAGAACAATGCGGAAATCTGTTCGCATGTGGCTAAGATGCCGTTCGACGAGGTTTATGCGTTCTTGATATATGCGAGCAATATTCGGTAAGTTTGCGCGTTGCCAAGGCGTCGGTGTTTCCAAGCTGCCTGTTGTGCCAACTATGCCTACTGTGAGGTCGCGCATTGCTCCAGGTATGCGTACGGCTATGTTCATGCTTTGGTCATCAAGGAACCGTATGTTGCGGAAACGTTGCTTCAGCTCCTCGCGCTTTTCTGTGAATTCGTTATTGCCAAAGCAAGCTATAATCGGGCATGTTATTTTACCAAACATAGTATTGTACACTTTTTCATATTCATCGACCTCTCCGCGATGCACCATATCTCCTGATATTAGAAAAAGCTGCGGCCTTTTCCCCAGCGCTTCCATATCATCTATAGCTTTAACAAAAAGTTCGAATCGTCTTGGCGAATGTACGTCTCCGGTTGCTGCAATTATCAATTTACCACCTAACTACAACCTAACTTCATCTCTGATTATACTATATATTATGTGATTTGTTAAATGAGAATAATCATTATAGCTAATAAATTTTATGATTCTTTATCAACTCAATAATTTTCAACAATGAGTGCAGCTATGCCAGTATAGTTCGTTGGTTCTATTGCTTTCAATCTTTCTTTTAGCTCGTCTGAGACATCCAACTTATCGATAAATGCTTCAATATCTTCCATCGTGACTTTTTTCCCTTGTGTCAGCTCCTTCAATTTTTCGTACGCACCAACTATCCCTTCTTTCCGCAGTATTGTCTGGATCGCTTCTGAAACAACTTCAGGATGTGCATTTAATGCAGCGATTATCTCATGTTCATCCACTTTGATTTTCTTCAAGTCTCTAAGAGCAGATTTGTACCCGATCAAACTATGAGCAAATGCCACACCGAAATTCCTTATAATAGTGGAATCTGAAAGATGACGTTGCAAGCGTGAGATCGGAAGTTCGGCAGAGAAGAAATAAAGCATAGTATTTGCCATTCCGAGATTACCTTCGCTGTTTTCAAAGCCTTTAGGACTAATTTTATGTGGCATTGTGGATGAGTGCACTTCGCCTTTCTTAGATTTCAGGCCTATCCAGCCATCGCTTATATATCTCCACATGTCTCTGTCGAAATCAATAACAATTGTGTTCAAAAGCCTTAGGTTATTGGACAGTTCTGCATATGTATCATGCGGCTCTATTTGGGTTGTCACGAAATTCGGTTTCAGTTGTATGTATCCAGGCTTATTGAATCTTTCGATGAATTTTTCTGTAAATCTCGGCCAGTCAACTTCCGGATATGTTGCATAATGAGCGTTCCAATTCCCAGTAGCGCCATTGAGCTTCACAAAAATCCCACGTTCTTTAAATTGACTTGTCTGCCCTGCTATCCTGTGCGCAAAAGTCTTAAACATTTTGCCAACAGTTGTCGGAGAGGCTGGTTTACCATGGGTCCTTGCTAACATAGGGATGTTTTTATATTTCAAGGCAAGTTCTTCAATATTTGCGCGCAGATTAACAGCTGCAGGTAAAAGAACCTTTTCCAAACCATCTCTCAACATCAATCCATAAGCGATATTGTTGGGATCCTCGGAAGTTAAAGCAAAATGAATCCATTCCAAAGAGTCACTGAGCGAAGTATCGATCAGCGAAGCTCTCATATAATATTCTACAGCTTTCACATCCTGCTCGGTCGGTGGGATATCCCGATATCCTTTTTCTTCTATATCTTTGACCATCTGAGCGTCTTCTAACGAGAGGTCGTACAAATCTCTTATTAATTTTTTTTCTTCAGTTGAGAATTTGCGCGGGCCGATTCCAGGATGTTCGGACAAAGCAATTAGGTATTCGCCTTCAACAATTATACGATGTTTTATAAGCGCTCTTTCGCTAAACATTGCAGCTAGATCTTCTGTGTATTTTCTATACCTACCGTCAATAGGACTGATTGCGTCTAATGTATTGATTTGGCGTGGCATGATAAATTAATTGATTCTAAGATTTTAATGTTTGAGGTACTTTTGCGCGAGAAAGCTCTGCACGAGCGAGATATTGCTCACTATCTCTAAACAATGGTCTATACGCCCAGGTGTAATGGATCAGCCCGGCCTTTCCATCATGGTCGACTCTTCTAATAACTGGTTCCAATTCCATGCCGAGCTCTAAATCTTTTGCTTTGCAATCCACCAGGATCACTTTGTCTTTGAGCATAATATCAGAAGCCCGTTTCCTGAGTGATTTTCTCAAAGAGTGTACAGTAAACTTTTTCAATCTAGCTTTTTTGGGCATGGCAAGATGCGTCACTTCACTTGGTTTGTGTTTTGCATTAAGGCAGTTCCTTCCAGGCGTGTATATTGCTCCGCACTGTTTACAAATAGAGATATCATAAAATTCTTTATTACCTTTAGCTGGTTCTATATCACCAACAATTTTTCTAGATACTAGATGCCTAGCACTCCATCTTTTCATTCGCTCTTTGAATAAAGTCTTATAAGTATTGATCCTTATTTTAACCATCCTGTCTATATAGTCCTGGACGCTTGGTACAATTCCCCTCTTTTCTTCGATTCCAGGTAAAACTTCAAATGGTGCTCCAAGAGCCTGCGCGCCTGATCCATAAGACACCACTAGGACTTTTTCATAAGGTTTTGCCCTATCTAAAATGTACGAAAGAACTATACCGGTTTGTGCAGCATATGTATTACCGATTTCTAGAACAGGTTTCAAATTCGGCTCTAGTTTAGTTTTAATGTCCTCATCTGTCAGCCTAGCTCTATCTTTCAAGCCTTTAAGTTCTAACAATTCATCGATTTTCAACGATGCTTTATCGGCTGGACTTCTCTTATCTTCTGGTTTGCTTTTTATTTTTTCAATTTGTTCTGGTACAAATGCACGGAAAGCCTTTTTTGGCATATAGCCATTAGGCTCGTGCGGGGCTATATGATCAAACTTGGCCAAAGGGATCTTTGGGTATTTTTCCAAGACACCAATCACAGCACCGCCCACATGCTCAATATACGCGTCAGCTGTGGTAGGCCCAAAATGGCTTGGATGTTTCTGTCCTTCTCTTCTCCAGAAATCAGTATAATCAGAAGAATATGGTATACCTGGAAAAAGCTCTCCGATAAGTTCGTCGTCTGTGCCTCTACCAACCACTCCTCCTACAGCACCGGCGCCTACAGCATACTCTAGATCATCTTTTTTAGGAGCTCCTGAAACATCTGTGCCAATGCCTATTCCACATTCCATACTCCTAGAAGCAACAAAAGCCTTAACTATAGCAATAGCTTCGATACCACCATTGCAGGCACACTCGATATCAAATACATGCTTACGTTTACCAGCACCAACCCAAGATCCAACTTGTGTTGCTATTGTTTTTACTGCATACGGTTTGTCTTCGGTCCCAACAATAACAGCTCCTATATCTTCAGGATAAACACCGGACATCCTGAGCGCATTCGATGCTGCCTCATAAGCAAGAGTTGCAGAGTCTTCATAAATGCTGGCTATGGCCTTATTTTTAAGAAGCAGGCCACGCTGAAGTCGAGATATACGATTGCGCAACTTTGGATGTCCACTTTCTCTAGCCCTTAATACAAGCTCACTTTGAATCCTTTCTCTAGGTATATAAACTCCATATCCAAGTACGCCAACTTTAGCCATAGCTTCTAACCTCTGACATCTTTAGCCTCTGACTTCTCTATATTAACTTTTATAAAAAAGTGGACCGACCGGGACTCGAACCCGGAGCCTCTTCCGTGCGAGGGAAGCGATATTGACAACTTTTGGTTTTGATGAAACTTTTTCCAAAAGTTTCTACCATTGATCTATCGGCCCTCAACCTGTAAAACAATTGCGGAAATTGGTAATAAAAAGCTTAACGGTTGTGCGTAAGTTAATAAAAAAGCTTAAGTAACAACAATTTAATATAAGTTACTGTTCAACAAAGGGCCGGTGGCTTAGTTTGGTTAGAGCACTCGGCTGATAATAAAAAATCAGACACCGAGCGGTCGTGAGTTCAAATCTCACCCGGCCCACTCATAACCAATATAACTGTTAACAACAAATTCTTTAATGAATGACAAAGTTAGAACAAACTCTGCGACAATATCTAAAAAGAAAAGGACATGTAAATTACGGACGTTTATATAACTATTTTGAAAAAAATCAGAAATCAGGTAGAAGAAAGAAATCTAGAAGATGGTTTAAAAGAGCTTTTGCTATTTCTATGTTAGATTTGTTTGAAAATAATGAAATTGTATTTTTATGCGAACATGAATATCATAATCTATTGGCTTGCTGGAGTTGTGAAGTTTACTACCTTGAAAAAAATGATTCCGAAGAAACAGACTTAAATCTTTTATCACCTATTAAGCAATTATGATAAATCTACATGAGATATTTGAAAAAGCTCAACAGGAAGCAAAAAAATTCGAGGATCTGTATAAGGAAGCCTTTGAAGAAACTAAATTTTATCTGGTTCGTGATGCTCCTGGAGCAAGAAATAAAATAAATTTTTCTCAAGACGGTGTCGAAGTCTTACACGAATGGCATTCTGTAGATCATCAATATGTGCCGCATATAATAAGCTATATATCAGACACGAATTTATCAAAACTCACTCCTGAAGAAATTCTTAAACATCTTTCCCACGTAAAAAGAATGGAGCTGAAAGTCTATTATAGGGATCTAGAGCTGCCTTTGCCAAAGGCGCTAGGAAAATATCCACTCTTGCGTGAAGCGATTGACGCGAGGCAGCAAGAAGAACTGTCCTTGGACAGACTTATTGATATTATGAAGCCAATAGCCGACACGCGTAAGAGGTTAAGCAGGAAAAAAATTAAAAAGATAAGAGAACAAATTGATACCATACCACTTATTACAAAATGGTCTAAGAATGAAGGTGGGGGTAATCCCCAAGCAGTGGCACGTGATTTAATAGATGTTCGTGATAAAATTGAAAGTTTAAAAACTGAAAGAAGAAAAGTGGTAAGAGCTGTAAAAACGCTCCTCACTGATCCAAAATTCACAGAGCAGGTTGAATCCCTGAAACAACGTTGGGAAGAGCTTGATGGAAAGCTGAAAGAATGCGTGCCTCCTAATCTTAGAAGAATCAGCTCATACAAAGAAATATTTTATGGTGAGGATGATAAATGTGTTGAAAGTAAATTGAAGAAACCTTATGGCGAGATGAAAGTAATATTTGCAGTATCTCCAGGGAGAAAAACTATAAGCTTAAATTCGCAAGAACTTACTACAGGACCTAATGCTGACATTAGTGGTGTCACACTTTTTGGTGAACCTAGAAAGGTAGGCCTTAATGCTTGGTATGGTGAAAGAAAATCTTATGTAAATAGTTGTTTATCATTATCATGCCCGATAGAGGTATATGTTCCCGGTGAAGGTTGGAAATACGTTAATGAAACATCAGTTAAAGCCAATATAGAACGAGCAGACGATAAACAATTGGAACTCATATTAACAGACATGGAAGAGCTTATCAACAATATTGAAATAATGGATTAAATATTTCTGAAGACTATCAAAACAAAAATCTATAAATACCTAAATATTATATTAGTTAAAGTTTAATTCGAATTAAACCAAAAGCTCCCGTCGTCTAGTCCGGTCAAGGATCTCAGGCTTTCGAGTTATACTTGGAAAGCGTAGAGTCGTAAAAGACTATGACAGCAAAAAACAAAAAATAAAAAAAGTTAACGTAGATACCTGATGGCACGGGTTCAAATCCCGTCGGGAGCATTACTTTAGAATTTGAACTATTGCCTATGCTTTGATTTTGGGTGCCAGTCTGGTATTCCATAATCTGGGTCTCCTGGCAGGTCTCTGTCTTCAATCATGTCATCTTCATGGTCGAGAAAACCATCATTGTCATTGTCCACATCAAGTATATCCACTATCCAATCATCATCAGTGTTCTCGAAGAATGGTTTGCTAATTCCTTCCATAGCAACCACTCCGTCTATTTGGCAATCTGGTGCCCAACCTTGCTGAGCTGTCCAAACATTGATTGTGCCTTGGCTGCATCCGAACTTATCTTCACCGATGTTTTTACCAGGTTTGCAGTACAGGATTTGCGCACAGCTGCAGCCGTATGTGGCTGTCATGTCTATGTTTGTACTGTCGTAGTGAATTGGTTTGAGACTCTGAGTTGCGTTCCAAAGATTTGTACCAAGACATTTGTCTGTTGTGCAATCATTTACTCCATCACAATCTGCATCTGTTTCTTCTCCGCAAATAGTTTCATCAACTTGCCCATTACAGTTATTGTCTTTATTATCGCAAAGTTCAGGTGTTGGGTCCCCAGGAGTTGCATCACATATTGTTGATAATCCATCGATACTACATATCATTATTCCACTTCTCTCACATACACCTATACCAACAGAACAAGGTTGACCTAAATCTGGGAAGTCTTCATCTATCAAACCATCGCAATCATTGTCTAAACCATCACATAGTTCAGGTGCTCCTGTATATATGCTTTCATCTGAATCATCACAATCACCATCGCACTCTATATCATATGCATCTCCATCTAAGTCTGTTACAACCTCAACATAAATTTCACATGGATCAGAAGTACACGTACAGTCTCCTTGACAGGAATTAGGAACATCAAAATAATCTCTGTATGTTCCATCATAACATCCATCTAGGTGGTCGCATTCTGTTGCTGTGCAGTCAACATCAGATTCGCACTCTGCACCACAATCTACTATGTCGCAGGTGTGAGTGTATGAATAAGTTCCTACTGTACAAACGTATAAGTCCTCATCACATATTGATGTAAATCCAGTAAAGTAATCCCATGTTAATGGATTCAGATCAGGGTCGTTTATACATGTGGCTATTTCTGGTAAATCATTGGCAGAGCAATCTCTGGGATAGCCTTCGCATATTCCTGCATAGCAATAATCTTCTACAGTACAAAACAAATCATCATTGCAAGTATTTGTATCATCATTACTCCAAGTGTCTGTGCTAGTGCTTGATATACATTCTTGGCATTCATTAGTTGGATTCAGATCTTCATCATCATAACATACACCTTCAATCAAACATTTGCCTGATAATAAATCATTATCACACTCATCATTCGTCTCATCACAACTATCTTCAGTACATGTAAGGCTATCATCGCAACTCCTTTCAGTTTCGCTAATACAAAATCCAGAAAAGCATTGATCATTTACACTACAGAACAAGCCATTATCACATGGTGTACCATCCTCTTTGTGTTGAACATCACAATTGCGTGTATCCAGATTACATACACCATCATTACAATCGTCGTCTAAGTAATCACAATCATCATCTGTTTCACAGTCTGCTTCACAAAACTCTGTACTACGATCATGAGAGTAGCTACAATCGTAATCGGAACAGATGAATAAGCCAATACACTCATTTGGAACATTGTCAGCATAATCCCATGTAAATGGATTATCATCTGGAATTAGATCACAACTATCTGGACATTCTGTAACAGGACAATCTGTATCCTGTGTTTCATCATAAACTGTACATTCCCCTTCAGCGTCACATAAAGCACAGGTTCCACAATCCTCATCTTTGGTTGAACAATCTCCCCAAACTCCATCAGTACAAGTTTCTGTTCCTGCACAATCACCAGAACCACAACTTCGAGTCAAATCTTCGTCTATTACTCCATCACAATCATCATCTACCCCATTGCATAGTTCTATTGCACCTGGGTAAACATTTGAATCAGTATCATCACAATCTACAGGTCCACAATCGCCACCTTCTATTGCATATCCGTCACCATCATCGTCTGTGCATACTGGCTCTGGATACCAACCACCTAGTGGAAGATAGTCAATCTGCAAACCAGCCCAAAGAACATATGGAATATCGCAAAAATAATCACCATCATCGTCTGTGCAAGTATCCGAATAGCCTGTCCCACTCGGGTTTGTCCAGTAGTTTCCCCCTATTTCATCTCCAATACCATATATTCTTGTCCCATTTTGTCTTATTGTATTGAAATAATCCACAGAAGCTGATGCTTCGACATTATTCGTGTTGTTGAAAAAATTATTATAGGCATGATGAGGATACGCATCTTCGGAATGCGGATAATATCCCCAATTTGCGTTATTTGCTATCCAACTGTTTTTAAGAGTAACATTGCTATTATCTGTATATATCCCATAATCTCCGTTGTTGTTAGAAGTTATGTTATCTAAAATTTGATAGTAGTTGTTACCATTAAAGGAAAATCCATCAAAATTGTTGTTATTGGTTGTAACATTTGTAAAATTATTATAATCACAGTGCCAATACAGATAGATACCATAATTGTTATAGTTGGCAACAACATTTGTAACATTATTATAATTTGCATATTCGTAGAAATGAATTCCATTTCCAGTATTACTTATAACTTCTAAATTTGTAAATTTATTATAACTCCCACCCCTTTCGTCTATTCCTGTTCCCCAGTCTCTTATGATACAATTTCTTATTGTTATACGTTGCTGTCCCCAGTCTAACTTGATGCCATGTGTTCCTGTAGTGTCTATACCATCTATAATGTGCCACTGACAATCAAGAGTAACATCATCTGCATTTATGAAAATGCAAGTCGTACTAGTATCATCTATTATATCTGAATTCAAGTAGTATGTTCCAGGCGCAGATAAACTCCTGCAACCATCAAAATACTCTACTGCTTTAACATTTATCATAGATGTCAAAAACGAAAGCATGGCAAAAAAAATCAGCAATAAAGCCTTTTTCCTCATAATTATACTTGGAATAAAAAACATAAATAAAACAGATTCTTCTCTTCTTCCAGACGTTTATACTCAAATATAACATCTTATATCACATTATATAGCTGACAATACCGCAAACCTTTTAAATTTTTTGCAACCCTGCCGACAACCTTAAATTTGTTAACATCTTCTTTTTTTTCAGATACAAATGAGCGAGACAACAATAGGAGTTTCAAAGCGACTAAAGCGCGAGCTCATCAGGCGCAAGACGCATAAAAAAGAAAGCTATGAAGATGTAATATGGAGATTTTTGAAGCATTGATTTTAAGCTCTGATTTCTGAAAAGCTTTGATTTTTAAATTAACGAGTTCTAAAATAAAAACATGAACAAAGATGAGCATAAGAACGTAAAGTTCGTGACCGATGTTTTCTCTGAGCAAGAAGCAAATGTTATAGCGTTCGGAGTGCAGTGTCCGCAATCGTTGCGTGAGGCCAGCCAACTAGTCGAGCCGTTCGATATAGACGAGCAACGCAATCTATTGCAGCATGCACGGATATACGATGCAGGCGATGTAAAGCTCGAGGAAGTCGAACAAAAAACGAGGCAAATCGTATCTGCTGGAAAACTGCCGTTAATTCTAGCGAGTGAGCATACAGCAACGTTGCATGCGATGAAAGCAATACCCGAAAATGCAAAGCTTATAGTTTTTGATGGTCATGCGGATTTGAAAGATGAATACGAAGGTTCGAAGCAAAGCCATGCCTGCTGGTTGCGTAGGTGGTGTGAGCTGGCAAAAGAGAATTGCAAGAATGTGGCAGTCATCGGTGTGCGGTCATGTGATGAAGATGAATTGGAATTTATGAAATCAAACAGGATTTTTTATTTTACGGCCGAAAAAATTAAGGTTGGTTTGGTGGACGTTAAGCAACGCCTGCGAGATTTTATTGGTGATTCAGCTGTTTATGTAAGCGTAGATATGGATGTTTTTGATCCTTCGATTGCACCAGCGGTTAAGTATTCTGTGCCGGGCGGGTTAACATATGAAAAATTTTTGTCTTTGATTGATGTGCTTAAAGGGAAAAAGGTTTTAGGCATGGATTGCGTGGAAATAAGACCGCTTGGAGAAAATGGGATAACAGAGTTTCTGGCAGTAAAGATTATATTTAAGCTATTTTCATTAATCTTTAGTTAAGCAAGCTCAGCGGGGGTCCGATAGCCTGGTCAATTCGGCTGGCTTGAGGTGCCAGTTGCTTAGTGCATACGTGGGTTCGAATCCCACCTCCCGCATAGAATAAGGAGTATAGTGCGAGCTTAGAAGTTTCTTTGACGAGCCATCTTCATAAAATCATGATATAACTCCCTCGATAATTTTCTAGCCTCAAATACAGTAATTCCTCTCTCACCAGCTAATGTTATAACATCCTTTTCATCGCCAAAGACTAAACTTTCTTTCAGATCTGTATGAGCATAATGAGCAAATGGTTTAAAAATATAGTTTGAACGTGTTTTGAATTTTGAAGCTGCTTCGATTAAATGAGCTTTTTCAGCTTCGGCGAGGTTTTTCCAATCTCTCAACTTATCTCTAAGCTCGATTGCCCTTCTTATAACTTTTAATCTCTCTCTAGAATAGGGAATTACGTTCACGTTCTCATTTGTGGAAAAAACAACACAACTTAACATCTTACAACTATCTTCTCTAAGTATAGCATCTGTACAAGATTCTATAATATGAACATTTATTCCATGTGTTGCAAGATATCCAGTATAGGATAAAATACATGCATCTTCATATACACCGCCAATGTAAGCTTGTTTCTCATTTGAATCATATAAGATTTTGATTATTCTGTTTGCGCATTCTGCTTCGCCGTCTTTATCACATAGAAGCACATCTCTGGTTGTAGGTGTTATTTCATCATGGTATTTTCCTATTGTGTCTTCAATTTTTGAATCTACATCATCAATGAAAATTACATGACCACTCTTTCTAAATCTTTTAGTGGTTTCTATTAAATTTTTCTCATAAATTTGTAAGTTTGTTCTTGTAGCTAAATGATAATCAGACCCGATAAAATCATAATACCAGCGTTTAGCTGTATGAACCTGTACAAATGGTGGCATAATATCCAATTAAATAGCTGATTTAAGTTTTAAATCTTAAATCCTTTTACAGCTTCTAATTAAACATGGTAATGAAGACAAATTGGTATGTAGTCACTAGTGGTCCTTGTGCTGGAAAATCTCCTATGTTTGGGTATTTGAATTTCTTAGGTTATCAGACATGCTCTTCACTCTCTCGTACTTATATTGATGTTGAAATAAGCAAAGGCAGGACGATCGAGGAGATTAGATCTGACGAAGCAGCTTTTCAAAAGAAGGTCTTTGAAATGAGAGTTGATCTTGAAAATCGTACACCTATTGATCGTTTTATGATATTTGAAAGAGGAATGCCAGACTGTATTGCTTATTTAAAACATTGTGGACAGAACACGAATCCGGTTGTCGATGCTTGTAAAGAAAGAATTTACAAAGGCGTCTTCTTACTAGAACAACTTCCGTACAAAAAGGATTATGCAAGAGTGGAGAGCGAGGAGGACGCGATTGCCCTGCATAAATTGATCAAAAAGGCATATTTGAATTTAGGCTATAATGTTACAACCGTGCCAGTGAAACCGGTTGATGAACGAGCTATGATTATTTTAAACAAAATTCACGCATGAGCCTGTTCTAAAAATGTTCTGTAGAGTATTTTCGCATCTTCTAAAGTTTCCACAGATTTAAAATACTTGTCTAAACTTGTATTTCCAGTCCAACTACCTTCACAATCTGCCTCTATATAATCCACTACACCATCTTCTCCTATCCTTGCCATATAGTAATCAGGCATAAACATACAGAGCTCTATATGTTCTCCAGCTTTTAATTTTTTTCTCAATCTCTTGATTATGTTTTTTAACCCTTCTTTAATAGCCTCTAAATGCTTTCTTTCATATCTGATTACTTCACTTGTTGTATCTAGATCCTTTGCTCCATCTAGTAACTTTTTAACAGTTCCAAAAGCTGTTTCTGCCATAAAAATAAAATTTGCAGTTTAACTATAAATCCTTTCAAACTCGAGTGTTCTTTCTTATCTACCCAAACTTATTGCATAAGAATTTAAATTTAATTTTTCTATGTATGAAACATGGTCAAGTTCGAAACTATAGATGATATAATCAAAAAAAGAATTGTTGGTAATGCTAATACTGTTGATGTAATTATCGAAGGTTGTATAGGTAGAGGTTATGACGGATTCCCTCTTTTTCAAAAATTTAGAGAAAATGGATATGATGGTCCTTATATAGGTGTTAATCTAAGCAAAAAACCTGCATTATCTATGGATCTACACTATTTTGGAGAGGCAGATTGTCTGGACTATAATCTCATAAATTCAATTCTCAAAAAACATAAGTTAGAGTTCCCAGTGTTCGTTACTAATGACTGCGAAAGTATACTTTTCGATACTCGTAAAAAAATCGATAAAGCTTTAGATGTAACTTGTCAGAAAATTGGTTACCCATTACAGCTTCATAGGCAACCTAGAGGATTTACCAAAGAGTTACGTGACTATTTTATGGAGACTGCAAAAGAAAAATATGGATTTGAAGCAGCAGAAACACCTGAAGATATTATACTGATAGAGAAAAAAATAAAAAATCCCATAAAAAGAGGATAACAATGAAACGCAATACTGATCCAGAATTTGTTGGTTTACAAAAGATAAAAGATAGACAAAAAGAACAGCTGGAACTGTTCGAGAAATGGGCGTCCGAAACTCAATGGAACAAGTTCCATACAAGCCATTATGACTGGTGGATGTTTCCGATTGATGAACCAAGCAGTTATGGGTATGCGTATGTTGTGTATGAAGGAGATATTCAAGAACTTAAGAAAGATGATGGCTATATTAAAAACTATTTACGTGGTGTTGAACTGCTGGCACTATCATGGGGATGGGATTTGAAGAAAAGAGAACATATTCCAAATCCGATGCCAGACCAGAAATGGCAGGAATGGCCGATTAGACTCTATAAAGCATCAAAGTCGCTGAAATTATTTGATTTTGAAGAACAGTTTGAGTCAATGAGAATATACGCAAGAGATTTGATAGAAAAAGATGAAGACATGACATACCGTGAAAGGGATTTGGGTTTCTTATTTAAATGATAAGATTATTTTTTCTTGCCGACTTCAATAGTCTCAGTCATTCCTAATGTCATATCAACAAGTTCTTTCATATCAATTTCTTCCTCGAGCTTTTTGACAATGTCTATGTTTGCTTTGGTTGAAGGGTGTTTTGCCACTATAGAGCAGCAGTCTTTGTACGGTTTGATTGAGATTGTGTAGGTTCCAATCTTTTCTGCCAGGTTGATTATCTCTTGTTTGTCATATGCCAGAAGCGGCCTGAAGATGGGCAATATTGTGCTACTTTCCATTGCATACAAATTATCGAGGGTTTGAGATGCGACTTGAGCTAGGTTATCGCCAGTCACGATTGCTTTTGCGTTGTCCTGCTTGGCAAAATGTTCGGCGATTCTCAGTATGAATCTCCTGAAAAGAATAAGTTCGTATTTTGGCGGAACATTACTAGTAAGCAATTGAAAAGGACCAGCTGGGACAAAATGGACTTTTGTTCTGGCTTGGTGCTTGGACAATAATTTTATCAATTCGCTGATTTTCGACTTGATCGCGCGTTCGTTTTTTCTGAATGTATGGAAATGAACATAATGCACAACACAGCCGCGTTTCATCACAAGCCATGCAGCCACTGCAGAATCAATGCCGCCAGACATCAGACAAACGACCTTTCCAGCTGTACCCACAGGCATTCCGCCAAGGCCTTTCAAAACTTTTGTATAGATGTAAGTATCATCACCGCGGACTTCGACAAAAATTTCCACATCTGGTTTGCTTAGATTCACTTTTCTATTAACAACATCGCCGATCAGCTTGGCCAGTTGCATGCTTGTATAGCTCTCCTTTTGTTTCTCGCTCCGGCGTGCGCGCACAGCAAAGCTCTGTTTGCGTGGGACCCATTTTGCATAGTTTGTTTTAATGAATATCTGGATTTTTTTTATTTCAGATGTGCGTAGATGCCAACAAGGCGAAAACGAAACAATGCCAAATATATTCTCCAGAACTTTGAAGGTTTTCTCCATGCTTTTTGCCGCAACCTTTACAAAAAAACGTCCACGAGTTTTGGTTATTTCAAAATCTTTTATTTTCGCTCCTTTCAGTCCAGCACGGATGTTTTCTTTCAATATTTTTTCATGCTGACGTCTGACTGGCTCGGACTTTAGGGCAATCTCACCGTATCTCACTAAAATCAAACGTTCTGCAGTTTTCTCACTTTTTTTACCTTTTGACATGTTAATACAAATCTCTGCTGAATTAAAATAAGTTACTGTTAAAACAATAAATATGGAAATTTATTACGCTGTTGGTGAACTCGGCAATGGACACGCATATAGAACCTCGAGAGTAGCAGAGAAGCTGCTTGAGCGTGGTCATACAATAACCTTTTTTACGTCGCACCCTATGATAAAAGAAAAATTCGGTGATTCATGCAAAATACACGAATGCCAATCTATTGGATGGTACGAAGATAGAAGCGGCATAAATATTATATTATCGATATTAAACATGTTCCTGTCTCTTCCTGCATACGACTTTAGCGATTCCAGATATCCAAAAATGTGCCTAAGGGAGGGCATTGCCACACAGGCGATGTCAAGATACTACGATATACGAAAATATGCAAATGATGTCAAGCCGGATAATGTAGTGTCAGATGGAGACCTTGCGATGTTGAGATGGGCACAAAGGCGTGACATAGAGCCAATATTTATAACAAATCAGACTAGACCTCACTACAATCTCCGGGAACAGTTGCTTTTACAACCCGCTCAGTGGCTAATCGAAAAAAACTACATTGAAAATTCTAAGATAGTTATACCAGACTTCGAAATGCCAAATACAATATGCGAATTCAACTTTCGCGGCATAATTGGAATAAGAGATGATTTGGACTTTGTAGGACCTTATATGCAGACAAGCAAGGCACCTAATGGAACGCCTCGTGATGGAGGTTTTATTTATTTCTCAATACACGGTCCTTATGGTACAAGAGCCAGACTAGAGAACAAGTTTTTACCTATGCTGGAAAAATTTGCGGGCGAGGCAGGATACGAGCTTATAGTAAGTTTAGGTGATAAAAATAGAAGATCAGAAGAGCGAGGCTCAATAAGATTATATGGGTGGCTATCTAATGAAGAGAGAGTGAGATGTATGAGGGAAGCTCATATAATTATACACTCGGCAAGCCATATGACTACCATGGAAACTATTGTAAACGGAAAGCCTAGTATATGCATACCTACACAGCCTGAGCAGCGTGGTCAAGCAAAGAAACTCGAGAAGCTCGGCTGTTCAATAGCCGTTGACAAGCCCAAGAAGCTTGCAGAATCGATTATAAAGATGGAAGATAGTTATGATTTTTACAAAACACATATAGAGGAGCTTATGGATTTGACAAAGAATGCAAATGGTGTGAAGCGGACAGTCGAAATAATAGAATCAGGTTGTTGAATTTCTTTTTGCCATTAATTATTTCATCAATTATTTCAGCACTTTTCCAGTTTCCATATACCATAAATACAAATCAAGCTCGGCCAGATTCAAATTTAATTTTTCAGCAAGTTTTTCCAGAACTTGTTCAATCTCCAGATATTTTTTCTTTGTGAGTGTTTTTGACCGCTCAATTAATTTATGCTTAGCCAAGATGTCGATTATATGGAAATCAATAATTGCTAAATTATTGAATCCGATGTTTCTTAAAAAATGACTTGCTTCCTTATAACCAATTCCTTTCACATTTTCGACCAACCACTCTCTTAATTCATTTCCAGCACCAAAAGATTCGATAGTTTCTTTCAGCGAATCCTTATGTTTTCTTGCTTCTAGGATATATTGTGTTCTTCTGTTGGGAAAACGATGGCCAAATTCCTTTAACTTTTCTGATAATTGAGATTCTGTGAGAGTTAAAAAACCATTCTTAATTTCTTCTTGCATCTTTATGCTTCTCTTGGCGTTGAAATTTGCAGTGAGTATGCAGAAACAGAGCTCGCTGAATATCTCTTTGTTTGGTTTTTTGCCTAGTTCTTTGAATTCGTTTATTCGGTGTTCTACTGTGGTTTTAACTTCGCTTTTCTTAAGTTTTTCAACAGC
The DNA here is from genome assembly GCA_030615205.1 of Candidatus Aenigmatarchaeota archaeon. Lineage (GTDB taxonomy): Archaea > Aenigmatarchaeota > Aenigmatarchaeia > CG10238-14 > SCSR01 > JAUWZS01. Next base: position 95,147 of record JAUWZS010000002.1, on the reverse strand, counting down.
TTCAATCAATTTTTCCATTAGTTTTATTAACCTATTTAATTTTAAATAAGTTTAGGAGAAATTCTAAAAAGTGAGAAAAATGAAACTATCAGAAGCTATCAAAAGAAGAAGATCAATAAGAAAATATTTAGATAAAGGGATTTCTGATGAAATCATTAGAAAAATAATAGATTCAGCAAGATACGCTCCATTTGGGGGTCCGCTAAAGAAATCATGTCAACTATGGGAATTTATCGTTGTAAGAGATAAAGAGACAAAAGAAAAACTAGCTTTGGATTATGAAGATAGACAATTTGTTAAAGGAGCGCCAGTGATAATTGTTGTTTGTGCAGACAAAACAAAAGACCCAGAATATAAAGATTGGGAAATTACGACAAGTTTAGCCATAGAAAACATGCTGTTAACAGCTCATGATTTGGGCTTGGGAGCCTGTTATGTAACAACTTTTATACACCATAAAAAGCACAAAGAAGATAGAGAAAAATTAATTAAAATTTTGAACTTGCCAAAAAATATTGAATTAATTGCTTTAATAACAATCGGATATTCAGACCCTACTGAAGAGATAGAAGAAAAGGAATTAAGAGATATTGATGAAATGATACATCATAATAAATGGTGATTAAATGAAAGAAAAGGATATTTCATCATTTGAAGAATGGAAAAAAGAATTGGAAAGAAAATATCCACCACTTAAAGAAAGAATAATAGAAGATTATAAAGAATTAATATCTTTTTATAATAATGTGATTAAATGAAATATGGCTGTGAAAATTTATTTAAAAAATTGAATTCAGTAATACTGTGCAAACCAATAAATTATGATATCATTACTCCAATTAATCCTTGGCAGGAAAAATGGAAAGGTAGAGTAAATAAAGAATTAGCCATAAAACAACATGAAAATTTTATTGAAACATTAGAAAGAGAAAGAATAACTTGTCATTTTTTAAATCCAATTGAAGGAAAAACTTATCAGGTATGGACTAGAGATATAGGAGCTGTAACTTCTAAAGGAGTGATTGTTGGAAATCCTAGAAAGGATATAAGAAAGGGTGAAGAAAAAAGTTTAGTTGAGTTTTGTAATAAAAATAACATTCCTATTTTACTTGAAGTTAAAGATGAATCGTTTGAAAGTGGCGATATCTTTTTTGTAGATGAATCGAACTGCTTGATTGGTCTTGGTCCTAGAACTACTTCTAAAGTAGCTGAAAAAATAAAATCTTTGTTACCTATTGAAAATTTTTATATGATTACTCATACTTCTCCTCATCATTTAGATACTGTTTTTGGTTTATTAACAAAAAATATAGCTGTCTGCTTTAAAGAAAGCATTTCATATGAATTGAATAAGTTCTTAAAAGACAAGAGAATAATTTATGTATCTGAAGATGATTTTAAAAAAATGGCTACTAATTTTTTGGTTTTAAAAGAAAATAAAATACTAACAAGTGAATGGTCTCATGATTTCAATAAAAAACTAGAAAAGGAAGGAATAGATGTGATTGAAATAGATATCTTTGAACTACAAAAATCTGGTGGAAGCGTTAGGTGTTTAACTCTTCCGTTGTTTAGAAGTTGATTAAATGAAAATTACCAACCAAGAAGAAAAAGAATGGCTGGAAAGAAAAGGTTATTTCAAGAAAATTTTATTAACTGAAGGTGAGATAAAATCTGAAGGAAATTTAGTCCAAATAGTTAAAATCAATCCTCACACTGAAATTAAACCCCATTATCATAAACAGACAATCGAAATATTTTATATTCTTAAAGGAAATGCAATTCTTTTCTTCGGAGATAAAAAAATTGGAGCTAAGCCTGGAGACGTTTTCCTATGTGAGCCTAATGATATGCACGGAGTTATTAACGATTCAGACGCAGACTTTCAGCTTTTGGTCTTTAAGATAAATGCGAAAGAAGATGATTCCGTCTTGTCGGACATGTGATTAAATGAAAATCGAAACAATCGGAATGATTACTTTAGCAAAGATAAAGAGTGAAGAAAGAAAATAAAAAAATGGAGTCAGCAGACCCCATCATCGTTTTTCGTATCTGACATACTATGTCTTGGAATTTGAAACCAAATTAAAGAAATTTGTTCCAGTTATAAAATTAAAAGCTTTAAAAGAGTTCATAGAAAATCACCCAAAGATTATTTCAAGTAATAAAAGGTAGTCTATGGTAACAAGGATTTTAACTCATTGTATTATTGAATTCAGTTTTTTATAAAACTCAAATTTCAAACTTTGATAATTTTTAATAACATTATCGAAGTATTTCGGTAGTTGTTTTGTAATTTCTATTATTTTCACTAAACGTCTTTTTGGAGTAAACTCATAGATTTTTACAGAAATTAGGTGTTTAGTATAAGTTACTTTTTTATTCGCAGTGTCGTGGCTTAATTTCGATGAAAATTCAATAATTTGATGATGCGTCATTCTGTTTCTTATATACCTAAATTCATCTATCCACATTTTCCAGCTTTTCAATAGATAAAATGCAAATTTATCTCTTTTTTGTCTCCATTTCTTTTTCTTTATCTCTTTCCATACCCTCCTCATAGAGACCGATTGCTCTTCAATTCTAAAATCGTATATAAGGTTGATAATGTGTGACATTGTGTCCAGACAAGTATCAATAGCAAAAATAAAATACTCACATTTAATCAAAAAATTTCCTTCTACCTGAACATCTTCGAACCGTTTTCTCAACTTCTCTATATCAGACTCATCACCATGAATAATTTCACATTCTTTACGAATTTCTTCTAAACAATGGCGTGCAAGTTGGTATCTATTCTCCAGCGTGTTTAAAAGATGTATTAATTTTTCACACGGTATCTTTTTACCAGCGAATATAAAATATTCATACCGACTAACTCTTCCTCTTCTCTTACCTTTCCATTGTCGTCTTTTTTCGTATATCGGCAGTTTCTTAAAATTTTCCAGAAATTTTTTCTGTTCTTCGTTTTCAATTATAATTCGCATAATTACTCTTTTTCTAAGGATAGATAAATATTTCCCCTAAAAAAACTACCTCAAGGAATGAATGCCCAGGATGGGATTTGAATGAAAAACACAAACAAGAGCTGTTTTTTATTATATATAGAAAAATGAGTCATATTTAGTCGGGAACAAACATATTTTAGTAAGCAAAATTAAAGGATAATTATGGCTGAAGAAACCAAAACTGAAGCCGGTGAGAAAGAGCTCATAGGAAAAATTACACATTACTTCACTAAGATAGGTGTGGCAGTAATAGATCTAGAAGCGCCTCTTGCTGTTGGCGATAAGATAAGCGTAGAGGGCGCAACAACGAATTTCATCCAAACAATAGATTCCATGCAAATCGAGCATAAAGAAGTCAAAAGCGCAAAGAAAGGAGACAGCATTGGGTTAAAAATGAAAGACAGAGTACGAAACGGCGACAATGTATATAAGACTGCTTAAACTAAAAACCACTTAAACAATTACAATTAACTCACAACTAAGCCACAGCTTTACAGCTTATCGATTAAACTTTTCCAAAATTTATTTTATATTTATTTTATTCTAGTTATACATCTCTTTTAGGGAGTTCCCATGAAAATCGTAATATCAATCGGCGGTTCTTTGCTGACCAGAGATTTGACTGCGGAGAATTTTAAAAAATATGCTGATGTGTTTTTGAGGCTGAGAGAGCAAGGTCATGATTTGGTGATTGTCTGCGGTGGCGGAAAAGTCTGCAGAGAATATAGGAATATATGCAAAGCTTTCACAAGCGACAACGATATGCTTGATTTTATAGGCATAATGGCAACGCACATAAACGCGTCCACGCTTGCAGCAGCGCTCAGAGAACATGGATATTTAGTGAAGTGGAAAGGCCTTGAAGAAGCGAAGAAAGAAGTGAAAGCCCTTTTTGGAAAAGAGAGTATTGAAAAAAAGATTGTTGTGGCTGGCGGCTATGATGTTGGCACGTCGAGCGATTTTGATGCAGCTGTTTTCGCAGAGGTTGTGGACGCTGATTTGTTGATAAACGCCTCTAATGTTGACGGCGTATATACAGCAGATCCAAAAAAAGACCCAAATGCAAAGAAGTTGGCAAAGCTGAACCATGAGGAACTTGAAAAAATCATTCTCCAAAACCCACAAACGCCCGGTGAATATAGATTGTTCGATTTAAAAGCCGCTACACTCATCAAGAAAAACAAGATTAGAACTATTTTTATTGATGGTAATGATCCTGAAGAAATCATGCGAGCAGTAGAAGGTACGCATAATGGTACTGTTGTTGAATAATCCAAAAATAGACACCAACCGTAAGATTTAAAAAAGCTTGAATTCTAAAGAAAATTAGAGCAATATGGCGCTGAGATACAAATACGCCTTGACAAAACGAGGAGAAAGGAGATGCATCAAGAGTGAGTTTTATTTACAAGATACTTCTACTTACAAAGGTTATACAGAAGAAATATTTCGTTTGTTGCATAGGTCTGTAAAGGCTTTGACAGTTAGACAAATTAGTGAAATAACTGGAATTAGGACTCGTAGCATAAATGGAGTCATCACTTATAACATCTACGCTGGATATATCAAACGAATTTTTCTATGATTATTCATTAGGTTCTAATTATTTATTACGTTCTAATTTTAATTGGTTGGTTATTGAGAGAGAGGGTTTCTTTTAAATAAAATTAAGGGGTAATTTATTTCGGTAAGAAACGCCGATAATAGCAATAATCACAACAATATCATAATAACACAACAACAAGCCTCAGTAGCTCAGTTGGTAGAGCACTACACTGGTATCTTTTGCGCCAGCGATGTAGAGGTCGCGGGTTCAATTCCCGCCTGAGGCTCATTAATCTTTATCGAGGATTTTTTAAAAAATCATAAACCATGTCTAGCGACTGTTCAAAAGTCACAAAATTACTGAGAACTACGAGGCCACCTCTTGCATACCCATAAATTAGGGTCTGAGGTTGCACATCCGCATTAACCAAAAACAAGCAAGCACCATGATCTCTTAGCATGGCCGCAACCTGATGTCCGAAATATTCTCTTTTATACATCGATCTGTTTTTAACAGAGACCACTTCTCCTCTGTCTTTAAAACAAATTGCATAACTTCCGCCCCGTCTTGTCATATAGAAATAACCACGGCGGGACCTGTGTTTTACTTCAATTGGTATCTTCGCTCCATCTAGCGTGACTAGAATGTCTGGTTTAGGTATGCCTATTCTCTCCTCAAAAACTTCGACAACTGCGTCTGACCAATGCCTTTCGATTAGGTTAGCTACTACTTTATTAAATTTCTCAGCATCACGCCTTCTTTCAGCTTCTCTCCCTGCTTTACTATTAGCTTTTCTCATGGTCCTATAAAAAATATAAGAAGTAATACATTTAAAACATAATTGATTAATAGTTGATTGATTTGATTAATAGTTGATGCATATGAATGAAACCACTGACAAAGCGACTGAAGAAGGCGAAGAAGCTGTAAGACAAAAGGATATAAAGCTTGGAGAGATCAAGTTAAGGGAAGATTCTGTGCTTGTGATAAAAAAGACCAACTATAAAGGGCACGACAGAGTGGATTTTCGAGTATGGAAGAACTCAGCAACATACAAAGGTCCGACAAAACAAGGATTCGTTGTGTCAATGGATAAAGTAGACGAATTCATAAAGATTGTAGAAGGAATGAAAAAGAAGTTGCAGGCAAAAAAGAAGTTGAAAAAAGCAAAGATGGGTAAATAGTGAAATTGTTTAGCAGTGGAATTATTTATGTCAGAGGCTATTGGCTTACTGGGCGCAGCTATAGCAGCTGTATTTTGGGGTTCTCAGTTTGTCCCATTCAAAATTTCAAAAAAGAAACCATCTGCGGTTCAATACCAGTTCATGACTACGATTGGCATATTTCTTTTAAGTTTGGTTCTGGTCCCGATTCTCAGCTTGAGTTACTCTATAAATCTGGCTGGGATTATCGGAGGATTTTTATGGGCATCTGGTAATTTCCTTGCAACTAAATCAGTAGAAAAAGCTGGATTGGCAAAGACCATGCCTGTGTGGAGTGCTGGCGTTGTCCTAGTATCATCGTTTATAGGACTTGCTTTTTTCCAAGAGATTGTTCAAAATTTGTTTATGGCAATATTTGGCGCTGCAGCAATAATCCTGGGGGTGTTATTTGTTTCAAAAGGATACGGAAAGATGAAAGAGAAGTCTGATTTGGGAAATCTGGGAAATTTCGGGAATTTAGGAATAGTCTTCTCGATTTTGGCCGGGCTTATTTTTGGTTTACAATTGGTACCAATGAAATTAGCAAATCTTACTGCGGTTGAATTCTTTTTCCCAATGTCTCTCGGAATATTGATTGCCGGGACAATAATTTTTTTACTACATAGAGAAAAGATTAAGAATATCGCAATACCGCATGGCCTTCTAGGCGGGGCTATCTGGAACATAGGAAATCTAGGCAGTATATTTTCAGTAATGTTTCTTGGATTAGCCATAGGATTTCCAATAACTCAATTGTCATCTGTTCTTGCTGTGGCATGGGGGATATTAGCGTTCAAAGAAATCAGGGAAAGAAGAAAGAGGCTGTACGTTTTTCTCGGCGCTATAATTGTAATTCTCGGAGCAATTGCTCTAACATTTTCTAAATGAGTGTTTTGGTTGGTAAAAAAAAGAATAATCTAATTTTTGAGTTTAAAATACAGTTAAATATTTTACTATTCTATTTGCTATCATGCTATCAGAATATCCGTTACCAGGAGATACATTATCAGAAGATAAGCTTGAGAAAGATAAAGAAAGGAAAAATGACTACGAGAGCGCAAAATCACGTATTATGAAACCATATGGACCAATATTATTGGATTTAGCTATTCCACTTCCTGATCTTTATGATTACAGTTCTGATAAAACATATTACATAATTGACTTTAAAGACAATAGGAATCTCAGAATTTATTTGTCTGGAAGAGACAGAAGAAGAAAAAGAAAACTATTAAGTTACGTGTATGGACATAAAGAGTTAATAGCTCTTCTACTCGCGTTTCAGATTTCAGCAAAAGAGAAACATGATAGAAATCCGGTTAATAAAGATACGTTTGAGAAAATGATCATTAAGAGGTGGACTGGATTGGAAAAGGCGTGGTCGTCTTTTGGTCTCGTGGGTGATATGGGCAAGTTTATGAGGTCTGCTAGATTTCGTAAATTTTATGAGGAGTGTGATGGAAATCGAGTTACGTTGAAACATCCTGTGAAAAAAATTAGGGTGAAGTGAATTTACGGACTAATTCTCTAGTTTTCTCTACAGCATCAGGATTAACTGATATGGAATCTATGCCCTCCTTGATTAGGAACTTGGTGAATTCTGGATATACGCTTGGCGCTTGGCCGCATATGCTGACTGTGCAACCGCTGCCCTGAGTATCTCTTATAAGCTGTTTTATAGCAATTTTCACTGCTTTATTCTGCTCGTTAAAATAACCAAGGTTGCCGAGAATTTCCGAATCCCTGTCCACACCGAGTATGAACTGTGTAAGATCATTGCTTCCTATGCTAAGACCATCGCACAGTTTTGCAAATTCAGCAGCAAGGAATATAACACTCGGAATCTCAACCATAATCCAAATTTTCAACTCATCCACGCCACGCTTCAACCCCTCTTCCTCCATTATTTTCAGGCATTTTTTAAGTTCGTCTGTGGTACGCACAAACGGAACCATAACCCACACGTTTTTATAGCATCCGCGAACTTTTTTGACAGCTCTGCATTCCAGCCTAAATGCTTCCTCAAATTCTGGTGTTACATAACGGGACGCACCGCGCCATCCCATCATAGGATTTGCCTCTTGTGGCTCGTATTTCTCACCGCCTTTCAAGTTCCTATATTCGTTTGTTTTTAAATCAGAGAAACGCACAACAACCGGCCGCGGACTGATAGCAGCAGCAACTTTTTCTATCCCAGCTGCAATTGCATCCATGTATTTTTGCTCCAAACCAGCATCGATTAAAGCATTCGGGTGTGTACCCAGTCCAGCGATTATAAACTCAATACGCATAAGTCCTATACCTTCGAACGGCAGCTGTTTGTATTCGTCTATTTTCTCAGGCACGCCAAGATTCATGTAAACTTTTGTTTTGGTTTTTTGTTTTTGTTTTGTTTTTGGTTTTTCCAGTGGTTTTTTGATTTCTTCCTCCATTGTTTCTATGTGGTCTTCCAGCTCTCTTTCCATTTCTTCCAATTTCTCGATTTCTTCTACTTTTTCTTTTTCACTCGGTTTCACAGTCACGTATTCTTTATCTTCTCCTACTTCTGCTACACGCGCTTCTGCCTCTGCACCCAATTCTACTTTTCCTTTGTAAATTACACCGCTTGTTCCATCTACTGTTACTATGCTGCCGTCTTTCAATTTTTGCGTGGCATCTTTTGTACCAACAATGCAAGGTATTCCCATCTCACGCGACACGATTGCGGCATGGCTGGTCGTACCGCCCTTTTCTGTCACAATAGCAACGCATTTGCTCATGGTTGGCACAAGATCGGGTGATGTCATTTCCGCTACTAGAACATCCCCCTTTACTATTTTCCCAGCATCTTCTGTTGAGCTTATAATTTTAACAGGACCTGATGCGATCCCAGGCGATGCAGCAATTCCTTTCAAAAATATTTCTTCTTTTATTTTTCCAACGTCTTTTTTAGCCACAATTTTTTTCTTTGGCACTGTTGTTACAGGTCTTGTTTGGAGTATGTATATTTTCGAACCTCTGACTGCCCATTCGATGTCCTGCGGTGTGCCGTAATGCTCTTCGATTGCGATTGCGTACTTGGTCAGCCCAGCAAGCTCACGTTCTGAAAGAATTTGCATATTCCTTTTTTCTTCTGGCACACGTATTTCGACTGTGCGTTCTGTGCCGATGTCGCGGATGTGCATGGTCTCTTTCATTCCTATTTCTTTTTTGATGATTTTGCCGTCTTCTTTTGATATAATATACCTATCTGGAGTGATTTTGCCGAGGACAAGCGATTCACCTAGTCCCCAGCAGGCCTCGTGCACAATAACATTCTCACCAGTGCTCGGGTGAACAGTAAAAGTCACGCCTGCTTTGTCCGCATTTATCATCCGCTGAATAATAACAGCTATGCTCGAGCTTTTGAACCCCTTCTTGGCCCGATAGAAAATCGCACGCGACTCGTACAGCGATGCCCAACAGCGCTTAATCGCGTCCAGCAGATATTTCACACCTTTCACATTCAGGAAGCTTGCTTGTTGTCCTGCAAAACTCGCTGTTGCCAGATCCTCTGTTGTCGCAGAGCTGCGCACAGCAACAATCGCCATCTCACGACCAGCTGAGATAAGACCCAATATTGCTGGTATTCTTATATCACGTGAATATGACATCTCCTTGTACGCTCTGGTTATCTCTTGCTTTACGCTCAGCGGGCAGTCTGCTTCCATTATCCGCCTTTTTATTCGCTTGGATGTTTCATTTAATTTCTCAATGTCATCGACCTTGCACGCTCGTACAAGTTCATTTATCTTCGAATCAAGCCTGTTCATTTTTATAAAGTGCTCAAACGCTGCAGTGGTTACTACAAATCCACCAGGAATCGGCAGTTTTATCGCGACCATCTCTCCGAGATTCGCGCCTTTCCCGCCAGCCAGATTTATAGAAGATTTGTCAAGCTCATCAAACCAAAGGATATATTTCATCACTTTTGTATCCTGCACACTCTTCACAGTCATAGGTATCTTAGTAATTTTTGGGTTTTCTAAATTAAATTAGTTAAAAAGATTAGGTTGTGTCTGTTCTCGGTAAGAAACGCCGAAAATAGTGGTAATTAGAACTTGAAAATTTAGAAAAAGTTTATTCTTTGATTTCAATTCTTGTCCTGCATCGTACTTTGCTGCTTGCGCGCTTGAGGGCTTGCTTGGCTGTCTCCACGTGTTCTTTATTGACTCTTACCATTATTATTTTCTGGCCAGCCTTTACTATCGCAGCTCTGCCCACGGGCTTGCCGAACGCATGAGCCATACCTTGCGAATACCTGTCTGCACCTGCTCCTGTTGCTATACTATGCTCCCTGATCACATTGTGTGGATATACGAGTATTTTGTAAAAATAGTTGTTAGAGCCGCCAAGCTTAGTTTCCAAAAACTTATGTGAGACTATTCGAGCAGACTCAAGCGCATTATCCCGTATTTGTACATCATCCCTCGAAACGAGAAAGACCTCACGGTCGAACTTGCCTTCTTTATTTCCCATCTCAAAAACATGTATTTTCGGATACGGCACGCCGACTACATAACTCTTTCTAGGCTTAGTCTTGGACACGCGTGTCCACGGTCTTTTCTTTCCCTTTAATACTCTTCCAGGTCTTAATCCCATAAAACCACTTTTATTTTATCGAATTTAAGCATATAAAAATTTGTGTTTGTGTTGTGTCGGTAAGAAACGCCGAAAATCTCATCATTCATTCTAGAAAACATGAAAAAACACATTTAAATAGCGCCTAAACTAAGAAATTAAATAACCTTAATTTTGGAGGTGGAATAATGGCATTAGCTGTCAAGTCTTCTATTAAAACTCTAGTTAAGAAGCGCAAGATGCGAATAAGCGGAGACTTTTGGAAAGCTCTTGACGAAAGAATAACATGGAAAGTAAAGCGTGCTTCAGACAGGGCTAAAGCAAACGGAAGGAAGACATTAAGAGGCGCTGACCTATAAAATAGAATAAATAACAAACAAAACAACAAAAAAAAGCAGATTTATTTATATTTTTTTACTTCTTTTTAGGAAACAAAGAAATAGTTGAAGAACTAAAGAAAAATAATCGTGGTTGAGAAATAATCGTGATTCGAAAGTGATTCAATGAAGGTTGTCGGACTTACAGGTACGCTCGGCTCAGGCAAAAACACTGCAAAGCATTTCATACTGCGTAAATTTAATTGTTACCATGTTACGCTTTCTGATATGATACGCGCTGAAATCGAAAAAAAACGGGGCACGCTAAACAGGATCACGCTGCAGGACATGGGAAACGAGATGCGACAAAAGTACGGAGCTCATATTCTTGCACTGCTTGCGATCGAGTATCTGCCAAGGGATAAAGAAATGATAATTGTTGACGGCATACGCAACCCAGGTGAGATCGAATACCTGAAAAAGAAATTCGGCGGGAATTTCAAACTTATAGCAATTGACGCCCAGACAGAAGTGAGGTTTGAGCGGACCAAAAGGAGAGCCGGACCAAAAGACCTGGCAACACTCGAAGAATTCGTACAACTTGACAAACGAGATAAAGGTGAAGGAGAGCCTGCACACGGTCAGCATGTTGCAGCATGCATCGGGATGGCTGATTTTAAGATTGAGAATAATGATTCACCTGAGCAGCTTGAACAAAAAATCAACGAAGTTATGAAAAAAATATTCGCTGGTTAAATTATAAAATTTCTTACACTCATTTTTAATAGTTATATTTTCGGTAGGTATTAAAACTTAAACTTTAACAACCATTTAATTTTTAGTGATAAAATGATAGAAAAAAGAACAATGAAACAAAATGCCCTTTATGATGAAATCAGGAGATATAGTACTAGAGATCCAGTAGCATCAGGTATTTTATCAGCAAGTGAAATGGCAAAAGATATAATAAGAAAGGCGGGTTATATTCCAGAATCAGTATAATGTATTCGAAGCTCATCCTGGGCATTTCAAAGAAACTATTGAAACCCTGCGTGCAATTTTTCGTCGTAATCTTTTACAAATCTTTTAATCAGTCCGCAGAAGTTCCTTTCCGGGCAGTAGCCGAGTTTGCATTTTGGCCCGACAAAATCGCTGATTACAGGCAGTTCCTTTCTCAATTCATTCATTATTCTATTAGCTATTTTCGTGACTTCATGGTCAGTAGTGGTGCATGTCCGGATGCCCAGAAAACCGAACGGATCGAAAATATGATACCCGTCCAAGAACATATGTATGCCCAAATTTATCGCATGAGGAATTATATAAATTGCATCCCGCTTCTCGATGCCCTTGTTAACCATTTTCTCATAAAGCCGCAGCGCTTCTTTATACGCAGCAATAATCTGTCCTTTCAATTCTTCATTTTCTACTGGCGGCATGTAAAAATAATCATCATTCCAGTTATCCGATTTTTTTATGCACCTGTCTGCAGCATGATAGATTGATTCAACTTTTTGCCTGACTGACCTGTGCCGTTTGATATCGTTCCAAGCTGACAAAGAACTTATGATATTTGCCTCTACCAAAATTTTGTTCTGGATTTTTTCCACGAATTCCTTCCATATTTCTGCAGATTTAGTTATGTTGTTTGAGTCTTTTAGTGCTGTCAATTTCTCTTTTGTTTCAGCCAATATTTTCTCTAATTTTTCATCTTTTGACAGAATTTTTGTTTCTGGAGTCTTAAACTCGATATCGCCTTTGAACAAATCAGGATGCGGAAAATTTGTGTCGTACGGTAGTTTTAGTGATGCGTCTGCCAAATAGTTCGTGCGGGACCTTATGCAATCTTCTAGGCTATTGGCGATTTCTACAATCTCTTTTGGCATTGTGGGGCTTTTTCGTTGATTGTCTTCTCTGGCTTCCTTTATTATTCCCAAAACCACTTGCAGGGGCAGGTTGAAAAAAAGCCGGGAGACAAAACCTATCGGAAGTATTCGCCTCGCGTAGTCAATGCCTTTCTTTTCTTTTACTTTATTGTACAGGTCGATTAATGTTTTGCAGACTTTTTCATATTCATCTTTAAACTGTGATTCTGCTATAGAATCTGGGATGATCATGCTCTCTGGCCCTATTTCGATTCTCCTGGAGCTGAACACTAGGTAAGAACCGAACGGGAAACTTGAAAAATAGAAATCTGATATCCTGCTGCCTTCTATCCAAAAATAAAAATTCACTGATGTTGTCAAAGAAGCATGTCCGCGTCTTGTTGCCTCGTTGTGGAATCCTTTGAGGACTTTGTCGTCTATGCGCTCTAACATCTCTTTGAAATTCTCCATTTTCGTTGTTAGCACACCGCTCGTAGCCACAATCTTGTCTGGCCCAGCGCTTTCTAACTTGGGCGCATAATCAATCATATCCACTTTTATACATTGAGAGAGTTTTTTCATGGTATCTTATTTATTAACTTTAATTTAACAATATATGTTTTTGTAAGGTGTTCCTATGGGTTGGAAAGGATTGATAAGAGATACAATAATGTTTATTGTCGGTATCGCGCTTTTGTTGCAATGGATGGAAAAAGAAACAGCAGGAATTATTTTAGTTATCGCGGCTTTAGCTTTTACTGCTTATGCCTGGCTTAGATTTTTCAAGAAGTAGATTTAATATCTTTAAATATTCTGCGACTCACGCTTCAAAAATAAATAAGTTAATTCCTATAAAAAAACAAGCAGGAGAGGCTTTTTATGGATACAGATAGGCGACGTGTTATAGAGATTGTAAATCTGCAGAACAAATGGCGCAGGGAGCAGTGCGTCAACTTGATCGCATCAGAAAGCTTGATGTCACCACTTGCTGAACGTCTTTTTGTGTCAGACTTCGAGGGACGCTACAATGAGCACAGCGGACCTGAACGGCATTATGAAGGCACGAAGTTTTCTTATGAGATCGAGGAGATATGCAACGAGCTTTTTAGGAAGAATTTCATCACGCGATATGCAGATGTGAGGCCGATTTCAGGCGCAATTGCAAACCTTATAATTTACGCTGCGCTTACAAAACCAGGCGATATAATTGTTGGTTTGGGTATACCGAACGGTGCCCACATCAGCCACACCAGGTGGGGCGTTGCTGGCATACGTGGATTGAAGAATGTGGATGTTGCGTTTAATGTAGCAACCATGAACATAGATGTCGACAAAACAGTGGAGATTATTAAAAAAGCTAGTCCGAAGCTTGTTATGCTTGGTGCTTCGATGTTTCTTTTCCCAGAGCCGATCCGCGAGATAAAAGAGCAAATCAATCCGAAGATCAAAATAATATACGATGCTGCGCATGTTTTCGGTCTGGTATACAACAAAGTTTTCCAAAGGCCGTTCGACGAAGGAGCAGACATCATCACATCATCAACGCACAAAACATTCCAAGGACCACAAGGCGGAATCATTATCGGGAATTACAAACTGCTTCATGAAGATTGGAAAAAGATTGATACTGCTATTTTTCCGGGTACGCTCAGCAATACGCACATCCACCGTTTCCCTGCGCTTGCAATAACTGCGCTTGAAATGAATAAATTCGGCCGAGCGTACGCAGAGCAGGTTGTGAAAAATGCAAAAGCCCTGGGACGTGCGCTGTTCGATCGTGGTTTTAAAGTACTTTGTCCGCATTTAGGATTTACAGAAAGCCACCAGCTCATACTCGATGTCAGGAAACACGGCGGTGGACAGTATGTTGCCAAACAACTGGCACGCTGCAACATAATCTGCAATAAGATGGCTCTGCCGCAAGACAGTCCGCACGACGCCACGCACAATCCGTCTGGCATACGGTTGGGCGTGCAAGAGCTTACACGATGGGGAATGAAAGAGCCTGATATGGCAACAGTAGCAGAATTCTGGAAACGTGCGATGATCGACAAGGAGCCGACCGAACGGATAAAGTACGACATAATCGCATTCAAGAAAAAGTTCAACAAGATCCTTTATTGCTTCAATCCGCAAAAAGCGCTGCATGAATTGGAAAAAGTGGGTTAAGGATTTCCTTGAAAAAAGAGGCGAAATTTGAATCTGTAAGAATTATTCGCCGTATTCATTTCTCACAAGTTGAACAGCATCTCTCAATAAGTTGGTTGGTTTTCCTTCAATAGCTCGATATGCCACAAGAGTTCCAATTTTTTCAACCTCAATATATCCTTTCCATATTTCATGCTCTTTTAAAGGATCAATTGCAGCTCTAACAGACTGCGGATGACACCCAATTAATTTTGCTAGTTGGCTTTGTTGCATATATGTTCCCATATGAATGACTAAGTAATAAAGAGCCATCAACCTGACTCCTTTTCTAGCAGTTAAGCTTCTAAAGAAATCTTCCGTCTTTGTCATCAGAACTAAATTATTAAATAAAAGATTTAAGTGCGTTAAGGATTTTTAATTTGAGTTAAAATTTTATTTAACTCTTCAACTGCCCCAGAACAAATTCTTCCATCTATTTTTCTTTTCCTTCTTGAGCTTCTCTTCGCGCTTTTTAACGGTTTTCAGGATTTTTCTTGCCAGCTTCTCAGATTTTTCTGCTTCGGCTTTGTTGTTGCCTATTCCGCATGTGTTGCCCACGCCCACAACGAGTATAGCGCCTCTGCGCTTTGTAGCTTTTATCCTTTCTTTTACTATGTTTAGCACGCGTGGTATTGATGCGAGGACTTCGGATTTTACTGGCTGTATTGCTTCTTCTTGGCTCATTTTTATAACAACCGAATCCAATGGTATGTTCTTCTTAACAGCGATGTTCTCTATATATGACCTGTCCACGCCTATACCGCCTATCGCGACGCCCACGCCTTCAGCAACTTTTCCAGTTTTTTCTCCCTCGAGCTTGGCAGAAGCATCGATTGTTATTATCTTTGCGATTTTATTTCGTTTCATTAGCTTTTCAGTGGCTTTGCCGATTTTTCCAAGCCTACCACCTGGACCTTTTGCCCTCAGAATGAAAACTTTGCGGCCTGCGATGCGCTTTGTAGCAAGCATTGTATCTTTCTCAACTTCTTTTAATCTACTTGTGCCTACAAGATGCGCTACGGCCAAGCAGCCAATACCGTCGCCTATGGGCCAGCCGTTTGTTAGAGCTTCTGTTCCTTTCAGCAGGGCTTTGGACAAACGCTCTATCAAAGGAAGCTGCATCTGCAAAACAAGCGCAAGCTGGAGGTTTTTTGTTTTTCTTACAAGCTCAACAAAATGCCGCACAATCTTTGCAATTTGATTCAGTGATACAGCGCCCGACAGACCCATCCTCACGTTGCGCTTTGATTCTTCGTCCATTCGTGGCGCGACTTGATCCACAAAATACTTGAATCGTGCATCAGACATATTCACCATATGCTCAAGCTTTTTGATTATTCCATATGGGTCTAAGCTCACAGGCTGTATCATGAAAAATTCCAAAAAATTGCTGACTTCTTCTTTCAATTTTCTTTTCGGGTTCTTTGATATACGACGGATGACAATATTCTTACCTTTTTTTGTCATTCCCTCAATCAACCGCGCAACTTGCTCAAGCTTCCAAAGCATCTGCACAATCATAAGCCTCGGATAAAAAAGCATAAAGATTATAAAAACCGCGAACCACAGAATGTTGCCCCACGCATCACCGCCTAAGAACTGAAGAAATGCTTTTTCGAACACGACCATGAAATCACTACATTATCCCTTCATTATCACTACATTACCAATATTACCAATATATTACATTACCGCTATAAAAATCAAACATGAGCCATAAATAACTTACACAATTTTTAAGCATGCTCTTACACAATTTTTAAGCATTCTTATACATATTATTATTGTAAGGTTTAATAATCTTTTAGTAGCATAGGGAGGATTGGAATGAACTGGAAATCTTTGTTGTTGGCTCTTGTAATAGTGGGCATAGGTATTATGCTGTTCTCAACAGATGCCGGGCGGGAATTTGCTGGCCGAGCGGCTAATTTTGTTAGCGTGGGTGTTGGTGATGCTGTTTCAGGATTCTTTTCAAGAGCATTCAATTGGCAATTGCCGTCTGGTCAAACTGAGATACAGAGCGGTGAGCAGTTTCTGATTAGCATTTCAATTCCGAAGGAGTCTTTTTACAGCCATCAATATAGTGTATCTAATACGAGCTTAAACATGGAAGGTATTTGTGAGAGTGGAATAGAAGTCGGCGATATCATAACTCGGACAGAATCCATGGAATGCACTATAGCGGCGGAGCATATGGAAGGAGAGTTTGAATATACTGTGGCTGGTGTTGTGAGATTTGATGGCGATGTAAGCAGCCTAGAAGTCAATGGCAATAGCTACACTTCTGGCGAGTCAAGTTCTAGTGGCAGGCTGAAAACAAGCTTCAGAGTTCTCCCAACAGGCTTCACTCTGACCGGTCTTTCGCAAAAAGAGATAACAATATCATCATCAACTGGTTCGATAGAAATACTAACACCAGAGGGCTCTTTAAAATCCACGATAGAACTCGCAGGAGAGGAGCTTGAAATAGACGGATTCGTAGGTTTTATAAAGCTTGAGGATTCTAATATTAAACTACAGGGGCTGGTTGTTTCATTAAGGGGAACAGGCGCCCATAGCAGTTTCAGTTGGCCCGCATAGCCAGTGTTGCAAAACGGGTCCAGTTGAGATTCAGTTGATATAGTAAGAAGTTGTTAGGAAGGCTATAGACAATTATTGCATGAATTGTATTTTTAACCTCTCTTTCGATTTCTTCTTTCAACTGGAATTTCAGCTTAGTTTAAATTCCAACTGAAAATCAAAAAAAGTAGAAAAAATTGAAAAAAATCAAAGGAGTTGATAATATGTATAGAGGAAGAAGTGCTAGATTTAGAGCGAGGCGTATAGGTAGAGTCGGCGATTATGACGACTATCCTGAATCACCTAGGATCGCTCTTTTTGTTGACGGTCCTAATATGCTCAGAAAAGAATTTATGATAGATTTGCGCGAGCTGAAGAAAAGCATATTGAAATACGGTCGCGTAGTAATCGCAAAAGTCTTTGTGAATCAGTTTGCACCTGAAAAGCTCATAGAAGCGATAATCAACGAAGGTTTCGAATCAATAATGATACTTGCAGAAGTTGAAGCAGAAAAGAACGACATCGATGTTGCAATGGCTGTAGCAGCTGTAGAAGCAGCGATTACAAAGGATATTGAATTCATAGCTCTTGCAACTCGCGACGCAGACTACCTACCAGTAATACACAGAGCAAAAGAACATGGAAAGAAAGTTATCATAGTAGGTGCTGAGCCAGGAATGTCAAGCGGCCTTCAAAACGCAGCTGATTACGTTGAGATGATGTAGATTACGCTAAAATGATGTAGGAAACTATCTTTTAGTTTCCTTTTTTTATTTTTCCAAACTAATCTGCAGATTTAAATTTATAAAACTCTAAAATTATTCCAGGTGAAAGCATGGGATTCATAGATTATTTGAGGGGCCTAGGCAGAGGAGAAGAAGAACAGATAGAGTTGCCTGTGGAAGAGGCTGTTGGAGAAGCAGCAGAGAAAGTAACAGTGCGTATAGAAAACCTCACAGGAGTGAATGATGTAGAGCGAATTGAGCGTTTGATAAAAGCTGGCAACATCCTATTTTTAAAAGTCACTGACCTACAGCGGAGGGACCTAGGCCAGTTCAAACAAACCATCGAGATGCTAAAGCGCCGATGCGTGCGGTTCGGCTGGGACATTGTAGGAATAGAAGGCGGCTATATGGTTATTACACCAAAGTTTGCGAAGATTATGCGCTGAATGTTGTATTAATTCTTAGTTCATAACAATCATGCGTAAGAATTAATATGCCAATTTTCTAACTTTATTTAAATTTGATTGTTGGTTTTTTAGTTATACAGTAATTTAATGAGGTGGTTAAGTTCAAAAACGTAAAAGATGTAAAAACTGAAGACGCAAAAAAGAGATTTTACATAACCACAGCCATCCCGTATATCAATGCTCCCCCTCACATAGGTCATGCATTAGAGTTTGTGCAAACAGACGTAATCGCACGCTTCCAACAACTTTTCGGCAAATCAACATTTCTAACAACAGGAGCAGACGAGAACAGCTTGAAAAACATCCGGGCAGCTGAAGAGCAAGGCGTCAGCACGCAAGCGCTATGCAACACAAACGCAGCAATATTCAAAGATTTTGCAGAGGAAATTGGTCTTTCTTTCAATAGTTTTGTTCGGTCATCATCAAAGCAGTCGCATTGGCCTGGCGTACAAAAGCTTTGGAAGCTATGCGAAAGCTCAGGGGACATATACAAAAAGAAGTATAAGGGCCTATACTGCGTGGGATGTGAAGCGTTTTTAAAAGAAAGCGAGCTTGTTGACGGCCTGTGCCCAGAGCATAAAAAGAAACCTGAGCTTGTTGAAGAAGAGAACTATTTTTTCCGATTGTCGAAATACCAAAAGCAGCTCGAAAAACTGATCAAAAGCGATAAGCTGAGAGTACTCCCAAAGACACGTAAGCGTGAGGTCTTGGCATTTATAAAAAGCGGACTTGAAGACTTTAGCATATCCCGTTCGGTTGAGCGTACAAAAGGTTGGGGTGTGCCTGCTCCTGAAGACCAGTCGCAGATAATATACGTATGGTTTGATGCTTTGACATGTTACCTAACAGGCATTGGTTGGAGCGCAGACGACAACGAGTTCAAAAAGTGGTGGCCTGCTGATGTGCACGTAATCGGCAAAGGTATCACGCGGTTCCATGCTATCTACTGGCCTGCTATGCTTCTGTCCGCTGGCTTGCCGCTGCCGAAGGTCGTGTTTGTGCATGGTTATGTGACTGTGGAAGGTCGAAAGATAAGTAAGAGCTTGGGCAACGTCATCGACCCGCTGTGGTTGGTAAAGGAGTATGGCGCTGACGTGCTTAGGTATTATCTGACAAATGAAATATCGACATTTGATGATGGTGATTTTTCCGAGGCCAGGCTTGTCGAAAAAACAAACAACGAACTAATCGGCAACTTTGGCAATTTTGTTTTCCGTGTGCTCAGCTTCCTTAAGGCAAACTTCAACTCAGTCGTGCCAGAGCCGGACACATTAAAAAAAGAAGAGAAAGATTTGCTAGAAACGCTCAAAAAAACAAAAGAGAAAGTTCGTGCGGCCATAGGAAAGTTTGAGCTGCGCGATGCTTTCCAATCGGCATTCGAGCTTGCAGCAGCAGGCAATCGATATTTCCAGAAGAAAAAGCCGTGGGAGACGTTGAAGCAAAACCCGGAAGACTGCGCGAATACATTATACATTGCTATCAACCTTGTGCAATCCCTCGCTGTACTCTTTTCGCCGTTCGTGCCCCACGCATGCGAACAACTCTGGGAGCAGCTGGGCTTTGAAGGCAGTGTGCACGAACAGAGTTTTGATGATTTGGACAAGCTGCTGGTCGTGCCTGGCCATAGAATCGGGGATATGAAACTGCTTTTTAAGAAACTCGAAATTTAAACTTGGGATTAGATTCAAAAAAATAAACTATATATAGACAACTTCCTTTACATCTAGTTTTTCATAACGTCTTTTTGGTGGCCTGAAGCTATTCACCATAGGAATATGCATTATAGGGTTTAAAAGCTCCCGTAATTTATAATTTTCATCAGGCGGATGCCCACGAGTCCGACTTTGCCAAGATGCAGCGCATTCTATAATATGTTCTCCTGGGTAAGCATATCTCACTATTGCAACAGGAAGCTTACCATCCTGATAAATTACAAACACATAACTGCCATCCCTTTCCCAAGGTGCTAATAGAAGGCTTGACCCACAATCAAAATCCCATCTAATTTCCTCTTCTTTTTTTGTTTTTTGAATATGAGTAAACTTTAAAGTAACATCTTTTAAATACCCTATTAGCAAAAAACCTTTATTTCTATGATAGTATCTAAGTTTTCTCTCAACATAGTCCATTAACCCTTCGTTAACAAGTATTAGTGATTTACCACAGTTACGACAAGCTTCATGAAATTGCTCTACAAAACCTGATTCTACTACATCTACTTGTCCATATGCAGCGGCTATGTACCCGTTAGAATTGGTTGCCATAAAAAATCATATCAACAATAACAAATTTATCCTTTATTGTTCCAAATTGTTATCTATGTCAGAAACAAAAGGATCAGATAAACCGGAAATACCATTCAAAGAATTCCAAAAACTTGATTTACGGATCGGTAAAGTTGTCGAAGCGGAAAAAGTTGAGAACTCACGGAACTTGATAAAGCTGCAAATCGATTTCGGCAACGAGCAGCGACAAGCGGTTGCTGGGTTAGCACAGCACTGTGAACCAGAGCAGCTCGTCGGCAAAAAATACATGTTCATTTGCAACCTCGAGCACAAGAAGATGATGGGTATCGAGTCGCAGTGTATGATATTCGCGGCAGAAGACAGCAAAGGCAATTTGGCACTGATAATACCAGAAAAAGACATTGAAGCAGGCAGTAAAATCTATTAAATTTCTCAAAAACAAAGTTATTTTCAGAGTTATATGAAAAAAGTTAAGAATTTCATGAGTCGGCGAGTGGTAAAATTAAAGCCGAGTGATTCTATATTCAAAGCTGCAAAATCTTTCTGCAAGCACAAGATATCTGGTGCTCCTGTTATCGATTCGGAAAAAACAAAGCGCGTAATCGGCATAGTCAGCGAATCAGATATTGTAAAATTCATGGGCACGAAAATCTGCAATATAAAAACCATGGCTGGTGATTTTACATACCAGTCTTTGAGTCTGCTCTTGTTGCACGTTATACGCACAAGCAAAAACCATCTGGGATTTAAAAAAGAACTCGGCAGAATATCGAAAATAAAAATAGAAGACGTTATGAGCAAGCGTGTTGTATCTGTTTCGCCTGATGAGAGCATATTCGACGCAGCAGAAAAGATGGATAAGCATGATGTCAACCGCCTGCCGGTTGTGGACGCAAAAGGAAAACTCATCGGTATTATTGCACGAGCAGATTTAGTCAAGGCATTGTGTGATTAATGCCCCTTTTCAATTTCTTCAAGATTTAAATATCGGGTTTACCTAATTCTAATTGGTGATGAAATGCCTAGTGGAACTATGAGAATGGCTGGAGGAATTATGAATTCGGCTGGCGGAATTATGAGAATGGGAGAAGATGGAGTAAATGAATGCCAACTAAGTTATAGTGCAGAAATATCAAGTGGGAGACGTTTGTCGATGTGGCCAGACGGGAGACCTTTATCAGTATATAAGATGGGAGATGAGGAAGATACACTAGCTGGTGTTGAAATAGCTGGCCTTGGGGACGATGGTGACAAGGTATACAGAAGTTCTGAAGTGGGTGTTGGTGTTGGCTAGATTCTCTTTTTCAATTTCTTAAAAACAGTATAAATTCAATCAATAAAACTCACAGATTTTTTAATACATTCTACAAGCATAGGAACTGGTGGAAACATCGGCTCGGGCAGTTTGTCAATCGGATGCCATTCCCAACCTTCATTTTTTTCAGGCTCCATCAATTTCGGCTCGCCTTTCCACTGCTTGGCTCGAACAGCAAAAGCAACGTACGGGTCTGCATGCACGCCGTTGATTTCATATGGTTTTAACAACCTAGCACAAACAAATTCAAAATCAGCTGCATCAATACCAGTTTCTTCAAACAACTCTCTTTTTGCACATTCAATCACAGACTCGTCCGCGTCTATATGTCCGGCAGGCAATGAATAATATCCTTCACTAAAAGCGTCTTTACGTTTGCCAATGAGAATTTTGCCTTCACGTTCTAAGAAAACATAAACAACTAATTTCACCAGTTGTCTTTCTTTTTTTTCTTTCATAATGTCTTACCCGAAACGGAAATGTGGAATTTGAGCTTTAACTCTCCATGTATTAGGATACATCTTTTTAATAAATAACAAAATAGAATCACTATCTGCAACAACATAATAGGATTGATATATCATCTCCTTGGAATTTAATCTCCAAACATCGAAATTCCAAAATTCATCACATTCTGGCCATGAATGCCCGAATTGTAAAATGTTAGGTGTTACAATAATACCTGTTTCTCCTTGTGGTTGGAAGTGATAAAAGCCTGCTGACCCAGAACTCTCTCTTGGCAGACTCAGCTGCTCAATAATTTCTTCAGGTTTATCTTTTGTGAATTCCCGTAAAGGCACACTTATCTCAACATATCTCTCAGAAACTATTGGCCTGAAAGATTTAGTCCTATTGTGGGAATCATGCAGTAAAACCTGAATTGGCCCGTCTGGAATGGTGTATTTAGTTAAAAACCTTTCGTAAGATTTAGCACCAAATACAGAGCGAGCGTAACTTGTGACATCATCAGCTTCGTAAGAACCACATGAAGATAAGACTAAATAAGCAGATCTTCCAGAAGGAAAAGTTCTTATAGCGAGGTGGCTGGTCATTAATCCCACTGCGCCAGTAATACCTAAAGAACTCTCTTTTAAAATAGGTTTGACACAAGTTTCCATAGAAACTTTTTCATATACCGATCCTAAGAAATTGCCTACTAATACTTTATCTGAAAGTTTTTGTTCACCACAATCAAAAATTGCTAAATCTAACTTTTTAAGATACCACTCCATGTCAATTATAAACTAAATCAAAATATTTAAATTAGCTTTTCATTCCACGTTGGTTATTTAAAACAAGGTATGCGCCGAGGCTGGGATTTGAACCCAGACGGGCAAAGCCCACACGGTGTTTGGCTTGAAGTTTCCAGCCGTGCGCATTAACCTGATTCTGCCACCTCGGCTCTCGATAGTAAATAAAACTGTTTCAGATACTTATAAATTTCTACTGTTTGTACAAATTCTTTTTTGCTTCACATTCAGGACAAAGCCTATCTCCATCTCTTATTGCATATTTACAGAATTGGCGACAAACAATAGGATGAACTTTTCCATATTTAGGACAATCTCTTTCTATCAAGACCCACAACCAACTTTACATTATGTAAACTTAACTTTTTCTATTTTCTGACACATACCTTTAGATTCAAAAATATTTAACTGATAAAAACGAAAATCTTGTTAGTATTCCTTAAGTCTGAACAGCAGTATATTTATAAACCTTACAAATCAATTTCTCAAATAGAATTAGGCAGAATAAAACAGAATTAAGGATGATAAAATGTCGGGAAAATACGGATATGCAAGAGAACATGCGGAAGAATCTCTTGAACAAAAAACCAGGGTAATCGGAATAATTTCTGGGAAAGGCGGTGTCGGCAAAACAACTTTTTCTGCGAATCTTGCGATTGCGCTTAATGCACTTGGTAAAAAAGTGGTTGTTGTTGATTGTAATGTTACAACTCCGCATCTGAGCTATTATCTTGGCGTGAAGAGCTTCTCGACAACAATAAACAATGTGTTTGCTGGCGATGTTGATGTGAGGTTTGCGCCGCTTGACCAGAATGGTGTTATGTTTATTCCTGCGTCAGAGCGGTTTGTTGATTTGAAAAAAGTTGATATGAGGAATTTGAAGAGCATAATCATGCGGCTGGCGAAGAAAGAAAATTTTGATTTCATAATTTTAGATTCTGCACCGGGAATCGGTCGCGAGGCTGTTGCCGTGCTCCAGGCATGCAACGAAATAATCTTTGTGACAAATCCTACAGTGCCGAATGTCATGGATATTGTCAGATGCAATGAAGTAGCGCGCATGCTCGGACACAAAAACTTCAGTATGGTCTTTAATATGGTTCGCGGTAAAGACTACGAATTGACAGCGGAAAAAGCAGAAGAGCTTTTTGGAATGCCTGTTCTGGGCGTGGTACCTTTCGACCAAAATATAATGGACAGTACTGCAGAAGGCGTTCCGATAATGTGGTATAAACCAAAGTCGCCAAGCTGCAAGAGCTTTTTATACATAGCAATGGAGCTTGCTGGAATAGACTATAGATTCACTGGGGAGGCTGGAGATGGGCCTGAGGAAGAAGAGTACGAAGAAATAGGAATAGTACCGATTGTGGAAAAAGCAGAAGAATACCGACGTGTGCGAAGTAAGAGAGGCAGAAGCATTAGAAGAAGAATTGATAAAACTGCGAGCAGGTTTGCAGGAAAAATAAGAAGCGTTTTTAGAAGATAAAAAAATTGGATATAAATATTTTTGGGTCAATTTCTATTCATGAGAGAGGAAGGTTCTGAAGGAATCAAATATTCTAAGCTTGTTGATTATAAGAGATTAGATGCTGTAAAGCGTATGGCTTTGAGGCTGTTTGAACCAACACTTGCATATCCTGAAAGTAAATTTGGAATAAAAATTATTCCTGAGACTTTAGGTACACCTGCTGTAGCATTTGATTATAGCGGGATTGGTGATGACGATTATTATCCTGCTGGTAATATGGAAGTACTTGGAACTAAAATTTCGATTGCAGATGGAATATATTACCGTGAAGATTTTTTAGAAGACTGGACTGGTATTGCGGATAAATTAGATATCAGAAGACTTTATCGTAACCTAGGACACTGTGCCACTGCTATGGCTAATAATGATATGTTAGCACTAGGTGCAGATGCTTATTCTTATTTTGATGCGATAACATGTGGCGATTCTGAATGGTTTAGCAAAGATTACGAAAGAACAAGAGAATTACTACAGGGTTATAGAGATGCTGCTGATACTGGCAAATTTGCGATACCACAAGGAGAAACTTCTGAACAAAGAGGTATTGTCGATCCTAGGACACTTCATCTAGCTGGTGCGTCTAGGGGGCTTATTAGACCAAAAAGCAGGCTAATAACTGGCAGTAAAATAAAAGAAGGCGATAGTATCTTTGGATTAGAAAGCAGTGGAATTCATTCTAATGGAGTGTCGAACGCAACAGCTATAGCTGATAAATTAAAAGACGGGTTGTTCACAGATTTGGGCAATGGGAAAACACTCGGCGAAGAGCTGCTTACACCTACAACAAATTATTCGCCACCAGTTTTGGAAATGTTAGACAGTCTCGAGATTCATTATGCACAGCCTATTACAGGCCATGGTTGGTGGAAGATAGCACGATATCCATATGAATTTACGTATGTAATAGAACAAGTGCCAGAACCGTCTCTTGTCTTTCGCAAGCTTATTGAATTCGGAGGGAAACATGGTTTTGATGTTTCTAATAGGGAAAACTATTTTACTTGGAATATGAGAGTTGGTTTTGTTATGATAGCACCAGAATCTGAAGGCGATTTGATGAGACGCATAGCCAAAAATTCCGGAATAAGTCTATATGAACTTGGTCATGTTGAAAAAGGTCCAAGAAGAGTTGTAATGCCATTCGAAGAACATGGAAAACCTGTAATTTACACTCCTTAATTTCTCCAATTATTTTTTAAAAACTTTCATCAATTTTTTTAGCGGAAGCGTGTTAACCACATCTTTCTTTTTGGCCCAGCCGCGTCGGGCAGTTGCTATACCAAGTTTTATATATCTCAGGTGGTCTGCGCTGTGTGCATCCGTATTGATCACTGTTTTACATCCGAATTCCATAGCAGTTCGAACATCTTCTGCGCTGAGGTCGAGCCGGCTCGGATATGAATTTATTTCCAGCAGAGTACCTGTGCGTTTAGAAACTTCAAAGAGCTTTTCCAAATCAACATCATATGGCTTTCGCTCTTGTATCTTGCGGCCTGTAGGATGCGCGATGATGTCAACATATTCGTTTTCCATTGCTGATATGATGCGATTTGTGATTTGCTCTCTGCTCTGCCTGATACCGCTGTGTATGCCTGCGACAACAATATCAAGATATTTTAGCACATTGTCAGAGATATCAATTTTTCCATTTGATTTTATATTGATCTCTGCACCTTTCAGAATAGTTATGCCTTGTATTTTTCTATCTACTTTGTCTATTTCTTTCATTTGCTTTCTAATCCGTCGTGCAGTTATCCCGCGTGCTATCCTCAGCGTGCCTGTATGGTCTGTTATGCAAATGTATTTATGCCCTAGTGCTTTCGCAGCACGGGCCATCTCTTCGATCGTATGCGCGCCATCGCTCCATTTTGTGTGCATCTGCAAATCGCCTCGCAAATCGCCATAACCGATTATTCTTGGTAGCTTGTGTTTTCGCGCAAGTTCCACCTCACCTGTGTTCTCTCTCATCTCTGGTTCAACGTATTGAAGTCCGAGTTTTTTGTAAACTTCTTTTTCTGTTGCGCCAGCAATTTGCTTTTGTTTTTTATCAGCTTTGATATTTTTGCCAGTGAAAAGACCATATTCATTCAACTTCCATCCTTTGCCCATTGCAATCCTGCGCAAAGCAATATTGTGGTCTTTCGAACCTGTAAAATACATCAATGCTGTGCCGAACGAGCTACGGCTGACAACACGCAAATCGCATTCGACTCCTTCCTTCAATCTGATTGTGCTGCGCGCTGGTCCTTTTGCCACAACTTTGCTGACGTTTTTCAAACTAGTAAAATAATCAACAACTTTTTTCGGATGCTTGGTCACAACAAGAACATCAATGTCGCCGATCGTCTCTTTCATGCGGCGTATAGAACCTGCTACTTGCGCGATTTCCACAGGCCCAAAAGATTTCATCTTTTCCTCGAGTTCTTCTGCAACTGGAAGAACATAACCCAACAGTAGGCGCTTACCACGCGATTTTGCGAATTCTATGTTTTCCAGAATCTGCTGCTCGGATTTTTCACCCATGCCAGACAGTTTGCGAATCTTGCCGGCTTTGGCTGCGCGTTCTAGATCTTTTAGGTTTTTCACACCGAGTTTTTTGTAGAAAAGTTTTATTTTTCTCGGTCCTATGCTTTCGACTGCAAGCAGCGCATCAATATCAATCGGAAAATCTTCTTTCAAATCTTCATGGTATTTTAGTCTGCCTGTTGCGACAATCTCCTCAATCTTTTTTGCTATGTTTTTGCCAACACCTAGTATTTCTTCGAGCTTGCCTGCTGTTGCAAAGTCTTCTATCGGCTTGGACATTGATTCGATTGTACGTGCAGCGCGGCGATATGCCTGCGGCTTGAACTGTACATCTTTCATCTCCAGCAGATCAGCTATTTCATATAAAATCTTTGCAACGATCATATTCTTCATAAGATCATCTATTTATTTTTTGGACGATTAAACAAATTAATATGAGATTTATACGAAGATTGATATGAGGATTGATATGGATTTAGGCTTTGGCTTTGTGATGCTCTTAAGGGCTGTGAGTAAGGACAAGAAAGCTACAGCTGCGATTGTGCTGATTGGACTGGCATTGCTTTCGCTTGTCGCCGGTTTGTTCGGACAATTTATTATTCTTATGCTGATAATTGCTGAGCTGGTTCTCGCGTTTTTTATTGGTGGATTCGACCTGAAAAAAATCGGGATAGAACTTGTAACTTTGATTGTTGTTCTTGCTGGAATGGCATACGGGCCGCTCGTCGGATTGGTGCTGGGTATTGTGCTGCTGACGTTCCGTTTCATATTAACAAGAGGTTTG
This sequence comes from Candidatus Aenigmatarchaeota archaeon, assembly GCA_030615205.1. Taxonomy (GTDB): domain Archaea; phylum Aenigmatarchaeota; class Aenigmatarchaeia; order CG10238-14; family SCSR01; genus JAUWZS01. Next base: position 67,023 of record JAUWZS010000002.1, on the reverse strand, counting down.
GGACCGTACATTGTTTATTGCATACCTGCTATGGGAATTGTCGGGCTGATGGCAGGCTATGCATCAATTGGCAATTGGTTCGGCGGTAACATAACAATAATCGGCATAAGCCTCTCGCTGCTTTATAATTTAATCACTGGTGGCTTGGGCTGTCTAATCATGCAGGATTTTTTTGACGAGCTTGTGTGGAGCGGCTCGAACTTTGTGCTGAATTTTATTCTTTTTACATACGCAGCACCGATAATCTTATTGGCAATGGCGTAGAAAGGATTATAATTGGTTGAGGTTGATAAGAGTAAAGGTTGATAATATGACGAGGATAGGCAGTTGGGTACGTTTTGCTGTTGGAATCCTGCTGGCTGGCGAAGTTATCCGGCAAATTATTATCGGTATCCCAATATCGATAATCGCGGTTATTTTAGCAGTGCTATTTTTAGGTTTGTCTGTTTCGTATTTTGTATTAAGGTTTTAGAAAAAAATCTCTATTAGTTCTTAATTTTAATATCATAAAGACTCTTAAGTCTAAGTAGCTCAACCAATTTTATGGACACATGGATTTTAGAAACATGGATTTTATTTAGAACAGAGTCGACATATGAAAAAGCAGAAGCAATAAAAAAATGTCTAAAAGAATCATTCCCAGGATGTAAAGAAATAATAAGAGCAGATTTTTATAGGCGGCCACGGGTATCTCGATATTTGGAAGAATTTAGTGGTATACTCGTTCGCATTAATTACATTGAGGGTTTATCAGCTGTTCTTTATGAAGAAACGGGAGCGTGGCAGTATGATCTTGTTGTCCTTAATATGAATAAAGAGATGAGAGAAACGCCTGTCACTCACCATTCCCTAGATAGTAAAACATACGAGGTTAGTAGAGATTGGGTAGTATCAAAGTTTAAGTTACCACGCACTTTAAATATAAAAAAATATCTCGATCGTAAAAAGAGGGCAAAATAAATCTTACTTAAAACAGAGTAACTACACTTTATTACACTTTAGTCTGAATCCTGCACCCTAGGAGCGAGAATAAACGAGAGTCTTACTTTATCTCCAGCAGTAAAAACCATACGCATCGGATAATCTGGGCCATGTTCGATTGTGATTGAATCAGAAAGCTTTGCTGCTTTTACCATTTTTTTCAAATAGTCCAGTGCATAGCGGGCCTTAGCTCCGCTTGGTACACTGAGCTCGATCAGCGAGGCATCGCCTTTTGCCAATTCAAGCTCTGCTTTGCTGACATCGCCTTCTGCAATCATACCAAAACTACTGGGTGTTGTTTCCAAAATTATTGAATCGCCAATTATCTCTGCGTCGTTTATGCCATTCTGGAAAACATCCGATTTCAGCTGAACTTTTGATTTGAACTCAAGCTGGCCGACCGGTGGTATTTCCTCGCTGCCCAGATCCAAAAGAGGTATATGAAAGCGTCTCTTGCTCGCACCTTCAATGGCGACCTGAAGCTTCGCACCTTTCAGTTCAAAGGAAATTTTGTCACCAGTGCCTGCACGCTTTATTATAGAAAGGAAGTTTGGTATATTCAACCCAATCATCTGCTCTGTATCAACTTCGTATTTTTCAAATGCCGAAGCTGCTATAAAGAAATCAACGACTGAAACCATCGCACGATCGGCTGCAATAAAACTGATTCCATCTTTTTTAACTTTAAAGACTCCTTCATCTATTAGCTCAGCTATCGATGTCATCGGATCGCGTAACAAGTTCGTATCTGCAAGAGTTGCTTTAAACATTTCAACACCAATTCAACATTTTTAAACGCTGGCTTTAGACATTAGCCTTCGAGTATAATTCATCAACTGTTTTTAATAAATTTAAGTCTAAGCCACTTAAATCTTGCGCAATATCGAGTTTCAGCTGCTCGCCGACAAGCATACAGAATGCTCGTATGAGTTTGCCTTTTTCGATTTTTTCCCGCCCTTCTGAATTTTCCTTTTCGAAAAATATCTTGATTTTACTGCCATCGTCATCGAGAATAAAATAATCAGCTTCGGCTTCAGGTTGCTCGGCCTCAGAGCTTATCTCAACAACTTTACCTACAATAGAAATTTTTTTATCGGTTTTGCTTATTTGGGAAATTTTCTTTGGCATGTATCTTTCTGGCAGCATATCATCCAAGAATTAGTTGCACGTGAATAAATTTAAACCATTCATAAAACATTCATTCGTAGCTTCGCCAACTGTAATTGCATTTTGTACAACGGTAAAAGAGTGTGGGCGGTTCGTCTGCCGAGCGTGTCTGTTGCATCCACCAATAGGCTTCTGTATTTTCGCACTTTGGACAGATTATCCTAGTTTTCGGAAGATCTATCGCTTCGTCACCTTTTTTCATAATAACTATCTCCTTCTTTACAGACGGCAAAGCTTCGGATATAACAATCTTCTCTTTTTTCAGCTGTCTTTGTTTCCCGCATTTTGGACATACTAAAAAAGATCGTTTAGTCTTTTTCTTGACAATCATTAGGTTACCACATTTTTCGCAGAACTCCATTTTGGTTACCTCTTTACATCTCAAATTTATTGAAAACTGCTATTTATAAAGTTAACGGCTACTGTTTAGCGGCTACTCTAACCGATTAACCAATTCCTAAAACATTTGTGAGCATTACCTTAAAATATCCAAGTTTGGGTATTATGAAAACTACTTTTCCGTATATCTGTTCTTTGTGCACCTTGAATTCGTACGGCAGTTGGTTGAGATTGTTGTCGCCTTTTGTCTGGTATGTGCCGTCTTCGTTTATTTTTATTGCTCTGTGTATGATTGGAAAGTTCTGATTAGGAACAGAATAAACTATAACATCGCCCACTTTGTAGTTCCCTTCACCTTTCACAACCGGCATATCACCAACTAAAAATCCTGTGGGAATGGACCAAGATTTGATATAGCTTTCACTGTAGCCCATATGCTCATCAAGCCACTGATAATGCGTTTGCTCAACATGGTCATGCTGCATAGATGTGCTGACAACTGCTACAACAGGCATTTCAGTTGATAATGCGAATGCAAGCGTCTGCCTTGCAAGCAAAGCAAGTCCAATGCCGAGAAAAACATAGAATATTGCGCCTGTCCATCCTCCTGTCAGTTTTTTCCAAGTGGCATTAATAGTATTTGCTCTCGAAGTGGACTTTATTTTCCGCTTTGGTTTTGTTTTCCACTTGAGCGTTGTTCTTTGCCTAGCTCTTCTTGCTCCGAATTTTTCTTCTTCTCTACGTATGTTACGGCTCTTACGCACGACCACTACTCTCACCTTTTACAATGGCTGTTGCGATTAGATGTGCAACACGCAAAGGCTCTGGTATGAAACTCCGTGTTGAACTTAATATTATTATTTCTTCTGCTTTTTTATCGCTTAGGCCTACTGATTGATAATATACCTTTTTTCCTCCTTTTAAAACGCACTGTTTAGGCTCTCCTGCTTTTTTGATGAGTTTCCACCGTATTTTATAGTCTTTGAAATTTTTTAAAGCTTTTTGTACATCTTCAAAATTTGGCATTTTCCGTGCTATAACTATGACAGGCAGTCCTGTCTGCTCGTGAAGCCTGTGTATATCTATTATATTAAACCCGCCGAGTGTTATGCCGTCAAACATAATCACTTTGAGCTGCTGCTTGTGCCGCGTGGAATTTATCCGTTCAATGAGCTTATCAGTCGAATCCATGCCGTCTATAGTTATATCCGTACGCAGCATGCCATCTATAAAGTCGCCGCCACGATAGACAACGCCAATAACCGGCACGCTCTCGCCTGCTGTGTTAGGCTCGAAAGCAGCATCATCAAATCCCAGGATGCGGATTTCACGTTTAATCTTTTTAGTCTCAATCATCTAATTCCCCTACATTTCATTTAATATTTAAATTTAACTTAAGTTTATTTTATAGAAGACAAATAATGTGATAGAGAGCATGATACTATGACAAAGAAGATATTTCCAGAAGCAACAGCTAGGCTCTTTCATCGCGTTTTTGTATGTAAGGTCTGCAAAAGCAAAATTCGTGCGGATGCTAGGCATGTGCGCGTGGGTAAGGTAAAATGCAGAAAGTGCGGATCGAAAGCATTGCGGCCGAAAAGAAAACCAGGTGTGAAAAAATAAGATGTGAAAAAGTCAGGCGTAAAAAAGTACTTAGGTATCAAATATGGCAATCGAATTTGTAACAACACGCGAGTTGACAAACAAAGCTGGCGAAGTTAAAGGAAAAGTAAGAATTGTAAAGCTGAAAGAGCAACCAAAAGCGCTCGTGGATTATACATGCCCAGAATGCGGATTTAGCGAGAAGCGTCACGAGCTGTGGGAGGAGCCTCTAGTTATCGGCGAAGGAACAAAGAGAAAGTTTCTTGTACGATGCAGTAAATGCGGCAATGAGATGCGTTTCCTCAAACTGAAAAAAGAAGCGAAGAAGAAAAAGAAAAAGTAGACAAAAAAAGAGCGAATCAGATAGCTTTTTAAACTTTAGATTGTATAAAATCCTAAGGTGAAACAGATGGGTGAACGTTTTTGCTGTGCATGCTGTAAATGCGTCGAATGCAAATGCTAAAGTTAAACCTATTGCTAATCCTAAGTCTGTTCATTCCAATCCTGCTCATAATTCTATTGCAAATTCTGTTTTGGATTTAATCGGAAACACACCACTTGTAAAAATAAACAAACTCGTCGGGCCAGGTGATGCAACAGTTCTTGCAAAGCTTGAGCGGCAGAATATTGGTGGCTCGATTAAGGATAGAATTGCGAAGTTTATGATTGAAGCTGCAGAACGCGAGGGCAAACTAACAAAAGATAAAATTATTTTAGAGCCTACATCAGGCAATACAGGCATTGGCTTGGCAATAGTCGCAGCAGTAAAAGGCTACCGCGCACTTTTTGTTATGCCAGAGTCAGTTAGCATCGAGAGGAGAAAAATCTTACGTGCATTCGGTGCCGAGCTGCTGCTGACACCAAAGGAGAAAGGGACGGATGGTGCAATAGAACAAGCGTATGCAATGGTACGAGACGAACCAGAAAAATATTTCTTGCCAAATCAATTCAACAACAAATGGAATCCGCAAGCACATTACGAAACAACAGCTACGGAAATATGGGAACAGACTGGAGGTCGCGTAGATATGGTAATCGCAGCTATGGGCACAACTGGAACAATTATGGGCACTGGCAAACGGCTGAAGGAATTAAACCCGGAAATAAAAATTGTGGGTGTCGAGCCTTACATAGGCCACAAATTGCAAGGTATGAAAAACATGAAAGAGGCTTATGTGCCAAGCATATACGTGAGCAGGAAATTGGACGAAAAAATCAATATAAAAGATGAGGACGCGTTCGAAACAGCAAGGCAGTTGGCACTAAAAGAAGGCTTGCTGGTCGGTATGAGCTCGGGCGCAGTTATGCATATAGCGCTACAGAAAGCAAAGAAACTTGGCACCGGGAAAACAATAGTAGCGATATTGCCTGACGGTGGTGAGCGTTATTTAAGCACCGATTTGTTTAAATAAGGAGTTAATAAAAAGTAAAAATATAAATTAAATTAAGCTGAGGTGGCGGAATCTGGTTAACGCGTCCGCCTGCAGAGCGGAAGATTATGGGTTCAAATCCCATCCTCAGCTTTTAGATTGAATCCTCTAGAAGTGATGGAATGAAAAAACAAACGAAAAAGATTCCTTTAAGATTGTTCAACACTATGGGTAGGCGAAAGCAAATATTCAAGTCGCTAAAGCCAGGCTTAGTTAAGATGTACAGCTGCGGTCCGACTGTGTATGATTATGCGCATTTGGGACACTTCCGTGCGTATGTTTTTGTGGATGTGTTAAGGCGAGCGTTGAAATTCAATGGTTTTCGAATCAAGCAAGTAATGAATATCACAGATGTTGGCCATCTTACTTCAGACGCGGATACTGGTGAGGATAAAGTAGAAAAAGCAGCAAGAGAAAAAAAGATGAGTGCATGGGAAATTGCAAAATTCTACACAAAAGATTTTTTCGATGCGATGCACAAGCTCAACGTACAACGAGCGGACAAAATATGCAAAGCTACTGATCATATAAAAGACATGATTAAATTTATTAAGAAAATTGAGAAGAACGGGTATACGTACAAAACGAGCGATGGCATATACTTCGATACGTCCAAGCTTAGCGACTATGGGAAACTTGCTGGATTGGATAAGAAAAAAATCGAAGGGCTCAAACCAGGAGCGAGAATAAGGTTCAGTGCTGAAAAGAGAAACGTAACCGATTTTGCGCTATGGAAATTCTCGCCTAAGCGTATGAAAAGGCAAATGGAATGGCGGTCGCCATGGGGAGTGGGCTTCCCGGGCTGGCATATAGAGTGCTCGGTAATGAGTACAAAATATCTAGGTGAAACTTTTGACATCCACACAGGCGGCGTGGATCATATACCCATACATCATCCAAACGAAATCGCACAAGCCAAAGCTGCAACTGGCAAAGAGCCGGTAAGATTCTGGTTGCATAATGAGTTCCTGCTTGTGGACGGCGGCAAGATGAGCAAAAGCAAACAAAACTTTTACAATATGGCTGATATTGAAGCTAAAGGCACCGATCCGTTTGCATTGCGTTATCTGTTCCTCACAGCGCATTATCGCTCAAAGATTAATTTCACTTGGGAAAGTTTAGAAGCAGCCGAACGTGCATTAGACACGCTACGAGAGCGTGTGCTCGAATGGAAAAAATCAAAAAAGAAAATGAAAAACAATAAAAAGAAAATCGAAACATATGAAACCAAATTTTTGAAAGCAATAAATGACGACCTAAACACACCGACTGCACTGAGCGTGGCTTGGAAAGTGGTGCGTGAAAAACAAATCAGCGACAAAAACAAACTGAAGCTACTGTTGAAGTTCGACGAGGTCTTGGGTCTGCGACTAAAAGACGTGAAGCCAGCAAAGAAAAAGGAGCTGAGCGATGAGGTGAAAGAGCTTATTAAAAAGCGTGAAGAGTTCAGGAAAATAGGCAAATATCAAGAAGCAGATGAGATAAGGAAGCGCTTGAGCGAAGAATTCGGCGTTTTAATCGAGGATACAATCAAAGGTACTAGATGGAAATTTAAAAAAATTAAGAAGAAAAAATAGTCCTTTTTAAACTTAACTTTCTGGTTTCAATTGTAATATTATTTAAATAGTAATTGGCTTCGATATCTTACAAGGAGAGAAAAACGAAGAGGTTGAAAAATGAAGATCGCGATATTAGCAGACCCTAATAGGAAATCCAAGGACCAGCCGATACTGGCCGAGGCTGAGAAAGCATTTGGAGCTGGATCAGTTGTATACGCACCTATAACGCAGATAAGATTCGACATTGGTAGAGCTTCAAGACTTAGCAGAGATCCTATGGGGGGGATAAGTGTTAGGTTCAACGGGGCTAATCTGGCAGAATTCGATTGCATAATCGCAATACCGACTATTACGCATTCTGAGCTTTTCTACACTGCATTACGGATGCTTGATGCCCAGACTATACCTGCTCACACCATACCGATTAATGCAGAAAAATATCTTCTTACCATGAATGAGCAGCTGCTTTTTAACTTTCTGGGCTCCAATGGTTTGCCTGTTAGAAAATCAATTACAGTTGCATCAAATGCGTCCTTGGACAGTGTAGAGGAGAATATAAAATATCCTGTTATTGTCAAACCGCCGAAGAAACGTGTTATAGTAACAAACAAGCAGACACTAAAAGATGTTATATCGCTTTATAAAATAGGAACACCTATAAGAATCGAAACGCCTATAAAGGCTGAGAAGAACATCTGGGTTTTTGTTTTAGGAGATGAAGTTATAGCAAGCTATGAAAAAACTGGAAACGCTGGAAAAGCAGATAGACCGTTTGCAGTTGATGATAAACTGAAAAATATAGCAATAAAGGCCAGAGAGCTCATCGGCTGCGAGTACTGCTCAATGAGATTCCTAATGCAAAAAAACGAATGGGTACTTGATAAGATTGCTCTTTCGCCGAATTTTTCAAACTTTCAAAAAATAACAGGGGTTAATATCGCAAGACACATAGTAAGCTGTTCTTCCAGGAAATTCAAAGTAGAAAAGCCTTGGTGGCACACAAAAATCGAAGAGTTTTTCAGAATCAAAAAATGAGGATTAAAATGAAAGGTTGCATCATCGGACCGAAAATAAGAAGCGATTGTGAAATTTGGTTACTGGAAGAAGGAAAAAAAGTATTCGACAAATTTTTTTATGCGCCTATGCCATCAATTGTTATAAGCGATGGCAAAGTGCTCTTCAAAGGTAAAAATTTAGCTGAGCTTGATTTTGTGCTGCCAAGAATACCAAGGACATATATGTGGTTTGGCTACAAGATTTTGAAAACTCTTGAAGGAAAAGTTTATATGCCCATTGAACCGCGTTCTGTTATTGTGTCGCACAACAAATTCCTCACATTGCTTGCATTAAAAGAAGCCGGATTACCTGTGCCAAAAACTTTTATGGCTGCATCAAGAGGGACATTTGAAAATCTGCTTGATGATATGAATTACCCAGTTGTGATAAAATTGCTTTATGGTAGTCTAGGCAAAGGTGTTATGTTTGCGGATTCGAAGCAGTCAGCAAAGAGTCTTATGGATACGCTTGAAAGATTGAAGGAGCCTATATTCCTCGAAGAGTATATACCCAACCCAGGCGAGGATATACGCGTATTCGTTCTTGGTGGTGGCGTTTTAGGCGCTATGAAAAGAACTGCTGAGAAGGACGACCTGAGAGCAAACATAGGAATAGGTGGCATAGGTGAACCGATTAAAGTTGACACAAATATGAAGAGTATCTCAATAAAGGCTGCTGATGTGCTTGGTATGGACATCACAGGAATAGATATAATAAAAGGCCCGAAAGGACCTGTCATAATCGAAGCTAATGTGAACGTGCATTTCGAGGGCCTGAAAAAGACGTTGGGGATGAATGTTGCACATGAAATAGTCAAGTATGTTAAGGACGAGGCCAGTACTGTCGACTATACAACCTTTGAAAAGTTTATGGGTTGGCTGAAAAGAAAATGAGTGTTGAAAAAAAGATGAGGGTTGAGAATAATGATGCCCACTACAAATAAACCCAAAACAAGATACAGGATCTTCAACTCTTCCGAGGAAATGAACTGGTTCTTCAAGAGGAATATCAATCCTGTGGTAGAAGATAAGATTGAATATTGTGTTATGGAAAAATTTGCATGGAATAGGATACTTTTCACAGCTGAACATGCAATAGAGAAACGAATACCATTGAAGAGGTTCGGGAGCGACGCGTATATAAAAATTGGTGACAAGAACACAGATATACTCGCAAAAATCGCCTGTTGCTCTTTAAGATCCGCTTACATTTTCCCTAAGTTTATTAGAACAAAAGCCGATGCGAGCAGAGATCCAAACGATTTAGGAAAAGGACTAACGCTATATCAAATGGTCTACGGCGTTAAAAAAAAGATTTTCATTAATTTTCCGATACACAACGACACAAATTATAAAAAATATTTGGACTCCTACAATGAAACGATCGAAAAGATGAACCCGCGGTTGATTGTATCTATTCACGGAATGGACAAAAGGAGGAAGTTCGACTTGTCGCTCGGTTTCGGAAAAAACTACCAATATATCAGCGGTCTCAAAAACGCGCGAAGATTCAAGAATAGTTTTGTGGAGTTTTTAAAAACAACTTTTGGAGATTTGGACCTAGATTTTGACCTGAAAGTCAACATATCACAGCTTTTCAGAGGCGAGGGTAATTACGTTTTGAGAAAGCACGTGATAGAGAACAACCTGTTGAAAGCTAATGACTCCAATAATAAAGGGCTCGATAAACGGGTTGGCCTACAAGTTGAACTGAACGCGCGTGGGAGAGTAAAAAGAGGTATACTTCCAACAATTGAATACCAAGTTGCGACTCAAGCCCTCGGCAGATTTTTCGTTGCTTGGATAAAAGGAAAAAATTTATTTTGATAATCGTTTGACAACAAACAGAGGCACGATACCACCACCCCTTGAAATGTTTATCACTTTCTCTCTTGATACTCGAACTAAAGAACTCGCATACTTTCCGTTGAAAACATATGGTGACACATTAACATATATTTTCTCGAACTTCAAGTTAGATCGTGTTGAAAATATTGGAAACTCGTATTTGGGGATGTTTATGAATTTTTGAACTACCCAATTTTTTTCTTTGAAAGCCCGCTCCAAAAGTTCAAGCCACTTTTCCTCCGCGACTTGTCTTCCGATGTAGACATTCTTCCCTCCATAGTCTCCGCTTGGTTTAATGACAAGCAAGTCTTTGTCAGATTGTAGGAACTTTTCCATATTACGCCGTTCTCCATCTGGTACAACTGTCTCACCAGCAATAATATCTCTTGTCCACGGTACGACAGATTTAACTAATTTGATTTCTTCTTTAGTGAGATACTCGTCGAATCTCCCATCACTAAGGCATGAAAATACATGTTTGTTCAACAACGAGACTCTGAGTGAATTAATCAGACATACATTCCCAGCTCTATAGGCTACAATCAAGTCGTTGAGACCTTTAATTTTTGTGGTGCTCTCTATCAGTTCTTTTACAATGACTCTTTTGTAGACAAGGTCTATCTTCAAGTTTTTCAGATAAAGATTTTCGCCATCGTATTTTAAATTCTCCGGAAAACCTACAACTGTTTTGACCCCACACGACTCGAAATATCTCTTTATCTTCATGAACTCCTCGATATTCTTCGTTGTCGGCAAGTCCACTATCGCGATGACAGGCTTGTATTTTTTTATTTTCTTCGTTTCTACTATTTTCCTGTTTTTTACAAATTCTCTGTAGCATGTCAGCAACGCTTCTAGCAGCACTTGCTTTGATACAATAGGTTCTTCTATTTTGTACATGCTACAAAATTTTTTTATCGTATGCGATTCGAGAAACAATTTGTTGATTTCGTCGACTTTAGACATACCTCCAGGGCTGTCTGTGTTGCACTCCAATATTCGTAAGGAGTTTGAGTTTTTAGGTTCCAAGAAAGCGTCCACCCTCATGATTGTGCATTGGTTTTTGTATCCCGGCTCAATTTCAATCAATTTCTTCTCGGTACTATTCAGGATGAATTCACCCGCAATAGAATCTTCTGTAAAATATAAATCGATTATCTTGTTCAAAATCAAAAACATCTTTGTTGAAACAGTGGTGAGCAAGGTGTTTTGTTTTGACTTTACAAAAAGGGGTGTCAGAAAAGTGTTGATTGGTGTTTTGCCTAAAACCACCTTCCTTCTTACAATTTCGGACTTGATTCTCTCATAATCCCTCTCCGCAGCTTCTGTATTTTTCGCAATTATCGACTTGAGATACTCTGCCGGGTCTTTTCTCATATTCTCATCATATATAGATTTGAAAACCTATAATATTATTTAAAAATTGGAAGAGTTTTAAACTCAAATTTATTTAGATTTGAATTTTTGTGATGCATGGGTGTTTTTATGGTAATATCTGGCTTGAGGATTCTGTTGGCTAATAACAGCCTGAAGAGCAAAAAACCCAATTTTAATAGTGAATCCTACAAAAAAATAGTCAAATATTTAGTCAAGAACAATGTTACTATTTATCGTGCAAACCCACTCCTTTTCAAAGGAAAGTTGAATCCTAAAGAGTACGATGGTGTAATTCTTAGCGGAGGTCCTGACAAATTCTGGAACGAGAAGTTTAAATTCAACGCCAAAGTAATGAAAACATTTAGGAAGAAACCTTTACTCGGAATCTGTCTCGGTCACCAGTTCTTAGTCCAAGCTTGTGGTGGCTTTCTGTATGATGAAGGTGCTAAACTTAAAGGCTTTTACACTGTGTTCCCAACAAAAGAAAGCAAGCTGATTGCTGGGTTGGAGAAAATTAGAGTTTTTAAAAACCACCGATATTCTGCCGGTTACATACCAGATGAATTGATACAGACTGCATATTCAAACAACTGTGGGTATGAGGCTGTCAGACATGCTGACAGACCGCACTTTGGTGTCCAGTTCCATCCAGAATGCGGCGGTGATGGTCATATTGTGCTAGATAACTTCCTCAAAATATGCGAGAAGAATCGATCATTGTTTATTTGATTTGAATGTTTCCACAGCGGAATTAAATTTGCGAGGTCGTGTAACTGAAAAAGATGATGAAATACCAACAATTCCTTACCAGCTTGTTGTACATGCGCTTGGAGGTTTTGTATTCAAGTGGAAAAAGAGTTAATTTAAGTTTTCTATGAATTCTTATTAATGTAAAAAAGAAATTTTAATTTATGACTAAGAGGGATGTCAAAAATTATCTTTTCGTTGGATTGGATTTTATATTTGACAAAAACGATACGCCTTGGTTTATCGAAGCCAATTTTGCACCGCATGGTTTAGCGAAATATATGAAAAAAATAGACGATAAAATAATTACAAAGTTAATAAATTTGCTGAAGAAGAATGGAAAGAACATTTGCTACATAATGGGTAAATATAGAAAAGAATCCTCTGATAATTGTAGATGGTTTTATAACTTCTTAAAAAGAAGACTCGATATTTCTCTCTGTTATATTGAAGATAATCTACATAGAAAAAAGAGTTTGATTGCAGAAAATGGAGAAAAAATAATTCCCGACACTGTTTTTTCTTATGACACAATTATTATTCCGGATTCTATTTTTAATTCATTTGGAGATAAATTTGTCAATAAGCCTAATGTTAAGAAGATTGTGAGAAACAAATTATTGCTGTATAATTTAATAAAATCGAAAGTTAGGGTACCTAAGACCTTTTTGGTGAAGAGTGAACATGATGTAAAAAATATTATTAAAAGACATGGTCTAGAGAATGGATTTGTGATAAAACCTCTAACTGGAAGTCTTGGCCGTAATGTACATGTGTTTTCGTCAAATCGTTATATTCCTAAAATAAAGAAAAAGATGATAATGCAAGAAAGGATTGTTACTAAAAAAATAAAAGATAAATTTTGGGATGTTAGGGTATATGTCATTGACGGGAAGTATGCGGGAAGTGTTGTTAGACTATCAGATAAAAAAGTCACAAATTTTTCAAAAGGTGCAAAACCTGAAAAATTACCTAAGCGTCTTGAATCGAAGTTGATAAAGTTATCCCAAAAAGTCGTTATGTCCATAGACAAAGAAAGTGAAAAAATTAAATAAGTAAATCAAAGATTTTCACTTGAAAATCTCTTCAATTGCCTGCGTTTATGTTCAGACGACACAATTAATTATGGAATAGGAAGATAGTACGTCGGAACCTTACCAGCGTAATAGTCATATAATTGATTGTTCTATTATATTTTCGAGGGCATTTTGATTTTAGAGTTTTTCGCCGCTCAATACGGTGTATTTGCATGGTAGCTATATATGTAGGTTCCGAAAAGATAGATTTTAAAAAGATTCAATCTTATTATTCTCGCGAAGATATACAAAAAGCAATAATCGAAGCTGCTAAAGGTAGGGAAGTTGTATCTGTTTTTAAGGACGGTCGATTTGGGAAGCGGCCTGATATTTTGCAATATCCTGCTGACATAATGCAAGCTGTGCGCGAGGGTACTATTTCTTTTCATGGCTCGGTCGAGCGTTGGCAGCAGCCGATGAAGCTTGATGCTGGCATGACAAAGCAGCAGTTGGACGAGCTGCGCAGTGGTTGGGATGTTCTCATCGACGTGGACGTGCCCGATTTTGAAATTGCAAAAGCGGCTGTCAAGCAGATAATTGCTGCATTAAAAGAGCATGGGATCACCAGTTTTGGCCTAAAGTTTACCGGTGGAAAGAGCTTTCATATAATTGTGCCTTTCGAATCGATGCCGGAAAAAGTGGACATGAAACCGACTAAGCGTATGTACCCAGAAGCGATGGAAAAAATAATAGAGTACATAAAATGGTACACAACCGAGCCGTTGCGCGACGAACTACTATCAATTGCAACACCGACAGAACTTGCAGAGCGTGTTGGGAAAAACATTATTGACATCACTAGTAACGAAGGACTCGAGCCTTTTAAAATCGTGAACATGGATATTTTCGGCTCGAGGCACATGTTCCGTTTACCATTCAGCCTGCACGAAAAAAGTCTTCTTGTGAGCTTGCCCATAAAAGTTGAAAATATAGACAAATTCCAAAAGGCTGACGCAGCACCTGAGAAGGTGAAAGTTGTAGAGAAATTTTTGATACCAGAAAAAAAACTGAAAATACGTGACGCAGGGGCTTTAGTCGTTGAGGCGTTCGACTGGGCTGCGAAATATATGAAAGAAAAGCCAAAGATTTTAGCAAAACCAAAAATTAAGACTAAAATCAGAAAAATACCAGAGTCGCAATTCCCACCATGTATAAAAAATCGTATATTAAAAGGTTTAGCAGACGGCCGAAAGAGAAGCGTGTTTATTCTGATAAACTTTTTGCGCAACATGGGTTGGAGCGCTGAAGAGATAGAAAAAAGTCTGGCAGAATGGAACGAAAAGAACTACCCGCCTTTGCGCGCGAACTACATACGCTCGCAGCTGCGCTGGCATATACAGCAAGAACGCAATCTGCTCCCACCGAACTGCGACAATGATAACTTCTACATCTCTTTTGGTGTTTGCAAGCCCGACGCAATTTGCATGGCCAATACAAAAACAATAACAATCAAAAATCCAGTAAACTATGCGTTCAGAAAGATGAGACGCGAAGGAAAATTTGGTAAAGAGAAAAAGAAAGGATTAAAAACACGGGGCTCAAGAACTGGGCGAACTGCTACATTTAAAAATGCTGGAAAGAATAGGTAATCAGCTGTTAAAAGATGGCCAGCTGTTGAAAAATGATTGATGATCGCTTTTTCTGAATGATTTCGAAAGTGTGTGGTATGCGCTGGATAAAGTGCGCAATAAGTGTCAACATAGGTGATATGTCTGATGTTAAAAAGCGTTACAAAAGAACTTCTTGTACCAAAAACTTCTATAAAACAACAAGTTTATTGGGTTAAAAGACTTACTGAGAAAAAAAGAGCATCTTTACGTAATGATTGTATAAAAGGCAAAATAGAATCTTATGAAATCTGGGAAAACAATCGTTGTGCAGTATGCACAAACTGCCCGGGGTTTAGAGAGACTAGAACAATAGGAGCATACACTCATGTAAACGGAGATAAAGAAGAATTACTAAATGAACAAACTGAACACTGCAGTAAATACGGGCATGAAAAGAGATATGATTGGAACACGTGGGAAAGAGCCAGAGAAGAAGAGCGACTTGGATCTGAAGGAATTTGGCGCCGAATATAAAAGTCTAAAAAAGTTTAAAAAAGCTTTTTAATCTTCTTGATTGTATTATTAACTGGTGAATAAATGCCTAAAGACTCGAAAGAATCAAAAGAAACTCAAAAATCTCAATCTCAACCGGAAACAATAACATTCGAATTAATACGTAGAATACAGCGCGGAGAACAACGGACACCAAAGCTCACAAAGTTGCCTGAAGGATTTTACAATAATGTAAAGGCCTACTTGAAAAGAAAGAGAGGTGCAAGCAATAGGAGAGTTGTTCTTGAAGCGAAAAACGTGGAAAGGCTTGTGGAGGACGTATTCAACAGGCGTGAGCGGAAGGTATTCAATCTGTCAATTATTGCTGCACGTACAGGTATACCACCTGAGAATTTGATAGACGAAGAAAAGGATTTTTTTGACAAGATCGTAGATACATTGAAAGCACGTCGAACGAATATACTAAACAAAATTTTGGAAAAAGAAGGCGCTCAAAAAGAGCTGGCAACACTTGTTATATTCAATGAAGATATACAAGAGTTTATAGGCAGTGACATGAAGACGTATGGACCGTTCAAAAAAGGAGATATAACCAAGCTACCAGAAGAGAACATGAACGTGATGATTAAACAAGGCGTGGCCAAAGAATTTAAAATCGAGAAATAAATTTTATAAAAATAAGTGTAAGTGATTAAATGAAATACCCCAAGCGCGTGAAAATTTTTTGTCCATATTGCCATAAACATACAATCCATACTGTCGAACAGGCGAAGAAAAAAACTAGAAGAAAAATGGCACAAGGTCAGCGACGTTTCTTGCGTAAGATGAAAGGATACCATTCATTCCCAAAGGAAAATCCACGCGGCAGAGAGAAACCAACCAGAAAAATCGATCTGCGGTTCAAATGCAGTGTATGCAATAAAAAACATACAAAAGGCTCGGGTTTTCGTGTAAAGAAGTTCGAATTGAAATAGGTGAAAAAGATGAAAGCAAAAGTACTTACGCCAAGAAGCAAATTTTTAGAAATCGAATGTGTGAAATGTAAAGAAAGAATTATAGTTTTCGACAAAGCTTCTACGCTGATAAAATGCGAAAATTGTGGCGAAGAAATAGTTATCCCATCAGGGGGCCATGCATACATAATAGGAAAAGTATTGCGAGTTCTTGATTAATGTTCTATACTTTTGAAAACCGTTACAAATCCTTTTGTAAGTAGAATCACAGCTATTACTTTCACTGGCAAAGCTGGTTCAAAGAATAATATCCCGCCTGCAATTAAGTCTATTAGTCCTAAGAAAAGAAACAAAACATCCATATTTTTCAATTAAGAAACAAGGTTTAAATGTCTTTCATTTCCAGAATTTTTTCTTCTATTCGTATCATTTCGTTTATTTTTGTTATTCGCTCGCCCGCGATGCCGAGTTTTATATAGTCGCAACCGAGCCCAACAGCCAGATGGCATATCAGTGTATCACTTGTTTCGCCCGAGCGGTGAGACATAACAGTTTTCAGTCCATTCTTCTTTGCTTCTTGTGTAAATTTGATAGTATCAGTTATTGTTCCTACTTGGTTTGGTTTTATAATTACAGCGTTTGTAGATTTCTGCTCTATGCCTTTATGCAGACGATACAAATTCGTTGCATATAAATCATCGCCGCATACCATAACACCGCTGTCTCCGCTGCCTTCACGGTCGCCCGAAAGTCGGTGAGTCAGTACTGCATGAGTGATAAAATCATCCTCCTCAAACGGATCCTCGATGTAAACTATTGGAAAGCGCTTCGCGAGTTCTGTAATAAAATTAAGCTGCTCGATTCGCATGAGTTTGTCATGTTTGTAAATATACCTCTGGCCATCCCAGAGGCCTGATGCTGCCACGTCAATTCCTAGCTTCAAGAGGTTTTCATTTGCTACTTTTGTCAAAATCGCCAGCACACGCTCATAGTTTAGCGCAGTTATCCAGGCTGATTCAATATCTTTACCATAGGCGAATGATTTATCTTCTTTTTTCAATTCTTTTTTTATTTTATGATAAACTTCTGAGAGCAACGCCGCAGAATTTGCAAAGCTTTTTTGCTGCACAGGCAACAAGAGGAATTCTTGTATGTCTGACTGGCCGTGCCAACCACCGACCATATTGCAAATCGGCATTGGCATACTCAGCTTATGCTGCTCCTTTGGCTCGCGATGCCATTTCGGTTTGCATTGATCGTATACATATTCAAAAAGATTCATATGTGCCTCGATTGTAAAGGCTTTAAAAAACGCTGATGAAATACCAAGAGCAAGGTTGCCTCCTATCTCTTTAAAGTTCGAGCTTTTGTCTATTGCATGCAGCGTAAAATCCACGTCTTCTTGCGTGTCAAAGCTCTCGGCTCGGAAGTAACGGCTGATCAAGGCGAATTTTTTTATTGCATCGGTTGCCGGTAGTGCGGTGGCCTCATGCCTGCCAGTACTTGTCCCAACCGGCACTGAACTTCTGACTATGCCCTTGTTCGTACAAAGCTTAATCTCTATTGTCGGTATAGAAGTTGTTGCAAATATTTTTCTGATTTTCAATTCGCGAATTAACAACTATTTCACCAGATACTGCTCATATGTTTTCTTTTAATATTTCGATAACTTTTGACAAATCCTTTTCCTTGATTGTATAGTCTGATATTTTAGTCAATTCTTCATGTTCGACATTAAACGCTATGCCTATACCAGCCTTATCTATCATTGGTGCGTCTGCCATAGAATCGCCGATAGCAGCAACTTCACTCAGTTCACACCCAACTTTATTCGCAAACATCTGCATAATTTTGACTTTGTCTTCATTGTCCAACATCCTAAAATTTACATTGCCTGTGAAAACGCCGTTCTTAACTTCCCAATCATTTGTTGCATAAAAATCTATGCCGAGTTTTTTTGCCACAGTCTTAGGTGATATTTCAGGACAACCGGTAATTATCGCTGTTTTAACATAGTTCGACTTTAGGAATGACATCAACTCCTTTGCTCCTTTCATCAATTTAAGTTTCTTAACAGCTTTCTCAACAGCTCTATATTCAACACCCTTAAATAATCGCGCAACATCCATCAAAAAATCCCTGAGCGGGTACTCGAGTCTAACCCATTTGCCGATTGGTATTTTTACTTCATCTAGTCTTTTAAGTTCTGTAAAAATTCTACTGAATGTATAATCATCTATAAGAGTTCCGTCTAAGTCGAAACAAACCAATTTGATCTTCATTGTTTAGAATTTGTTTTTTGTCGAAGAAATATTTACCATAGAAGTAAAAAAATTAGAACTCTTTATTTTCCAAATATATATTTCATCAGTTCTCTGCCGCTCATCTTTTTCAACGAGCCTTTTTTCACAGAACGTTCATCGAACTTTTTGACTGCGTCTTTCTTTTTTCCATGTACGAGCACTGGAACTGACCCTTGCATGTGCGATTTGTGCTTGCATGAAGTGATGTGGTCGCATGTTAGTACTAAAATGCCGTCGAAATTTCTGAATGACCCGAGCCGGCAATCGATTTCCTCTATTGCGAGGCGTTTGCGATCGAAATCCCCATCATGCGCTGGCTCGTCTGCGCCCTTGAAATGAGCATATACAAAATCATACTCGGTCAAAGCTGTGTCAATATTGTCGAAAATAAAATCAAGCGTCTCTTCTGGGCCCAACTCAGGCACTGCAATCGAATTGAAGCCGGCTAGCATACATGTTGCTTTCATAACACCATTCTCTGCTATACATACAGCATGCGTGTGCCACTTCTTGTTAAAATTAGGTAGAGCTACAACTTTGTTACCCGCTTCACGCACAAGCAAGTAGTTAGCAGGTGGCAGCCCTTTATCGATACGCTCAGCATTTTTTGTATGATAAACAATGAGTCTGTGTGATTTATCCACGAAGCTCTGCACAAGTTCAGCTGCTCTTTGCGCTTTAGGGTTCAAAGCTTCTACGCGATGCGGCTTTACACCGGTTTTGTAAGGGTCATTGCTAGTTATTTGATCGCTGAGCCGCTCCTTGATTACAAGAACTGCCCGATGGCCATACGTACGAATAAGCACAAATCTTGGACCGATTTTCAAATGTGTATTTATGTGTCTAGCAATCTCGTCCAAACCGTAGGCCGCACGACCAGCACGACGGTCGATTAGCCTCAGTTCTCTGTCCACAGTAGCAAAATTGCACCTTATCGCTAGATGTCCTTCTCTATACGGAATCCCAACGCCCACGGCCTCAAGCGGCCCTCTGCGCAAATAATATCTAGCAGGATTAAAGCTTAACAGACTAACATTAGCTACATGACTCCAGACAACATGCTTGTAGAGCTTTTTAGCAATCGATCTTGGTATAAGACCCAACTCGCCGCAAGCGCCATTCGCAGCAAACCAATCGAGATTTGGTGTTTTCGCTATAGACAGCGGAGTTTTACCATTCTGTGGCATATCAGCTAAGCCGTCTACAACAATAAAAACGATTTTCCTTTGTTTCTTTTCTTTCTTTTGTTTTTTATGGCCAAGGCTACGTTTTGTGCGCTTTTTTGCTGTTCGCTTTGTTTTTTTCTTCCTTTTTAATGCCATCTATATATCTATTTCGCGTAGAAGGAGATAACTTTTTGTTCTAAAAAGGAAAAAAGTTAAAAAATAGTGAAAAAAATCATTTCCAATTTATTTCATCAAGTGTTTTCTGTGCATAATCTGCAAGGCGCTTTGAAAGATTTGCCTTTGCAGAAATCAACTGACGCTTTACAGCAGGATCTTTTCCACGAATCTGCTCAACACTCCACAAAGCAACAAATGCAGTTTGCAGTTCGAGCCAGAACAAGGCCTTATTCAAGCACTGCTTTACCTCTGGCAATGTCCGCGCATCAAGTGCCATCTTTTTCCATTTGCCGTATTGCTCTGCGCATGTTGCCATTTGTGTTTCTATTGGCATTTTTGAATCACTTTGTTGTATTGTTTGGTTTTGTGTTTTCACTCGTCGTGTTGTCACTTTCTAATGGTTACTATGGAAATAAGGAGTATATAAATGTTACTCTATAGTGGTAACAGATGCAGTAACAAATCTAAAATCTATTTCACGCCAAATCAAAAACTCTTTTTTCTGGCAGTGGTGCTGTTGCGTCGAACCCTTTATCGCGCAGCTCTCGAGCGAATTTTGGTGTATTGTCGCCATGAACGCAGAATATTTTTTTCGGGTTCAGCCTTTCTATAAATGCGAACATCTCTTTACGGCCGACATGCGAGCTAAAGTCAAGCCGCCGCACACTCATCTTCAGCTTAAGTTCATGTATTTTGCGCTCACAATCCTCTAATGGGAGCCTGCCGGTTTCCATAAGCGTATGACCAGGTGTGCCTGGCACTTGAAAGCCTGAGAGCGTTAGGCTGCTTCTTCTATCTTCGTAAAGTTTTTGCAAATAGTAAATTACTGGGCCGCCGCTGAGCATACCGCTGGTTGTCAGTATAACGCATGGGTTTTTAATTATTTTTGCGCGCTGCCGTTCGTTTGTTATGTAGTGGACTTTCCGAAGGGCTTTATCCAGTGATGTGGGGTCTCGAAGGGCTTGGGGGTGGCCGTTAATGATTGTTGTTGCCTTTTTTGCCATACCATCTATATAAAGTGGGTAGTCGATGCCATATTTGCCCAGAATAAGCAGGACTTCCTGTGTACGACCGATCGCAAAGTTGGATACAACTGCAATGCCGTCGTTCGCGAGTGTTGATTGTACTATTTTGATTAGTTCTTTTTCCTGTTTTTTTCTGTCTGGATGCTCACGGTCCGCATATGTGCTTTCTGTTATAAGTATGTCAAGCTCAGGCAATCTTGTATCAGAGCCGTTTATCAATTGCGTGTCTTTTGTATTGAAATCGCCTGTATAAAGAAGGGTGTTGTATTTTCTTTTTTTTCTTTTGCTACTTGCCTGCGTTTTGTTGTTGCCTATCCGTAAAAATGTCATCATGCTGCCTGGTATATGGCCTGCAGCATAAGTAATCGCTTTTGTATTCCCGATTGTTATAGGTTTTCTATATTCGATATGCTTGAAATTGTTGATAGCACTTTGCGCATCTTTTGTTGTGAATGGCAATCGAATGCCCTCGTGCTTCGCAATCTTCAATGAATCTTTCAATAGCATCTGGACCATCTGCTTGCTAGGCGCAGCTGCATAAATCGTACATGGGTTTTTTTTCATCAGAATAGCCAAGCCCCCACTGTGATCAAGATGTGCATGACTTAGAAAAACTGCATCAATCTTTCCCTTGACAACATGTGGAAATGTTGGTGGTAGCTCCTGTATATTCGTCCCATAGTCAAAGACTATGCGCTCGCTACCTGTTTCAACCAGTACGCCACTAGAACCAACGATTGAGAGCGCTCCTAAGAACTCGAGTCTGACCATAATAACCTTTAGCTCAGCCGATTTATATAATTTGGCTGACGGCTTTTGATTTTCTAAAGACTTATTGTAAACATTAAATATCTCAGTAAATCTTTATATCTATTCCTTATCGTAACCTCAGTTACTTGGGCTGCCTCAGCAAGTTCCCTCTGGGTTTTTTTTCCGCCAGTAAGTACAGATGCAATATAGCAGGATGCTGCAGCTACTCCCATAGGTCCTCTACCAGAAATGAGATTGGGCTTGGTCTCCCTAGCAGCCTTAACGATTTTATATGCTGTCGCCTCAACTTCCCCATGCGTATCCAATTGATCGCAAAGCTTTGTTATGTATGGGTTTGATTCTGGTGGTGGGATGAAATAATCGAGCTCTTTCACGAGTGATCGATAGTTGCGACCTACTTGTTTCTTGTCTACGCCTGATGCTTTGGCAATTTCTTCGAGGGTTCGTGGTAGCTTACATTGCCTACAAGCAACATATATAGCACCGGCAGTAACGCCTTGAATCGACCGTCCACGAACAATATGTTCTTTAACAGCCTTTCTATAAATCACTGAAGCAGTTTCAAGAATGTTTTTTGGTAACGCTAGATTATTACCTATTTTACTTATTTCAGCTAAGGCAAAGGCAAGATTCCTTTCAGTAGCATCGGCAACTCGAATACGACGCTGCCATTTACGTAACCGATAGATTTGTGCTTTCTGTGCAGGTGGCAGACGTTTTCCATAAATATCTTTATCGCGCGTATCAATCATGGTAGAGAGCCCTTTATCATGAACAGTATACGTAAGAGGCGCACCAACACGAGTTCGCTTAGCACGTTGTTCGTGATCAAACGCACGCCACTCCGGACCTCGATCTGCAATCTTAGATTCAACAACAAAACCACAATCCATACAAACTATTTCTGCGACTTCATAATCTCTCATTAATTTTGGACTTCCGCATTCCGGACACTGTCTAACTTTTATGGGTTGTGTAGTATCTTCATGCTCAACTCTTTCTGGTTCTGGTTCTTTTGCCACCATATTTTTAAATCAGATTTAAAAACTTAATAATCCTACACATGGGAATAATGAAATGAAAAGATATCTTAAAATGCGTAGATGCGAAAAATACTGATATAGTTGAGTGATATGGATATAGAAACAAAAATGGACCTAATTAGGCAAGTTGGCGAAGAAATAATCACAGAACAAGAACTAAAAGAATTGTTAGAAACTAAAGATCATCCTATTGCTTATGATGGATTCGAGCCGTCTGGTTTAGCACACATAGCTTTTGGCGTTTATAGAGCGATTAACATAGAAGACTTGATCAAAGCAGGAATCCACTTCAAGCTGTGGATTGCAGATTGGTTCGGCTGGATAAACAACAAGATGGGCGGCGATTTAGAAAAGATAAAAGACGTTGGTAAATACTTCATAGAGGTTTGGAAGGCTTCTGGTGTTCCTACAAAAAAAGTTGAGTTTCTATGGACAAGCGATGCTATATCCGATCCAGAATATTGGAAAAAAGTTATATTGATAGCAAAGAAGACCACAGTCAATAGAACTATAAGATGTCTTTCGATCATGGGCAGGAAAGAAACCGAACTTAAAGAAACAGCTTTATTATTCTATCCAATGATGCAATGTGCTGATATTTTTCACTTAAAGGCTGATATTTGCCAATTGGGATTGGACCAGAGAAGAGTTAACATGCTTGCGAGAGAAGTCGGGCCCAAGTTAGGTTGGTGGAAACCCGTTATTGTCAGTCATCATATGTTAATAGGACTGCAAGGAATAAAACAACCTGAAGGATTTGATACTAATAAGCAAATAGATACTGAGATCAGCTCGAAGATGAGCAAAAGCCAGCCCGAGACATGTATACTCGTGCATGACACAAAAGAAGATATTAAACGAAAAATGAATAATGCTTTTTGTCCTGCGAAGGTTGTGGACAATAATCCTGTTTTAGAATATGCGAAGTACATGGTTTTCAGGAAATTTAAGACGCTTGAGATAAGTAGATCTGCAGAGCATGGAGGAGATTTGGAAATAGGAAGTTACGAAGAACTAGAGAAACTCTATAGAGAAGAAAAAATTCATCCATTAGACTTGAAGAATGCGACAGCTGAAGCATTAGACAAATTAATAAAACCTATACGTGAACATTTCGAGAAAAATAAGAAAGCAAAAGAACTGTACGAAGCTGTAAAGAAAAGTGAAGTAACTAGATAAAATTATTCTTTCTTTCTAATTATCAGATAAACAACTACACCAGCCAACGCAAGTCCTGAACCTATCAAAATAGCGTCCATGCTCAGATACGACACAAGAATCAGCGAAGATATCAGACCGAAAAACGGTATGAGCGGGAATCGGCCGATGTTCAATGGCGTACGGAACATGCGTTTTACTTTGGGCATTCTGTACCTAAGAGCGATTGCAGATGCGTTGACGAAAATGAAGATGTAGAATGTACCAAGATCGGTTACACTTGCAACTATATTTATGTTCCCTAAGAGTACGAAAAATATTGCAATAATCATTGTTGTAAAAACAGCTATCCACGGCGTTCTGCGCTTTCTATGAACCCTTGAAAGGAGCCTCGGCAACGCGCCGTCTCTACCCATCCCATACATCATCCTCGAGCCGACAATCAAACAGATGAGCACTGTATTGGCAGTGGCGAAAAGAGCGATTACAGACATAACCCAACCACCCTGCTCGCCAAGTACAGAAGAAACGGCAAATGCAAGCGGGGCTTTCGAGGCTGCAAGATCTTGCCAGCTGACCAAACTGACGACAGCTAATCCAATCAACACGTATAGTACAGTTGTTATAATAACCGATGCTATGAGCGCCTTTGGTACATTCCTTCGTGCGTCCTTAACCTCTTCGCTTATGTTCGCAAGGTCCTCGAACCCTATGTAGGCGAAGAATATCAGTGCCGCAGCGCTGAGGGTGCCTGCAACACCGTATGGCATCTCAAGGTAATTCACAGAGCCGAAACTACCGAAATATAACGCGAGCAGCACAACAAAAATAAGGCCGGCAACTTCAACTATCGAAAATATTACATTTAGTCTCGATGATTCTTTTATCCCCAAGAAGTTTACAACCGACATAATGAAAATCAATGTAAGCGCAGTAATCACTACAGGCACACCGAATAGTGCGTGGAAGTATCCCGCGAACCCAAGCGACACGGCCGATGCTGCAATCGTATCTGCAAAAATCTCTATCCATCCCACATTGAATGCAAGCAGCTTGTTTTTGAAAGCGTTTTTCACATATACGTACTCTGCCGCAGATTGTGGAAACATAGAAATAAGTTCCATGTAGCTTAAGCCTGTAAAAGCGGCCACAGCCGCGGCGAATACAAAGGAAAGCCAAAGGCTATTGCCAGCCAGTGCGGCCGCCTCACCAACAAGCGCATAAACGCCTGCGCCAAGTATTATACCAATCCCGTATAGTATTGCTGTGACCAGGCCGACATCGCGCTTGAGA
Organism: Candidatus Aenigmatarchaeota archaeon; assembly: GCA_030615205.1. Lineage (GTDB taxonomy): Archaea > Aenigmatarchaeota > Aenigmatarchaeia > CG10238-14 > SCSR01 > JAUWZS01. The sequence continues at coordinate 41,890 of JAUWZS010000002.1, read as the reverse complement.
CCAAGTTTCATAACATATATTTAGAATTTATTCCTTATTTTAATAATTTTAATAATTTTAATTTTAATACATCTAAAATTAATTCAAGTTATAGGAGGCACAGACTCAAATGTTAGACATTAAATTAATTCGTGAGAACCCGAAGCTTGTACGAGTGAACATAGAACGCAGGCAAGACAAAGATAAGCTGAAGCTGTTGACAAAAGTGATAAAGCTCGACACAAAGTGGCGTGAGTTGACAAAAGAAGTAAACGCTCTGCGCAAAAGGCGAAATGAAATCAGTTTGGAAATTGCAAAATTGAAAAAGGCTGGCAAATCCGAACGAGCGATTGCAAAAATGAAAGAAGCGTCAAAACTGCCCACGAAAATAAACCAAGTCGAAAGAAAACGCGATGGGGTAGGCGAAGAATTAAGAATCGGTCTGATGTCTTTGCCTAATCTACTGCATGAAAGTGTGCCGTTTGGAAAAGATGAGCATGACAATATTGAAATCAGGCGATGGGGCAAACCACCGGAATTCGATTTCAAGCCGAAAAGCCATATGGAAATCCTTCTGGGCTTGGGTCTTGTGGATACTGAACGCGCTGCAAAAGTCTCAGGCGCTGGTTTTGTTTATTTGAAAGATGAAATCGTTCTGTTGGATCTTGCAATACAGAGATTTGCTATTGACTTTTTGCACAAACGCGGGTTTACGATTATTGAGCCGCCGTTTATGATGAGACGCAAAGCTTACGAAGGTGTGACAGATCTTGGCGATTTTGAGAACGTGATGTATAAAGCAGAAGGCGAGGATTTGTACTTGATTGCAACAAGCGAGCATCCGATGGGAGCGATGTTTATGAACGAAGTGTTCAATAAGGATCAGCTACCGATAAAGTTCGCAGGAGTCAGTCCTTGTTTCCGCAGAGAGGTCGGCACGCATGGCAAATATACAAAGGGTTTTTTCCGTATGCACCAGTTCAACAAGGTCGAGCAGTTCATTTTCTGCTTGCCTAAACAGAGCTGGAAGTTACTTGAAGAGCTCCAGAAAAACAGCGAAGAACTGTACCAAGCGCTTGGATTGCACCATCGTGTTATGAATGTATGCACAGGTGACATCGGCACTATCCAAGCGAAAAAATATGATATAGATGTGTGGATGGCTGATGGCAAGTTTAGAGAAATCGGTTCGAACTCAAACTGCACAGACTATCAAGCACGCAGGTTGAACATCAGATGGCGTGAAGCTGAAGGTAAACCAGTTGCTGGCCTTGTACATACGCTCAACAACACAGCGCTCGCAACAAGCCGAACAATGATGGCAATAATCGAGCAATTCCAACAAAATGACGGAACAGTTGTTGTTCCAAAAGTACTGCGATCGTTTATGAATGGGATAGAGATTATCGGGAAGAAATGAAATGATTTAGCCCATAATTCTGAATAAAAGTAAAATACCATCTCCAAAGTAAATCGTGAACATCAGTGCAAGTGGAAACGCCGGCGCAAACCGAACACCTTCCTTCACAGTTACATATTTTTTCCCAGATTTCTTTAGTTTCCGCAGTTCTTTTTCTGTGATTCCTTCCCATAGTTTCGATTTAAGCAGAACATCGCCCACGCGCAGCTTTTTCACAGGAATCCTTTTCTTGAACCCGACATTTTCAACTGCACGTGCAAATTTCCAAATCAAAAATATCCCTATAGTAGCAGTGGTCAGCATAACCGAATTGGTAGCGATTAAAGAAAGGTCTGGGCGGATTTGGAAATATGTATACAGACCCCAGTTTATAGCAATCAGTGCGAAGAAGAGGGCAGCAGAACCTGTCAAAAAGACATTGCTGACAGCTTTTACATCACGCTTGAACCGAGTAATTATTTTTCTATTGAGCAAAGCAAGAACAGAAGCATAAATTAGCATATAACCCGCACCAACAAAAAACACATTGAACAAATAACTAGCTGGGAAAGGAAACACCAGATTCAACCCGCTAAAGAATCCCAATCCGCTGACACTTGGCAAAAGAAAACCGATCGCTGCCAGCAGTTTCGCATCCCCGCCTCCCCATTGTCCAAAATAATACATAGCAAACCCGAACCCGAAAAAAGCCAACCCAGCAACTGCGCTGTTGACAATAGGCCAGTAACTCCACACCAGAAGTGCCTGCGTGCCATAAAAAAGCAAAGCAATAGCAATCATTGCATATGGTATCTCATCTGGTATCTCAGTTGTACGCAAATCCCACCACGCAGCAATCGATGAGCCTATAAGCGCGACTGCAAAAGGAATCATCTGAAGCATAGATAACATAAATAATATTTTGATCTTATGTTAAAAATTTTAACTATCTGTACTTTTTGAACCCTATATCTCTGGCTACCTCGCGCATGCAACGCCTGCAATAATAAAGATTATATTTTCTTATGAGGCCGTGAGTAGTTCTACAACGTCTGCATACACGCGTGCCAATGCCGTGCTTTTTTTTCTTTACTATTTTATTTTTTCCTACCAATAGAACACCTTATTCTTTTTTATCCGGCTCGCTTTCTATAGTTTTCTACCCACCAGATTCGCCAAAAATCTCCAATACGTTTTCACTGTTGCCCAAAAATTGGAACTCTACCATTTTTTCAAAGACACGGGAATAGACTTTTTCAAAATTGTTTTCCAGCTCGGCTTTTCGCAAAATAACTCCTGAAAACTTCGTCGTCATTTCCGCAATCTCAATATCAGCTATTGCTACCTCATTAATGTTTCTAACGCCTCTAAACTGTCTATCCAATTATATCAACTCTATTCGAGTATGTCAACCCCAAAATTCTTCTTTACCCATTCGATGGATTCCTCTCTTTTAATTTTATGTTTTAATGGTATTCTTCTTTTCTGTATACGCCTTTGGCTTATCCGGAAGCCTGCACGCTCAAGGCTAACTGCCACATCAAATCCTAACATACCTATATCATGGCTGTATTTTATCCTAGGCAGCTCTATGTATTCTTTAATCCCAAAACTGAAATTTCCTTCAGAATCGAATTGAGATTTTTTCAATATATTATCCACACCGCCTAATGCCAGCTTCAAAAATTCTATTGCAGCATCGCCACGCAATGTCATCTTCACGCCAACGGGTTTGCCCTTTGCGATTCCAAACGTGCTCCTGCGCTTGGACAATGTAACAACTGATTTTTTTCTGCTGGTGAGCATTGCCAAAAGTTTCTTCGCCCGTTCGATAGCGTCCTCATCGCCCCCGCAACCAATGTTTATTGTAACCTTGCCTATCCTGATCGAGCGTATTGGAATCATTGGAGTTTTTCCACTTTTACTTTTATCAGCCATTTTTATCAACCACGTTTAATCATTCAAGTTTAATCAGGGGCTTGTTTTTTCCAACAACACAAACATAATCCTTTATAACTTCCAGCTTCTCGCCATCGACATTGCAGATTATTTTTGTCGGTTCTTTAGTTCTCGTGATGATTATCTCTTCGATTTTTCCAAGCAGACCCATGTTCTTGCCCTTTGTGATCAATGCAAGCGCTCTTTTTTCGAGTTTCAGGTGGTCGAGAATCTTTTGCGATGGAAGCTCGATTAAGATTGAGTCTCCTGTATTGTACTTTTCCGAGCCTTTAGAGCCTTTAGCATCTTTGGCGTTAATAAGCAAATTCCTGCCGTCATGCAAGTTCAACTGTAGTTTTCCGCTATGGACAATGGTCTTACTTCTTATTTTGCATATCTTTTTCTTAGATTCTGCCGAGCCGATTTCAATCAGCTCCAATCCTTTAGTTGTCGGAATTATTCTGTATCGCATTTTCAGCTTAGGTATAGACACAACATCCATCATACCTGCTGGATATTTTGGATCTTTAATGTATTTGCCATCTACAAAGACTTCGCCCATTTTTATTATAGATTTAGCTTCTTTTCCTTTGTCTGTGATTTCCAGTATATTACGTAGAATTACCAGCAGCGGAATCGATTCAAACTGCCTGTGCGGTCCTGCTCTAGGCTTCACTGCCCATTTTGCATGTTTTTTCGGTACTCGCCAAAATTTTGGGATTCGCAATCTCTTCAAGTGTCGTTTCATTTCTTTTCACCGGTTTTTGTTTTGGTTTCTGTTTTACTTCTTCTTTTTCCGCCTTTTCTTTTCAAAGCTTTAACACGCTTCTTATCTTGCAAATTCAGCTTCATAATTTTTAACTTTGATGAGTGTATTGGCGCCTGGCGCTCTGTGCCGTCTGTACGTCTAACCATTATGCCTTCTATGTAAACACGATACTTTTTCGTATCTAAGCGTGCGATTTTTCCGCTGCGCTTCTTGAACCTCCCACGCATAACAACAACTTCGTCGCCCTTTCTAACAGGCATGCTCCGTGTGTTGTACTGTTTTTTAAGCTCGGCCGACAAGTGCGCTGCCATCATTTTCCTACGCAGATGCAACGGCGCTGTTCGCATGAACTTTCTTTGCTTTTTCGGTTTTTTAGATTTCGGACGTCTCATTTCTTTTCACCGTTTCTTTGTCACCTTATTATAAATCCAGAGTATTAGACAGGAAAAAAAATAAGAATATACAATCAACAACAATGAACTTTCTACAAAAGATACACCCCACCCTTTGGTTGGAAATAATAATTTAATTATCGGACAAATTAGTGGACGTCCTTCTCCCATAGGGAGACTAGCAAAGCACAACGGTGAAAATATAAAGAATAGTAAACTACCAAATGCTACAATTATTAGCAATGTCAGTGCTATTTTTCTCCAGTCCGGTTTTAAAAATTCTTTCACATTTTGCCAATTCATTTTATACCACCATACTGGAAACTTTTCCAATCGAGATAAATCGTTCGACTACTTCTTTTGCGACCGGGCCTTTGACTTGCGATCCACGAGCTTCGTATTTCTCATTTACCAGAACAGCAGCATTGTCCTCAAAGCAAACGCGCATTCCATTTGCTCGGCGGTATCCTGCTTTCTGCCTAATAATAACAGCATCCACGATTTGTTTTCTCAGTTTTACATTGCCCTCTTTTACAGTACATTTTACAACATTGCCAACGCCTGCCTTTGGTTTCCTGCGCTTTACACCCTTGTAGCCGATAACTGCAATTATTTCTAAAACTTTTGCGCCCGTATTGTCCGCGCATGTCAACCTACTGCCCACAGAGAGTGCACGAATTATTCTTGCTTTAATTGGTTTCATTTTATCACTTTTCATTTCATTTCAAAACTTCAATAACGACAAAATGCTTTGTTTTGCTCAATGGTCTGCATTCGGCAATTTTTACTTTATCGCCGACTTTTGCATCTATGCAGTCTGGCTTGTATGCGGCTGTGCGGCTGTGCCTTCGCTCGTAACGTTCGTATTTCGGAATAAAACGGAAATATTCACGCTCTATTATTGCTGTGCGTTGAGCTTTTACTGACACAATGCGGCCCTTAATCACACGGCCACGTACACTAAGAGTTCCATGAAAAGGACAGTGTCTATCCTGACATGCGTTTTTGGGTGGAGTAACAACTATACCAATGTTTCTTACATTCTGTTTTCTTTTCGCCAATTTTTTTCACCATCTCTCAAATTTTTTCTTTATCCTATCTTCAGGCCTGCCAACAAGCAATCGACCGTCGACCTCGACTTTAACACCATTTGGGAGAGTAAATATAAATATGCTATTACGCTTTGGTATTGATTTTTCTTTCGGTCTTTTTTCTCCTCTTTTTTTGCCCTCGATTTTCAGTATGTTGTAGCTTTCGTCTATAACTTTGCCTCTTAATTTCTCTAAAGATTTGTCTGTGCTTTTCACTACTTCAACACTAAGTCCACAGAGCTCATGTCGTACGATATTATTTGCTGTAATTGACATAGTGTTATTTTGAAAAGAAATCCTATTAAAAGTTGCCTAAATACTAAAATCAACCACTCTTCCCCACTTTAAATAACCAGTTTGCTGCCCCTTCAGGCAAGTTCTTTCCAAAATCTCCTATAAATTTTACACCTGGGATTATGGCCATTATATTTCTCCCATCGTACTTGTAGGTATCAAGAATGGTTAGAGTAGCTATTCCTCCAGCGTCTATCTGATCCTTATCCAATTTAAAAGATGCTTCTTCCCCTTCGACTAGTACTCTGATGCTATCCTTAGATATAGGATTTGTCCCAATGTTCCTGACCAGTACAGCACCTTTGTTAAAACTTATTATTTCCACAAAGTGTGATGTTATACTAGTAAGAGTACCACTCATGTAAAAATAAGCAAGTCCAGCTATTGCAATGGTAATCATCAGCATTAGAATGGTTGCAATGACCGTTGATGTACTTTTACTCATATCTCATATCACCACCAAATTTTACAGTACCACCGCCAAAAGCCCAGACCTTTACTGTGATTAAATTGGTCCTATCTCTATCAATGTAGTCAGTTATGTTATAATCATACAGGCTTGCCAGAGGATCTGGAATCAGGTTGCTATTAATGTAGATATTTATGTTATCACTGTAAGTAAGATTCAAAAAGATCGAATTGACAGAATGTGGTATTGTTATATGTTTCCTGAACCAAAAGGTCTTCTCAGTGCCAGGGACTGGTTCTTCATCAGGAGAAGAACTAGATGATTCCTCTTCTTCCCAGCCGGTATCATCAATGTACCCAACCCAATCTTCACATGTCCAATCACATTCTTCGGAGACAATTGTCTGGGTCACTAGATTGAAGCTTATTGAATTGCTTTCATAACCTGTTCTATTAGCATAGCAGAACACTTCTCTACTGCCAAGAACAGTTGAGTTATAGACATAATCGTATCTGTCGCTGCTTGAATTATAAGGAATGGTGATGTTTGATCCACCTGCATTAATTTTGACTGTAGCATCTGTTATTTTTGCATTATCAGTAGCATTTCTGTAATCACACCATATTGTTGTGTTATAATATTGAGTGACTGGATTTATTGTTGCACCAACTTGAATAGCAGTTTCTGTTGTTGTTGGCGCTTCAGCCGTTGTAACATAACTATATACATCCGTAACATTCCAGTTATTGCAAGTATCATTAGTATATGCTTTCCATCTTATTGTACAGCCTAAAGTTGAATTTATAATATAAGTATCGTTCAACCAATCTATAGTTCCTGATAAGTTCTGCCATGTCTGGTTGACGAAATTTCCAGTACAATTGTCCAAACTTAAAATTCCTTTGTCCAAACCAATATTATCAGTCCACTTTAATGAGAATAGAACAGCTGTTCCAGCTAAAGTCGAGTTTGTTGAAATATCAAAGTATTTTGGTGGTTCTGTCTCGACAAAAGTAGTTATGGTATCGTAAATTTGAGAAGTATTCCAGTTATTACTTGTATCGTTTGCATAAAATCTCCACTGCACTAATGCCTCAACAGTATCGTTTAAAGTTGTCACATACCAGGCTGTATTTGCTGTTCCACTGAAACTTGTAAAAGAGGTGTTGAACCAACGTCCGGTATTGTTCGTGGAGAATATATAACCAGATAGTCCATTATCATCCGTCCAGTCTAGAGTGAAGTTTGTCGGTTTCCCTGCTTCAGTTGAATTAATCGAACTTGATGAATAAGTTGGTGCTGTAATATCTGGCGGTGGTCCACCAGTGTAAATCTCAAAAGCCAAATCATCAAAATCATTATAAGATGTATCTGAATAAGAGCAAACTGTTATAGCTGTACCATATCTGTTTATTCCTCTTACAGCATGCTTCCCCCCTATGTTATCAAGAGTAAATGTAACAGTTTTAGTTTCAAAACCAGATCCGGAACAGGTAGAAGTTCCCCCGGCTACCATAACCCAATCCGCAGTTGAAGAATCATTTGTATAACAAATTGCCCATCTATCAGTAGTCCCCCAACAATAAATGGTGACACTAACTCTTACATGGTCCTCCTGTCCCATATAATTATGGTCTAAACTCTCCACAGTAATATTCTCCACAGACTCATCGCTATGACAAGTTCCACTTGAGGCATCCACATCGCCGTTTATCGTATTAGGTTGGTTTGGTTCAGGGCCACCGGGTTGATTACCGCAACATTGCAATAATGAACTATTCGCTATACAGGGAGAACCTCCATGGCAATCTGGTGCTCCCAAAGTAGCATTATATTCAGCATATTCTACTTCTGCTTCGGTAGTATATTGAACTTCAAGTATGGTTGCTTCGGCGGGATTGGCATCACAAGTCCTTATTTCATGTGTCGTTCTAGCTTGAGGATGCCCATAAAAAAGAAGCGCCAAAGGATTACCTGAATTCCAGTCTGGCCTGTTCACTATTTCTTGTATAACAGAAGATATGTCCGGGGTTTCATACCATGTATCTGCAACCCAGGCTGGCCAAAAACCTGTGTCTGTTGCGGCAGTAGTTTGTGGTCTTGCTAAAAAATCGTCAAAAGTCGAAAACTCAACAGGATTACTGTCATCCTGACCATAAACATACCATCTCGCACCTGTACCTTCACATGAAGTATCAGCACAATACCTTAAAATTGCTGAAACAATTATAGCCCCTTGAGGTATGTTAACATTGATAAAGCGTACCCCTCCGTATTTATATGTGCCGTCCCCCTCAGGTGAAAAATGGCCTGGTTGAATTCGAGACTTATCTAAGTGCCAACCTTCCCAATATCCAGACGGATTATAATGATCGCCAGCATCATCATGGCTTGCAGATACTTGAAATGACACTGTTGTTATGCCTGGTGATGCCCTTACTTCTTTAGGTTTTAAATACACTAAGAATAGGAAAATGGTCGAAAAAAATAATAAAAACAGTATTGAAAAATATTTTCTTCTCATATATTTTTATTCATGCTGACTCAAGATAAGTTTTCTACACCCACTTAACAAGTCCAGAACTTTTTAATTTTTCCAGTATGCCTGTATCACTACTGAACGAATCTTGAACCTTGAAAGGTCTAGCTCTAGATCTTGGACCTTGCCGCAGTAGAAACCCTTTCCTGTGAAAACATCCTTATCAAACATATCAGCTATATCTTTAACTGTAATTGGCATATAGAAAAATTAGAGTAAGAGATTAAATAGATATTTAAGTTATATTATCTCTATTTTACTCTCATCGTAGCCAAGTTTTACCAGGATTTCTTTCATCTTAGCCCTGTGGTCTCCTTGAAGTTCTATGCGGCCGTTTTTGAAAGTGCCGCCGCATGCAAGTTGAGACTTTAGTTTTTTAGAAAGGTCTTTCCCGTTCTCTGCCACGCCTTCGACAATCGTTGTCGGTTTACCGAATTTTCTTTTTTCCATGAACGCGGTTATTTTTTGCTCTTCTCGTTCTCTAATTCCACATGCGCAAAGCTCTTTTGGCAATCCACATTTCGGACAAACTTCAGCCATTTTTTATTTTAACCTCTTTTCTTTTTTTAAAATTTTTTCTTTTTTCATCTCATTTTTTCCTTTTTCCAATTCGCCTTTTTTCAGTTCTGTTTTAACAGTAAGAATTTGAGCTATAGATTTTCGCATCTGTTTAATTTTTCCAGGATTCTTCACAGCCCGGCCCATCTTGACATTGCCGAGCTCTTTGCTAAGCTCTAAATGCAATTCAGAAAGCTTTTTATCTAAATCTTTAGGTTTCATTTTTCTTATTTCTTTGATTTTCACTTTTTCTCTACCATTTACTTTTCTTTTTTATCTTCTTTTTCCTCAGTTTTTGTTTCGCTCTTTTCCTTAAGCAGCTCTTCCTGTTTTTCTATTCCTTTTTCTACTATAAATTCTTTTGGTGCTTCCTTCATGATTTTAACTTGGATCCCTGCTGCGCCAGGCTTGAGCAGAGCCTGCGCATACCCTCTATCAACAAGCTTTTCTGCATAATCTCCCGAATGAACAATAAAACCTTTCTTAAACTTTTGGAATCTCGAACGTTCAACACCAGCCAGCTTGCCAGAGGCTTCAATCTGTACACCAATAGCCCCTGCTTCCATAATTTTTTCTATGTAAAAATTGCAAACACGTTTGTAATGTATGCCGCGTTCGAGTGCTTTTGCGATCCTTGTTGCAACTATAGCAGCATCAAGGAACGGCTGTTCGACTTGCCGTACGTCTATAAGCGGGTTTTCAAAACCGAACTCCTTTTTTATCTCCTCTGTTATTTCGGCTATTCTTCTTCCAGAGCGGCCAATCACGAGGCCAGGTTTATTCGCGTAAACAACTATCCTTGTGCCAACAGGCGTGCGCTGGATCTCTGTGTGGCTGTATTCTGCACGCTCAAAACGCTTGCGGAGGAAGTTCTCTATCTGAGACTCTTTTATTCCTTCTTTCACAAACGTTTTTTCTATTGCCATTTTACTACCTTTCTCCCAAAATTATTTCAAGATGGGTCATTTTCGCACGTTGTCCACGTCTTGCCATACTACTTCTTGGTCTGACAAATGTCCGGCCCTTGTCAGCTTTTGCAGATATCACAAAAAGTCTGCTCTCATCCATCATCTTTGCTCTTGCATTTGCTTCAGCGCTTTTTAGAACTTCCAAAAACTTCTTTGTTGTATTTGTGTAATGTTTTCCACCCAAAGACCGCTTTTCTGAAACAAGGTCTTCGAGCAGAGCCTTTACTTTTTCAACTTTCTTACCTCTGATTTCCTTGCACAAAATCTTTGAACTCTTTAAAGATATACGCGCGTCTTTTACACACGCAGATGCTTTCTTTGTTTTCTTTTTCTCATTAACCGCCATTTTTACACCATTCAGTCTACTATTTAATGCTGATATGCTTGCTGCTTCTCGAAGCCCCGACCCCAGGAGCCGAATGTTTAACGCGCTGCCTTGTCAATGCAAACTCTCCTAATCTGTGTCCAAGTTTTTCAGGAGTTATCTCAACTGTTATCCATTCTTTGCCATTGTAAACACCAAGCTTTGCGCCAAGCATTTGAGGAACAATTACAATATCTCGCTCATGGGTTTTATGGAATTTGTCTGGTTGCTCTTTTATTTTTTTAAGTAGTTTCTTTTGAGGTTCTGTAAACCCTCTTTTTAAAGTTCGGCGTTCTCTTGCTGTAATGATTCTGCTGAATTCTGTTAGAGTCATCTCCTTTAATTGCTCTTCTGTGAGTCCTCTGAATTTGATTTTTTTAACCATATTTTTTCACCATTTCCAATCACTCTTCTTTATCTCTTTTTTAATTTTTTAATCTTTATTTTTGCTTATCTTTATTTTTTACTTCCTTTCTTCCTACCCATTCTTCTGGCAGCTATACTACCAACCTTTGCCCCCGGAGGAGCGTTCCTGCTCACTGTACCTGAAGGCCTAGGTGCCTTACGCTTTCCACCATATGGATGGTCAACAGGAGACATCGCCACGCCTGATGTTCTTGGATATAACTTACCACGTGCACGCATCGCATAATAACGTTTACCAGCTTTGACCCATGGTTTCTCTCGCTTGCCGCCACCTCCTGGCACGCCGATTGTTGCTCGACAGCGTGCATTGAAATCTCTAGTCTTTCCTGAAGAAAACTTCACTGTTATTTTATTATCACCTTTATTCATTATTGTTGCAAAGCTGCCTGAGCTCCTACAAAGCTTGGGCCCAGAGTTTGGACAAGTTTCAAGCCCAAAAATACGAACGCCGATTGGTATGTCTTTAAGTTCAAGTACATTTCCCACACTGGCTTCGCCTCCATATTTTATTTCATCACCGACATGTAAACCTTCAGGAGCAATCTGAAGCAAGTCCTCTTTCATCCAAGGAAAACTAACAAGTGCAACCGGCGCACTCCTGCCCGGATCATGGACTATGTCCCTAACCAGTCCACGTTTGCCGACAACTTTTTTAGCAGGTGGATAGCTGACCTTACCTAAATATCTGTGACTAGGTGCGCGATACTGCGATCCACCCTTTCCGCGTGCTCGTGCGATTATTCTTTTACCCATTTAATCACCTGTAGTACTTTCACTTGCTCACTTTTCACTTACTCACACCAATCCCAACTTCACTGCGACATCGCCAGCATTGAATTCTGGCTTGAGTTTTATAAATGCTTTTTTCTTTCCATCTGCAGTGATTTCTGTATTCAACTTTTCAACTTTCACCTCAAACACTTTCTCAAATTCCTCTCTTATCTGGTTTTTATCCGCTTTCAAATCTACTATAAACACGATCGTGTTCGCTTGCTCAACAAGCGTTACAGATTTTTCAGTCAGATACGGGTATTTCAGATATTTCCATTCAGTCATGTTTTATCACTTATTTTAATTTTTCAATTGCACCTTTTGTGAAAATCGTTAGCCTTCCTGGAACGCCACCAGGAGATAACATTTCCACAGATAAATTGCTCACGCGGCTTGCATGAACGCCACTAATATTTTTTATAGCCCTACCTATGCCTTTGTCGCTTGTCACAACAATTAACGGTCCTATTTTCTTCTTATATTTTCTGCCGCGGGATGATTTCTTGCGACCAAGTGTTTTTCTCTTTTCAATTCTTTTCATCTCATTTCCTAATCCAAGAGCTGCCAGGAATTTTTTAACTTCAGACGTCTTTTTCAAAGTCTCTACAGCATTGCTCACAACTATTGGAAGTTCTTTTATATCTTTTATTTTGTGTCCGCGGCTGTCCACGAGCTTTTTATTAGCTGTTGCAGCGACCGCAGATTTTACTGCAAGTTGACGCTCTTTTCTGTTAATTTTTTGTATCCAGACTTTCTCGGTCTTTGGCGGATGCGCTGCACGGCCTTTCACAGCCTGTGGCACATTCCTCGCACGGTACATCTGCCAACCAGGTATCTTTCCGTGCAACCGCGGCATACGAGCCATTTCCCTTCCCATCATTGTCCACCTAATGCGTCGCCTGCGACCGTGGTAATGTGCAGAGCTTCTCTGCCCAGCGAGCGGGTCTGTACCATGAGCCTGCCTGCGCTTGCTCATCGTACTCAAAAATGCACGAATAATTAGATCTTCTCTAAGCTGGGTGGAAAAAACTCTAGGCAAATCTATTTCTCCGCTTTTTTGTCCATTCAAATCGTAAACTGCTACTTTCATTGGCACTTTCATTCTTTCACCTTTAATTCACAACGTTTTGTGGCTTACCTTTAATGAAAGCCTCAATATTATCAATACATATGTCAACTCTTCTTGAGAGAGCTTCACTTGTATTAAAAGCAATATGAGGAGTAATCACCACATTATCGAATTGGAGTAATGGATGCGAATTATCTAGTTTTTCCGGTTCTATTCTATCTATTCCTGCACCTGCAATTTTCTTTTCCTTTAATGCTTTAACTAACGCTTCTGTGTCTACCAATTTGCCGATTGAAGTGTTAATTAGGGTTGCAGATGATTTCATTAAATTGAACTGATCCTCACCGATGAGACCTTCCGAAGTTGGATTGAGATCACAATGCAACGTAACAACATCACTTCTTTTTAGCAGTTCGCTAAGTTCAACCATCTCTACTCCTGGAATACTCTTTGGATTAGTGTTATTTGCTATAACTTCCATCCCAAACCCTTTAGCTATTTCTGCAACTCTGCTTCCGATTCTTCCGAGACCGATGATGCCTAAAGTTTTGCCTTTAAGTTCGGATCCCTTAAATCGGCTCTTTTCCCATTCTCCTTTTTTCACACCTTTATCGGCTTTTACGATGTGCTTGAAAACAGAAACCATCAGGCCAAATGCGTGCTCGGCAACAGCTTCTGTTGCATATCCTGGAATGTTTGTAACTGCTATATCCAAACTTCTTGCTTTTTTTGTGTCCACCCAAGCATAGCCAGTGGACATGAGAGCGATTAATTTAGTTTTAGGTATATGTCCCAAAAGAGGATTCACTTCAGCCCAGTCTACGATGATTATGCCCGCGTCTTTAGCCCTCTCAATTGCCTGCTCAGTATTCGGTGAATCGTGATAGGAAGTCACATCCCCAAGCCTTTTTAATCTGTTAATTTGCTCATTACTCATCTCTATTTTTTCCATAACCACTATTTTCATTTTATTTCCACCTTTCATTTTTTAAAATCACCTTACAATCTCCTTTATTTCTGGTACTATGAACTTTCTTTTTCCGGGCCTAATCGATGCGCGCAAAAATATCAATCTCTTTTTCGGGCCTGGCACAGAACCTTCGAGCAGCACATACGGACCTTTTACTACACCGTAGCCCTTGAAGCCGCTTGTGGGCGTGATTTCCCCCCCAGCATCTTTGTTGTCGTTAATTTTGAGCAATCTTTTGTTATACTCAGTGCGTTGTTGAAAGCCAAGCTGTCCAGCCATCGGCACAGTCCACCTCACACGACCTGGACTTTCTTGTCCAAGCGAACCCACGTGCCTACGTTTGCCCTTTGCATGCCTGTTCTGTATAACAACACCGAACCGCTTCACAGGACCAACTGTACCTTTACCTTTTGTTATTCCTATAGCATCTATAAGTTCGCCTTCTCTAAAAACATCGCTAGGTTTTATCTCCTTGCTCAGTATATCCCGTGCAAAATCCAGTTTATCGCTTGCACTCTTCCCAGCTATCTCGATTTCAAAAATATCTGTTGTTTTCTTTCCAAAACCAGCGATCTTTGGCTGTGTTGCAACAATGAGACGCACAGAAGAAATCTGAGCAAGCTCTTTTTCCATCTTTGCGAATTGTGTACTTGCAGTGGGCTTGACCTTTTTCTTTTCTTTTTTCTTTTTCTTCGTTTTTTTTGCTGTCTTCTTTGATTTCCTCTTTAATTCGAATCCTTTCGGCAGTTTATCTGCCCATGCTTCAGTTATAATTGACAAACCATACGCAGTAGGCTTATAAGAACGAACTCCGACAGCGAGCATAGGTGGGCAATCAAGCACAGTTACAGGCACGCTGATGTCTTCGCCGAAGCTTGCTGAGCCTTTTGTTGTGTCTTTAACAATAACATGCAGCATACCAGCCTTATAACCCGCAAACGCAAGAAGCTTAGGCTTGTCAAGCTTGGACTCATCGATAGAAGGATAACTATTCATACGCGGATACATCCGCTTGGCCCTTTTTCTCGGCCAGAATTGCAATGAACCTGCACGAGGTTTTCTCCTTGTTGGCATACTATCGCCCTATAATAAACTGCCTTATCTTTTTTTAGCATTTCATTTTAATTAATAAATCATTAAGGTATGTAATAAATAAAAAGGTTTTAAAAGAAGGTAATTTTATGGAAAAATGCATATTTTGTGAGATTGCAGACAGGCGGATACCGTCGAACATTATATACGAAGACGAAGACTTTATTGGGTTTTTAGACGTCAATCCCTTAAATGCTGGACATACAATCGTTGTCCCTAAGGCCCATATTAGATGGACGTATGATGTGGAGAGGTTCGGCGATTATTGGGAAGTTGCAAAAGCGATCGCACTGGCTGCGATTGAAGCTTTGGAAGCCAAGTTTGTTAATTTCATTACTGCTGGGCTCGGAGTTCCTCATGCACATATACATGTAGTGCCCAGATTTGAAAATGATGGCCACTCAGAACTTCCAGTTTTTGGAAACGTCAAGAAAATACCTAAAGAGGAAATGATTCAAATCGCTGAGAAGCTTAAAGCAGCCATAGCAAAAAACCCACCAAAAAAAGCAGTAGCCGCAATGGCCGAAAAAGCCGAAGAGATTAAAGAAGTTAAAGAAAAGGCACCTGCAGAAAAGAGAAGCAAGGAAGATATTGAATATATTAGGCGTGAGATTGAAAGTGGGTGAAACGAAAAAGATTTAAAAAGAGTTAAAGAATTACAAAACAAGCGGCTGTGGTCCAGTCTGGCTAAGACTCGAGCCTTCCAAGCTCGCAACGCGGGTTCAAATCCCGCCAGCCGCATTTTTCTCAAAACATTTAAAGTTTTTAAATCATAATCTCTTTTACATTATAGAACAAAATGGGTAATTAGGGCTGTATTCGGGATGTGGCTTTAAAAAACTATATGAGAATTAGAAAAAATAGAAAAAAGGTGAATACGATGCTCCATGACCCGTTGGCAGACGCATTGTCAACAATAAAAAACGCTGAGCGCGTTGGAAAGAATAGTTGTGTTACTCGTGCCTCTAAAGTAATAAAATCAATTCTGGAGATAATGCAAGCACAGGACTATATTGAAACTTTTGAGTTTATAGAGGATGGACGTGGAGGCAAATTCAAAATAGAACTAAAAGGAAAAATAATCGACTGCAACGCAATAAAACCGAGGTATTCGGTCAAGGTGGACAAGTTTGAGAAATGGGAGAAGCGTTATTTGCCTGCACGCGAGTTCGGCATTCTAATTCTCTCTACACCCAAAGGTGTAATCAGCCATAAAAAAGCAAAACAGTTGAAAATTGGAGGTAAGTTGCTAGCGTATGTATATTGATGTTGTTTTGTTTTGATTTCGACAATACGAAAAGGTGTTTTAAATGTATGAAAAGGAAGTTGAGATTCCAGAAAGCGTGCAAGTAGAGGTTGAAGGCGGAACAGTAAAGGTCAGCGGAGCAAAGGGCACGCTCGAGCGTAACTTTAGGGGGTTATTCAGCATAAAAATCGAAAAAAGCGATAAAAAAATTAAAGTCATAAGCGAGTCTGGCATAAGAAAGTCGAAAGCCGTGGTAGGTAGTATAATTGCCCATATCAAAAACATGTTTCATGGCGTAACAGAAGGTTATAGTGCCAAGCTCAAAGTTATATACAGCCACTTCCCAGCCACAGTAAAAGTTGGAGATAGAAAGGTGCTTATTCAAAACTTCCTTGGAGAAAAAATACCACGCATATCAAAGATAGTTGGTGATGATACCAAAGTTGAAGTAAAAGGTGCTGACGTTATCGTAAGCGGCACGGATATAGAAGCGGTCGGGCAAACGGCCGCAAACATGGAACAGGCAACGAGAATACGTAAACACGATAGAAAAGTTTTCCAAGACGGTATCTACATAACAAAAAAACCTAAAGGAAAATAATGATTGGTGAGAAACATGGCGAAAAAAAGATTTTTGAGACAAACTGTGCATGGATATAAGCGATTGAAAAGGAAATGGCGAAAACCCACAGGCAGCCAAAGCAAAATGCGAAAGCAAAAAGGTGGACGTCCAGCTATGCCGCGTGTTAGTCGTAGGACGCCGAGGGCTTGGCGGGGGCTACATCCATCAGGATTTGACGAGTTTTTTGTGCGCAATTTAAAAGATTTGGAGCGGGTAAACGAAAAAACCCAAGCAATAAGGATATCCGCTGCTGTTGGCAGAAAAAAGAAGGAGGAAATTGTGAAACGTGCGAAAGAGATGAAATTGAAAGTGTTAAATCCGTAAAAGTAAAGGACGTGACGATAAATAGTGATTCTTAATGGCATCGAAATTAACATTGCAGAAAAGACTTGCAGCTGATATATTGAAAGTCGGCAAATCACGCGTATGGTTGGACCCGGATCCAGCTAGGCAAAAAGAAATACAAGCTGCTATAACACGGGCAGACATAAACAGGCTGATAAAGCGAAAAGTGATAAAAGCGATGCGAACAAATGTAAGAAGACCTAGAACCACAAAAGAGCGGAAGAGAAGAAGAAAGCGCGGCAGTAGGAGCGGTTCGAAGTATGCACGGCTGCCGAAAAAGAAGAGATGGATGTTCACAGTACGAGCATTGAGAAAGGCATTGAAAGAGCTGAAAGCCAGTGACCAAATCAACAATGCAAACTATCGCAGGCTTTACATGCTTGTCAAAGGCGGGCAATTCCGTAGCAAATCGCACATGCGGCTTTATGCAGAACAACATGGGATGCTGAAAAATAAAAAGTGATTACATGGCACTGAAAAAAAGAAAATTAAAACCGACCAGAAAGATGCAATTCCGTAGACGTCTGGAGGGAAAAACAGACTATAAGGGACGATTGGCACTTTTGAAATCTGGAAAGCCCCGGTTGGTTGTACGCAGGAGCTTAAAATATATACGTGCTCAGATAATCGTATTTGATGAACGCGGTGATAGAACAATTGCAGCAGCAACCTCAGGTGCACTTCGTGGTATGGGGTGGCAATTCGCATGCGATAATACGCCTGCAGCATATCTTACCGGTCTTATGATCGGCCGCGCTGCAAAAGATAAAAAAATAAATGATGCTGTGTTTGATGCTGGATTGTATTTTTCAACAAAAGGTTCAAAGTTATACGCTGTTGTTAAAGGTGCAATTGACGCTGGACTTAATGTACCGTGCAATGCCGAAATCTTTCCAAGTGAAGAAAGAATAAGCGGTAAGCATATTGCAGCATACAATGAAAGATTTAAAGAGCTGCCTAAACAGTTCGAAAAGATTAAAGGAAAAATTTTAGGTGAAAAAAATGCCGAAAAGAAAAAGTAAAGAAAAGACATTGGAAGCAAAAAAAACGCGGGAAGAAAAACTCAGTGAAGACGAAAGGAAGAAGAAGGAAGAGAAAGCTTTGAAAAAAGGAAGATTAGAAAAGCCGCTTGATGAAAAAGTGGAAGAAAAAATCGAGGAAGAAGTGGGAAAAATCGTTGAAACTGAAATTGGCGAAAAAGAAAAAGATGAAATAAAAATAGAAAAAGGTGAAACAGAGGGAGAAAAGGAAGAAGAAAAGAAAATCTTGGATATTTCTGCAGGAATCCAAATTGCAAAAGGGAGAAGAGGAGAGTTCATTTTATGGAAACCTGTAACAGAACTTGGGAAACTTGTTGCAAGCGGTGCGATAACAAGCATCGATGAAGTTTTAGATTCTGGTAAAAAAATACTTGAGCCGGAAATTGTTGACAAATTAGTTCCGAACCTGAAAAACGAACTTATTCTTATCGGTGGTAGAAGGGGCAAAGGTGGTGGTAGACAAAGGATAGCTGTAAGGATAACAACGACTATGCACCGATCTGGCAGGAGATTCACATCAAATGCTTTTGCTGTTGTTGGCGACGAAGACGGGTTAATTGGGATTGGAAAAGCATCAGCTGTCGAAAGCCGTGCTGCAATAAATAAAGCGGTAGATAAAGCTAAGCTAAATGTTATACGGATAAAGCGTGGATGTGGAAGTTGGGAGTGTGGCTGCGATGGAAGCCATAGCATACCTTACAAAACAAAAGGAAAGTCAGGCAGCGTGCGCGTCGTGCTTATGCCTGCGCCGAAGGGCATCGGACTTGTTGCAGACGACGAATCCAAAAAGGCTTTGCGTCTTGCAGGAATAAAAGATGTTTGGATGAAAACTTTCGGCAATACAGGAATGAGAATAAATCTAATAACTGCACTTTTCAACGCCCTCAAAAGATTATACATATACGATAGGTGAGTTTGATAGGTGAACAGGTGATTTGTGATGTTGGCGGTCGTAAGAATCAGAGGAAGTGTTGGTGTAAGAAAAAAGTTGAAAGATAGTATGAGTATTCTAAGGCTTGACGCGCCGAACAGATGCGTAGTTGTGCCAGACAACCCGAGCTATAATGGAATGATAACAAAAGTAAGGGATTACGTGACATTCGGCAAAATAAATTTCGATACCCTTTTAGCGATGTTGAAAAAGCGTGGTAGGCTCGATGAGAATAAAAGGTTGGACGAAAAAACGATTAAGGAAACTGGATATGAAAGCATAGAACAAATGGCAAAAGCGATTTTCGAAGGACAAGTGAGCATGAAAAGCATACCAAAGCTAAAGCCAATATTCAAACTCACACCTCCGTCTAAAGGATTCAAATCCATTAAGCAGCACTGGCCAAAAGGCGACTTAGGCAATCGCGGCGAAGCAATAAACGAACTGTTGGAAAGGATGATATAGATGGTCGTACGAAAAAAGAAAAAATTTAGAAAGTTCCGTGGAAAGCGAAGCTATGGATATGGTTCTCATAAAAAGCATCGTGGTGGTGGAAGTCGAGGAGGTCGCGGTAAAGCTGGACTGCACAAACACAAGTGGAGTTATATAGTAAAATACGAGCCAGATTATTTCGGTAAGCGTGGCTTCAAGCTACCGGTTGGCGTTGCGAAAAAAGTAAAAGCGATTAATCTGAGGCGACTCGAATTGCTTGCTGCTGGCAAGAAAAAAATGGTTCTGGCAGAGCTTGGATACAACAAAGTTCTAGGCAGCGGAAAAATAAAAGTGGGCTTGGAAGTTGTTGCTGAATCTTTTTCAAAAAAAGCTATTGAAAAGATTGAAGCAACTGGCGGAAAAGTGGTAATATCAAAAAAATCTGAAAAAGAACAAGAAAAAGAAAAGGTAAAAAAAGAAGCTGAGAAGCCCAGAGGGAAAAAAGGAAGATTGAGATGAAGTTCGGATTCGATGTAAGCAAAGTAACAAAATACATACCATCTGTTGAAAAACCGACATACAAGCAGACGTTTAATACGCGCTTGAAATGGACTGGCATCGCGCTTTTGATGTATTTTGTTCTATCAGCTATAACGGTTTTTGGCATTGACAAGGAGGCCAACTTTGAGCAGTTCCGCTTTTTTGAAATCGTTCTTGGCTCGAAATTTGGCAGTCTGATGACACTTGGGATCGGACCGATAGTAACAGCCGGCATATTGCTACAGCTGTTAGTCGGATCGAAAATAATAGACTGGGACACGACCAAGCCTGAAGAGCGGGAAAAATTTCAGATGTGGAACAAATTCCTTGCGGTCATGCTCTGCTTTATAACAGCTGCGGCTTTTGTCCTAGCTGGTGCGCTGCCTGTGGCTGGTGGTTTGGAAATCAAGATCTTTGTAATACTACAACTCGCAGCTGGAGCTATAATAGTCATCTTGCTTGATGAGCTTGTAAGTAAATGGGGGTTTGGCTCTGGAATAAGTTTGTTTATAGCTGCTGGAGTTGGTAGCCTGATTTTGATACGTGTCCTTTCGCCATTTTCAGCCGCATGTATTCCTGGTAACATCCTGAGTTGTCTGCCCAGTGTAGCGAATCCACCAACTGGGATTCTATGGAACTTTATAATCGAAATATTTGCTAACAATAGCTACCTGGCTTTGGTTACTGTATTGCCTCTTATTTCTACTGCAATTGTTTTTGCACTTGTTGTTTATGTGCAAGATGTTAGAATCGAAATACCCCTCGCTTTTTCCGCACTGCGAGGGTTTGGTCGCACTTGGCCTTTGAAGCTACTGTACACAAGCAACATACCTGTAATACTGACAGCAGCCCTTGTTGCGAATCTGCAGCTTATGGCTAGCCTTGGCGCTGCACCAAACGCTGCCGGCTTGTCATGTGGTTGGCTCGGATGTTTTGATCAACAGAACGCACCAGTAAGCGGAATTATATACTATCTTACAGCACCTCGAAACCTTCTTGGAGAGATAGTTTCAATGACAATAACAGGTTCGCAGCTCATACGAGCGCTTACTTACACTGCATTTATGTCTATATTCGCTATGATATTCTCCATTTTTTGGGTTAGTACATCTGGTATGGATGCTGGCTCTGTTGCAGAACAGATAGAAGGTATAGGTATGCAGATACCTGGTTATAGACGGGATAAAAGAGTTATGGAAAGCGTTTTAAATCGCTACATCCCGGCACTAGCTGTTATTGGCGGACTCTTAGTCGGACTGCTTGCAGCTTTTGCGGATTTTACAGGCGCACTAGGCACAGGCACAGGAATACTTTTAACTGTTATGATAGTGTATAATTACTATGAAGAATTACGCAGCCAAAGACTGGAAGAAGCTCATCCACTCGTGAGAAAATTGTTTGAAGAATGAAAATTATCTGAAGTATAAAAAAAGAAAAAACGGCGATAGTAATGCTTGAGGCAATAACAGGGATGCTTGTAAGTGCTGTAGGTACTATTTTTGCACCACTTGCTGTTTTCAATCCTGCAGTATCTCTATTCATAGTCTCTTCTCTTATGACTATCCTAGTAACTGGTTTAAACAGACTTGTAACAAATAAAAAAGCTATGAAAGAAATAAAGGACAGGTTGCAAAATATAAGGGAGCAATTGACAGCTGCGCAAAAAATTGGTGATAGCGAAAGTGCGAGTAAATTCCTAAAAGAAATGATGAGTGTTAATAGTGAATATATGAAACATACTTACAAGGGGATCTTCATATCTTTGATTGTGATTGCAATATTCCTTCCATGGTTGGGACATAATTATGGTGGAATGATTGTTGCGTCTCTTCCTTTTGAGGTACCGATGATTGGATCTGAACTCACTTGGATATTATGGTATATACTCGTCTCGTTTACGATGGGATGGGTAATAAGAAAGCTTTTGGGGCTCAGTTAATTGTCATTGGTTCTGTGATTTTATGGTTAGAAAAGCCAAAAAGATAAAAAAGCGCACACCTTCTGGACGTTTGGTAATAAAACGCAGGAGGAGAAATCCTAAGATTTCAAGATGCGCAGTGTGCAGAGCGCAACTTCACGGAATGCCAAGATTAAGACCAAGCAAACTAAGGAAATTGCCAAAGTCCAAACGGATGCCGAACAGACCATATGGCGGTTATTTGTGTAGCAGATGCATGCGTGAATTATTCAAGAAAAAATAGAATTAAAAATAAAATAAGTTGATTTTTGAGTTTAATTTGTGACATTTAGAATTGTTTATATACTATTGAATACTATAGAGTAGTTACAGTTAGGTGAAAAAAATGGTAAGAGGTAAAAGTCAACAAGGTGAATTAAAAACAGGTCTCTATTTCTAGTTACTCAGATCTATCAAAACTCTCACCTGATGTCAAGTTTGTACATTTCAGAAAGTTTTTAAATAAGAAATTATTAAGGGGAGTCTTAGACAAATGTCCAAAGTTGAAAAAGATTTCTATTTCTAACTATGCTCTGAATAGATGTAATTCTCAGTTTCTGAATTCTTTGTCTCGATTAAAACTGGAGGTTGAGGTTTCTGAAAGGCATTCGGGAAGACCAGATTTTATCGAAAGATTAAAGGTGGTACTATGAAATCCAAATTCATAATATTAGATCAAAAAGGAAATGAGTTTTCTGTAGATGTGAAAAACTGGAAAAAATGTAAAATCTTGGACAAGTTCTCACTGTTAAGAGTATTCGTCAGGAATGAGGTAGCTGGAAAACCACCCAAAGGAGTACAATCAGCACACATTGAAATAATGAGAAAGTTAGAGCTAGTAGATTATGAACCGATGAGCGATATTGGACATCTAAAATTTTACCCTAATGGTAATCTTATCCACGATCTACTCAGAGAGTTTGCATTCTGGAAGGTGGCATATCCATTAGGCTGCATAAAGGTAGACTCTCCTCCGATGTATAGAGCTCAGTATCCAAGAGTGCAAGAAATTTGTGGTAAGTTCGATGTCAAAATCTACAAAGTAATAGTCAATGGTGAAGAGTTTGTCATGAGACCTTCTGCAGGTGATTTGGGAGTATTCGAGATGTTGAGTAAAGCGGTAATAAGTTGGAGATGCTTTCCATTCAGCGTCTTTGATATGTCGCACTGTTACAGGCTTGAACAGAGAGGTGAATGTTCAGGGCTAAAGAGAAACAGATACTTCTGGATGCCTGACATCCACAGCTTTTGTTTGGATCTAGAACAGGGAAAAGAATGGTTCGAAAAGATTAGTTATGCGTATGATGAATTGATGAATGCCTTAAGCTTAGAGTATGCTTTCGCATGGAGAGTCGTTGAAAGTTGGTATCCTAAATTGAAAAAAATGATACTGGACATACTCAAAAAAGCTGAGAGACCGGCTTTGATCGAACTACTTCCAGAACAGAAAAACTACTGGATTATGAAGAATGAATATCAGGCTATTGGGGCTGATGGTTTTAATGCTCAAGTATCAACCGTTCAATTAGACGTCGAAAACTCAGAAAGATTCGGAATTTACTATGTAGATCAAGAAGGAAAGAAAAGGGGATGTGTCATAGTACACTCCTCGATAGGTTCTTTGGAGAGACAGATGTATGCGATATTAGAAAGAGCGGGGAAGATGGAAAACCAGGGAAAACTACCAATGTTACCTCTATGGTTATTTCCAGAGCAAGTAAGGTTGCTACCTGTTGCTGATAGGCACATCAAGAAATGTGAAGAGATAGCTCAAGAATTGGAGAAGAACAACATCAGGGTGGGAATCGATGATAAAAATCAAAGTGTTTCGAAGAAAGTATTTGAAGCAAAGAAATCCTGGATTCCTTACTTTATCGTAATCGGTGACAAGGAGCTAAATTCAGATGAGCTAATCGTTGTAAAACGAGAGTTGTCAAAAGCAGATGAAGATTGCAAGAAAAACATGAGTTTGAAACAGTTAATCTCTGAGATTAAACAAAAATGTCAGGATATGCCTTTTAGACCGATGTATATTCCGAGAGAGATTAGCAAGAGGCTTATATTCGTTCCATGGGGTGAATAAGATTTCATCTTCGTCATTTTGCCCTGGTGGTTCAGTGGCAGAACGTCAGCTTGGTAAGTTGAAGGCCCGAGTTCAAGTCTCGGCCAGGGCTTTGCCTCGGTAGCTTAATGGAAGAGCGATGGACTTGTAGGGTCGAAACTCGTAGCTCTGAGAAATTCATTGGTTGAGGGTTCAAATCCCTCCCGAGGCTATAGGGCGATATAATGGTGTCCCAAACAGAAAAAAGAATTGAAAAAATTTTAAAAGAAAGAAATATTAAATACGATATCTTCGAACATGATCCTGTTTACACATGTGAACAACATGTCAAAGTTATGCATCTATCGTCAGAGGCAGGCGTCAAGTCTCTGATATTTAAAACTCAGGAAGGAAGGTTCATTCTAGTTTTATCTCTAGGCAATAAAAAAGTAGATGAGAAAAAAATATCGAGAATTGAAAACACGAAAAGCATAAAATTAGCGGAACCAAAGGAGGTGCTCAAAATTGCTGGCTGTCCTGTTGGTTGCGTTCCACCATTTGGATACATTAAACGGATTAAAACCTATTTGGATAAAGACCTATTGAGTAGTGAATATATTTATTTCAATCCAGGATCTCATTTTAAAACTCTAAAAATTAAAAGTTCTGATTTGTTAAAAATAGTAAAACCTGAAGTGTTCTAATTTAGTGAAATACTTATTAAGATTAGGTTATTAAATAGAATAGAGTGAGTTGAAATGGTTGTGCTTGAAATCGGACGTGTATGTTTGAAGATTGCCGGGCGTGAAGCAGGGAAATACTGCATTGTGATAAAGCCTGCTGGTAAAAGCAAAGAAGAAAAAAGTTTTGTGTTTGTTACAGGCCCAAGGCTACTAACAGGCGTGAAGCGTAGAAAGTGCAATATAGACCATCTAAAAGCGACCGAATATAAACTAGAGATTTCAGACAATGCTATAGATGAGCAAGTGATTGCTGCTTATGAAAAGGCTGGCTTGATTGTAAAACTTGATCTGAAGAAACCGTCAGCAGCCCAGATAAAAGCAAAAGCTGAGAAAGCAGCTAAGAAGGAAGTTAAGAAAGCGACAGCTGGGAAAGAAAAGAAAAAAGTTGAGAAGAAAGAAAAAACTAAAGAAGATAAGAAATAAAGCACTGCTCTATCTCGGGTTTTCGTTGTGGAAGATATGAAATGCCTAATTTTTGATTTTGACGGAACAATCGCGGATACATACAACATTGTATTTGAAATAATTAGCGAAATTTTTCATAAACGTGGTGTGAAAATACCAAAAGATAGGAAAAAGCCGCGCTCGATGGGAGCCAGAGAAAAACTAAAGAAATACAAAATTCCTCGGAGAGGCGTAATATTGTTAACAAGAGTGTGTAGAAGGCATCTAAAGAAAAAAATAAGGGCAGTAAAAACATTTCCCAGACTGAAAAGTGTTTTAAAAAAACTTAAGAAAAAGTACAGGCTAGGCATAGTGACTTCGAACTCGAAAGATAATGTAGAAATTTTCTTAAAAAACAATGGATTGAATGAGGTGTTCGATTTCATAGAAACAGGGAATCCTCTGTTTGGTAAGCACAGAAGACTGAAAAAAGCCATTAAAAAACATGGGTACAAAAAATTCGAAGTAATCTATATAGGCGATGAGACTAGAGACATAAAAGCTGCAAAAAAAGTTGGGGTAAAAATAGTGGCAGTCAGTTGGGGTTACGAATCCAGACCCTGCTTGAATAAAGGAAAACCGGATTACCTAATAACAAAGCCTGAAAGATTATTAAAAATAGTGTAATGTGATTTAGAAATAACGTAATTTAAACTTCTTTTCTGTCAACGCCAGTAGTTTCGACAGTTGTATCTTTAACATCTGTTTGCACGCTTTCTGGGGCTTTAACTTCTGGAGAGCTTTCTGACGTTATTTCTGGTGTCGTATTCTTTGTTTCCTTGTTCTTTGTTTCTGTATCTTTTGTTTCCATGCTTTCTGGTTCAGATCTGCTTTTGCTTCGGACGAACTTGAACATCCCCGAAATAATCCAGATTATTATTATTAACAATATTACTATGATACCAACCATTGCCGGAACTGCGTAGGATCCTACTAAACTTTCAAAGCTCCCTATTATCGGGCTAGTCAGATAATAAATGAAATTTGCTATTGGAGCGTAGAAAGATGGAGCTGCTGTTGTAGTTGTTGTAGGCAATTCTCCACTTGGTACAAGATATGGTCCAACTTTTGTAAAGTTTATCACCTCTCCTTTGAAAGGATACTCTACAAAAAGTGAAATCTCGCCTGATGTTGTTGTTGGTATTATAGTAAACATGTCTATCTCGGAGCTACCGCCTTTAACCTGTATTGTTTTGGACGCCTCATCAACTTCCCAGTCTTCAGGAACAGACATCGAAACGGTTGCAGCGATGTCTATTGCTCCGGCATTGTCTATCTTAAATGTCAAATTGAATGGCTCATACTCTTTTATCATTTCTGGTACGAGTATGTCTGATATGCTAAGGTTCACTTGTGCCGGTGCACCGCCGATAGTCAATACGAAATAGGTCTCGTTTGATACCTCTCTGAATGAGTGGTGCTCTTGGCCCGTTATAGTAACGATATGTGCACCTGACGCATCTTCAGGCACATTAATAGTCAACTTGAACTTTTCAGGTACGCGAAATACACCTTGCTGTGGGTTCCATTCCCTTAATATACGAACATGCTCCCACCAAGCCGGTTCTATTTCATAATCGTAATCAAGACCAGATACAGTCAAGTCAAAGTTGTGCAACCAGAACATACCAGTTACAAGAATCTCTCCTTCCACGTCAACTGTAACACCTGGATTAGCATTAACTTCGTCCGGGACAGACATCCCAAAACTATAGAAAGTCATTCTGGACTGTGCCAAAAATGGCAGTGCTACCATACCGAACGCCAGAAAAACTAAAACAAATGTTTTGTTAATCCTCATTTTTACCTTATTTAAAGAGGTCATCTTAAGTTTTTATTTTAATCGACGAAAAGCTTTTTAAATTTTTGGCATTTTGGCGCATAAAGCTTATAAATGACACATATTCCTCAAAAAAGGCGAGGCTCATTAAAATTCCTTTTCTACCAATTTTAAATAGTTTAATATGAACTCTGATACAAACTTTGATATGAACTCTGATACGAATTCAAAGATTTCAGCAGGAATTGGAGGTTCGATAGGAATCGCATCGTTCTTGATTATTTTAACGTTATTTACTTTATTTACGTTATTTACTCCGATTATCAGCTCGGCTACTAAGGACGTGCCACCGCCTATCTATGGCATAGAAATTTTAGAGTACGACTATTCACTTAACCAAAAGCCGGGAACGACCGAAACATATGAAGTAAAAATCAAAAATATCGGCATCTTAAGTTTGCGTGATGTAAAACTAGAAGCTGAAAAAATTCCAGAAGATTGGTTCTCATCCGATGCTACTATCGATTTGGAGTTTGGAGAAGTTGGTGCTCTGAAATATGAATTAACAGTACCTGTAGGCATATCAGGTCTCTATGCATTTCCACTTATCGCACGTGGGTCCTACGGTGTCGGCATAGTATCCGATATAAAGCCTGTTATTTTAAATGCTACAATTTTAACCGAGCCGAAAATCACTACTACAACCACGACAACTGAGATTAAGACAGCTGAGACTACTACAACAACCACTGAACCAACCACATCAACTACTGCACCGACCGAACTACAAAAACCAATAAGTGTGTTGGAAATCTTAAATCCAGAAATCGTTTTTTCAAAGTTTCGTGCTGCAGTGACGCGTGTAAGGATAACTATAAAAGCTATATTAACGAATGAAATGCTTTTGTATAAAACCGCTGCGGTACTGTTCATCGCTATGCTTATTCTTGCAGGTCTTAGCAAAGCTGTGAATGGTTGGTAAAGGTTTGTAAAGGTTGGTAAAGAATAGTTTAGGATACTACTTTTTAATTATGTAACTAGAGAATCTTTTTATGGCGCGAGCTGAAAAGTTATGGTTAACAAAATACGGAGCCGAGTCTAACGAAGATTATGGTAAGCGACCGAACGACCGGTCGATCGAAGAACTGATAAAAACCTCGGTTATAGTTGTTGATAAACATAGGGGCCCGACTTCGCACCAAATAACTAAATGGGTCGTAGATATATTCGGAGTAAAGAAAGCCGGTCATGCCGGTACGCTTGATCCAGCAGTTACAGGCGTTCTACCGATCGCACTTGGAGAAGCTAGAAAAGCTATGCCTGTGCTTATGGGGGTTGACAAGGAGTACATCGGTGTGATGCGATTGCATAAAGAAATTGACGAGGCCACACTGAGAAAAACTCTGCAAAGCTTCGTAGGAAAAATAAAACAACGACCGCCTATCAAATCTGCTGTAGCACGGAGAATAAGGGAACGTGAAATCTATTTTTTTGATATCCTTGAAATCGGAGAAGGTGGGAGAGATGTGCTTTTCCATGTAGGATGCCAAGCAGGAACATACATACGGAAGCTCTGCCACGATATCGGACAGGCGTTAGGCATCGGTGCGCATATGACAGAGCTCAGACGAATAAAAGTCGGCGAGTTTACAGAACAACAAAGTCACAGTCTAATCGAAGTAAAAGACGCATACGAATTTTGGAAGGAAAACAGCGACGAAAGGAGATTGAGAAAAATTTTAATTCCAGTTGAATACGCCATACTTCATGTTAGGCGTGTGTTCGTAAAAGATTCAGCTGTGGACGCAATATGCAATGGTTCGCCTATTTACCCAGGTGGTATTGCAAGAATCCAAAAAGGAATTGTAAAAGGCGAGACCATAGCAGTATATACGTTGAAAGAAGAGCTTGTCGCACTTGGTATTGCTAAAATGACTAGTGAACAGATGCTTAAAGCTAAGCGCGGCACAGCTATACGCACAGATCGAGTGTTTATGAAGAAGGGAACTTATCAAAAACTTAAATCCACTTAAATTTTAAAGCTTAAATCCTAAAATAAACTTAGTGATTTTATGAAAATTTCAGAAATACAAAGAGGGATGAGCAACATCTCGGTTGAAGGAAAAATCTTAGACATCTCAGAAGTACGGGAAGTTAATACTCGATATGGAAAGCGCAATGTTGCAGATGCAATGGTAGAAGACGATAGTGGAGAAATCAAAATCAGCTTATGGGAAAATCAGATTACCAGCGTACGTGTCGGTGATAAAATCTCTGTCAGCGGCGCTTATGTAACAGAGTTTAGAGATGTGTTGCAACTGAATATCCCGCGGTCTGGAAAGCTCGAACTGCAAAAAGAATAAAGCAAAGTATTTTTATACTAATTGTAGATTATTTAATGCCGAGGTCGCATAACCAGGTAGTGCGCCGGACGTAGGCAAATAAACAAAGCTTGCGGGCGAATCTTGAAAACCGGTGTCCGTAAGGACATATGGGTTCAAATCCCATCCTCGGCGTGGAATAATTAGTTGTGTGCCTATGAACGTGGTTAATAGGCAACCACAGGAGGTAATTAAACATGAAAGATCCGCACAACTATAGGAGAAGGCTCGAATCAACTATTCAGAGCATTAAGGAATCGAAGGCTATTTCTCGTAAGGATAAGGCAACTATATTGAAGTTCGATGATCAATGCTTGCTCAACATATCAATAGGTAGAACTGTCAGGTACATGCAATCCATGAGGAAATTAGCCGAATGGATGAAAGTTGATTTAGAGGATGCTACTAAGGATGATATAAAAACGGTTGTTGCAGAGATAAATAAGATGGATTACAGTCCATGGACTAAGCAGATGTATAGAGTTGTTTTAAGGAAGTTCTATCAGTGGGTTAGAGGATTTGAGTGGAATTCTAAGAAGTATCCTGAGGAAGTAGAATGGATACGAACTACAGTGAGCAACAATAACAAGAAACTACCAGAGGAGATGCTGACAGAAGAAGAGATAAAGAAGCTCATCAACGTTGCAGAGCATCCCAGGAATAGAGCCTTTGTTTCAGTGCTATATGAGTCGGGTTGTAGAATCGGTGAACTGCTCATGTTAAAGATCAAGCACGTGGAGTTTGATGGACATGGTGCAAGGTTACATGTGAGTGGAAAGACAGGAAGTAGAGTGGTTAGAATAGTTGCCTCTGTACCTTATCTACAGGAATGGATCAACAAACATCCTATGAAAAACGATAAAGAATCTCCTCTTTGGGTAAGGAGAGATAAGAACGAAGAGATAGGCTATGGAGGAGTACAGAGCATATTAAAGAAATTAGGGAGAAGGGCTGGTATAACAAAACCACTTAACCCTCATAACTTCAGGCATTCTAGGGCCACTCATCTAGCTAATGATCTAACAGAAGCTCAACTATGTGAATTCTTTGGTTGGACTCAAGGTTCTGATCAAGCATCAACCTATGTTCACTTGTCAGGAAGGGACATAGACAAAGCGATCTTGAAAACTTATGGGATAGAGGAAGGTGAACAAAAGAAAGAGAAGAACGTGTTAAAGCCGATAAAGTGTCCAAGATGTGAGGAAGTCAACGAAGCTACCAACAAGTTTTGTAGAAGATGTGGTAGAGTGATTGACGAGGAAGCTGAAACTGAGTTGATAAGAAAGGATACTGGAAGAGACGTAGCAGATAAAATTTTTGATAAACTGATACAGGATGACAAACGTAGGGAGAGGTTTATCGGGCTGATAAAAGAGGTTATTGGAGAAATGGGTTAGTAGCTGATGAAGATGATATTGGTTTAGATTCCCATTGATGGATTAATGAAAATGAGTATCAATCCACTCTCTCTTCTTTTATCAAGATTTAGTTTCGCTCTATCCACTGCTGTTATGTAACTCTCTCTAGCAAATTCAAGCAACTTGACTTCATTATCAGTAAACTCCCATTTCCTAGATACACCTTTCGGATAGCAAAAGACTGCTGATATCGGGCCTTGCTTCGGATCACCAGACCAGATGTAATCTATCTTCCCTTCTTTGACGGATTTTGTAACTGCCTTTACAAGTGAAAAATCGAACCTACCGAATCTCTTCTCATAGTATTCCTGAAACTTAGGAGATGAAACTCTCCACCGTCCTCTTCGGATCTTCTTTACGATTCCCATTTCCTCGAATAGACGTAGCGTCTTATTTAATGTCTGCTTCGCTACTTTACTAAGATTGCGTAGTTTCCCTGTTGTTACTATATCTGGCATAGTTACCCTAAGGGCATTAAGGACTTTCCTTTGACACTCCTTCATCTTCTCCAGATTTTTACCCTTTGCTTTTATGGTGTGAACCAATCTTGTCATGAATGATAATGTTTAGTCTACACTTATATGTTTAACAGGGTTGTTCGTATGCCTAACAAGACAAAAATTATTGGAGTGAGATTCAATCCAAAGCATGCGAAGTTACTATCAAAGGTTTGTAAATCTAGAGGAGAGGACGTAAGCGACTTTGTTAGAAGATCCGTATTTAAGGAACTTGCTAGCCTCTCGTTCTTTGACGATGACATGAAGAAGGCTCTAGGCATGAAGGTGTAGAAATGAGTGACGATATCCGAAAATCCCAAGAGATCCGAACTCCAGAATGGTTGAAGCTCGTCATTGGTTTGGTAAAAGAGAAAGAGGACTCTGCCAAGAAGGGTAGAGGTAATCAAGATGAGATTAAATCTTAATGCTAATAAGAAACATTTTCCGAGTGGCTTGTACGGACTAGCTCTAGAAAGATTGAACGAGCTTGACGGATCTTCTTCTGGTGTGATCAGATTCCCACGTGCCTTTGAGAAGCTAGGATCTACTTTCTCTATTAACAAGCAACAGTGTTGGGAGCTACTGTTCGTGTTTCGTGACCTAGGGTTCATAGAGATCGCTCCAGGGAATGGGATTAAAATCTTAAATGGGGGACGGATGAGGTGATCTAAACCGATGACGATCCTAAGAGCTTTCAAGTCGGGGAATTCGCTGGTTTTAACAGTCCCTGTGTTTGCTGTGAAGAAGTATAGCGTAAAAAAGGGTGACGTGTTTGACTTTAGGGCCCAGGACAAAGGCAATAAAACTATTTTTACTTTCGTCAGGATGAAGGTTCGAACTGGATCGTCCTTTTTTGAAACTAAGATGAGGTGAGAAGTTTGGTAAAGTTAGATATTCCACTGTACCTTAAACCTAACAGCTTTGAGCCAGGAGCTATCTTCAAGTTTGTGGACGCTGGCAAGATCAGAACAAAAGATGAGACAGGATTCGAAACTGATGTGTTCGAAATTACGATAAAGAAAGGTGACAAGGAATTCGTGTGGACTATGAATCGTACTAGCCAGAAAAATGTAGCCAGTGCACATGGAAAAGATACAGAAAAATGGATCGGGAAAAAAGTCAAGCTGAGCAAGGTCGAGCAAACAGTATTTGGGAAATTAAAACAGGTTATATACGGCGAGTCAGTCGAAGAGGAGTAAGTAGGTGGGTTAATGGCTGGCTTGCGTGGTGGTGTGGAAGGTTGGTTGAATAAGAGGGTCTCAGTAATATTCAATGATGGCTCTAGAGTCGTCACGCATCATGGTGTTTTGCAGTCTATTTCTGATAGGATGGTTGTCATAAAGGGCACCGACAAGGAAGAGGCTATTTCTTTGGATAAAATTGTGAGGATGGAATTGGAGCGGTGACCAAGCGAGGTTGATGATCATGGCTGAGAATACTTCTGAAAACATAAAGCTTCTGAAGAAGGGTAAGCGAAAGAAGACTGATAAGGCTAAGAAAACAGTTAGACTTCTCGGTCATGCTAAGCAGTTATTACTCCTGTTATCTGAACATTCTAAGCTACCGTACGATCCACAAGAATTAGGAGTGATAATTGGAAGAGAGGATCTAACCTTTACCTCTTCGGAAGCAATAACAACCTGTTTAAGTAATCTGGACAATCTTAAGTTGTGTGAAATAACAGATGAGAAAGATAAGCCATTCTACAAAATAACTGCTAAAGGTAAAGCTATAGCTAAAGAATTACAACAGCAAGAAGAATTGAGAATTCCAGATGGTGAAGTCAAGAAAGCTATGAGTTTGAAACAGTTAGGAGATATCCTGGGCCTGACTGTTAAGCATGATGAAGTAAATAAGATGATAACTTTCCTCTCCACGCTTACGGCCTATACGAAGGATTCTCAATTTAATATTAGCTATAGAGCGCCATCATCAACGGGTAAAAGCTATATCCCTATAGAGATCTCAGCTCTATTTCCAGATGAAGATACTATCTTGATTGCGTATTGCAGTCCGACAGCATTCTTCCATGATATTGGCGAGTGGGACGATGAGAGAAAAATAATTACAATCAGTCTCGAGAGGAAGATCCTTGTATTCCTTGATCAACCACATGACGAGTTGTTGCGTAGGCTAAGGCCATTACTATCACATGATAAGAAAAGGTTACTGTTGAAGATAACAGATAGAAGAGAGAGGCACGGAATAAGAACGAAGAACGTAGAGATAGTTGGTTTTCCTTCAGTTATATTTTGTACAGGTGGGCTTAAGGTAAAGGACCAGGAAGCTACGAGAATGATAATTCTTTCTCCAGAGACGAGCCAAGAGAAGATAAGGGAGGCTGTCTATCTTAAGGCTGAGAGAGTAGGTAATGCACCCAAATTTATAGAGTGGCTTGACAGCAATCCCAAGAGATTGTTGTTGATGGAGAGGATTAGAGCTATAAAGGAGGAAAAGATAGACGATGTAATAATTCCGAATCTCAAGAAGGTTACTGATGAATTTATAGAAAGATGTAAGATATTGAAACCAAGACATGCTCGAGATATTGGAAGGTTCTTCGGCCTGATCAAAGGGATAGCGCTACTCAACTTATGGAAGAGAAAAAAGAAAGGATCTAATATAGTAGCAAGTGAGAAGGATGTTAACGATGCTTTCGGGTTGTGGGATAAGATAGCAGAATGCCAGGAGCTTGGAATCCCACCATACGTTTACAACCTATACAAGGAAGTGATAGTTTCAGCATTTGAGGAACAGAATAAAGACCTTAAGGCTGAAGACTGGAGGGGATTATCGAGAAGGGATATCATGGCTAAACACTATGCCGTATATGGAAGAATGCTCGAAGATTGGCGTTTGCGTCAAGAGATTTTACCATCTCTTGGTATGGCAGGGCTAATAATGGAAGAACCCGATCCAGACGACAAGAGGAGAAAATTAATTTTTCCTATATCTTTATCACCTAAAGCGGATAGACAAAAGACACTAAGCCAATAATACAGTGAGTAGCACTGTGGTGTATTCTTTCTTATTATCTTGACGATATCCTCATACTACACCACACCTTAACTCACTATATTATTATTAAGGTATGACAACAGAGATAAGGCCAAACACGTACAAGCGCCAGGCAATGTAGAGGTTTTGACGGGCCTTTAAAATTTTTAGGTTTCACGTATATAACAGCGCAAGATTTTCTCTTCTCCATCTTTTCTATGGCCCAAACTCTTAGCTGGGTTTTGCCGTACAAGTCCTTCGCTGTGCATGGCCCGTGTGCCAAACAACTGCACGGAAGCGTCAGCCTTTTCTGGCGCACACACAAGGCTTGTTACAAAGCCTTCTCCAGCCTTTTTCCGATCATGCGCAAGGTGAAAATAGACCAGGTTTTAGCTCATTTAGGCATGTCAAGGGGTACTGTCTCGTATAGTCGTAGCAGTAGCCTGTGCCATAGTCGATGTGCCATTTAATCTAGGCACCCTTCGGGTGCGTGTATAACGTGAAGTAGGTAGGAGCATGCTTTGATCTTAGTCTTACTGTATTTTTCCCCCTATACATGTGCGAGCGAAGCGAGCCTATGGCACGTCTATTATATAGTATAAACCTAAAAACTTTAAGCATCGGTAAAAAACTTCAACTTCCCACACTCTATACTGCTACCTGCCGCTTCTTGGTTAGTGACTTCTTTGCTAATCTGTGGGCCATAGCTAACGTAGAGTCAAGGTAAATGGATTCTCCCTTTATTAGTGACTTGCTACAATTCCTACATTCAACGCAGAGCCAGGCAGGTTTTCCTCCCATGATCCTACCTCTGAGATGTTTTGTAATCCTGCCACAAACGGGACAATAAAAATTCTTCTCTCGCTTTTTCAGTGGGTGTGTATACACTTCAAAATAGGGAGCTCCCAGTTGCATATCAATCCTCTACCTCTTCCAAATATTTCTTGAGGAAGGCTTTACCCTCTTCAGTGATCCAGTACCAATGAACTTGAATATATTTTCCTAATGGAGTTAATTCCTTCACAAGCTTGCCTGCCACTTGCCCCCCTTTCTCCATCAACTTCAATCGTTCTATAACGTTGGCTCTCTTCACACCGATAGATTCGGCTATGTTCCTAATGCTGTGTTTTCCTCCATGGCTGAGATGCTTTAGTATCTTGATCCTGTTTGTTGGAGAAAACTGTGCTTGTCCCCATGCTGACTTTAAAGCAAGCAACGTAGCAAATTTCTTTACATCTGCGTCTGGCAATTTCTTTCTTCTCTTTGATGTTAATGAATTGTTGTTCGTT
The DNA here is from genome assembly GCA_030615205.1 of Candidatus Aenigmatarchaeota archaeon. Lineage (GTDB taxonomy): Archaea > Aenigmatarchaeota > Aenigmatarchaeia > CG10238-14 > SCSR01 > JAUWZS01. The sequence goes on along the minus strand of JAUWZS010000002.1, from coordinate 6,159 downwards.
TCTTTCTCTAACACACTCCCACCGCCCTACTGTATGTTCCAGCCTTTTTTAGCATCCCCTTACATTATTTGTCCTCAGAAGTATAAATTACAATTTTGCATGGTTTTTTCAATCAAGCCCATTTGTCGTGGATTCTAACACAAAACACCCTTTAAATCATAACCCCCGAAAACGAAAGTCTAGAGCATGCTACGGGCCTGTTTATGGAGCATGTTTTTGGCATGTGCTTACGTAACTCCTCAGTAAAATTTAAATGCGTAATTATCGTAACAAGCTGTAGATATGAGACAGAAATTACTGATATCAGTTCTCTTGGTAGGAGTTTTGTTGCTTTCTGGCTGTGTTGGTCAAGAAGGAAGACCGACAACCACCACAACAACTACAACTACGACAACTGTTCCGACTACTACAACCACAACAATTACTACAACCACAACGACTATAGAAACTAAAACATTTCATATAAGCGGAATCGACAAGGAGGAGACAGTAAGTAGCGATGTTCCCATTATATTGTTTGTAAGCGGGATTCGTGTTGTTGTGAGAGTGGAAGAAAATACTGTCGTTCAAGAGCTTGTTGTGTCTGGAATAGATGTCACTGTTTATTTGCCGAAGGGTAGCAATCCAGAAATAGATGATAGTGGGATAAGAACGAGAATAATTAGGGGCTGAGTTGAAATGAAATATAAAATCTATCTATCCAAAAATTTAAGGCATGGATTTTAAATTATAAAATAGGTGGGTGAGATGAGCGAAATAGAAAGAGGAGTCATAACAAGGATCTACAAAGATTGCTTAGCACTGAAGCGAAAGGATAAGTTGAACGAATTTGCTCAGGGCCAGCTAGCTTTATGCAAGATCTTGTTGAAGATAAAGTAGATGATTCATCATGGCTAAGCCGAAGAAAAAACCCTGGTTGGCTGGTTTGTTGTCCCTTCTTCTAACTGGCATGGGTCAGATCTACAACAGGGAGTACGGAAAGGGTATTTTTATCTTTATCCTGGGGCTTGTATGTTCTACTCTGATGTTCACGGGCTATTGGATTGGAAGCTTGTTAGGCTTCCTTATTGTGATATACGCAGTCTACGATGCCTATACGACTGCAAAGAGGACAGTTCATCAAAAGCCGTATAAAAACGCCATCTGGATAACAGCTATTATTTTCATCGTCATATTCATGGGATATTTTTGGGCTGGATTTTGGGCTGGATTTTACTCGACAGAGTTACCGAGTACCTTAATCAAAGATGAGAGGATGGTCCTACATTCTGATGAGATCTACTACTATGGTGGAACTTATGAAACTCCAGAAGAAACTATCACTTACCATTATATGATCGAATCTTCGCAACCAGTAAATATCTACATAGTTCCCTCCAAATCTGATTACGAACTTCTTAGACTTAATGAAGAATTTATTCATTATCCCACATGTCAAGGTATCCAAACTCTGAAGTATGACAGAGAATGTACCATTAGCTCTGAAGGTGGTATCGCAATCGTCAATAAAAATCCTGTAGATGCAATTTTCGACATAAAAGTTTATGTAGGATCTTAACTTCTAGAAATTAGCAGTAGTCCACGCAGTAGATTTTAACAGTCTATTTCTACCGCACTGAGAGTTAAAAGTGAATACTACTTATGCTAGTAACTCCAACATCAAAACATCAGCATGATGATATGATTAGTTCCAAAATTAGCGCTTGGTTGGAAGAGAGGAGTATAAAGGAGTGGGACAATCTTTTGCGAGATATGGGTTTAATCATGGCTACGTTAGCTGGTTTCTCGATGATAGCAGCATCAACTTTTTTACCTCTATACGTAGAAAAAACTAACATTAGAGAAGAGTGGAAAACATATATTTGGGGATCTTACACTCGTTGGTTGTATACTGCTTATCTCTTTGCAGCAACGGCACTTGTATCGCTTTTTGGCAGACTATTTCGAGATAAGGGCATTAAAGCTGTTACAGTAATCCTTTGTTTTCTCTGCGCAATAGTTGGGTTCTATAATTTGTGGTCCGCTTATACTCTAGTCGTTGTTATTGGAGGATAAACGTGTCCAGTTCTTTATTAAGACCGATAAGCAAGGGCATTTTGGTCACCCTGAGAGTCCACCACTACAACCGATTAGGGTTTACTCCTTCACATCCATTATATCATTTTCGCTTTCTTCTCATTCTCGGAAGAAACTTAAACCTGAAAACAGCCGAAGCTATCGCTATTACGGTCAACGCTAATATCGTAGCGTATAACGGGTTTGATACGAATGCAACAAATCTACCAGTTATACCGATTGGTGCTGGAATTGTAGTTGTTGTAGTTAGCACGCTTGTACAAACATCATCTACACATTCCTGGCCAACAGGACAGCTACAATCCTCTGGACAGTTAGAGCAAGTCTCTCCTGATTCGCAATAGCCATTGCCACATACAGCTTCAGCAGGGACTTCTACCGTTATGTTAACAATCTTTTCCTCTTCTTCTGTAACATTTTGAGTGGCATCTCTGTATACAACACCACCAGGCAAATAGGTTGTTGGGCCAGGAACGTAAACGACTTCCCTTGACGAAGAGCCGAATATTCCGAACAAGCTGAGATGATCTAAAGTTGCCCAAACGTAATTTTCTTCTGCATTCACTCCTGAGTTTGCTACAGATTTCCAACCCCACTCTTCAGGATCCTCACTGCTATCGTCATAATGATACAATCTCAAAGAGCTTTCGTCTACCCATGCTGGCATCTCGGTTTCGTTATAGTAGATCCTTATGTCCACCGATGTTATGTTCTTCGTGTTATTTGCATCTATGCCAACAAATTTGATCGGGATTAGATCGACTGGAGCATACTCTTCCTCTATAACAAACTCATACAGAATTACGTCAACTGATAGGCTCTGATTCTCGTTTGTTGTTATCCACAGCAACGTATCTACTTCTGATGTGTCGAATAAAGTTGGTACGTCTGCTTGTGTTGTGTTTTCCACTGGATCTTTAATTCTGGGGACCCTTAGCTCGTTGAACAGTCCCACTTCAAAAGTATAGTCCGAAGGAATCAGAGCGGGGTTAAAGGTTATATGAAAAGTTAGTTCATTGGTTGATTTCGGCAGAACTATGTAGCTCGCTTTTGTCTTGGTAAAGCAGATCTTTCTACCATCGAGATCAATGCACTTAATTTTCCTGATATCAGTCAGGTTAAAACAGTAGAAAGTTCCATTCTCCTTTTCTTTACATGTCATTTCTGAGATGTTATAAACGTTTCCTGGATACATGCTTGTTGACTTCAAAACTGCTCTTACCTCAAAATCTCCTAGCCAAACAGAATAATCTCCTGTGCTTTCAGTTACGTTAAGTTTAGCGATCAAAGATCCCATGCGTTTCTTGGGATTCTTGAAAGTAACAATTATCGAGTCTGTTGATCCTGCTATCAAACTCTCGGATATGTCCTTCTCAACCTCGATATCTCGATACCACCAAGCACTAACTAAGCTTGGAGTCAGTAGTAAGAATGCGATTGTCAATGCGATTGGAATTATTCTTCTCATGTTACTCAACCCAAAGCCTCAACCTTAATTCTCATATCTCCATCAATCATGACTGAATAGTCAACGCTTGCAGTGGTTAACCCTTCAACTCTCCAGTAAAAACTATCAGACTCCGCTAGAGCTAATGAGTCAGCACTACAAGAAGCTTCGTATGTTTTATATTCAGAGGAATCCACAGTAACTTTAGCTTTACAAATCTCATTCTGTAAATTACCACTACTATCATGAATCTGAAGTTCTAGGCTTAGATTTCTTGGTGGTGATTCAACCTTTGCCTTAATGTGAAAACTATAGGTTGCTGGGTAGAAGCTTGCTATTCCCAATGAATCTGTTGTGAATCCTATAAATTCTGAATCAATGAAAGAGATCTCATCTGAAGTAGAAGATGGCTCGTTAATCCCAAGTTTATACAACCTGTGATCCTCTATGCTTTCAGGGTAAGCGTAGAAAGTTGGCTCGGAAACTTCAGCTATGCCAATAGCCTTGCCATAATAGGTTAGCATGGATGCTGAGGCGATACTTACCATTAACAAAAATACCATTCCAACCGTTGCGATTGCGATCTTTTCATTCATTGCCTAAACCCTTTATCCGATTCAACCCGATGCTAAGAAAAAACAAAAGGTGGGAAGCGTGAACTTCCCTCAAAGTCTTTGATTGATTTATTGCTTGCTCTTATTCTGGTACTGCTATTTCTGTTGTTATTTTGTATGTGTCTGGAATTAGAGCTATATCGAACTCGTTGACTATGTAGAAGCTCACCACTTCTCCTGGTTCTAGTGTCAATGGTGTTACAAGTTCTTCCACTAATCCTGCGTATTCATAGTTTGGTACTGTCATGTCTACTATTGGTGTAGTCCAGTCGAACCAAGCAGTAACTCCATCAGGTACTGACATTTGCTCATAGGTCAAATAGTCACCTATGAACCCACTACCGATTGCTAGATTTAATGCCCAATGGAAATCCTTACCAAGTTCAGATTTGTCAATCCGTATGGTAAATGTTCCGTCTGGATTTACCTCGTTGTATCTTCCACCTGTTGCAGAAACCCAATCAAGTTCTGTTACTGGTGTGTTTGTGTCTCCTGAATGCCATCCAAACCAACCATCAGTAATTTCTGGTCCCCAAGGACTCATTAGCCAAGTTCCATATTCGAATCCTGGGTCTGTACCATCGTTGTTGTGTATCTGAAATACTGGTCCGTTGCCTTCTCCGTCAGTGGCTATGACTAAACCAACAGCCATCAGACCGTTGCCTTCTGTGACTTCATCATAGGGTGCTTCTAGCGGAAAGTCGACAGTCCATATTATTTGATTACCGTCGTCTTCAACGCTCACTACAATCCCTTGGTATCCAACTGTTCCAGACCATGAATAGTCGAGCGGTCCAAGATATGTTGTTGTGATTCCTTTCACTTCTCCAGGAGTTTCTTCATCTTGAGGTTGCTGGTCAGTTTCGAAATCTACTGTCACTGGAACTTCTGCATCGTTAGTTAATTCAAATGGCCCATTTGTGTAAGTGCTTCCTGCAACTGCTGGTGATACTCCAACTGTATAGGTAATTGTACATGCTTCATAATCTCCACCTGTACATTCATTACCATCAAGTTTTACTGACTGTTCTACTGTTGCTGTTCCAACTGCCAGTCCGTAATAGCTTAGCAATCCTGCGCTTGCCAGTCCTGTCATTGCTAGTAATGCTATCAGAACTGCTGACATCTGCTTTCCGAATATCGTTACTTTCTTTGACATTAATTTCATCTTATCACTTCTTTATTTACGCTCATCTTGGTATTCATCTACGCCCGTTTTACGGGAATTTTGGATATCATCGCTCCAGTTGCTCTTTTGAACGGGTCGATTACGTTTCTTGAAGGATTAGCTGATGGGAACAGGACGACAATCCAATTCCAACAGACTACTCCTCTTTCAAGCATAGCCGACCCATTATTCACATTCATTCCTCCACATGTCCTAGCTTTTCTAACTCCTTCATTGCGTCATCCTTCTTCAGAGGCTTTATTTTCTCCATCTTCACGCTTAATTTCGGGGCCCGTCTAGTCCGCAGTCTCTTATGTTTCCTAAGATCGCCTAGAATGAGCTTTGTCATACGCTCTTGCATGTTAGTCCCTAGAGCAGAGCATTGAGCTTTGAACTTATAGTGAATCGAATCACTAGGATATTTGTAGGTTGTCCTTACTACTTTGCTCGACTTAACGGACTTCACATTTTTCACACTCTAGACTGATTTTATTAAGAACTATAAAAGATTTAAACCCTACGTAGAAATCTACTTAAGCACGTATCTGATATTTCAAATGGACTTCTCCTATATTTTTAAAGGTTATTATGAGTAGAGATGTTTTCAGCTACAAGGTCAAGAGCATAGTAAAGTGGGGGTCTTCTGGGACTGTGGTCTTTGTGACAAAAGAGGCCAGGATGTGTGGTATGAATATCGGAGAGGCTGTTACTGTTTCTGTCATCGAGGATAAAGGAGAAAAGGTTATTCTAATCAGAAAGTTGGGTATTAAAATTAAGAAAAGCCCTAAGAGTAGATATCACAAGTAGAAACAGCTAACTTATAACTTCTCTATCTTTACAGCTTCACTAAGTAT
>JAUWZS010000032.1 GCA_030615205.1 Candidatus Aenigmatarchaeota archaeon | reverse complement strand
TTTATTGACTTCGATTTCTATGAAAAGTTTGAAGAACAATTAGTTGGCGCAACCTATATCAAAAATCGCTACGGACCAACCCCCATAGAATTCAAGAAGATAGCTGAGAAAATGATTAAAGAGGAAGACACCATGAAAGTTGAAAGCAGTTATTTCAATTATCCACAAACCAAGTACTTACCTTTGAGAAGAGCTGATCTTTCTAAATTAAAGGCAAATGAAACTGAAGTAATTGACGACGTTTTGAACAGACTTTCTGATATGAATGCGGCTCAAATAAGTGAACATTCCCATAACGATGTTCCCTGGCTAACAACAGAAGATGGGGAAATTATTGAATATGAGTCTGCTTTTTACAGAACTTCTCCCTATTCGGTAAGGGAATACGATGAAGATATTTCATGAAATTTCCCGTCTTCCTGAATTTGAGAAGGATATGAAAAAACTTCTCAAAAGATTCAAAACTCTTGAAGATGACCTGGAAATCTTTATTAAAAACGAGCTGAATCTTTATCATAAATTAAAGATCGATAACAGGGGAATTTTCCAAATTCCCGGTTTACAAATTGAAAACCCTAAAATATATAAAGCGAAGAAATTTGCCTGTCGCTCTCTAAAGGGTAAAGGGGTTCAATCTGGTATCAGGGTAGTTTATGCTTACTTTGAAGAAAACGATAAAATTGAATTGGTCGAAATTTACTATAAGGGTGATAGAGAAGGTGAGAATAGGGACAGAATATTGAAGTATTACAGAACATGAGAAAAGCCTAGAAGAATCATGATTCAGATTAACATTGCAAGAATTTGCCATTGCCGATCAAATGGCAGCCGCGATTACTTTGGCACACAGACTTTGAGACAAGCATTTCGGCGTGACCTATAAACCAGAGACCCTGTCAGTGTTTTCACATAACCTAGGAAGGATCCCAAAACTTGTGAGTTTTGGTAAAGGATGTGCAATTCTTCGAAAGAAATGAAGGACCTCATGTGTAGAAAGAACGACAGTAGGGTTTTTGTATTTGGTGCAGGAGTCTCCAAAGCTGTTGCTGGAGCTCCTGTGATGAAAGAACTTTTTTCAAAAATGAAGGAGAGGTATGAAGATGAGAGAAAACGTCCTGACTGTCCCGAGGGGAATAATCGGATTGCATGGTTTAAAATGATTCAGAAATTTATAGAAAAACTGGAGAGTGAAGCAAAGAAACGATTTGGTCAAATTGAGAAGAGGAAGGATGTGCAAATAACAAACACAGTTCGGGAAAATATCGAGTATTTGATAACTCTCTTAGATATGCATACTGAATATGGTGCGAGGTTTGAATTTGAAGAGTTCGGCGCAGATTGGAGTCCATATCCTTTTATACCGTTCCCTAACATTGGTAGAGACGAAATAAAAGAGATACGGAGACACTTAGCTACTTACCTCTATCTATGTTTGTCTGACCTTGATGATAAAAACGGCATTCTCTTGAAATTCTTTCAAGAGCAATTAAGACCAACTGATCATCTTATCACATTTAATTACGATCTATTGATAGAAAAAACTCTCTGGCAAATTAATCAGTGGAGTCCAGTGGGAGGGTATGTTGGAGTTGAACAATTAGAGAACAAACAAGACAGGGAGGATTTGATTGAAACAGGTTGTGGCTGTTCAGCTCACAAAATTCTAAAGTTACATGGCTCAATAAACTGGAAATGGAAATATCCAGGTCTTCAGCCCAAGGTTAACCCTGTAATAAGTCTGGATAATTTGGAAAAATGGAACTTTTTCTTTTCTAGATTAAAGAGGATTTTAAGGCGCAATCCCACGCAACCTTCGGGTAAAGAGGAAGTTCAGATCAGCAAAGGTTATGCAGGAGGTCATTCTCCTGCATGGATACTCCCTTCTTATATTAAAGTCTTTATTAAAGCTCCATTCCTCGTTAACGTTTGGAGAGAAGCTCAGCGAATACTTGCTCAGGCAAAACGTTTAGTATTATTGGGATATAGCTTTCCTGTGGAGGATTCTCAAAGCCAATTGCTATTAGCCTCGTTACCGGATGATTGTAGTATCCTAATCGTGGATCCCCAGGCTAACATAATTAAGACAAGAATGAATAAGTTATTTCAATCTTTCAATATCTCGGTGCAAAACATAGAATTTGAGAAATGGGTGCAACAAGAGTGCCTTGGACTCTAAGAAATAGGAGGTGAATCAGCTTGAAAGTAGTCTATATAAGAAGAAAGCCTAAAAGTGTTGAAGGTAAAGGATGGGTTTTTCTGCAGGAATTCTGGAAATTAATAGTCCTTTATCTTTTAGAAAAAGAAGTTAATCGCTTAATAGGTGAGAGGTTTTATAAGTCCAAAAAAGAAGAATTCAAAAAATTGTACGAGGTATTGAAAGAACCGAAGGATTTTAACCTTGATGAAAAAATTGTTGAGGAGCTTAGGAAACTTAATACATCAATAGCCCAAGAATTATTAGAAAACTCGATATATCACTTATATAAACTACTCGACACTATACCAATTACTGAGGTTGATAGACCTCAGGACATCGGATCTGTTCTTATCGAGAGAAGATGGAATAAATGGGAATCATCGATCCGTGATATAAGTAGGTATCCTCCCGCTCCGGATATCAAAAATAAGTTATCACCTATTTACTGGAGAAAGTATTTTAATAATTTAGATCAAAAACTTACCAATTTCTTTTTTAAAAACCTGATCATCAACTACGAAACTTTGATCTCTAAGGAGGATGTGAGCCAACTGCGCAGAAAAGCGGTTCTGGGTTACATCGAAGTACTTCGTGGTTTTATCATAGACCACCCTAAATGGGTGTTCAAATCAAACTATAGCTCTGGCATTGTTGAGAAATTGACTTCTGTTAATTTAGAGGAATGCTGGATAGATTCTTCAGACGTCATTTTAACTTCTCCCATAGGAGATTACGAAGAAAATATTCCCGTCGTTTTGGGTAAATATTTGCAAAGGAAGGGTATTCCTGTCTCGAATCAAGTCATTTCTGAGACAATGAACTGGCCACATTATCAATTTTCCGAGCATTACCTTGGTTGGGTTAAAGACCAACGAATCGATAGCATATTCTTAGAGACTGTTCCCAGAACTCTTACGAATTTTACCGTAAATGCTAAAGAGGGAATTCGCAATTTTTTAAACAGGCTTCAAGAGAAAGAGAAAAAATGGATGGTCGTTATTCCCGTTGAAGGCTTCCAGTTCCCTGGTGACACGATTAACTTTAAGTATCTATTTCTTAAATTCATTAATAGTATTGATTTTTTGAATGGGAAGATAGAAGCTCGATCCACAGACATCTTAAGAAACTATAAAGAATTCATAGTTATTGACCAAGTTTCCGGTACGGAACCAAATATGGCCAGGTATATTGCTTGTAAAAAAGTTCGTCGAGTGTTAGATCTGCTCTCTTTCGTATTAGATTCGCCCGTGGTTATTAATCCTGATCCTTTTAGTTGTGTTATATCTAAAGAAGGAGGAAATAAAACTGGAGGAACTTTTCTTCTGGATGGAGATATCCCCAAGTTAGAATGTTGGAAGCGCCCTATAAATTTGAATATGATTCTTCTGCAATTAGATAAGTTAATTATCTATTCTGGCAATAAAAACAAAAAGAATGAGAAAAAAATAAGACGAGCACTTCGCTGGCTTAATAAATCTCTCTCAGAGACCGAGAATGAAGTGAAATTCCTTGAACTTTGGATTCCTTTCGAATTACTCGGAGATGGAAGTAAGCATTACAAGGATAATATACCCAAAATCTTAGCTGAGAAATATATCTCGAGAAGATGGAGTTCATTGACAATTAAACAAAGGGATCAAACCATTTATCGAGAACGTGAGCAAGCCGGAAAAATAGTTGATTTCTTAGGAAAAATAAGAAACAGTTTATTGATTCATGGAGGAGAAATTGATCTGCCTCAGCTAAATTATTCAGTGGAACAACTACATAGCATTATGAGATTTTTAATCAATGAAATATTTGCATATCTTAATTATAAATTCAACAAAAAAGAAACTGTTTCCGACCTTACTAAAGAAATGATAAGGAAGATTGACCAAGTAAGAGATTTGAGGGGCTAAAGGCAGAAAAGATAGATATATACTACTCTCCGATACAGCATTAGAAACCTTGAGAAATCATTGGGAGATAAACCGAAAAAGTGGCTGTTTCAGAATCATAAAGAAGAGTGAGAAAGGAAGAGATTTATGGTATTACTGAAGAAGGATAGAAAGTGAAAAACACAAAATAGGAGTCGGGTTTCAACATTGGGAGAGTTGTTTTTGAGCCATTAGTTTTGACTGAAGAAAAGGTCTAATGAGCAGTTGTTGAATTTGTGAAAAGTAGGCATGTTAAGGCAAGGAGTATGTAATGGGAAATTTGGCAAAAACCAATTATGGAAGTTTTCTTGCAAGGGTTTCAGATCTGTTAGAGCAGGCAAGAAGGAAAACGGTAAGGCAGGTAAATACTGTTATCACATATACCTATTGGAAAATTGGGAAACTGGTTGTCGAGGAAGAACAGAGGGGTACGAATAGAGCCCAATATGGTGGACACTTGCTCCAAAGACTGGCAAGGGACCTTACTAAAAAATTTGGTAAGGGTTTTACAGAAACTAATTTAAAATATATGCGTCAGTTTTATCTTACCTATCCAATTCGTCACGCACTGCGTGACGAATTAACCTGGACACATTACAGACTACTTTTAGGAATAAAGCACGCAAAAGCGCGCTCCTTTTATGAAATCGAGGTAGTAAATAATAGCTGGTCAACCAGAGAGCTCGATCGCCAGATTAACTCTCTTCTCTTTGAAAGGCTTGCTTTAAGTAAGGACAAAAAGAAAGTGATGGAGCTTGCAAAAAGAGGACAAATTATTGAAAAACCTGAAGATGCGATTAAGGACCCTTATGTGCTTGAATTTTTAGGTCTGCCAGAAAAAAGCTATTATACCGAATCACAGTTGGAGCAGAAATTAATTGACCATCTTCAGGAATTCATACTGGAATTAGGTAAGGGTTTTGCTTTTGTTGCAAGACAAAAAAGAATCACCATTGACAATGAGCATTATTATATTGATCTTGTCTTCTATCACCGAATACTCAGATGTCTTGTATTATTTGATTTAAAAGTAGGTAAGCTTAGTCATAGCGATGTTGGACAAATGAACTTTTATCTAAACTATATAAAGGATAGAGAAATGTTTGAAGGAGAGAGCTTCCCAGTTGGAATCATCCTATGTACTGAGTCTGATCGAAGTAGGGTATTTGTTGAATATGCTCTTGGTGGATTAAGTAACAGTGTATTCGTCTCTAAATACAAACTGTATTTACCTACAAAAAAGGAGCTTGAGATAGAAGTGAAGAAGGAGGCAGCTCGTATAAAGTTTGCCCTGCCGAAGAAGAAAGAAAGTAGTAGAAATTAAAAATATGCAGATTACTCAAAGGAAGTAGACAAAGAATGACGAAAGATCTCTTTGAGAAAAGGAAAGAGCAGACTGTTAGTAAACATAATATTCTTGAAAATTGCCTTGAAAATAGTATTCCTCAAACATTATTTAAAGCGACTGCAAAACCACCAAGAATCGTATATGATGATAGAGGTTTAGTGAAGCAAGTCGCCGATGGCTCCATTATCAAGCGATTTGATAAGACTCCTTATCCGGTAAAGCCTACAGATGTGGTTTGTCCTCATTTTCTTGAGTTAAAATGGGCTTATGGCTGTCCCTTTGATTGTAGTTGGTGTTACCTAAAAGGAACCTTTCGTTTCAGACCTGAAGGGATAAAACCTGCTTATAAGGATCTAGAGAAAGTAAAACTCCATACAGAGACTTTTCTTCAGGGAGTAGAAACTCCGGAAATTCTTAATACTGGAGA
>JAUWZS010000028.1 GCA_030615205.1 Candidatus Aenigmatarchaeota archaeon | reverse complement strand
TTGGTTTCTTTCTCGATAAAGGAAAAATCAATCTTTTCCTTTATCTTGAGAAGTTCATGTTCTTTGGGTAGAAAGTACTCTTCAACATAGGAGTCGAAGAAGCTAGCTTGAGGGTCAGTTTTTCCTAACATCTAGGTTCTCCCCTTGGACATTTTCGAGATATGAATCTACCTCAAATATACACCAGATGCAGGTTTTTGTCAAATACAAGGAGAGAAAATTGAGAAAGAACGAGAGGAAAAATCTTACTACTTTAGTCAAGTCAGCCAGACTTTTTCAGAGGTCTCTGATCGAATGGCTTGACACGGGGGGTTTTTCTTAAGTAATTGTTCAAAAGTTGGTGGGTAGATACTTATTTATTTCTAATTAAGGATAGAATTCTATAGACTGGTTAGAATTTGACTTTTATTTTTTATCTTTTATACTATATATAAATGTAGTATGGAGGAATTTATGAAAAAGGAGATAGGTACCGTGGTGTTTTACAAACTCAGAGAGAAACTGACTCCTAAGGAGAGGGCACGCTTCCATCGGGAATTGTCTGGATATCTGAATAAGTCTTTTTATGGCCATTTCCATTACCAAAGGAAAGGTCTCCTCTCCAAGATTCCTCATCTTTCCCCGGTAAGAGCAGCCATCATAACCAGAAAAAAATATCTCCCTACCTTACTCAAGTTTCTTACTCGTTATGCTAAGGTACTTAAGTGGGATATCATTCTTTCCGAGGAAGACATAAGAAAGATGCAAGGCGGATGAGAATTAAATTCAAGTTTCCTCGGGTGGAAGATAAACCCCAAGGTGAAGCTAACTGTCCTCGATGTGGAGGAAGAGCAAGCATCATTCATTAAACTCTATCCAAGAAGATAAAAGACCACCGTATGGAAAAAGTCCAGGTGAAGAGAAAAAAATGTAAAATCTGTGGAAAGACTTTCCGCCATTACCCCGAGGGAGTAGGCAGAGCCTCACAGACAAAAACTTTGAGAGCCATAAGCATAACATTGTACGTCCTGGGTCTTTCCTACGATAATGTAGGTAATTTTCTAGAGGCTCTTGGATGCAGAATTGTAAAAGCTACTTCTCTGGAATAATCTTTGAGGAGGCAGGAGAAGAAGCACTATCTTTAAGAGATAAGCTCGAAAAAGAGAAAGTGAGAATCGTAGGAATAGATACCACTGCCTTTAAAGTGAGAGGAAAGAAGTTAACGGTAGCCTTTCTAACCGACTTAATCAGAGGAAAGCCTATAGAGATAGACATAATGGAAAGCAGGAAGGCAAGAACATTAAAAAGAAAATTTCAAAAACTTCTACAAGATTTGGGAGCCGAAGTTATAGTTACCGATGATGCTGAAGAGATGGAGAATTTAAGGGATGCTTTACCAGGGATAAGACGCGGGATTCCGTTAGCTCACTTAAGAAAAACAGTAGCCCTAAGAATAAGAGAATTTGCCAACAAAGCAGAGAAGATGAAAGACAAAGCCAATAAAAAAGAAAAAGAGATTCTCCAGGACTTAATCAGAGATGTAAAATCCTTAAGAGAGTTAGTTAAGAAGCTACCGGAAGGACTGGAGGAGGAACTCAGGATACTGCATCTTCGATATAGTTTTGCCCACATTCCTAAAAAAGGAGAAAAGGCAGATATATTCTATAGGATGCGCATGCTCACCTTAAGACTGTGGCAAAGGGCTGATGAATTAGATCTATACAAAAAGGTAGGAGGGGACGGAACCAACAATACCACAGAAAGGCTGATAGGTCTATGTGGCAAGATAAGGTATAAACAAATGCGGGGCTTCAAAAGCAAAGAAAGTCACAATCGGTTCCTTAAACTTAACACCTATCTCCAAGAACAGGATAAAGAAATAGATTTAGCCCATTTACTCTAGCCTATCTTAAGAAAATGACCCCGGGAAAATCTAAACGAAGGAAGGAACCCAAAAACATCACCCACTACCACCAACTTTTGAACAATTACAGGAAATCCGAGGGGTTGACAAGATTTTTTTTCGAATTATGATGAAATCGGTGTCAAAATGTCTCATTACGATAAGAACCTGAAAAAAACAGTGGAAGATGTCGCAAGAGAATCAGGGGTTTCCAAATCTGTTGCCGCACGCGCGTTAGGTGACTACGGTTCTGTTAGCGACGAAGCTCGGAAAAGAGTACTTGATGTTGCAAAAAAAGTAGGTTATCAGCCCGATCAAATTGCCAGAAGTTTAAAAACCAAACGTACGCACACCATCGGAGTCATAATTTCTGATATAACTACTTATTTCTTTACCTCTGTAGTGCGAGGAATTGCGGATGTGGCAAGTCAAAGCGGATATGATCTTGTACTTTGCAATACTGATGAAGACCCTGGAAATGAAAACGAATATTTGAAGATATTGGTTAGTAAAAGTGTGGATGGACTAATAATTTCCCTATCAGGAAAGAATACCTATTTGAAAAAGTTGATTAGAGCAGGTTTTCCTGTGGTGTTGCTGGACCGCGGAGTAGAAGGTCTAGAGACGACACAAGTAGTAGTAGACAACGAAAGTGGAGCATATGAAGCAGTTACTCACTTGATCAAACTGGGACACCGACGGATAGCTATAATAGACGGTCTTGCTAATATCCAAACTAGTGAAGAAAGATTGAAAGGATATAAAAGAGCGCTTCAAGATAATCATATCCCCTTAGATCCTCGGTTGATAAAGTACGGTGATTTTAAAATGAACAAGGCAAAAGAAGTCACCAAAGAGCTTTTAGATATGAAAAATTCTCCCATCGCTTTATTTGTAGCTAACGAAGCAATGACTATAGGAGCCCTTCTGACTTTAAAAAAAGAGAATATCACCATTCCAGAGGAGATAGCCATAGTAGGATTTGATGATCCAGTCTGGGGACCATTGCTTACCCCGCCTCTCACTGCTGTAAGGCAACCTGCCTACTCCATGGGTACCATGACATGCCAAACTCTATTGCAGAAGATAAATATGCATGGAAGGGAAAGAATAGTGTTTGAAGAGCTAGTTCTAAAACCAAAGTTAATTATAAGGCAATCCTGTGGGGAAAAATTAAAAGAAAAAATTTAATGCAGAGATGATACGCTTGAAGGGTACAAGCAGTAAAGTTATTTTTGGAAAGGATGAGGCTAAAACCAGAACCAGAGGGAGGTGAGGAATTAAGAAAATAAATAGGTCCATTAGCCTAGGAGGAAAGGCTTTTGAAAGAAGGAAATTTCAAAGACTAATTGCTTTTTGAGAGCCTTTCGCAGAAGAATGGATTATATTAAAGTTGGGAGGAAAATGATGAATTTTAAAAGGATTTGTATTTTCATTTTGTTGACAACAATGGTCATTTCGTTGGGTCTATTTGTCGGAGGACAAGCAGCTACCGGACAAAAAACTACAATTGAGTGGATGCAATGGTATGCCCCTCATATGAAAAAGGGCGGAATGGATAGGATTTTAGATTCATTTCATGTCGAACATCCTGAAATTCAAGTTGAGTTGGTAACAATACCCTTTGGAAAAATGAGAGAACAGATTCTTACTAGCACTATAGTAGGAAAAGCTGGTGATGTATTAGGTTTAAATCCACCCTGGAATGCCGGATTTGTCGATGCAAATGCCCTCGAACCACTGGGCTCTTATCTATCTTCTGCCCGGGAAATTAATCCTGAGGATCTCGCTCATGCGGTAATACAAGAATACAAAGGGCAGGTATGGATGGTACCATTAACAGCTTTTCCATTTGTGATGTTCGGTAATAAAGACCGTATGAGAGAGGCAGGAATAGGTACCCCACCATCAACTTGGGAAGAACTTAAAGAAGTTGCCCTTAAGATGACTATCCCAGAGAAAGGCCAGTATGGTTATGCAATAGGTATGAGTTCACTACCTCCATCCAATGGCCCAATCATAGATGTTTATCCGATGCTCTATACTGCTGGTGGTCGGACAGTCAAAAATGAAATGTCTAATCTAGATTCCCCGGAGGTTGTAGAAACCCTAAAGTTCCTGAAAGGGCTTAATGATTCCGGGGCCGTAGCACCCGGTTTAAACACGATGCTTCAGACACAAAAAGTAGAAAGATTTTCTGCTGGTGAAGTGGCGATAATACTGAACAACCAGGCGAATATCGAAACAGTATACTTACGTAACCCGGACCTAAACTTAGTGGTTTTTCCAGTACCTAAGAAGAAGAAATGGGCTTACAGAATGCATGGTTGGATGCTTGGAATTTCAAGCAAAAGTAAACACAAGAAGGAAGCCTGGACACTTATTGAGTGGCTGCTAACTCCCCAAGTGAATGGTCCATTTTCTGAATTATCTAGGCAATTGCCCGGTAACCTTGCGGCAAGTCTCGATATCACAGATCCAAACATAGCAATCTGTGAGTATATGCTTCTATCTCATGAGGGGGTCGAAGAGCTTATGCTCACAAAACAGGCGCCTGCAAGCTGGCGAATCTTTGTCGAAGAGCTTCAAAAGATGTTTGCAGATAAACAAGATCCTGTCACGACAGCAAAAAATGCCCATAAGCGATGGAATGAGTTATTTGCGACAGCAGAGTAAAATCTTAACAAGGAAGTCCACAAAATTTGCCAACAAAACCTGTCTCTTGTGAGAAGGGAGGAGAGTGTTATTGCTTATTAGTTAAAAGACTATAATCTGGAGCAAGGGTTCGCCCTTGCTCCAGATTTATATATAGAAGGAGTATTATAGACTAACCTGTTTTACATTCTATCTTTTATCCATGATTCAATAAACTCTAATCGGAATTAAGCGGAGACCCATTAGTGGTATTACGGAAATTTGCAACAATGTCCAAAAGTAGGGGTATTGCTCCCTATTTCTATATCGGGCCGGTAATGGCCATTTTAACTATATTAATGATTTATCCTATGTGTATGATAATAAAACTTGCTCTCTATAATAATTATTATGTAGTATCTAAACCGGTATGGGTTGGATTAAAAAATTTCATTGATTTTTCACGAAATGAAATATTTTGGGTGTCACTTAAAAACACTGTAATATTTACTGTATTTTCTGTTTTTTTTCATATGATAGTGGGTATCGCATTTGCTGTACTTTTGAATCAACCTCTGAATGAAATAGCCTTAACATTCTTTAGAAGCATACTAATACTGCCGTGGATATTTACAGCAGCGATAGTAGCCATTAACTGGCAGCTTCTTTTGGATCCATTAGGAATCATCAATTTTATCTTGGGCAAATTGGGAATGCTTACCTCACCAGTTGAATGGTTTGGAGACTATTTCCTGGCGATGCCTACATTGATTTTCGTAAGTATCTGGAGGGGTTATCCTTTTGTGATGATAAGTATATTGGCTGGCCTTCAGGGCATTCCGATTAATACATACGAAGCCGCAAAGATCGATGGAGCTGATGCTTGGCAGATTTTTTGTTATGTCACTTTGCCGCAACTTAAACCTATATTATTAAGTGTAGGCCTTTTAGACACAATCTGGACTTTCAGATTATTCCCGTTAATATGGTTGACCACCGGAGGTGGACCGGGCCGTGCCACTGAAGTACTCTCTACCTATACTTATAAATTGGCCTTTGTAAGATTTGAGTTTAGCAAAGCTTCCGCACTCGGAACAATAATACTAATCTTCGTTATGGTGTTTACGTTTTTCTATCTGAAACACCAAAAGCCAGTCTGACATGGCCCAATCTTTTGTGGAAAGTCTCCAAAAGAGAAACTAACTTTTCAGGATTTTTCTCTTAGGAAAAAACTCTCTTCTCCTCACGCAAGAGATAATTGCAAAAAAGAAACGAGATGTTTACAGAGTCAAGTCCAATGATTGGTAGCTCCATTTACCGTTAAGCGTTATCATTGCTTAATTCTAGCGGAAAAAGCTACTAAAAATGCATAATATTAGAGTAGAACATAGAAAGAATTGGCAAGGAAATGAGTAGTGATAAGAAGAAGATTTTGACTTATGGAGCATTAATAATAGTCTCAGTTTTCTCAGGATTTCCAATTATGTGGATGTTTTTAATGTCGACCCGCCCGGTTGTGGAAATATTTGTGGTCCCACCAAGGATTATTCCTCAAAGATTCACTGTGGGGGAATATATAAAAATCTTATCCAGTAGTAAATATATGCGCTTCTTTTTCAATAGTTATGTAGTGGGACTTTCGGCTACTTTAATTTCAGTAATTACAGCGATCTTTGCCGGCTACGGTTTTTCTCGCTTTAAGTTCAGTGGGAGTAAATTCGCGACTCTACTTATTGTGATCACACAAATGGTGCCACCAATTACTCTATTAATTCCCTATTTTATAATGATAACTGTGCTTCAACTTTACGACACCTACGGCGGTTTAATAATCACTTATCTTTCGTTTTCTCTACCATACGCCGTTTTGATGTTAACTGCCTATTTTAACACAATTCCAAGAGAGTTAGATGAAGCAGCCCTAATTGATGGCGCCTCTCGCTCCCGTGCACTATGGAGCGTGGTTTTACCATCTGCTCTCCCGGGAATAGTTTCTGTCACAGTTTATACCTTTCTTCTTGCTTGGAATGAATTTTTATTTGCGCTCGCTCTTACTCGAAGCTACAGCATGAGGACGGTGCCAGTGGGCATAGCTCTAGAACAAGGTGAACATACTACTCAATGGAACACGATGTTGAGCATGGCTATACTAGGAAGTATTCCTGTACTTATTATATTTATATTTGCACAGAGATATTTTATTTCCGGGCTTACCTTCGGTGCAGTCAAAGAGTAGGGAAGTCACGAAAAATTGCCATCGGGTATATCTTACTTCCTATGAATGAAAAGAAGGTCACGAAAATGTTTGAGCAGGGATTTTGAATCCTTAGTTAAAGATGCAGAAATTGATTCTGGATAGTCTTCTTCTCTAAGAAAGGACCAGATTGAGCAAAGCTGATCTTAAGAATACGATTTTCTAGACAGGGAATACGTATTTTGCTGTGATTTATCCATCTGCAGCAATCGATACACCTTAATAAAGAGAGAGAAAGCTTCCTCTTTTAGTGAGACGTAACCAAAAAGAGATTTATCAAAGAACAAAGATGTTCGGTAAAAATGTACTTTTCACTACCAATCATAACTTCCCATCTGAGACGATAACCCAAGGTTACAAGGACAAAGGTGTCATTGAGGGGAGCTTCAAAAAGATAAAAAATCACCCAACTGTAAACTTTATATTTATCTATACGACGCTTCATTGACTAAAAGATAAGAGTACATGTCTCTTGCTGCTTCTATAAAGAGTTTGGCTTAATTCTCAAAGATGAAATTTGACAGTGCTCAGAGGAGGTATGCAAAATGAATTTTATTGTAATTATCTCGGATACCTTCCGAAAGGATCATTTAGGCTGCTACGGAAATAAGAATATTCGAACGCCCAATCTCGATCAATTTGCCGAAGAGTGCGTTCAATTTGACAGCTGTTATGCCGCTTCTTTCCCTACTATGCCTATGCGGGCAGATCTATTTACAGGGAAATTTACTTTTACTTATTTGAAATGGGAACCCTTACCGCGAGATGAAATGATACTGGCACAAATTCTTGCAAAGGCAGGCTATCTCACCCTGGGCGTAGTTGATACTCCCTTTTTTATAAAGAATAGCTATGGATACGATCGAGGATTTGAGGATTACTCTTGGATTCTTGGTCAGTATCGCTTCATTTCCCCCAGTAGTGAGCGTGGAGAACGCCCTAGGATTAACTACCAAAGAAGATACGAAGAGGACTACTGTGCGCCAAGAACTATGGCAGCAGCAGAAAAATACCTGGAGTTTTATTACAAGAAAAAATTCTTTCTCTATGTAGACACCTGGGATCCTC
>JAUWZS010000036.1 GCA_030615205.1 Candidatus Aenigmatarchaeota archaeon | reverse complement strand
TTGCTGGATGAACAAAATACCGATCAAAGCTCTCTTAATTCAAGGAGTATGGGAGATGCCAGTCACAAATCCATCATTTGTTGGATTTCCTATAGGGCTGCGTTGGATAAATGTCATAGAACATTGAGAGACATTGTTACTAGAAAGGGCGTAAAATGAAAGTATTGTTGATTTATCCTCCAACTAAGCATGAAGTAACAACAAATATTCCTGTATTCAAGGAGGAGGATAACGGCTTCTATCCTCCCTTGGGTCTTATGTATGTGGCCAGCTATGCTAAGAAAAACACTGACCACCAGATTGAAGTTCTAGATACCCAGGTGGAGCGGATGGATTATGATCAAATCGAAGAGGAAATTAAAGTAAGGCAGCCAGATCTAGTGGGAATTCAGGCTATGACTTTTACTATGATAGATGTTATACTAACGGCAAAATTGGTTAAAAAGGTCAATAAAAACATACAGGTTGTTGTCGGCGGACCTCATGTGAATATCTATCCTTACGAGACCATTAACATGACGGAAGTGGATTATCTGGTACTGGGAGAAGGAGAGATTCCTTTTACGGAATTAATTCAAAATCTGGGTGACAAAACAAAGCTTAGACAGGTGAAGGGTTTAGTTTTTAAGGATCGAAAGGACATCATTAACACGGGTCCCCGAGATCTGCTGGATGATTTAGATATGCTTCCTTTCCCCGATAGACATTTAGTTCCGTATGATCGGTACTATTCCGTGATTGCAAAACATTCCCCTATTACTACCATGATGAGCAGTAGAGGATGTCCTCATAAATGCCTATTTTGCGATCGGCCACATCTAGGAAAACGGTTCCGAGCCCGATCACCAAAGAATGTTGTGGAGGAAATCGAACATTGTGTCGAGCTTGGAATCAAAGAGATCATCTTTTACGATGATACATTCTCCATCAATAAGAAACGGACACTTGATTTCTGTCGGGAAATAATTGAAAGAGGAATAGACATTGACTGGAGTGTTCGAGCTAGAGTAGATACCATGGATGAAGATGTACTGGCAATGTTGAAAAAAGCCGGGTGTAAAAGAATTCACTATGGAGTCGAAGCAGGTACAGCAGAGATCTTGAAAGTACTAAAGAAAGGCATCAAACTCGATCAAGTGAAAAAGGTCTTTAAAATGACTAAGGATGCAGGGATAAGCACTCTGGCCTATTTCATGATCGGCTCTCCCTATGAAACGAGAGAACAGATTATGAAGACCATTGATTTCGCCATGAAATTAGGGGCGGATTTTACCTTTTTTTCCATTACCACTCCCTTTCCTGCAACTGATTTATACCGGCTGGGATTAGAGAAAAAGGTTCTTTCCCATGATTACTGGAAGGAGTTCGCTCGCCATCCCAAGGAGGACTTTGTCCCGGAACTGTGGCAGAAGAATTTGTCAAGAGATGAACTTGTTGAATTATGGAAATATGCAAACAAAAGATTCTATTTGCAACCTGCCTATATTTTTAAAAGCTTATTGAAAATCGAATCATGGGACGAGCTGAGAAGAAAAGTGAGAATAGGATTACAGATAGCCAGGATGTGAAGGACCATAGAATTAGGGTCTCAAAGGCTATAACATACTGGCTGCTAAAATGCTTAAAATCTATTTATAGAGGCCTTGGATGCGCAGAAAAAGTAATCTATGGATAATTAGTATCGTAGTTCTGACGTTTATTTTAGCAAAAATAGACCTACGAACTGTCCTCTTGACTTTTTCTAGAATCAACCCTTGTCACATGACCCTTTCTTTCATTCTGACCATCCCTTTGTTTCTCATGAAGACTTCTTGTTGGAAATGTACGTTGAAAACGCAAGGGGGTAATCATAGCTTTGTAACCACCTTCCTGATTTATTCAGCAGGGACATTTATCGCCACCGTTACCCTTGGACGAATAGAAGAAATGGTAAAATGCCTTTAGTTAAATCATAACCGAAGTATTTTCCAAGTAGAGCTTTTTCAAGTGTCTTAGTCGATCAATTGTGCGATCTACTCATGTTAATTATCTTAGGTTGTCCTGATTTACTCATTTTTGCTGCATTTAGACGACGATCACCGGCCATCCAAGCTATGACGGTGATAGTCACCGCAGGGGGATCCTGCGAAGCAGACAATAGGATGTAAGAGAAATGTGTCGTATACATAACCGCGCTATTCTTAGGATCGCCAAAAAGCCGATCAGTAAACCTTTGAGTCGCTTCTAATCGGGGATTGAACGACTGAAAAACTACGCTTAGCTGTTTGTTAGCAACTGGTCCCGTATATGTTGTTTTTTATACCCCGATGTTATTTCATCATCAAATCGTTAAATATGGTAGTACCATTTTTTTCTGACATTTTGCATTTTCTTGACGAGTTCAGCCGTTCTAGTCCCTGTTTCTATCTCTGGACTGGGGACCCGAGAAGCAACCCTAACTGCTCTTCTTTCCGTTATAGGACTTAGCAAAGAAATAGTGGTAAGCCTATCGTTAGTCCTCGTATTTGTCAATTGCGTCTTTGCCGGAGCAGTTGGAAATTACACCTGGTTCAAAAAGCCCCTTGGCATATAGTCATAACGGGAATGTAAATGCCTGACAAAGGTTTTTTTCCAGAATTATGGGAAGAGCACCCTACAGGAGAGGACCTGCTCGGATTGTCAAGATATGCATACAAGAGCTTTTATACGCGTCCAAGAGATATTGTCAAGGATATAGTGGAAGTTAGATCATTTTGAGGAGTTCAAAAGAAAGGCTAGGACAGAGTTCAGGGTGCTTATATGGTAAGGATGGTGTAAAGGAAAAGAGCTGAGTAGATGGAAGGCCAGTGGAGAGAATTAAGGGAAGGATTTCAGAGCATCTCCAGAAGATACAGTGAGATTTATTATAAGAATGGTCTCAAACAGAGACTCATGAGTAAAAGACTTAAGGAAGTTATTGCAGAAGTAGATCCAAAGAAGAGCGAAGAAATACTTGAGATTGGTCCTGGATCAGGAGCATATACATTGGCACTTCTCGAAAAAGGCGCTGATGTCACTGCAATCGATATTTCTGAGAATATGATTGAAGTATGTAGAAAGAGGATGGAGGCTTCAAGACCGAATTTCGTTCAGGGCAATATATTAAATATTCCAATTCGGCATAAAACAATGGACAAGGCGATTGCAATTGGTATTATGACCCATCTTCCAGAGAAAAAGATGTTTGCAGATGCAGTTAAAGAGATGTTAAGGGTGGTGAGAGAGGGGGGTGCTATTTGGTTTGATTTGCCGAGATATCATCTGATCAAGGTTCTTTACACTAAGCTCTATCTTAAACTCAAACCTTTTTCAAAAGAATCAAAAAGGCTTCGAAACCATTTGTTTACTAATAAAGACATACAAAGCCTTATGCGGCGGGGTCGGATTATGTACACTAAGAAAATCGGTTATGGCATCCATTACTTGGTGAAGATTGTGAAAATAGCCGACTGACAACTATGACGAATAATAATAAGGTATTTCAAAAGGGCTATTGGGAGAAAAACAGAAAAAGGAGGATGCCCTGGCATCCGGTGATTGAGGCTTTTGTATGTCCGAAAATTGATCTTATTAAAAGTACGTTAAGTTTTTCAGAAGATACAAAAGTTTTAGACGTGGGCTGCGGAAATGGATTTTTTGGATATTACTTTTCAAAGTTTTGTGATGTAACTGAATTGGATTATTCAAGATATATGCTATCAAGAAATCCCTGTAACTCATTGGTACAGGGTTCTGCTCTTTCTTTACCTTTCAAGAATGATACGTTTGACATTGTATTTTGCTCAGATTTGTTACATCATATAAAGCACCCAATAATTGCACTAAGAGAGATGAAGCGAGTAAGTAAGAAGTTTGTTATACTATCTGAACCAAACAGAAATAATCCCTTTATGTTGCTTTTTTCCATGATAATCCGGGAGGAACATGGTACAGTAAAGTTTTCGTTAAGATATATGAAAGGACTTGTACAACTTTGTGGATTAAAAATTATTGCTTCATGTACTATGGGATCAATTGTACCAAATAAGACCCCTTTATTGTTATTGAAGTGGTTCCAAAAAATTGATTGGAGAACTCCATTTGGGTTTACCAATGTTGTTATATCTCATAAATGGAAAGGTACAGGCCACTTCGTCTTCTATCACCGTTATTCTCAAGAATTGATGGTGAACCCTTCTCGGAGTGCATAATATTATTGGTACTCAAAAGGAAACAGCATTGCAAAGAGCACCAAATTCTAATGAAGCATATACATAAAAAAACTTATGCGTGGATAATTGGCTTAGCCATATTTGGATTTGTTTTGACAAAAGTAAATGTGCTAGATATTCTTGTCATATTTTCTGGAATAAGGGTTTTCTACATTGCATTTGCTTTTCTTCTTACCGCTCCTTTAATCGCAATAAAGACATACCGATGGCAGTATCTGCTTAAAATGCAGGATATTGATTATGGTTTCAAAGCTGCTTTCCTTATGTATTTAACTGGTATGTACCTGGGTATAATTACTCCCGGACGGGTGGGGGAATTTGTCAAAGGTTTTTACCTGAGGAACGACAAAAATGTCTCGTTAAGTAAAGCTTTTTCAAGTGTGTTGGTGGACCGGT
>JAUWZS010000006.1 GCA_030615205.1 Candidatus Aenigmatarchaeota archaeon | reverse complement strand
AAATAACCGCACGTATCAAAATATTCCCTGTCCACCAACCTTATTTATATCAAAAATTATCCAAAAAAGCAACCCAACTACGTTTGTTGGAAATGTCTTATGAAGAAATAGCTAAAAGCTTAAGTATCAATAAGAGAACTGTCATAAGGGCTTGCAAATACGAGGAGGTAGTCTTATGTCCTGGCTAGACATTTTCCGTCATTGCGAGTCTTCCGAAGGAAGGCGTGGCAATCTCATTTACCCAAAGAAAAATATGTATGGGCCCGAGTGCGAATCCTACACGAAACTGACA
This sequence comes from Candidatus Aenigmatarchaeota archaeon, assembly GCA_030615205.1. Lineage (GTDB taxonomy): Archaea > Aenigmatarchaeota > Aenigmatarchaeia > CG10238-14 > SCSR01 > JAUWZS01. The sequence continues at coordinate 17,964 of JAUWZS010000006.1, read as the reverse complement.
AGGCTATATTGATCGACAACGGTACGAAAGTTTGGATCCCAAAGTCGCGGATATATGGAATAAGGCTAAGAAACAATATCTTTGAGATTTACGTTAAAGAAAGTACTGTTGGATAATACATAGGATTTTATCCAGAGCGTTATTCTTTGGCAGTTCTGGTCTTAACTTCCAGAGTAATGACAGCTAAATATTGTGTCCCTGAAATCGATTGTCCTTAAGATTTATGTGAAGCCTTGACCGTTGAGGATTACTGCATCTAATCCTTCTACTGAACCTCGGGCAGCGGTATCCTGCTTAGATAGTTAGAGAATCGTCGACTGAGATCTTCTCTAAATAGTTCGTTAACGGTGGCCAGATAAGAATTATTGAGTTGCCGGACTATAGATGATTCGGTGGGTAAAGAAAAATAATGTTTAAAATCGATTGCTAATTCAGGAATTTGAAAATCCAGATAAGACGGAAGATAATGGTATCTTTCATTTCTGTTCTGCTTAATAAGTTTCCAATCTGTACTGTTGATGTGTTCTTGTTTAATTCCGTATAAATCCTCAAGATGTTCACCGCTTCTCACGTGTTCTGCTAGAAAAGCGGGTAGGAATAAAATGTTTGGCAAGAACTGATGGGATAACCGTAACTCTCCATTCAATTCAGAATTATCTTCTTTGGTTACCCCAAACTGCAAATCGCAATCCTGAGAAATAACCACGACATAAGGGTATCCATTTTCTATAACTTTTTCTTCAGTAACTACTTCGAAGTCTACGTTTCTAAAAATGTCTCCCTGGCATACTCTCTCACCAGGGTGTATTTCATATAGTCTGTCAATCTTGCTTCTTAACATAACCCACAACTCTAGAATATGCTCTTGTCCTTTTTTCTTCTAATTTATCATCCTCAAATTTGTCTTCAGGGATTTGCTCAGTGGGAATATGAGTAGTCGTTGCCCCCGCAGCAAAATCTACATAATGTGCATATTGGTCTTTGGAATCATTATTCACTGGGAATCTCCTTTCATTATTTTTCTAAGATCATCACCTATTGATTTTTCGAAATAAGAGTGAATTTGGTCATGAAATTTTTCTATCAAATTAACAACGTTTTGCTCCTCAACATCATGGGTGTAACAATCGTAGTCCAAAATGAATTGTCGACGCGCTATTTTTGAGGGAAATTCTGTGTTGTGCCATCCCCATAAGAAATTCATCTCGAAGTCTTCCTTATTGGTAGTAATTCTACTTAGCGCTTTGGCTAGATCCTTCTTATCATCGAAGAAATTATCCACAAAATGCGTCAAAGAAGGGTTCACAAGATTTTTCCAATCGAATGGGTTACCTTTCTCCAAAACGATGTGATTAATGTACCGAAGCCCTAATCTCTTTAAATCAATGGATTGGTAAATCTCACTAAAAGAGTGGAATGCATGCTCAACAGAGTCTCTAAACTCCTCAAAATTCGAGTATTTAGAAAACTCAACAGCTAAGGTATTGTACGTTAATTCGACCATTTGCGTTTGGTCCTTTGAGAAAAATTTCCAAACCGGCCTAATTTGTTTCTCTTCATGGCTTTGAGACTCTGTATCAGACTTCTTAGTGATACCCCTTGACAACTCAATAATAGTTTCTTCCCGTAAACGAGGGAATTTGCCTTTGATTTTTGTTTGAAAATCGGCTGGAGTCTCTTTTATCATTCTTAAAATAGGCGAATAATCAATTCTAAAAATTACATTCTCTAAGAAATTAGTCTCGTAGGTTATTCTGTCTAGGTTCATCTTATTCAATTCTTTCTTCCCCTTGGTCTACAAAAAAACTTATTCTATTATGCCACTTTGTGGAGAAATAGCAACCCTGCAAATTGAATCTGTCAATGCAAAGTAATTATGTCACCCTTTCTGCAAAATAAAAATGTCATACCCCTACCAGTAAAGTTTCCTTTTGAGAAGGAGCGTATCTTTCATCTTCTTGAGGAATAATAGGTTTAAAGGGAAACTCTTCTCCCTTGTAAAAGATATGAATAGTTTCATCTGGGTGCTTTTGTACCTCTAACTTAACAAGTAAGTACTATTAATGGGGGCAGGTGAGCAACCAATTCGAACCTCTGCTGAAATAACCGCCCATATCAAAATATTCCCTGTCCACCAACCCTATTTATATCAAAAACTATCCAAAAAAGCAACCCAATTGCGTTCATTGGGAATGTCCTACCAACAAATAGCCAAAAGCTTAAATATCAATAAGAGAACTACCATGAAAGCTTGTAAGTACAAAAGGAGGTAGCTCTATGTTCTGGCCATTTAGCATTTACAATCTTTTGTATCTCAAAGAAAAATATGTATGGGCCCGAGTGCGAATCCTACACGAAACTCACAAAGCTATATTGATCGACAACGGTACGAAAGTTTGGATCCCAAAGTCGCAGATATGCGGGATAAGGCTAAGGAACAATATCTTTGAGATTTGCATCAAAGAAAGGACTGTTGGATAACGTTTCGAGCATAAAGGAAGTTTTTACGGATCAAAAAATGGGGTGAGCTCGAAAGCCGAACCTTTTGTACTGTACTAGGTGACTATTTTGCAGGGTATGTTCACAAATCATATTTTTATCCTTCTTATAACTTCGTTTTTTTCATCAATTTCAAAATCCTCAAATACTGTAGGCGTATGCTTTTTTAGTATTTTCAAAATTTCAATTACTATTTTTCTTATTTCCCATTGTGCAGCAGGACTGCCTCTCAATTCGACTATATGACGCCATTCCCTAAAGTTTGCGGTAACTACTATTTCACTTGCAACAGCATTAGGAAGAACGAATCTTGCATCTTCGTTTTTGATGCCTAATTTTTGCAACTTGGCATAAACTTCTTTTGCCCTGCTCATAAACTCAATAAAGAGAGAATGTGCATCTTTATTATTTTTAATTGCTATCTGGTTCAATATAGTTAAAATTGTGCTCATCCACATATCTCTGCGACTGCTGAGTATAAGAACAAAGTCTGTGCCTAACTACCTGGTGCGTGAATGCTCTTGAGCCGCCCTTGATTCTAAAAGTTGCATATGCATGTTCCAAAACTGATAAGTGTCCACTTTTAATAAGCATTCTTATAAATCTCTTTGTGATTCCTCTACTTTGTTTTTTAAATGATAGATAAGCCGTTCTTCCGGCGCTCTCTATCAATTTTTCTGCATTTTGGGATATAGAAAGTAGCTCTACTCTCATTTTGATTTAACCTCATATAGAGAAATTATTTGGAGAAAAAGAGCGAAGGAGAGAAACACCGTTCAATTTCCAAACTTATCTATTAGATTTAAAAAAACTTTATCTTTGCAAAGTGAGAATCGATCAAAGATTTTCCATTCTCTGTCTATTTGCCTAACTAACTTAACTATATATGCACATCCGGGTTCGTAATATTCTTTGGGTTTTACTCCTTCGCTAATGCACAGATAGTATCTGGAAAAGAAAGCGTAGTTTTTCATAAATACTGGTCTCAGCATATAAAATTTCCCTGGATCTTTGCCGTTTTTATAAGATAAAAACCATTTATTACCCTTTTTTAGAGAAAATAATTCCTCGAAATACTCTATACTTCTATAGAGATATTGAATATCAAGACCAAGACACCGCTTTAAAATTCTATTATCAAATTCAGTATCAAATATCGTACCTCCTAACACATTAAAAAGAAATTGAAATTGCGGTATTATTGAACTAGGGACGGAAGAGTCTTGTACAATTTTCAATTTCCACTTAATGAGTCTCTTTACAAGCTGGTTGGCAGATCGAACTGAAAACTGAGTTGGGGTATATGCTACACTCAATGCATTTCTAATTGCCGAAACTATCGATAGCATTTTATTCTGTATTTGTAGATAATAGGCAAACTGCACATTGAAGTCGTTTTTCGCTACTTCTCTTGTGCAGTTTTGTCGTTCCGCGATAGCGCATGTAACCTTGTGTGCCAATTTGGGATCAGATTGATACCAACGAAAAAGCTCGTAGAACCTAAGTTTTGTATCTAACTCCCATGTCAAGCTCTTTTTGATATTATATTTATACTTAGCCAGCGAAACTAGTTCATGCTCTGCGCAACCTGTTTGTCTAAGCTTCTGCAAGGTGTAAGAGTTTTGTGCAATATACTTGACTATAGCAAAAAACAACAAGTATAATAAAACAAAAGGTTCTTTAGGCATTAATTCGTCAAATCTTACAAAACCATAAATCATATTTTCTATATCTAAGGTTAGGGGAGAAACAACCTTTAGGTTTTCAAAAATACTGTCGTCCCTTGCAGTTTCTTTGGCAAAAGCCAGATAGCCTCGGATAGAAACTCTTCCGTTTAAGCGGTCTCGATAGTTCATATAAATATGAGAATGAATTTCTTCAGAAGCGGATTTAAGATGTTTGCTGTCTTTTACATTTTTACAACTGACAAATTTCCATTCTTCTTTGTATTGGGGTAAAATTTTAGATGCCCAGACATCTACTTCATATCTTGGAATGGGGTCGGGTGTTTTTAGCGCAATAACATTGTTCTCGACAAACCAATTATTCGCTGAAAAAAGTGCAGAAATGAGACCTTCCAAGCAAAATCCTTTTATCTGGTTCTCAGTCACAATAGAATATAATTCTTTATCTCTTAATTGATTCATTATCAGTTTTACTTAATGATTTTCATTGTCAATTTCCAATTAATTTGTTTAAGTTAACTTTAAAAATCCAAGTTGGCCCATATTTATAAGAATAATCCGACTTATAAACAGACGGAAATGGATAAATAACTTTTATTTTTTTATTTCCCAAAGCATACAGCAAGACTCCAAATGCTTGAACTTTAGTTCCAAGAGGTGAAATGATAATATTTGTATTTCTACTATTACTCTCAATTTCTTTAACTATTTGCGATACAGTATTCATTGTTTCAAAAGGGTCAACAGCGGGAGCGAAAAATAAATGATCGGATGCTCTTGACTCTTGTAAAAAGGACAGGTTTGCTTCCATGCTTATTTTATGCCATTCTGGTTGAAATGATGGAAATCCACCTACAGCATAAGTCAATTCTGAATTAACACTGTTAAATACTTCTTTTGATCTCTTTTCTTCAAATCCTAGAATTACGATTAGAGCATCTTTGCGATTCACAGAGGAACCTGCAAAACCTGGAATAGATTCAACTCGGTCAAGTCCTTCTGTCAAAATTATCTCATTCCTGTCAGCACTTTTGCTTTTGTATTTCTCTGGTTGTGTGTAAACAACATAAAATTCGTGCAAATTCAGTTTTTCTCTTAGCACCTTAAAAAGAAGAAAAAAATACCCTTTAGTGAATACCGTTATATCAATGATTATTCGTTTATTCAATAAATCAATTTTTTTCTCCTTGAGAAATATCAAAAACTTCTTTATTCCCTTAGAAGGCAGAGAAACGCTCTCTGTATCAAAAACACGAACATACTTGCAAATCTGTTTCAAATTTCCTTTCATAATTTTGATGTTTTCTTCTTTCTTATTTTCTGAATCAGTCTCTTTATAATTAAAAATTATAGCAGTCCCTATTTTCACTTTTTTATCCAACAAAATATCACTGCTCTTTTTGCATCTTTCCTCAAAACTGCTACAGGTTATGAAAATATCCCAATTTCTCGGCTGAGATAAAAATTCTTTTATACGAAGGATAGATAAATTTTCAATCAATCTCATTTTTGTCTACCTCATCCATATCGAAAAATGTTGGCTGAATACCAATATCAATCTTTTTTTTCTTCGTGTTTTTTTTAATTATTTCTTTTCGAGTTTTCTTTTTTTTCTCAATGTCTCCCGTAATAAGACTGCTGATTTGAGAAGCTGATATATATGTTCTGCCTCGTACTCTATAAGAAATTTTAAAATAGGGAGCAAAAACTCTGTTGATAAGAAAATCATCCTTCTTTGTTTCATAGGAATCTTTTGGGGCCATTGGAGGTTTTTTCTGCAAGCAGGAATAGCTTAGAGCCTCATCGAAAACTTTTTTTGCTTCGTCTTCTTCTACCTCAGAATAACATGTCTCAAAATGAGTAGGTTCAGGCTCAACTAAATAGCGGTTCAAATGAAGCTTTCTAAATATCGTTCCGATTTCTGTTACGAAATCCTGAACTCTCAAACCCAGATTCTTTGGGATTCCTGTTATTTCACTATATTGAAGTTCAGCATGTTTTTTTGCCCCAATATCTTGGTACCTATTATCAACAGGATTTCCCCTCCCAGGCTCGTATTCAAAATTATAAGCAACAGTCAATGCTTGATTGCATAATTCAACAGCAAATCGAACTATTCCCGATGATAAATGGATAAAAACATCGATGCCAACATATTTTTTCTCATTTGGGGGATAGTCACTGTAGAGCTGAAATAAAAGATTGAGAGCATTTTTTGAGTAAAGGTGGGTATACTGCTCATTTTTTCCGCTTAGATACTCTTCACACATCTTTTTGATTTTTTGTGGAGATTTTCCTCTGTAGTATAAAAGCATATTCAGCTTTTCAATAATAGGCTTACTTGGACACTTAAGGCAGTCTATAATATTATCAATTTTTTCTTCAAATCCCGAATTCTTCAAGAAAGTTCTGAATTTTCCCCAGTGTTTTTCTCGGCCATTAACTAATTCTACTGCTTCTTTTTCAATTGTTATGTTGGGAAATAACTGTTCTATGTCTGTTATTCCCCTATCCTTAAAGTAGCTACTTTTTGACAAACGTCTGTTTAATATATTTTTTATAAGGTTACGGTATTCTACTTTTTTGCCGCTGTGTGCAGCATTTAGTACATCTGTAATATTGATTTTTCTAAAATCATGAGGCTCCTGAACTACTTCGCTACTTTCTCCGACAGGAAGTATTTTGGGCATATAACGAGAGCCAACTTTAAATATCACTGATGTTTCGTCGCTGGCCTTTATGAACTGTCCGATGCACTGCTTATGGTAATCATTTAAGTATTCCAATTCATCCAGAAGAATAAAAAGATTCTTACCTTTTAAGAAATCCAGTTCAGAAAATATAAAGTCTGGTAAACCAAAGATAATATTTTTGGAAATCACTACCGGAATACTGTAACCTTTTTTTATTTCATTGATAGAACAAAATGAATGCTTTTCGAAAATAGTTTCAAATTGTGAAAAAATATCTCCAATTAATTTCAAAACACCATTAAAACTATCTTCAACTTTCGGTCTAGGCTCTCTAATTTGGTCGATAAAGTATTTTGCGATTTTAACTTCATATTCGCTAGAGAGCAGTCCGGAAGATTTGAAAGTCACCAAAGTTTTAAATATCTCCTCTGCTACTTTTATAGATAGATACGGCTTAAAAAATTGGGTAATATCCCCCTTCATGGAATCGTATTCTGTTGTTTTAAAGCGCAAGTAAATCCCTATAAATTTTTTCGTGTCTAAAAATGCCTTCATTTCATCCACACTTAACTTTTCTATTGGTTTATTGTGATTAGGGGTATTTTTTATGAAATCTTTCAACTGCATTTCTAAACTCAAAAATTTCAGAACCATAGTTTTGCCTGTCCCTCTTCCTCCAATTAAAAACACGGGTCTGCTACCAGTGATATCCACCCCCGAGGTCCTCCTTATTAATTCTTCAAGCGGCTCATAAAATTCGTAAAGGTCTCCGGCGAAATCTTCTGCCCTCACAACATCAAAAGGTCTTTCTTCATTAAATCTGTTCTTTATATATTCATCCATTTCATTTCCTCCTATTCAAACCGCTCAAATAAAGGGTACCAGCTTCCGTCGTCCATTCTTTTCCAGATTACCGGTAAACTATTGTTTGGAGTGTTATAGTGAAAAGCAATAGCAGCCTGGTCGTTTTCATAGCCTAATGGATATTTATAAAGCACCTTTCCTGCTTTTTCCATAATTTCTTTTGCTTTTTCTCTTTCTGTTGCATCTTTATATATCAGGGAGCCATCACTAAAACACCTAAAACTGTCATCCATAGATTGCTCTCCCAAAATTACTTCCATATTCGTATGTTTTTCGATATTGTCCACTCCCGCCAGAAAACCGGTCAAAGCTGTATATAAGAATCTAATATGTCGATTTCTTTTGTAATTTTTGCTTATAATTATTCTTTTATTCCATTCTTTAACAGACTGATTCCCGGTCCCAATAAAATCATCTAATAGAAAAATTATTCTCTTGTCTCTTAAATCTATTTCATTAGAAGAAGATAGAAAATTTGAGTATTCTATAAAGCACATATCTTCTTTCTTAATTATCTCTGATACCGCTTGTTTAAAGACATAAATCATATGTGGGCCGCTTTTATAAATTTCACCAAACCCAATGAAAATGCATTCATTTCTTATAAAATTAATAAACTTGTTGTCGATATCTTCAAGCGTCCCGGGATAATCTTTCCCAAAAATATCATCAAACAGATATCTCTTTACTCTGTTTGTTAGAATTAATCTCCACAAATATCTTACTTCGTCCATATTGTAATATAGAATATTATCAGCTAAAACTAATGCAAGATAAATTTCATTCTCATCTAGAAAATTATTAAGCCATTTAAAAACATCCGCTGGGTTTCCTCCAAATTTTTTCCAATAAAAACGCTCTTTTTCCATTATTCTATCGAAAATTTCCCTCATTCTTTCATCTGACAAGATTATATTTTTTACAACATCATTCATTATTCAACACTCTATTATATATTTCATTATTCTATTTCCAAGTATTTCAGCGAGAAGCGGCGGTACAGCATCTACAACCTGCTGCTGCTGAGAGCCTAATCTGCCGTAAAATACATACCAATCTGGAAAAGACTGAAGCCTGGCAGCTTCCCTAACTGACAGACCCCTGTCCTGCTCAGGGTGAATAAGCATATTTTTCCTGAAATTACTTATCACAATTGAAGGCTCATCCAACTTCAACCTCTTATATATACCGCTGTGGCAGTTACTTTTATTTTTGTAATTTTTCATCAAATAAGCAGGTATATTTTGCCAATTACCTCCTGGAGGAATAAATTTGTACCGTTTAACAATTAAATCGCTGTTTTTAGTTATCCAGTTATTCAGGCAATAATTTTTACCCCAATCTTTCCGCATATCTCTCTGATAATTAGAAAGTTTTGAACCATTATAACAATACGGCAGTGAATCAATGTTGTTCCCGTTCTTAAGTAAAGCCAGATCAGAAATAGCATCTTTAACTGTTATACATGGTTTTTTCCCATTTCCGAAGGCAGGCTTTGGAAACGAAAACTTAATTCCCAATCTGTTGGCTGTTAGCAAAAATCGCTTTCTCATTTGGGGTACGCCATAATCTGCAGAATTTAGAACGTCCCATGTACATAAATATCCTAGATTTCTGAGTTCAGAATTAATAATTTCTATTACTTTCCCTTTTTCAAAATTTACAATACCAGAAACATTCTCAAATAATATCCACTTTGGATATATTTCTTTTACTGCTTTAAGAAATTGTCTAAAAAGGTGATTTTTAGGATTATCTATGGTGCGGGTTTTCATATTAGAAAATGAAAATCCTTGACACGGTGGTCCGCCTAGTAAAATATCAATTTCTCCTTTCTTCAATCTAAATTTCTTGAGGGCATCAGTCAAGTTTATTTGAGATATATCTGAAAGTATTACTTCCCTATTTTTTCCATTCCGATTCATTCTATAAGTCTCTGCATTCCAGATATCATTTTCAACAGCAAAAACAACTTCAAAACCGGCATTTTCAAATCCTAATGATAAACCGCCGGCACCGGCAAATAAATCTACAGCTCTTAAATTAAGATTTTCTTCTCTCATATGCTTTTTGCCTCGGATTTTATCTTTCTGCAAAACATGCATATATTATAAAGTATGCATTCACTACACAGCGATTTTTTACTTTTACAGACAAAAGCACCGTAATCAATCAGTCCCCAGTTATATTCTTTTGTATCATTTGCAGGGACAAGTGTCTGAGCAAAACTCCAAAGTCGAGGGTCATCTCTTGGTCTGCTCTTTTCTGACTTTATTCCAAAGACTCTGGTAAGAATTCTAATAACGTTTGTATCCAAAACAGCTTTCGGTTTGTTAAATGCGAAACACTCAACAGCAGAAGCAATATACCGTCCTACACCAGGAAGTTCAAGGAGTTTGTCTTCTAGTTCAGGAATCTTGCCGCCAAACTTTTCCACTATTACTTTTGCAGTTGATCTTAACCTATTTGCTTTATAATTCAATCCCAAAGGTTGAATAATTTTAGATATGGATGAAATTCTTGCTTTTGAAAGAAGCTGCGGCGAAGGCCAGCGGTGTATAAATTCTTTATAAACAGGCTTTACCTTTTCAACATCGGTTTTTTGTAAGAGAAATTCTGCAATTAATACCTTAAATGGTTCGGTTGTATCCCTCCAGGACAAACACCTGCCCTCACGCGCATACCAATTCATAATGGATATTTGAAATTTTTTAGCTATCTTCTTCATTGCCTGAACTTCTATACCCCATTACATTTACTCATATTTAACACAACCGCCTCGCAAAACAGTCGGGCGTTCCCGAAGCCCAGCGCATTTACTAATATGATCATAGTGTTAAAATATAACTTCAAATACATTAATAGGGACAGCAACCATTTATTGATTCTTACTTATAGGACATTATGCGAATATCTTCAAGAAGATGCTCCTAATGATGTCTCCTCTGAATAGCATGACGAGGGAAACCTGTTGCCCAGCTCTTGATAGTCGCGGCATGCCACAAGTTTATATGCAACGATCAATCTGTCATAAAAATGATCGCTGTCCCTATTTTCCTTTCGATGTGAGGCTGCAGACTTGGAAGTCTATGTTCTGTGAATCCACCCGCTTCCTCTGCACTTGGAGCAAATAGAAACAACCGTGTGTGTCCTTCCGGGGACTTCTCGTATTTCTCTTTCCTCCGAACCCAATCCCCTACATCTTGGACACCTTTGCTTGTCGACCTCATCCTCCCATGCACGACCCATAAGAACGAGTATTCTTCACTCGAAGTTGACTCCTGCAATGTTATTATGTGAACCGTATTACCTCTCTGGGGAATTGCCTTATAGCAATCACTTGGGATGCCCCCGGAAATCAATCTAAACACCCACTCTTTCATCGTTTTGTCTAATTGAGATTTTACGATTTCATGTTTCTCGGTTAGCATCTCATATTTTTGGTCAATATCTGCTTCGCAACTCACTACCTTTTCATTCATTCTTAACTACCTCCTCAATACACCTTTAACCTTAGAAGAATTTCACACAACGTTTTGCGGATGAAAGAAGTTGCCGAAGGAGAATTGGGCGGAGCGTACTGAAGCTTTTTATCCGCTGTTAGGCGATGTTACATTAAATTTTGGAAACACACACACTTGCGCACTTATTTATCCCCTTCGTCTTCATCGCACTTTAACAAATTCCGTTATTTTGTATTTATTGCCTCGCTGCTCAACAGAACAATTATATGAACCACCGGAACCATTCAAGATCATTTCCTTTATTATCAGAAAATCTGTTGGGATTATATCATCTGCATGCAAAAAAACTTCTTGACGGCCAAACCATCGTGCTTCCCCTTCTTCCGAACTAATGAGATTCTCACTCTGAGGCTCACATGAAAACACATAGATTATATGACTCGCAACCACAGAATTGTCTTTGAGTACCCTTTCACACACTATCCCCATGTATTTCGCAGAGGATAGTTCTATCGATGTCTCCTCTTTTACTTCTCGTCTTATTGCCTCGTTAGCAAATTCACCAAATTTAATCTTTCCTCCAGGGAGGCTCCACAGGCCTTTAAAGGGTTGGCGCGCTCGCTTCAAGAGTAAAATCTTATCACCCTTAAGAATACCGGCAACGGCTACAGGTATTGTCAATTTAGGCATCTTATTTTTGTTGTTCATTTCCATTTACTACCCCACTTTGCGCATAAGGAGCTCTTGTCCATCTTGCATAACCGTAAGCATCAGTGTAAAGTTGCCATCTAGAAGGATTTGTTTTGTCAGTCCTTTGCTTAACACACTGCATAGAACAGATGCAGCATCGACGAGGGTTTCCGGAATACTGTCACCTACCATGCGTGCCAAAGACTGTGCTTGTCCAACAAAAAATTCCTCTTGAATTAGTTCAGGGCCCAAGTAATACACTACTTCAAGCTTGAGTCTAGACGAATTTATTTCTAACTCAAGTGCAGGAAAGCTGCTAAACTTGGTCCCTCCTTGCTTAGAAGAACCCTCCCATCGTAGATACTCCTGAATACCATCCGAAAGAATAAGAATAAAAGCGAGAGGGTATTCATCAAAACGCAAAGGAAGAAATAGAGGTCCTTCACTTTGAGGAATACGTTTGAGGTTATGTAAGGATATTGCCAGTGCCGCCCTGGCAATATCTTGCGAGAGGACATATCTTGCATAACTATTAAATAAATTCATGTCATTAAATGTATGTTTAGGTGACGTCCCCCATAGGAAAGTTTTCTCTATAGTTTTGTACATCATATACCCGCCTAAGACCCCGTGGTCGTTACTAACGAACTCTCCTGCAAGAATATTTTTAACGTAGAGGTTTTCCTTATCTTGCTTATAACAGACCCCTTCGTTATCAAGGCTCACTTTCCCTTGGAAAATCCTGCTGAGAAGCGCAAAATAGCTGTCTATACCAGCAACCAATAAATCTCGCTGCAAATAGGGCCCTTCTATATCAAGATCGAATTGTTCTGAGAATTTGTTAAGTCCATTGCGAATGATATCCAGATGTTCAAGAGGTACAGCTATATCATGGAACGTCGACATTAAAGACCACAAATAGAACAACCTTTCTTTGTAATCGTAATCTCGAGAGGAAGGAATGAATTTATGAATCCTCTCCGGCTTTACCTTGAGCAATTTTGCCACTTGCTTATCACCAACTCTATCAATTAGCTTTGATATGATTCGTAGACCAAATATAAAAACATGGAATGTGTGAACAGAATGATCTCTATACCTAAAACCAACTCCTTCATCCCTTTCCATATCTATCAACACAGGCTCTATTTTTATGAAGGCCTCAAAAACTTCTACAATATTTTTGCAGTCGTACTTCCTCCACAATACCTTGAGAAACTGTTTTGCTTTTTCTATATGACCTCGATAGTTGGTTGGTTCTTCTATCATTTTTGTGAGAGCCGAATGTACACCTTTTTTTATATCTTCAAGCTCTTGCCCAGCTGGCAAATAGTTCTCGAATCTCAATTCCTGAAGAATGATGTCTGGTGTCGGAGCTAGTATGGCAGGGTTATCATTAGTTCGCATATTAATACTCCTTCTGACTTTGTGAGGCTATTGAAGCTGTTAGTCTTGGTAACTCGTTTTTCAAAACCTTCATTATCTCACTCATGGATTTATATCGGAAGACCTTCATCTCGGTTATACGCGAAATACCCTTAAGTAATGTACTTTCCTTTTCATCTTTAGAAAGAAAGACAAGCAATTTTTTGCCCAAAGCAGCGGCATAACCTATCTCTATATGGACACCCCTGCTCTTCCCCGGAAAAACAACTAATATGTCATTTGAGCGGATTAAATTAAAGCAGATCTCTGTAATCTCCTCCGGGGGAATGTAAATGTTTCCCCACTGTCCTTGATCTCTATGTGGCAAGCAAACCTTAAGCCCCAGTTCATTTATTAATCGCTCAACACTTTCCAAAAACTGCTTAAAATTCTCACTATTGAGGACTCCGTATTCCCTTCCTTTTACTTCAGACGAGTGTATTCTAAATGGTGCTGAAATATAGACTTGAGTCACGTCTATTCCTCCTCACCTTAATAATATTGTGCAATGTCGCCTAACTTAAAATAACCAAACTACTTCGTTTATACACGGCTCTAAGCGAAGCCTGGGCTTGTAACCTTTTATTGTTATCATCTTGAGGGAGATCAGCGCTACATTCTCTTTAATCATCCAAAAAATAACTAGTTGGTTTTTTGAGGACTTTGGCGATTTTGATTAGAGTCCGTAGGGAGGGCAGTGTGGCCCCGGTTTCATAACCAGAAATGCTTTTCTGTTTGCCATTGATCCTCTCGGCAAGTTGAGTCTGAGTTAAATTGAGTGTTCGGATCAACAATATAGCATTTAGCAGGTAGCATCGCTTCACTTTGTCCCCCTCACCCGAAAAAGCACGATGTGCTTTTTCCCTCTCCCCTGGGAGAGGTACGAGATACGAACAATAAAAGTCGGATAAATCCGACCGCTACATATGTAGCTTAAAGTCTGCCGTTTTTTCGAGTCACGAGATACGAGCGACGAGCAACGAGATGCGATTCGTGGCGGAGAGGGAGGGATTCGAACCCTCGGAACCAAATTAGTCCTTTTTGCTCCTTCCCATCTAGCCACTTATTTTTAAGCTATTATGCTCCTGATAAGGATTTCAAGTCTTTGGATGTTTCAATTTACTTTGATGTATTTTTACCTGTTTTGACATAAAATGGTCACAATTTAGTCACAAGATTTTTTATTTCTTTTACCTTCTCTAGTGAGTTTCCTACTGAGCTTGAGATTTATTCTACTTGATTCCTAGCAAAAATCAAGTGCTTCTAGGATCCCCTACCGCCCTTAAAAAAATTATTTCCTGAAATACCCCTTATCTTGAGTTTCAGAGAGGAACAATTCAATTGGTTTAGAGAGCAAAATGGGTTACAGAGTCCCCTTGGCAGTGTGGCTATTCTCTACAAGGCCATTTGCTCGAGAATTTAATTTAGTGGAATAAGCTCATTAGTCAGTCCTGTTGCAAAAAGTTCTCTAATCCTGTATAATTCTACGCAAGAATCCTGGATGTGTAATGCATTTTTCCAACAGCCTTTCTGACACTGACCTTAAGAAGAAAGAGTTCTGCAAAGACTGTAGAAAAAAATTTTCCTTTTAAATTACTACAAGGAGAGTAGAGTGAAAATAGGTATTTTCAGTGACAGTCACGGAAATCTGAAAAATTTGGAAAGGGCAGCTAAATATCTTTTTGAGAATGAGAAAGCCCAGATCCTGGTTCATCTGGGAGATGATTATGATGATACCAAGATTCTGGAAAAGTTTCCTCTAAGGGTGATCAAAGTTCCCGGAGTATTTAGTTCTTATTATCAGGATCCGGCTATCCCAAATCGACTGATTGAAACCTTTAAAGGAAAGAAGGTTTTAATTAGCCATACCGAGACATCCCATAAAAATAATTTGGCGAAAGACTTAAAGCCGGAAGAGGTAATCGCTAAAAGAGAAGTTGATTTAGCTTTTGTTGGCCATACTCACATTCCCAAAATTGAAGATAGAGAAGGAGTTTTAATTTTAAATCCGGGCCATTTAAAGAAAGAAGATAAAAAGGGTTACTCGCCCAGTTTTAGCTTAGTGGATTTTGATGAAAAAATAGCTAAAATTTTTGATTTGGAAAGAAAAACAATAATTGAGGAGAAAGCTTTTTAATTATCTTCTCTACTTCAAATGCAAATAGAATTCTATTGGTTTCAGCTCCTTAAATTCTTTCTTTACAACAAGGTATTTTCTAATATCTATGCAAAGATGACACTTTGAGAAATAGCCTTCCCGAAGTTCCATATAACCGAAGTCTTTAGCAAATTGGAAGAGCCCTTTTAAATCCTCATTTATTAAAAACCCTAAAACAGGGTATTCTTCTATCTCTACACCTTCTTCCAATAAGCTTTCCAAATTTCGGCAATCTCCCAAAGAAATTCCTCCACAATATCCCGGTACATAATTCCCATAATTATCAAAGTGGTTATGCCAGCTTCTTAAGAATGACGGTCTGCATGGCTCGTTAAAAAAGTATGCTGCCTGATATTTTGGGAAAAATTCCTCTAGTTTCCCTTCTAATTTATAGGGTGCCCTGCCCATTATGAAAAATTCCACATTCTTGGCAAAATCCTCTTTCTTCTCTAGTTTTAGATAATTCTCAAATGAAACCCTGTCTTTAACTCCCCACTCTTTAAACCGCCTATAATACTCCTTTTGATAAATCATCAAATTCTTACCAAATACTTCTTGGCTCACTCTAATAGCTCTTTCTGTTCTTTCAAATGGTACATATTCTAGATAAAACGGATTAACAGAAATCAAAATACCTCTCAATCCTTTTTCTTTCAGAAGTTGCAATTTTTCTCTGGTCAATTCATCATTGACACACCAGCAGCAGTTTGTTTCCACAAAAGTAGAGGGGATATTGAGTTCTTCAGCAATCTCTACTGCTTTACACAATAATTCATAATTTAGAAAAGGTTCCCCGCCCGTAAAATGAAGTCCATAGTTTAGACTCATTGTCTCAGAGCCGTAAGGGCTCGGTTCTATTGTTCCAGCCAACTGCATCAAAATCTTCTTTAAATCTTCTTGTGAAATCCAATCCCCATTCCACTTTGGCGAACAGGCATACATACAATGCCGGCACTCAGCAGAACACTTATATGAGAGAATCAGTCCTCCTGAAATTGGCTTCGGTATTTGTTTTATCATTTTATATCTTCATTAAGTATGAATATTTTTGGTGAATACTTTTGCCAAATGTCAACACTACCGAATATAATATCTTTTCTTGCATCTCAAGCCTTAATTATATGGATTCCTTAAGAAAAAGAAATGCCAGTATGAGAAACTCTTATCAGAAATACAAAACTATCTTAACTTTATCAAGATGGGTAATTTCTCGAAAACAGTATTAGAAACACTAAAAGAGGCTGAAGTAAAAAGTGAGAATTTAAAAGGGGAGATAGAATCATCAGAATTTCAGAAAGAGAACACTTTTATTAAATCACCGCTTTAGACCACTCAGCCACCTCTCCAAATGGTGCGTTTGGGGAGACTCGAACCCCCAACCTTCGGATCCGCAATCCGATGCTCTATCCAACTGAGCTACAAGCACAATTTTTGTAAATGCTTCATAAATCAATGTTTGAAAGAACAGATTCTGCTGTCAATTTTTCTCTTTTCTCATTATTCTTTGTCTCTAACAAGTATATCATTTTTTGGTGAAAGTCAACACACATCCTCCTTTGATTCAAGTGCTTATTTGAGTTACTATTTTGCGTCCAAAATCTTTGCATCGGGGGAGCTCCTCATCGAGGATTGGACCCTTTATTCCTTGAACTTTTATTGATAATCCCGGGACCATCAGTTTTAGTCCAGGAACCTTCTCGCTTATTCTCTTTTCCATTTTCTTCACTGTTTTTTCAAAATCGCTTCCAATGTATGTATCAAAAACAGCAATCTGTTTTCCCTCCAAGTTGAGTTTTCCCAGTTTCTCAATAAACTTCCTAACACTTCTTAGGGGTCTGCCGAGATGATTCAGGGAACCAATCAAAATAACGTCATAATCAAGGATCTTGTCAAAGTCTACTTCTTTAACTTCACAAAGGATAGTTTCTATTCCCCCAACTTCTCTCACTCCTTCTGCAATAGTTTTAGCTACAAGTTTGGTGTTACCATATTTTGACTCATAAACGAGGACGACTCTTGTCATATTTACACCTCCCTATACTTTTGATTTTGGTCGAGCAGTTAACAAAGGTGGAAAATTCCACTGGCCAAAGGAAAATGGAAGATTCCATACCGAGCTACTTTTCAGATCTCACCGCGCAGAGAACATTCTCAATTTCTAGTTTTTCTTTCTGGTCAAAGCTCTTTTTTATTCCATTGTATATATTTTTCGCCAATTTTTCGCTTGTCCGGTTCCACAATGTATCCCTTTCATGTATGTTCTTAAAGTGCATTTGGATATGGAGGATATTTTCATGGAATCTATCTTCACTTTTTCGTACGTAAGCAAGTAGGACATAGTTCCTTTTTGTTCTTTCAAGAAGCTCATAGATGGCTGCTAATGATTCATAGATAACTTCTCCGAATATCGGATATCGGGTAATTTTGGATTTCATTTGTTTCGAGACGAACTTTTCTAAATATTTTTTCTCCATAATGGGAATTGT
>JAUWZS010000027.1 GCA_030615205.1 Candidatus Aenigmatarchaeota archaeon | reverse complement strand
TTCATATGCTCTTTAAAGCTTATGAGGAGAAGAACAGAGGAACAGAAGCTTCACCCTCTAAGAAACAAACACCTCGTACGGTTAGATCTTATGTGACCCAACAACAACCAATTCGGTCAGGTATTTAAATGGCTTGACACGTGAATAATAGCCGCGGGGAGAGGTGCCCGGTAGTTCAAGGCACTATGCGGCTGTGACCTCTCGAGTCAGATTTGCAACCGATGAGATGTGCCTATCCAACACCTACATCGAAAGCTCGAATCTCATTCGGAAAGTTCTGTCTGTCGATAAGTTCGGGGACAGGCAACTCCGCCCACCAAGGCTGACACAGCACTGACGATCCATCCGTCAAAGGAAAAGGGAATCCCACTGCAATCCAATTAAATAGCAGTTTAATTGCAGAATCTTTTCTTGGACTGGTATTCAATTTTAGTTGTGGTTCACTGAAAAAAACTCCAGTTTAGTTAGACTTTGGGCAGAGGAATAATAAATGAGTTATAAAAAGGGTCTAATCTGTAGCATTTCCCGGAAATTACAAATTCTTTTTTGGTTTTTAAGGCTTACTCATATCAATAATTTCTATTTCAGCTGGTTTAGCTTTAAGACCAACACAATAGCTACGGGCAAGTACTTTTGCATACCTCTAGCCTTCCAAATTAATAGGATTTGGAAATCCTTCTTTTTCGGTAGGGAGCAGATAAATGTGCCTGAACATGTCTGTAAAACTCAGTAGGATGGATTTTTATATTCAACGCTTTGTTCAAGCTATTAGAGAAAAGCATTGTTATGTTTAAGTTTATTTCATTACCTGTAGGAATTTCACTGGTGTTTCTTAATGATTCATTTTCAGGCTCATCTCTTGTTGTCCAACCAGCAGAAGAAAGAATCCTGCCTAGAAACCGGTGTCTATCTTACTTAAGTTGGGTTGCGTCCCCAATTTATGATATGAAACCAGAACGAACATTGCTTGAAAATATTGAACATATTTATCAGAAAAAAATCAAGTATTTCATGAATCATCATATATATAGACTTATTTTCTCCCTCAAATTTTTTGGAATTTCCGATTCAATAGCCAT
Source organism: Candidatus Aenigmatarchaeota archaeon (assembly GCA_030615205.1). Taxonomy (GTDB): domain Archaea; phylum Aenigmatarchaeota; class Aenigmatarchaeia; order CG10238-14; family SCSR01; genus JAUWZS01. Next base: position 7,358 of record JAUWZS010000027.1, on the reverse strand, counting down.
CCTCTTAACTTTATCCACTGCCCAATTTGTAGCGTCCCCTTTAAATTCATAAACACTTGCAAGAAGCAATATCATAATCGGTCCTGCATTATCCGTAGACACTCTAGAATCGTCAATGATTCTTGCGCCCTCTAGTAATGCCTGTTTAGCACTTAAATCAGATATTGACAATCGTCGAAATTCGATCCGTCTCCACAGTTGAAAAAGATTTTGACCAAGATTTTCCATTGTTGCAAAACCCTCTTCTTGTGAGGGAATCGATTTAAGCATACTAAATTGTATATCTGCTAGACTTTTTATTGATGAATAGTACTCACAGTGAACGAATCCTAGATAGTGCGCTGCCCCGACAATTACTTCTTTATTGTCAGCGTTAATACCGCAATCATAGGCTTTCTTCCATAAAAAATATTTTTTATTCTTCGTGCGATAATAATTTTCGCCTATTCTAGCTCTCCTTAAACATGTTCCCGCCAGCCACCAGTCTGCATCTTTATGATTAGAACCTAGTACTGTTTTTTGCACCTCGTCTAATAGATTGATAAACATTATTTTTTGTAAATCATTCATCTCAGTAATTACGTTATCTAACTTAGAGAAGATACAATAAGATAAAAAACCCTTAGGGTCCTTCATTCGAGACGGATCTATTTGATGTATATCTATGAAGATACCTCGAATTATTAATTTTTCAATTTCCTTTTTGTCCCCGGCGGGAATTATTTCATCCAATAAGTCACGTATTACCAAAGATACGCACTTTTTTTCCAATTGAGTTTTAGTTTGGAATGACAAGGCTGTACGTAAACACTTTACTTTTCGATTTCTATTACCTAATAAAGCATAACTTCTAGCGAGGGAATCGAACGCTAATGTTCCTCCATTCTGAGGTTTAGCAATATCTAAAACCCTTGTATAAAAACCTCTTTCGAATTCTGGGTAGATTTTCTCATCTCTGTCTGGAACCGGTCTATTTTCTAAATTACATATGAGCCTTGTAAGGTGTCCCATTACTATAGTAACAGCTGGCCCAAAATTAGATTTATTGCGCAAATAATATCGTCGGCACATCCATTCGGCTATTCTCACAAATTCCGAAGGACGATCTAACTGAACTAGCGCCACGCCACGTTCTCCCTCACTTCGAGCACACAAATCTTCGTAGCCAAGCAGCTCGAAGATAGGGCTTGATTTTCTAAAATATTTCTCTGCCTCTACTGAGTCCCTCGAAAGTAAACCTAGCCTATAATTAGCCCAAGCATAATCAAAGGTTTCTGTATCATCTCCGAGGCCTTCCAGGTATTTTAGATAAGAATTCTGAGCATTTTTATCGTCCTCTAATTTGTAGTAAACGTCACTCTGAAGCTGTAGAAGAATATTTTTTACAGGTCCAGACCACAATTGGTTTTTCCGACATAAGGTTATGGCCTGGCGTGTGAATTCAATTGATTTCGGTTCTTGTTTCTCTACATAGTACTGTGCCTTCAAAGCAATATTCAATATTTCTGCAATAGGACCCCTTGAAGGCAAAAGGGCAATTACTTCCTCAAGGCTTGCTTCCTCACGTCCAGCCTTCACTCCTAGATGCAAGGCAATAGCCAACAAATTAGCAACTACTTTTCCATCATTTATATTGGTAAAACTGATAATCTTTTTCAGAATGTCTTCAGGGATGTCTTTAATGGGTACTTGCGAAATCAAATCTTTAAGTAAATCACTTATAAGAAATCCGTCACTAGGCAAAAATTCCTGTATTTTCTCAAGACTTATCTCACATAAAATCTTTATGGATTTTGCTGGATCTTCTTGAGCAACTACGTTCGCTTGATATATTTTTGCTACCTCGTTTATACGTATTAATTGACGTTCAAGTTTCTTATCTTTGCCTTTCATGGGAGGAACTTTGATTTTGGTAAGTAGATCTACTGCTTTTTTATAATCCTCAATATTGGCATAAGCTGTGGCCATAAAGAGCAATACCAAATAATACATTGACAATAATTTCAGATGATATGGCGGCTTGACAAAAGAAACAACCTCAAGGCGATCAATAATGTTTTGTATTTGATTTTTTGGAAGGTTCCTATTAACTGTTGAGTGTAATAACCATATCGTCCAATAAAAAGTTCTTTCAAGTTTATTAGCTAGAAGCGCGTAAAATACCCCGTTTGTTACGTCAACAGCGTTGAGAGTACCATCTTCAGGGGTTAACAACTCAACGCTCACTATATCGTAAATTTCTTGCTGATCTTGTGAGCTAAGTTGTTTTTTGGCAACTTCCTTGTAAACAAAGGCCACACTGTAACCCTGTCTTTTGTCTCCCTCTACGACAGTTCCAGAAAGCCTATCCAACACCAAAGCAAACGGCTTTGTTATTACCGGCTTAATTTTTTTTGCGATAGCGTGAATGGTCTTATCATTAGCTGTAAAGACAAGAGGCGACAGCCTAAGAACGTAATTCAAAGCATCCGTATCTGCTTTTAAAATATCTTCAAAAAGAAGATTCTTTACTTCCGCTGTCAAATCTTCATGTGCGAGAGATGGACCTTCAAAAGAGGAAAGAACCAATTGCTTTATGGATGGGAATTTTCTTGCTAAAGCCAATGCCACAAGAGGATGCCCTGAACTCATGGTCTCAAGAATTTCCAAGTACTTATCGTTTTGATAATATTTGTGTCTTGATAACTCGCTAGATAGCAGGGCTTTTAGTTCTGCTTGAGTCCAAGGTGGTGCGGAGAATTCGTTAGAGATTGTTGGACATAAGTACTTTAGGCTTTTATTGCTCACAAACACAAGCCCTATATGAGACAGGACTGAGAAAGACTTGAGTTTGCTCAAGAACATGCAAAGTGATTTTGTAGTATTTGGAGAGAGAAATTCCGCATTATCCAAAACATATATGGTGGGATGATCCAGTTTATATCTTAACCTATCTAAGTCTATTGACTGCAGGCCAATGATACCATCAGCTAATTCTGAAGCTTTGTCTGATGGGAGAAAACAAGCCCATATAGCTCTTGAAATATCTTTAACTAATGATCTAGTTTCAACTTCTTCGATTGGACAATCAAACCAGTGAATATTAATCTTTTTCGCCTTCCAATGATTAGCGCATTGAGCTACCAGAGAAGTTTTTCCAATTTTGGGAACCCCTAATAAAGTTTGGATGGCTCCGATTGGCCTCATAAGCGGAAAGTTTTTTAGTATGCGTCTCACAACGTTGCCCGTATCAGGAAGGCATTCTCTTTCAAACTTTGACCTAAGTTCATCTATCTTCTTTAACGCATAGGCTTTCGCCTCCTTGAGGTCGATAAGATTTCTGGTTGCATCGGTGGCAATTTTTAATACGTTGTCCAAGGAAACTGGTCTTTCTTGTCTTTCTTTTAGAAGCTCTAGGGCTAACTTATTGCCTTGCGCTTCCTTCAAGAAAACTATCCGTTCATGAATCTTAGGAAAATGGTTCTTAAAAAGAGCCTCAAAGTCTGGGGTTCCGACGTTATTTATTAAGGAATTTTCAATATTTGCACAACATATTAATGTGATTCTTGCATTAGTTTTATCTTTGGCATAGGATACGATTTCTGCTTCCGCATTCGGTTTATCGGTTGGAACTTCTTGATTCGAGCATAATATTATCTCTTGAATATTATGAAGATGTTGAAGACATTTATCTATGTCCTTACAAGGCTTCCAACCAGAAAGTTTGCTTTTGTCTTTCGGGCTTTTCCAATACTCAGTTGCCACACTACATTGGACAGCAATTTGTTTGCCGTTACTTAGAGTCTTAATTAAGTCCGGCGTTCCTTTTCGTGTCTTTCCCTCTACTGTTCCTCCGTGCCTTTTCAACCCTTCATACGATGGGTTGAAAAGGGGCAAGAAATCAAGGCAAAAATCTTGAAATGCGCCTTGTTCCATTGCTCTTAGTGAACCTGAAATTTCTTTAATGAATTCGTGTCTCATTTTCGTACGCTTTTTCTCTTCTCAGTCACTGTAGAAAGTACGGTTTGATTATGGCTCTCCTCTCCTTAACCGCTACTCAGTCTGAATTAATTGCTAGAAATAAGCTTACCCGTCACAGTATATTCTATATACAAAAATATCTGTGTCAATCTTCTACAGTCGTGTTCAGTGACCAGCGATAAGTTAAAGCTGTTTTATTACCTCATCTAATATTAAATATCAATTTAATGGGAGCGTTTTTCATTCTTTGTGGAAAAAGTATTAAATTATTGAACGAAGTATAATCGCAGAAAATCTTTAGGTTAAGAGCCATGACGCAAGATTGGTTCTAGCTTTTCGCATTCATCAAAAATTTAATGAAACTTTACTTAACAGTGTTATTAAAAGCAAAGAGAAAGTGAAATGAAAGTAAAAAGAAAGTACGGGAAAATAATTCGGGGAAAATACCAAACTCATATATTTTCTAAGGAGTATTGGAGACCAAAAGTAGGAAATTCTCCCGGTAGGTTCAAAGGAATAAATTTGCTTAGGCGGGGAAAATCTAACTTCCCCGCCTAAGCTTTTGTTAAAGGTAGGTCGGTCCTATAAAATAGGATCTTCCTTTGGAGAGACTTATTTGATCCTGCTTCCAGCGTACAGAAGGGTTGCTCCACCTATGCCAAGTAAGACCCTGAGCCATCCAGGTAGTCTTTTATCAAATATACTCTCACCTAGTGCGATACCACCACCGCCATAGAGAGCTCCTCGGCCTAGCCACCGCTTCTCCTGAGGAGTAAGCGGTCTGGGCTGCGAGTATGTCGTCTGAGGTGGATTGGCCATCCTTCGCTGTGCAGAGAGCTTCAGGGGTGGGAGGATCTCAGGAATCGTTATTTCCTCTTTCTTTTCTCTGGTCATTTTTCTTTGCTGCTCTCTCGTTACCTGGGCATGACAACCGGCGCAGAGTGTTACGGTTTTGTTAGGAGAATTTGCCTTATCCGGATGATGCTCCTCAAGTTTTTCTGGGTTACTCTCTCCACATTGCTCGCAAAACCTTTTAGGGTCTTTTCCCTTAACCAAATTGGCAATAGTACGCGATGACGCTCCTCTTTTTCTTTGGATCTCCTCATAAGTGAGTCCATCTTTCCTGTCCTGTAGGATCTTGACCCTCAACTTCGTAGCCTGCTCTTTTCTTCTTCTCATACTTATCACCTCCTTCTCAAACCAATGTTTCTTGCTAGAATTATTTTGATTTATCTTTGTTTAACTACAATCGTGTTTGATTTTTTTTATTCGTGGATAGATTAATTACGGGACCTTTTATGATGACTTCGGGCGGGTTCGTATTATGTTGGGTACGGGGAGCCAAATTTGTTTGTAAAGCCCAGGTTCTTTTAAGGCTTTCTGATTGTCTGTTTTTCTGTTTTTATGGTTTTTTTCCGATCCCACAGATAGATTATCGTATTGTTTTGGTAAGTAACAATGTCGTCTTCTGTATAAAAACACGACACTAACTATACTTTCCTCCAACCTAAAATCCCCTATTTTTCCTCTAATTTCTCTCACCTTCAACCATTTTATTCTCCAGCAATTATTGACAGAGAAAAAGAATGTTATATGCTAACACTTGTCTAAGATTACGAAAATAACAGGAGGTCTCAATTCGAGCCAAATAATTTAACCATTAACCCACATAGGTCAACCACATCAGAACTACAGGCATTACCTTGTTGCTTGCACCTTAACTCCTCCAAGTAGGTAAGAGAAACTTCCCAACAGGCCATTCCAAACTTCAAAACAGCCCAAAAATCACAGTTAACCCAAGTTGTCAAAGTAATTTCGATACACAGCTAATTTGCCCCACAAAAAATCAACCATACTACGCTCACAAACAAAACCAAACTCAAGAGGAGGTGAGAAAAGAGCTTCACAAACCACTATCCAGAAAATAAGGAGGAAAAAAATGAACACCAGAAAATTAATTACATGGGTAATCCCAATCCTCGTATTTATTCTACTTATGCCGTTCCACGAGAAATTTTCAATGGAAAACGAAGCTCGAGCTTCTAAACAGAAACCGAAGGTTCTTCTCTTTATAAGGAAAGGTACCTCTGAAAATGTTGAATTTATGTTAAAAGAGGAAGTGGGTGTAATGACCAGTATGCTTGAGGAAGCAGGCTTTGAAGTTATCGTGGCAACAGCTTCGGGAGAACCAATTAAAGCCCAGACTACAGAACTTATACCGGATTTAAAACTCGCTGATGTAAAGGTAAATGATTATGTAGGCATAATCATGCCATGCATGGCAAAAGGAGCAGTGCCGTCATGGCATGCGTCTCCTCAGGAAATTTCGTTAGTCAAAGAAGCTGTTGCTCAGGGAAAACCTATAGCTGCACAGCAGGGTGCTATTATTATCCTTGCAGAAGCTGGTGTCTTGGTGAGCAAAAAATATACTTATTATTTTGATCCAGAGTGGGGAAACAACAGTTTCGTTGGTGCAATCTACAGTGGTGTAGGCGTTATTCAAGATGGCAATATCATAACTTCAAGCAATTGTCCTTATTTGGCATTTGGTGACGGGACTTCTGAGCTCACTAAGCTATTCATTGAGACCATTAAAGACTAATCGTCATAAACAGGAGGCCCCAATTCAAGTTAAATAACTAAACACCGACATTAGCCAAACCCGCAGCTTACACCCCAATTCCTTCAAAGAACAGCCAAAGAAACTCTCCAACAGACCACTCCACCTTCAAAAAACTGCCTAAAACCTAGACTGCACCACATTTAGCCCATTTTGTCAACCTAGTTTTGATGAATAGCTAATTTCTCCTGTAATAAGTCAACCATAGTATGCTTGAAAACAAAATCACTCAACAGAGGAGGTGAAAAAACAGCTTCAGAAAGTCCTATCCACAAAAGAAAGCGAGGTGAAAAAGAATGAAAAAGTCACTACTTCAATTGTCCGTTTGTATGCTCATGGGAGTGATTCTCTTGCTGACTGGTTCTGCCACGGCTGGAAAGGCAGCTGATGTCGAAGCTGATGTTGCTGCGATCAAGGAGATGTGGAAGAACTACAGGGCCGCCGCTCAGACCGGAAATTCCGACCTCTGGCTTTCCCTGTGGGACGAAAATGGGATCCAGATGCCACCGGGCATGCCTGCACGCGGAAAACAAGTGCTGAAGCAGGCAGTCCCAAAAGGGTGGTCCGCGAGAAAACCGGGAACCAAGATAACGATGAACATCAACGCCGAGGAAATCACGGTAGCCGGTGACTGGGCCTACTCGCGTGGAACCTATACAAAAACGACAACCCCACCGGGGGGACAGACGGTTCATGTAGACGGCAAGTTCTTGACCATCTTGAAACGACAGCCCGACGGTTCTTGGAAGATTTTCCGCGATTGCTTCAACTCTAACGT
>JAUWZS010000021.1 GCA_030615205.1 Candidatus Aenigmatarchaeota archaeon | reverse complement strand
TCTTTCTGAATGCGAGCAATATGGTTGGCTAAGTCCTGCGTAAATGTTCCAATTCCACACCGGCGTGGAGGATATGTGCTCACAAACGATACGCTAATAGGCTTTAATAAAGCTCTTTGCATAATTATCCTTTTTCAAGATATTTGAGCGGGAAAAATAGGGCTTCGCTGATTCCTTCGAAATTCGAGTCCTCACCAGCCCAATCGGCAAAGCCGACTCTCGCTCCGCTTGCCCTCGCAATAGCTGAATATTTGCCGATAATAGCAAATAAGAGAGAGTTCCCTTGTTCTCGATTGTCCGCAGCATTTTTTCTTATTTTGCTTCGACAGAATTGCTCTTAACTTCTTCTCGTGGAATTCCCCGATTGCCTTATCCTTCTCGCCTCTTTTATCAATAATACAAAGAAGATAAAGCTCATCACCTTGTTTTATTTTCTCGTATTTTCTGTTTATGTTGATTCGGTAGTACGCTCAACGGGATCGGGCTATACGAAGTCGGCGATAGCTGATTTGGACGAAGCGTCAGCGAAGCCAGCCCTCCGTGTTATATGATCCGTTAGGGCAGGGATGGACCGTAGAGTTTCGAATCCCGCCATATTCTTTATTTACCTCTTTTTTTGTAATCTTTCTTGAACTGCTTGGCTTGTTAACTCCCGGATTGCGTCAGAAGCAATCCATTTGGCACTTCTTGGATCCATTTTCTGAATCTCTTTTGCAGTCTCAATCGCCTTCCTGTTCAAATTGACATTCCGTTTTCCGATATTCCTTAACGCCCAATTGACTGCCTTTTTAACATAGTTTCTATGGTCATCCGCTTCCCGTTTTATCGCCGGCACGAGGGCCAAAAACTTTTTGTCCGGCGCTTCCTTGTCGTGCGATGCCAGGCAGGCCATCAAGGCAAAGCCAGCACGCTTTTCAAATTCTCTTTCGCGCTTAGTCCACTCTACTGCTTTCTCCCATGCCATAGGCCTTTTATCAAACAAATTCATACAACACTGATCGCATACGTCCCACGAGTCAAAATCCTTTATCCACGCGTCCATTTGTTTCTTTGTCACCTGATTTGGGTCGTCAATCATACTGGCGAGTATGCAGGCTTCGTGAATACCTGAATCCCAAAGCTGTTGAGCAAGAGGGTGATCCCTTCCAATTTCTTTTGCCATTTTCCTTAGGTTCGGAACAGAAACTCCGTAGGTACTTTTTGGATTAATGCCAAATCGTGCCATACCCTCTACTGCCTTGGGATTAGATAATGTTTTTAGTTTCTTAAGGATGTTCTCATATTGCATTTTTCTTGCCTCTCAATTTTTCCTGATTCAACCCAGGCAGCCATGGTTATGTGTCTTAAGAGAAAATCTTCTGCTGCGTTGACCTGGTCAATTATATCCCCCTTTATCTTTTTCTTTAGCTTTTTCTTGAAATTCCAAGTTCTGTCTTTCGCCCTGTTTTATGAAATTTAAAAGTCGTTGGTTAGTCATGAATTACCTTTACTCAGAGGTTCTTAGAATGCAAGATTGTTCAGATAGGCACCTTCTACTTCGATGGTCACTTTATTCCCTATCATGGAGCAGAGAATCTAACTAAAGGCTTCTATACCACCATAAGATTAGCCATGAAGGGGAACCTGCACTACTTTGTGAACGATAAAAGTGGTAGTCCCCTGTTCTTTATGCTCAAAGAAGCTTAAGTGGACTTAATCAGGATTATCCCCGAGCTAATAGGTAAAACCAGACAAATCATTAAAGAATACACTCCTAAGATAGAACCTCTTAAGATCTGCTTTGAGAAGGGAGGATGGAGTGCCCCTTTTTTCAAAGACCTAGGTACAAAGTATCGGGTGTTTTTCTATACCTGGCGAAAGAATGTTTCTCTCGGAATAAATGAAATCCCCGAAGAGAAATTCAAAGCCTCTTTAGTTAAACTGAAATATAAGAAGATGATCGCCAAGTATCTGGATGAGACTATCTTCTTAAAAGATTATGGAAAAATCCGCTGCCTTAGCATTATTCACCCTAAGAGCAAGAAAAGATCCCAGATTTTCACCAACGACTTTAGCTCCCAGGCTAAAGAGGCAGTTCAAATCATGTTTGGCCGTTGGGGTCAGGAGAACTTTTTCAAAATAATGAAAGAAAGATATCATCTTGTTACTTGGCAAAGGCACAGTCAATACCCTAAGTCCATCCAAGTCCCCAAAAATAGCATTGCTACTATGTTTCAGGGACTAAGATGTTTATGCAACTGAGAAGTTTATTACAAAGGATTATTTTTCTCATTATGCATTTGTTAATTTCCTAGACTCATACCTTCTGGACATTGACTGCGCTAGGACCTTTATCACCTTGCTCGATCTCAAAAGTCACTTTGTCGCCTTCTTGAAGACTCTTAAAACCTTCTCCAGCAATACTTGAGTGATGTACAAAGACGTCATCTCCATCTTCTCGGCTTATAAAGCCATAGCCTTTGCTATCATTGAACCACTTGACTGTTCCATTCATGCTTTCTTCACCTGCCTTTATTTCTTTTGTATTATTCTCTTTTTCCTCTTCTACCTCTTCTTCTCTATGTAACCAGACAGTCAAAAATCCTACAAATCCCCCTCTTCTTTTGGTTTAGGCATTATTAGCCTCTTTGTGGTTTATTTTTTGCATCTTAATTTGACTATATTTTTTGCCATCCCGATCGAGTCTATATGTCTCAGTGACAGGTCCTATATTATCGCCATAAATTGTTATCTTGAAAGCTTTTAAGCCTTCACTTATATTAAATTTATTCCTACAACCTCGGGCTTCTTCTTTGGTGCCTATATAAACAAGTCCTTTCTCTTTCTCTTCTCTTTTAAGGTACTCTGTATTAGATTCCTTTTCGCTGTCTTCTGCTTCTGGATTCAATAAATTAGCTTGATATAGCCATTATCTTTTGATATATGAGTATAATAAGCCTGGAATCATAATATCGCTTGTAATCGCCTGGATATCTTTCTATCCACTACCAACCCTGTGGTTAGGACCGAAACTGCCAGAAAAAGGAGAGCAATTGTTACACCCAGTACCCCCAATTTATCCTCCTTTTTCTGGCTCCATTGTTGATGTCCGTTCCTCTAGGATTTCCAGCATAGCTCTCTTTTTCAACTTCGCTGCAGCGGCTCCTAACAACGTTCTAAGAGCAGTAGCTATTCTACCTCCTTTGCCTATAACCTTTCCCATATCCTCTTTAGCCACAGAAACCTCAAGAAGGATGATTTTCTCTGTTTCTATCTCCTCAACCTTCACCTCTTCTGGGTTATCCACTATCTGCTTCACGATATACTCAACCATCTCACGCATCTTTACTTCCTTTCACACTGCTCAATCCAATTTATATTCCACAAAACAATGACAAGATTATACTATGACTCTACTCTCTCCGAGTGCCGCTTAGCGGAAACGTCGATCACCACCTGGTCTTTGTCCACCTTTCCCGCTCTCCGGACGAGGACGAGCCTCATTAACTTCAAGTGTCCGGCCCTTCAACTCCTTAACAAAGACCCTCTTACTCTCGCAACTTCTAATTGCCAATCTATTGAATCATCTTCGGATAAAGTTTCTATTTCTTTGTTGAGTAAAGATAAATTATATTGCTTGTAATAATATTTAGGATAATTCTCTTTGATAAATTTTATTGTCTCTTGGTACTTATGGATATTATACGGAATGGTTAGTTTACGATGTTTCTGCACTGGATTATCTATAGCTTTTTTCAAGGCATCATAGAGGATTTTTATAAGCCTACAGTATTCTTTGATTCTTTCTAACTTTGTCATCTTCTCAACTTTTATTCTTCCTACCTCTCTAATTTTATTTCTGAGCGTCATACTGGCCTATTCTGAGCCCTTGCTTTACCAACTTGGAACACACATTATTAGAGACAAAACTCACGCTCTACTTCATGCACCTCATCGTCTGTTATTCCTATGTAGCGTTTTGTCACGCCAGGCGTTCTATGTCCCAGCTTTTCCTGAATTACTGATATGTCTATGCCCGCCTTTCTAGCTTGGTATCCCCAAGTTTTTCTTAGACTGTGTGTACCTATATCAGGCAAATCAAACTTTTCAGCAATCCTTTTGAGGATTATCCAGGCATTAACTCTACTCATAGGCTTATCTCTACCTCTGCCTGTGAACAGGAATTCGTTGTCCGCCAGTCCTGGATTGCATTTAAAGAAGAATCTGAGGGCTTTCTTTATAGCCAGGTTGAGCGCAATCCTCTTTTGCCTGCCTGTTTTACTTATCCTGACCTTCAATATACCCTTAACCTGACCTTTACTCCTGACATCACTAGCTTTAAGTCTTAGTATATCTCCAATTCTGAGTGCTGTGTTAAGTCCCAGGACAAAAAGCAAATAATCCCTCGGGTTATCTCTTAGAAAGTTCTGGATTTCCTGTATCTTTTCTTTTTCCCGGATAGGTTGAACAACAACCATTTTTTACCTTCCCTTTCTTTAACCTTTTATACCCTTATATAATAAAACAGTAAAAAAGCAAGAGGGCTAAATTATGATTATCTGCTTAAACCTAATCCTGTACTACCTAAAACAAATTTAGCCAAACTTATCAGAATATCTATTGTGTTAAGTTATTCTCAAAGACAGGGAAAGTTGTGGGGGTAGGCCAAGAGAAAATCTTGGAACTTAGACTTGGCAAAATATATGTTTTTGAGAGGGATTTTTGTATAAAATTAATTGGGGAAGAAAAAATGGTTAGACTGTCTCACCTTAGAAGAAGAAGGAAAAATCCTGTATATATTTGCTTCAATTTAACGTTTTCATTTCTCCAGTCAATTAGATGTAGCCTTGCTCCTGGAGTAAATGAGAAGTGCGAAGCATTTCTATTTAGATAATCTCGTAAGCCCTTGAGCCTTCCGTCAATCTTTTTGGCAATATCTCCTGCTGGAGGTAATTTGCCTTCAATAGCTTCCTCAATTTTCTTAGGGTCTTTACGAAAGTATTCCAGAAGTTCAATGCATTCAATAGTGGGGCGTAGAAGTGCACCAGCTTCCTGTGCAAGGCCATCTAATGCTAAACTAAATATGCCTTGACCTAGGTTACGCCCTTTAAGAAGCACTAACCCACATACCGTTAAGAAACTTATTGGTTCAGATGCATCATACAAAAATTGGATTATTTCATTAGTCAGTTCAAAGCCTTTATAGATTAGACGTGCTTCCTCTTGCAATGCGTTGTTGAGTGCATCTATGGCCTTTTTTCTTTCACTCCACATTCCTTAATACCTTTTTATTATAGTAGAGAAATCCGTCACCACTTATTCAAAAACTCTGTAATAGCCTCCTCTGGGGATAAATTTAGGTAAATTTCAGTGGTTGCCAATCGGTCGTGGCCTAAAAGGGTTTGGAGGGCCCTGGTGGAGATTTTCTTTTTGCTCTTTCCCCATTCATTATGGAAATATCTATTCTTTTTTCTTCAGACTAGTCTCCCGGATCGCCTTACGAATCGCTTTGCGAACATCTACATTATCTTCGTCTATGAGGGCTTTCCAGAGTCTGCCCACAACTATGGAACCTCCCACCTGTGCAAGGATCTTTGTTGTCCGTATGCGCGTGTTGGGATCGGGACTTGAGAGCGTTTCAGAGATAAGCTCGATCTCTTCAGCCTCGAGATCTATCATGCTGATCAACTCTGTGGCGAGGTTTCCAAGATCAGAGGAAAGCGCCTTAACCAGAAACCTAATATGCCGGTCTCTCTCAACGACGAGCCGCACCAGGGCGTAGCGCATCCACAGGGAGACGTCATCAAGCTCCTTCTGGGACTCCAGTGCCTTCTGAATTGCCTCAGATGCACTTACGTCCCCGATGCTTGCAAGGGCGGACACCGCGGCAATACGTTCTTCCCTACTTTCTGACTGCAAAAATTTACAGATGGATTCAACCGCAGCACTCGCGTCCTTTCCTAGCTGTCCCAAGAGGCGAATTGCCTCGACCCGCCTTTTTTCAGACTCGTCAGCCAGCATTGCCGTAAGTGTTTTAATCGCCATCTTGCCCATCTGAATCACGCGGGTAGTGTCACCGGTGAAGAACAAGAATAGCACTTTGGCCTCAGGATCCTCAGGTTCCCAGTTCAATTCCTTTAGGAGTTCTCCGGCAGCCCTACGAACATCCTCATCGGTATCTTTCAGGAGCTTGGCAAGAGGCTCTTTAGCCTGTTCATCACCGATATCACCGAGTGCTCTGACAGTGGCAAGGCGGACATCTTTGGATTCGTCCTTTAGCAGAGCAATTAAGGGGACCACAGCTCGCGCATCCCCGATATCACCCAGTGCCCGGGCGGCGACAGCTCGTATTGACGAATTCTCATGCGCAAGAAGCACGAGGAGTGGTTCTACTGCTGCTCGATCACCAATCCTTCCGAGAGACTCAGCACCAATTTGGATTCGTTCAGTGTTACTACTTTCTAGTGCTCGGATCAGCAGCTCTATTGCCGGCTTGCCTAAAGCCACGAGATCATCCGTCTTGCGGGTGGCGAGCAGGTACTTGACCTGCAACTGTACAGTCGATGGCTTCCAATCCAGCTTCTCAAGCGATGCTGCGGCCGCTCTGTCTACTAAGGAACTTGGATCGTCGAGCAAACGGATAAGAATCTTCTTCGCTTTTGGATCACCAAGCTGTCCCAATGATAGTGTTGCAGCTTCACGGACACGCACATCACTTTCTTCCTCAAACAAGTTGATGAGAATATCCACAGCTTTCGGATCACCGAGCTGTCCTAATGATACTGCTGCGGCTGTACGAACCCAGCAATCCTCGTCCCTCAGTGCTACAAAAAGCGGTTCCAAAGCTTCCGGTGAGTTGGTTTTGCCTAAGCCCTCTGCTGCTTTCCGGCGAACACAGTAAGTCTCATCCAAGAGTGCTAGTCGGAAAAGGGGGACAAGCATGGCTCCCAAGACGTCTACGATAGCAGAGTCCGTAAGCTTATTGCTCAGTTCGTAGATGACGGCCAGTCGGACATCTATCTTCTCATCATACAATAACTCACTTAATATTTCGATATCTTCTAGTTTCAGAGTATTAACTAGAACTTGGACAGCTCGTTGGCGGAATTTCCAGTTTTCATCTTGGATTCCTACCTCGGCAATCTGACGGCGAAGGTTTTCCTCAAGGTCGACTTTCTCCCCATCGATCAGTTGAACAACACGGTGAATTTCTTTGCAGGCTCTTTTAATCATGTTTTGCAGATCTGGTGTTTCACCCGATAAAGCCTCTTGGACCTTGCTAAAAAGCTCTTTGAGCCCATCATCACGTTTGTACGTATTTCCACTATAATTGTGTTCCGGATAAGCAGCAAGGGTAGCATCGACAGTGTTAAGTAGGTGTATCCTCAATTTGAAGTCAAGGTCAAACTCGGCTGCTGGCACACACGGTCTGCCCAAATAAAGTCCCCACCACAAGGACTCACCGTAGGCGAACGAGTAAGTTACCAGTAAGATATTCTCGTCCCCGACTCTAGGCTCAGGCCTGGGGCTCATCGCGGCGGTTAGTATTTCTTGAATCTTCAGGGCGAAATCGGGCTTCAGTGGCACTATCACCAGATGGTCCGGTGTGATAGACAGCAAGCTAGTGTATTCCTTCTCCTCTTGTGTAGGCTCGTAGTTCCTAAGATAGTCTTGCCAAACCTTCAGGCTCCCAGTTTCAAGGGCATTTTTCAGATCCGCTTGCCGTTGGGTGATTGTTTCCTCTTGAGCATACACGGTGCTCCAGAACAGCGCAATAAATACCAAACTCATAATAACACATAGGATGCTAGACAGTTTCTTGCTTGTCATCTCTAAGGCTCCTTTTTAGGTGTTATAACGATGTAGACAACTGGGGATGGTCATTTGCTCCAAGATTTAGTGTAACAAAAATAGGATTATTGGTCAAATTCCTTGCAAAACCTTTTCTAACACTTTATAATTCTATATTACAGCCATCCGCACCTTAATTTAGCGGGAACTCCCCACCTGTAAAGGGGGAATGAGAGCAATTTTCTGCAGTAATTACAGGACAAGCGCAGCTTGAATATAGAAACACTACGTCTGTAAAGGCGTGGGCATCTATAAACTCGCTTTTGGAACCTACCTAAACCAGTATAAATTTCCAAAAACAAGATGTTGAAGATGAATAATTGGAAAGAAAAACGGAGTATTGGTGTCTTTTTACATAGAAGAGGACAGAAAGAATAACGATCAGGGATATGCGAACCCTAAAGGGATTGAGTGAAGCAGCCAAGCGGTGTAGTTGGAGACCCTCGTGTTAAGCGACGTGGAGTTACAGCAATTATGGTCCGCCAGTTCTACTGATTTCAAGTAAAGCCACCTTGCTCATTTTAATACGAGCAGGGCCAAATTTGTCTAGATTTCCTCCGAGCCAGATTGTATCATAACCAGGAAGTGAGAGATCGAAAGTTTTACCAGAAGTAGTAGTCATCCTGGCTTCACCCTCACCCTTGAACTGAATACTTCTAATCTTGTCGAAATCCACAATGGTGCTCGACTCACCGATCTTAAGGTCAAAACTGGTCTCCAATTCCCCCCACCCATAACCGTCATCAAGCCCGACCCGGCAACCATTGAGAAATAGGACTTGATTTCCTTGCCATGTTTTGATAGAGATAGTGTATATAGAGTCTAGATCCCCCCTGATGTCATCCTTCCCTGGACTGACCCTTGGTGCATTCTTATCCCGCTCGTGGTTAAAGGCGATCTCGCGGATTCTTTCAATTAAATCTCCGTGCGCCACCTGACCAGCGAATTTTGGAGCGTATTCCCCCAATTGCCCCAGTTTGCCCGTTAACGTGCTTCCATCCCCGAGCTTAATATCTAGAGTGGGCTCCCAGTTGTTCTCAGTTGATGCGGTATCTGTGAACTTGACCGCATCAATATCTGCAAAAGGGACCCCCACAATAACTTCTTTATACTCGACAGGAAGATATCTGCGATATAGATAACGCGTACCGCTCTGGCCGCGCCACATACTCGAATAATGATACTTACCCCTATATTCGAAGTCAAATACTTCCATGGTTGCTCCAGTCCAGTCAGTACAGATGGCGTAAAAGCCATCCGGTGGACCTGCTACTACAGCTTCTTGTTCTGGTTGGGTAGCCCAATCGAATTCAATGGACTTAATGTCTGAAAGACCAACTGAGTACTCACCGAGCTCCCATGTGCCTTTTAGCTCGAAATTAGTAGTGCCTTCTATTTCTCTTTCTGTTACGGATCGCAAAATGAGTCTCTCTCCATCTTCGGTAAGACGTATAGTGGATATTACTGCAACAGGAATAGTTAGACAAAAGTTAGCGACGTCGAAGGAAATCATCTCTTTATCCACACTTGTTAGTTCGACCTTGAAACCCTCCTTGTCGACGACTATTGCCTCATCGGCTGATGCCCAAAGGGCTGTGGTAAGAAAGCACACCACGGCAAATACAAGAATCATTCTCCTCATTTCAGTTTCCCCCTTTCTTTGATAGTATCTTTCATAGCATTAACTATAGTAAGAAAAATAGTATTGTCAAGTCCCTCATTTACAAAGGTCTCCCTAATGCTTTGCAATCCTCTATTAGGAAGATTTACATGTTAAAAGATTCACCTTTTAGTATTTACCTTAAATCTGGCTGAATTTCCGTGGAAGATAAGAAACTTTTTGATAGTAGAAAATGGGAAGAGGAAATAGAAGATTTGAAGTTTGGGGATTTTGTTAATGTCTTACTTTTACACAGAAGAGGACAAATTCTTAGAGAACCGAATGGAATGAATACTATTCTTAAATGAGCTACACGTTGAATATTAAATAATGTTTGTTAATCACTGCCGAACATCGATTTTCTTTATTTTATCTTTTCCAATTTCCGTTTGTTGGCTGCCCTCCAATTCCAACTCTATGCTATCCGGGCCCACAACCCCGCTAAGCTTATCCCCGGTTTTAAGTATTATTACATCTATATTTTGACCCCCTCCTTCAAACATAATGGATCTAATTTCTTTAACACCAAACGAAAAGGTGCCATAACTTGTTTGAATTGTGAATTCTTGTGTAAGCAG
>JAUWZS010000003.1 GCA_030615205.1 Candidatus Aenigmatarchaeota archaeon | reverse complement strand
GGGAAAAAGATCCTGTGGGGAAAATGAGTGGGGTTGGCATAAACACCTTTCAATACCTGAGAATGATGGGAGGCATAGATACGGTAATGCCAGATAAAGTGGTCAAAAAAGTTATAGGAGAAATTTTAAGTAAGGCAAGCGTAGGGATGCCTTCTAACGATATTGATTTTGTTAGATTAGTGGAGGGGATTGCAAGACAAACTGGTTATAAAGCTATCGAACTTTGCTGGATGACCTGGTTAATACAATCAGAAGCTGGTATAAGCAGGATCGAAAAATACGCAGAAATATTGCCTAAAATTTAAACGGCGAAAGAGCTAAAATGTGTGATGCATTTTTCCAACAGCCTTTATGATACTGATCTCAAGGAAAAAGAGTTTTGTAAGCACTGTAGGAAAAGGCTTCCCTTCTATATTTCTTAATATTGAGGATCACCGCTACATGCTGTCCAGATAGAAAGGCATTGAGATAAAGATTATTTCTGAAGGAAAGTGATGGAGCTTTCAAAATTTATTGGCAGTTTAGTTGGCACTGGAATAGGAGATTCCTTAGGGGCTGGAAGTGAGGGATTTTTCGGATATGGCAAAGTAAGAGAAATTGGTAGGAGATATACAGACGATACCCATATGATGATAGGGGAGTCAAATCGAAAACTTGCACCCTCCTTAGATTTATTGCATAATGGAAACCTGGAGGATCTGGCCGGAGTGGCAGAATGGGTGGATTTTTTCTCCCCACCAGTCTGTCTCAATTTATATGAATCTGTGCCTCTCACAGTCACAAATTGGTCACAAAATCTACTCCCTTTCCTTCCCATTACGACCGATCTAAAAAGCGAATCTGGCCAAAAGAATTGCAGAATAGATGGGTAGAAGATATAAGTTCTTTGGATACACCATCAACTGGGCGATGAATAAGTTAGGTGAAATGCTGGGGCATAAGTCCGACAAATCAGCGACATCTTTGGAGGGATGGAAACCATGTTGAGAATCGCCCTTATGTCCAGGTGGAATGCAGCCTGTGGGACTTCTTTGTATGGAGAACTCATGGGAAGGGAACTTATGGGGCGAGGCTATGATCTAGCTATACTCGCCCCCTGTAACGACGACAAACTCATCGTTAAGTCAGATGAAGAAAATGTTAGGAGGTGTTATAGCATATATAGATTCGGATGGAAGGAGGTTGAGAAGGAGCTTGATCCGGGACCTTTTTTGAACCTTGACTACAACATATTCATAGCCCAAGGGTTTGGTTTTTTGACCTGTGTCGAGCAGCTTCGTGAGATATACTCTAGAATAAAGGAAAAAGCCAAGACCATCTACATAGTTCACGAAAGAACTCCGAGTTCATCCCCATTCACTGAGTTCGATTGGGACGCACTCGTTTGTTTTGATGACAGATACAAGAAAGTCCTGAGCAAGCTATTCAGAGAGGAGAAGTGCAGGATAATACCCTATCCATATTATCCTGTGGTAAGAGGGGACACGAAAAAAGCGAGGGAAAGGTTAAATCTACCTCAAAGCAAGAGAATAATACTCAGTTTCGGGTGGAGAATCGAGGATTACATACCTTTGTTCCCCATCATTGAAGAAGTGAATGAGGAATTCCCGCTAAAATATGTGATTATAGCCGATCCAAGAGTAGCTATAAGATTGGATGACATAGCAAGTAGAGATTTCATTGAATTAAGGTACGAGGTGCCTTCCACAGATAGGTTATACACCTACCTGCATGCATCTGATTGTCTCCTCATACACAGGAAGGATGTGAGAGAGACGGAAGTTGTGGTTTCAAGTGCTATCCATATGTGTTTAGGCTCCCTAACTCCAATAGTGACCACAGTAACTAGATACGTTGAGATGCTGAAAAATGAGGTGATAAGATATTCTAACCTTTATGAGTTGAAGGCTCAATTGATCGGGATATTTGAAAATCGCAATTTTGTCATCAGAACGATAAAAGAAGCGGAAAGACGAGTGAAAGAGGACTCTGCCGAGAAAGTAACTGATGAATATGTAGGACTGTTCGATTGCTTGTTGGCGAAATGAACTGGTCTGCATCAGGCTGCATCAGCGGAAAAGAGAACCTTTCGTAACAATCCTTTTCTGTCTAAACAGAACGAGGTAAATCAAACAATTCCTCAAATTGGGGTAGGAGGACAGCAATCAAATTAAGGCGTGACGAGAGAAATCCCATCCTGGAACCCCGGGGAGACGATTGGGAATCGATGGCCGTTTTCAACTGCGCCGCTACATTCCGGGGTGGCAAAATCCACGTCTTCTACCGAGCAGTTGGGGATTACGCCCATTACACCTCTTGCCTGGGATATGCCATCTTTGACGAGGACCTAAACCCGCTGGAGCGGCCCGAGAAACCCATCTTCAGCCCTGACATCAAGCTGTGGGAGATGTCCATAGAGGACCCAAGGTTCACTGAGATAGACGGTGAACTCTATCTGACCTACGTGGTTACCCCTACACCAAGCGCCCCAGACGCCGTGCGAAGGCGATTGGGCATCCCTGAGTCAGAGAGGGCTGGACCCAGGACGGCCCTGGCTAGGGTGGATAATTTCTGCCAATTCACCAGACTTGGTATCATCACCCCATACGACGCCGACGAGCGGGACGTGGTGCTTTTCCCTGAGAAAATTCAGAGAAGGTACGCGGCCATCCACAGACCGAGCAACTGGATTGGCCTCGGCCATCCCGTGGAGAAGCCCAGCATCTGGTTCTCCTTCCTCGACGACCTACCCGGAAGGATGTACGACCACAAAGTCATCATGGAACCGGAGCAGCCGTGGGAGGGCAAGAAGATCGGCGCCGGGCCACCACCCATTAAGACCAAGGCGGGCTGGTTGCTCATCTACCATGGCGTTGACTCCGGCCACGTCTACCGAGCCGGGGTGGCGCTCCTGGATCTGGAGGAGCCCTGGAGGGTCCTTGGCCGCGCAATGGAGCCGATCATGGAGCCAGAGGAGAGATACGAGCGTGAGGGTGACGTCCCCAACGTCGTCTTTCCTGAAGGGGCACTAGTGATGGGGGACGAACTCCTCGTCTTCTATGGCGCGGCCGATAAGGTCTGCTGCGTCGCCAGCGCACGCCTAGACGAACTCATCGAACAGCTGTCGTCAAAGCAATGACAAAGCCAAAAATGCCTTACGAGATTCTCAAGCTAAAGGGGACAGATGTTGACAAACCAAACAAATGCTATACGGTGACATTTGTCTGAGATTAACAAAATAACAGGAGGTTTCAATTCAAGTTAAATAAGTAAAGACCCCCATCAGCTACACCAAACCCGCGGTTAGCACCTCGTTGTTTATACCATAATTCCTTCAAACTGTGGCCAAAGAGGCCCTCCAACAGACCATTCCCACAGCGCGAAATAACCTAAAAACCCAAACCACATTTACTCCAAACTGCCAAGCCAGTTTTGATGCACAGCGAATTTCTCCTGCAATAAATCAACCATAGTATGTCTGGAGACAAAACCAAACTCAAGAGGGGAGGTGAGAAAGCGAAATGCAAAATTGGGGAACGAGGTCCATTCTGGACATCCAAGGTTCTCCAATGAAAACACCTGAGGAGAAACATGAAGGGAGGTAGCACAATGGCTACTTATATCAACCTAGTCCGCTTTACACAACAAGGCATACAAAACATCAAAGAGAGTCCGACCCGACTCGAGGCAGCCAAACAAGCTTTTCGAGCTGTGGGAGCGGAGATAAAAGAGTTCTATTTGGTGATGGGCCAGTACGATATAGTCCTCATCGTCGAAGCGCCGGATGATCGAACGATGGCTAAGGCAACCCTCGCTGTAGGTTCGCTGGGTAATGTCCGCACTGAGACTCTTCGTGCCTTCACAGAGGATGAATATCGGAAGGTTATTGCTGATCTTCCCTGAGCAGTTGTAGGAGGATTGGCCCGGTAGTTACTACTTCGTGGATTTGTTCTCCTATTCCTTGTGATAGGTCTCACTGCTAGACATTATTTGACTAGAAAATTGAAAAAAGAGAGGAGCAAAGAAGAGGAAAAGAAAGAATAGTAACAAGGAAGAGAGAACATGAACAGATCAGAACTAGTGGAGAAAGTAGCTAATCAGACGGGGCTCATAAAGAAACATCTGGGGAAGCGGAGGTATAACAAATGGACACAGGAAAGAAAGTAAGAGAGTCAATTGCTACTCTTTCGCAGGTTATGATGCCCCACCACGCCAGTCACTATGGTAGTGTTCATGGAGGGGTGATAATGCAACTTGTGGATGAGGTGGCATATGTAGCTGCTTCCCGTCATGCTCGCCGTAACGTAGTCACAGCTTCCATAGACTCATTCAGTTTTGAGAATCCTGTTCATGTTGGTGATGTTATTTCCTTGAGAGCGGAGCTTACCTTTGTGGGAAAAACCAGCATGGAGATTGAGGTCCATGTGGAGACAGAAAAGGTAATAACAGGGGAAGTTCTCCCCGTAGCTGCCGCTTCTCTAACTATGGTCGCTCTTGATGAAAAAGGGAGACCTACCCCTGTTCCTCGGCTTATTCTTGAAACCGAAGAACAGAGAAAAAAATATGAGGAAGCAGTAGTTCGTCGTGAGCAGAGATTGAGGAGACTAAAGGTTGAGTCCTCAAACAGGAGAGGCTATTCAGATCCCAGCTAATGAAGTGTCCAAGTTTTCACCCTATTCCTCTCAGAAACTTGCACTCAACGAAGATTCATTTATAATGAGGGCCTGTAGGATCTAGCCGGAGTGGCGGAATGGGTAGACGCAGTGGACTTAAAATCCAAAAACGGCAAATCTCGAAAGCGGCCTAGAGACAAGAAAACCGAGTCCTAGTTAGCTTTCCCACACATTTTTATCCCCACCAATTTGTCTCTATTTGTACCAATTTGTACCTCCCATAGTCACAAATTGGTCACAAAACTCTACGCATTCGCTTTATTAGTTGTCTGAACTTGCTAGCGGAAGGTCGTTAGCTCGGAAGGTTAGTGTTTCTTACGGTGATGGAGGCTATATTCTTTCTGCTTTGTACTCTCTCACAAAGTCTGATGGTCTCATAACAAAAATATTGATGCCACATTGATTTACGATGTCCTTTTTCCGATCGTTAAATCGACGGTAGAACTTGTAATCCACGGTCACAAAATGACGAGCTTGAGCGCATCTCCATATAAGAACAAGCTGCCTCGAATCAGTTCCTCCGGGGTCTTCCATGATTCTACGTAAACACGCCGTTAGCTCGTTTGTCTTCTTGGGATCGGGATCCATAACTGGCCAATTTCTAATAATTCCTTTTAGCTCTTGTGCGTTCGCTCTACATTCACCGCTCTTCATTAGATTCTCAATCATGAGTGTCGTCCAAGGTCCCCCGAGTTCAATGATTCTTTGTTCAGCCAGAGAAATCATCTCTTCAAAAGCTTCTTTGTCTTCCAACAGATTACCATCACGAACATCCTTCGTAGCAAAGTTGCTCATAACAGAATTATCCACAGCAACATCTAGCATCCCCAGCCCCCCTCTACCTTATTCTTTTACCCATTGAAGAATTCCTACCGACCTCCCACCCGAACCAACCCAGTGAAGCGCTCCTCGAATCTTGCGGCATAGGCGACACTATCACATACAGATCCAGGTACGACCCACCCTTTATTCAAGAATCTCTAAATGAGCTCTTTTACGCGCAGGCTAGGCCAGATTTCAGTAGTTGTCAATCTGTTTGGAGGGCTCTGGTGTGTGGGAGACTTGTTTTTGAAACACATCCGCGGATTGACCAGACTTGTTCGCTAGTGCGTCGCTAACTTCAGCAAGCTTAGCGTTTACTCGCCCCGTCCAAAAACAAGGTGAGCTTGTGTGTGGGTCACGGTGTGGTTCCCCGGCCTTCTGATCTTCCCTCTGCTGGACCTATTTTCCGGGACCGCGCAATGTCTGTTTTCTTGGCTGGATCAACGCTATACTATTGCTACCTTTGGCTGCAAAAGTTTGTCCTTTTGATATCTGGCCAAGAAGTTCTTTCTATCCCTTTTTTGATA
The DNA here is from genome assembly GCA_030615205.1 of Candidatus Aenigmatarchaeota archaeon. Taxonomy (GTDB): domain Archaea; phylum Aenigmatarchaeota; class Aenigmatarchaeia; order CG10238-14; family SCSR01; genus JAUWZS01. The sequence continues at coordinate 34,682 of JAUWZS010000003.1, read as the reverse complement.
ATAGCCAACTTGTATCTTCTTATCCATTCATCCCATTCGGAGCGCATGGCGGCCGTGGCTCTTCTCTTGAGTTTTTCTGGATCGGTATCCACTATAGTGATTCTGAAATCACGCGAAGAGAAAACCCAATAACTAATCTGTGTATTGATTTCTTTATCACCGAAACCATATCCGCATATTACCAAGCGGCCAGAATCTTGCAGAGAAGAATAAAACCGAGACAAGAGATCAGCATAGATCGGTTTTACATACTGCAGGATCTTGTTGGTCGTGCCTATCAATATCATGGGCCGATTGTCTGGGGCGAACTGTTTCTTGCCCTGAGGGTTCCTTGTATCCTCAGGATTCCCATTTGGAGGAATGCCTATTAACTCATCACACCAATCTCCACCATAGGGTCTGAATCGGAACCAATCCACAGAGCCGTGCAATTTGAATATCCCCACTTTACGAGATTTCTTTTCAAACAAGTCCGGCTTCCAGTATCGAATTTGATTTTCCGGTTCAGCAAAACCATCAGTAAAGGCAATCTGATTCTCCAACAGACAGCGCTCCAAAACCGTATCGTGGTTGATAGTAAAGATATCGATTCTCGATAACTCATCATCTAAGCACGCATCTCTGAGAACGTTAAGATGGTCCAGTCTACTCGGATCTTTGCAAAGTAGGTCCCATACTACATCATGAATGAAAGCTGTCGTTTCGTAAGCAAGTTCACGCAATTCCCATCTTTCTCTACTTTCTCCTTCCTTGCCGGCAAGAAGTGATTTGACCTGCGGCAAGATTTTATTAATAAAAGGTTGCACGACTGGATTCGGATACTCTCCTATTTCACTGTCGTTTATCTGACTAACCACATAATAGAGATCCTCATAGTTCGCATCTCTCCTGAATCTCTTGCAATAATCCTCGATTTCGGACTTCAGTTTGCGCAAGAAGTTCTGTATTCTTTTGACGTATCCCTTACCCATGTCTTTGCCAGGCCAAAGGTAGTAATTCTCATTCGTATGGCGTACAATGTCCCTGCTGGAAAGAACCGTTTCTGTTATCTCTTCGGTTGATGGTATTTCAGCGGGAATTGAAATACCAGAGCCAAGTAGAAATGTGATTCTCGCTGAATTGTGCAATTTCACCTCCTTTCGGGGCATAATCTGCCAAATGTCTTGATACTGGATCTGTAGCTTATTCAAGAGCTTTTCAACGGCATCCTGCGGAATGAAGTTAAGCCCAAATTTCCGCTCTTGTCAATCTGTTTGGAGGGCTCTGGGGAGGGATTCCTTTTTTGGAGTCTATTTCCCGGTTTATTTATTTAAACTTACTAGCTCGTGTGTTTTTAGGTTGCAATACTTTATGAAGCCACAGCGGCACCCTCTAATGCAATGTTAGGACAAAACAAGTAATTATTCACGTTAGGTCCGGTCGTCTCGACGCCAAGTATCAATGTGACTACTGGCTCGGTTTTGCCGCTCTTCAGGATGGCGCAAAGCGTAGAGAGCATGTTTAGCTTCAATTCTCACCGTTGCTTCGGACACATCGAATGGAGGACAAGAAAAATCCTGGAATGTCTCAACAAGCGGAATATCCTTGGACGTTCCGAGAAATCCGATTGCACGCAAAGCATACGGCAAGGCATTCAACATGCTATCGTGCCGTCGGCTTACTTCACGAAGGATTTGTCTGAGTCGGGGAAGGACGTTAGCAGCACAAACCCAATAGAAAGCTCTTGCGCTAGCAATGTACACTCTCTCGAAAGGATCAAACATAACTATATTATCATCAATAAGCCGAGGCCAAACCCAGCTCTGTATGTTCTTTTCGAGAAGGCTACAAAGGGGCGCTGCAACCCTAGGAGATTTAATATAACAGAGGGCAACGGAGAAGTAAAGCAATTTGGCCATCTCTAGCTCTTTCCATACGTTCTGTAATCTAGATAGGAGGTCCGAACCAAGTTGTTGCTGCGGTCCAATTCCTGTTGGTAGTCTGGAAGCTAAACGATCTAGCTCCATCTCCAAATAGACGATAGTTTCTTCACCCACAGATACGACGTCGCGCAACACCTGAGGCCACCCTGACTTCGGCTCGGTTTCAAATGCCAAATCCGTGAGAACGGAAAATAACCGCATTGTGGCCTGCTCGTCACTAGGGACCAAAAGGGACTCGGCCTCTAAATGGCGGATGGCCTCTATCCAACGGTCTGCTGAACTTTCGGTACCAGAGTTATGCTCGTGAAAAATGTGTATTTCTCCTGGCAAGTGACCTTTGTCGCTTAACGAGTATACACGAACCTACCTACCACCTATTCAAAGATTCTCTGATAGCATCCTCTAGCGATAAGTTAAGACAAATTTCAGCGCTTGTCAATCTGTCTGGAGGGCCCTGGTGGAGGAGGTTGGTTTTTTGATTATATCGGTTATGGTCGGTCATCTACTCTACTGGACACTGTTTGGTCTTCTACTTAGTTCTGAACAGGCCTTGTCAATATCGAAAGTTGCTATGAATTTGTCTTCGGACTGTTTCTGGAGCTCCTTAAATTGAGATTGGTATTTCTGCAGCAAACTCTTGGTGCAGCCAAAAACGTCGTATGCCTTATCAGGGTCGTGAGATCTAAGTATCTGAAATGACTGTTTGCTATTATCTCCAACAGGTGCATTTTGCACGTGAGTGTCCACGATCTCAGCCCCGAATACTCTTCGGCCAACCCGCCACGCACACAGGTTGGCGTCTAATTCGGTGGGAATGGCGTTTTGTACTTGTGGTTCTTCCATATTTATCCTGCCAAGGGTACAGTTAAGAAAGCGTCCCGCCCTAGATAAAGTATGACTCCACAAATCTTGTTCCAGATGGCGTAATTCATGGGTTAGTATCCAGGCAAAACAAATGTCCCGAGCTTCGCAAGCCTGTTTGGACAGCCAAATGAGATTAGAATAGTCTTGAGATCTCATCAACGTCAATAAGTGTTCAGGACTCATCTCTTCAAGACCGCCCACTTGAATGTTTAGATGAACGGCTGTCTGTCTCCACACGTGGTTATGATATGTTTGGTAGTCTTCTTTTTCTAATACAATGACGACCCCCGTGTAGGGAATATTGAAGTGAGAGTGGATCCTGTGCATTAGAATTTGCCGATGTTCGCATAGTCCAATACGGTCTACGACAGTAGTGACTGCTTTCCACACAACCATAGTCCCTTTCTGAATTACATGAAAAGGAAGGTACCTGTCTAATGTACAGTCAACAAAAGCCTCTGTCCGGACCGACCAGCTACACCTCGATGACATGAAACGGTGTCAGCTACTCCTTCAAATTTCAAAGCATAGCATAACACCGAGGCACGCGTATCTCTGTTCGAAGTTCCAAGCGTTCAAGAAATTCCTAACGGCACCTTCTGGAGATAAGGTAAGCCAAATCTTAGTCATTGTCAATCTGTTTGGAGGGCTCTGGCGGAAATCCTTTTTAAAGACTTATTTCCGGATTTATCCTAACCTATTGGCTGGTAGGTCTTTAGATTAGCGGTTCGGAGCTTTGCGAAGTGCGAAGCACTTGAGCGAACGAAGTGAGCCATAAACAGCGTGTTAGGCGAACCTTTGCTACTTTAATCTCTCGATACTCTTTTCAGCAGCTTCTTTTACGGAAATGTCCTTTTCGTTCTTTAACATTTCCTGCAGAAGCATTACCGCCGAATGAGCCCCAGCAGCAAGAGCTTGGACACCAAGTAATCTCATTTTTGGGTTCTTTGAAGCCAACATGTTTTCTATCTTCTGAATACTCAACGTACTCAAGCCGTGGCCTATCTTAAACAAGGCTGCTGCTGCCACTTCAGCCACCCACCAATCTTGAGTATTGTCCGAGAGCAAAGGAACTAGTGCATCAGAAGCATCTTCACTTCCTATCTGACCCAAAGAAGCAGCTGCGTCTCGCCGAACTTGCCAAGCCTTGTCTTTTAGGCCGATTTTTAAAGCATCAATTACTTTTGGTATTTCGGGGCCGCTCTTTTGGTCGCGAAACAAATACCCCAAGGCCTGGGCAGCTCCCTGCTTATTGTCCACTTCCTTTGACGATCTCAAAACTAGCAACCATTGCTCAACTGATTTTTCTGGGAAGGAAGTCTCCTTGCCTGATGCTGATTTTACTTTACCAATTCCAGAAAGATAGCGTAGACCTTTTCCTGTCAGCTTGAAGGAAAGCGGAAACTTTGGATTCGCCTCAAAATGACAGCCAGCATAATCGACCTTTCCTTTTATCACCCACTCTGAGCCCGCATTCCAGAATCCATAATTCATAGTTTTACCCTCCATCTCAAATGTGATCCTGAATCTTTCATCAGGCGTTCCGAAACCACCTCCTTCAAACAGCACCCTGTTTATCTGACCCTCTACGGAGGGTATATTGACCGCTCCTCTGATTGAAACATAGAGAGCCATATTTTCGCCTTCATTTGAATGGCATGACTCCGTCACACCCAGAAGCATAGCAACTATGCTCAGAATTGCCAAGAAATTCTTCAATACAGTCATTATTTGTTCCTCCTTTGTATTTTTTACGACACGTGTCCTCTTGTCAAAAATCAAGAGGTTCGCCTAACCGTTGCTAGATTGGCGAAGCCACGAAGCGGTTTGGGTGGACGAAGTGAACTACCAATCTGGTGTTGTATGATGTTAGGCGAAGATGCATAGTGCCTGTTATAGGTTAATCTTTGCATATAGAAAGTGCACGTAGGTCAATGCAAACAAAACAACCGTTGCCCTTACTATCCACACTCGTGCAATAATACATGGTGTCCGTACGGAGTTTGTAGGTTCTCGTACCACAACCCATAATAATAGGATTGGTCCAAGTTCGTTTAACTGCCGCACTATCAAACATTACAGCATTTCCTTCGTTAGCCACTTGGAAGCTTCCAGCATCGGAGGCGCACAAACCGTATGATTCGAGAAGCAAGAATCCAGTTCTAAGAAATCCATAGACGCGAACAGTACCATCTTTTTCATAGACGAAAGACATTGTAGACGGGATTTTGTTTACCTTTCTAAGAAATTCTATTTCTCTTTGATTGTTTGTTAAGTAGAAAAAGGGAATCCAGGCTTTCCTATTGTCTGTTGATACTAGCCATATGCTTGGTGTTCCTTCACTTTTTTCAACTAAAGATACATCATCACCGAATCTGAGTTTAACTGTATCTCCCTTAGGGTCAAACCCATCCATTGGTTTTGTGGTGTACTCTCTAAGCCGCACATAATAGGTATTTCTGCCAAGATTTTGTGCATAAACCGGCACAATAAGCCAAATGCTCAATACCAGACAGGTTAGAAAGACCATTGAGGTGAATCTCTTGTTTGCAATCATTTTTGCCCCCTTTTAGCACTTTCGCTTAACAAGACATATACGAACCTACCACTTACTCAGGAATTCCCTAACAGCATCCTCTGGATATAAGTTAAGGTAAATTTTAGTGGTTGTCAATCTGTTTGGAGGGCCCTGGTGTGTGAGATTTGTTTTTGACGCGGCTCACTTTTCAGCTAAGATAGAAAACAGTTCTTCACAATCACTAGTGAAAATAGGAGGCACACAATGAACAAGGCAGAGTTAGCAGAGGAAATAACCAATCATACAGGGCTAACAAGGAGACAATCCAGAGAAGCAGTGGATGCGATAACTTCTGTGATCACCGATGCCCTGGCCAGACAAGAAAAAGTCACTTTAGTCGGCTTCGGGACTTTTCGAGTTATGCAAAGAAAGGCAAGGACAGGAAGGAATCCCCAAACAGGACAAAGTATCCAGATTCCAGCGAAGAAGGTACCTAGGTTTACACCCGGAAAAGGTTTGAGGGAGAAGGTTAAATAGAGAAAAATAGGCAGTAAAACTTGAGGAGAATAACAAAGTGCCCACGGGTACAATAAGACGATTGATGAGAGGTCGAGGTTATGGATTCATCAGCCCGTTCTGCCGGAAACGTCGTTACCACGGATACGAGACATGAAAGATAACCAAGTAGAGAGACCTGTGTTGCTAGTTGTCGGAGCAGGGGCATCAAGTCCTTTTGGCATACCGACAATGAGAGATTTTGTGCTGGAGTTTCTGAGAACAAGTGACCTCGTAAAGGAATTTGTAGAGTTGAATGGAAGGGTGACTAGTGTCTATGGAAAACTAGAGCTTCCCGCACAAAAACTATGGCACATACAAGATTCTTTGAAGTCCCGGTTCAATAAGATTCGAAACCGTAGAGATTATATTAGGGATGACATCGAAGAAGTGATCAAATATCTAGTTCCAGAGGTTAAGAAAGGTAGCGACTTGGCTTCTGCCTTATTAAATCAGGTAAGGACCCTCATTCTGGACAAATGTAGCTTCTTTAATTTTGACCTAGCTCGAAGCGTCTACGACTCACTGTTTGACGAAATTCTCAGATACACCCCGAGACTCGATATTTGCACGACCAATTATGATTTGGTCCTAGAGAAAGTTATTGAGGCGCATGAGGGAAGATACCATCTGACCGATGGTTTTGGGTATGGCGAAAGTACGATGGAGTACCGTTGGAGCCCTCACGTGTTCGACAACATTGATAGTACAGAAGAAGGTATAATAAGATTGTTCAAAGTACATGGGTCAGTGGACTGGAAGGCTGATACTGAAAAGGATCTAGTAGTTAAGCTGCGTTCCACTGTAGCCGTAAAACTGAAAGCAATACAGATGCAACAGAAGATCGAGGATCTCCTAATTTGGCCTTTGCCGGTAAAAGAGCAGATGAAACAACTGGGTGAAAAACCATTCAAGGACGTAAGAGAAAGAGCAAGAGAGTGTTTCAAGAGACGAAATTTGAACTTAATAATCGTTGGGCATTCTTTGAGAGACAAGTGGATCGATGACCGAGTGAGGCTATCAGTAGAGAAATATAGGTCGAACCTCTGGTACATCGGTCCATGTCCTCCTGATAAGGACTATCTCAAGTCATCTAGGTCCAACATAATCAAGAAGAGATTTGGAGAAAATTCAATTCGTGAACTTGGTCAAAAGCTGGGATAAAGGGTGACTAATATCTGAGCTGGCGCAGCATACGGAAGCCCACTAGGTCGCTGTGGTACAACTGCGAGAGATCAGGTCAAACCCACTTCAGATAGGCGTTGTAAGTAGTTTTCTGACCTCACCAATTTATACGATTTTGTATCTCACATGGGACACTATTTGGACACCAAAACTCTGGCCAGAGGGTAGCTTTGGCTTTTTCGACAGGAATACTATAAATTTTATAAAAATTATCATTTCTTAGGGATTTGAATGAAGTTCAGCTTAGAGTGCAAGGTTGAGTCTAGGATAGGTTTAGCCAATAAGATTGAGATTGAACATGGGGATAGGAAGTATATTTTTTGTCCAGACAACAGCGGTATCTTAACCAGAATAAAGATTGTTTCTGAAGTAAAAAAGCCTGAAAAGTTCTATTCAGAAATTGAGTATAGGCCAAATGAAAAGGTCAAACATCACATGGTCGTCAGTAGGGACAAAGAGTTGTATGAGTCGATGATAAGAGATTTTCAAGAACTGGAATCAATTTTGGCTTTTGATGGAAATCTCAAAAGAATTATGTGGGATGAGCCTAAAGATGAGGTGATTTGCGAGAATGAAGAGGAAAGAGAAAAAGCAAGGGTGTTTAGCACACATTTTAGAAAGGAGTATCCTGATCCCATAAAAAAGGTGAATGAACATGTTTTAAGAAACCTAATAGCCACAAAGGAGAAATACGCATCTCTGGCTATCCCCAAGGCATTCTGTAGAGAGGGTAATAACGATTTTAAGTCATTCAGATACATCAATGCTTTCTTTAATTTTTACTTCATTTTGGAGGGTTTATATGGTAATAGAAAAACGAAAAATTATGCTGTTGAGAGAGAATTTAAGAAATCGAAAGAATTTAATGAATTTGTAGAATGGATGATCGATCATCTAAGAAAGGCTCCTCGCCACCTTAAAAAGATAAATGAAATGCTGAAATACAGGAACAAGAATTTAGATGTCGATGGAATTATACATTTAGTTGTTGCAACACGTGGAGATTTGCACCACTTCGCAGATGATCCAAACAAAACTCGAGGGACGCCGTTCAATCATAAAGAATTTGAATCCATAGCATGGGTAGCGTTGGGTTTAGCAACTAGAGCAATATTGCAAAAAATGATAGAAATTAACCTGACTTCTTAGTTCAGGTACGTCGTGCGTCAAGAACGCAAAGATGAATTGTCACACAAAACGTCCTTATGTATTCATTCGCAATTATTGATTTCTTCTCCGGGTGGCAATGTTTCTGCGGGCGTCTCTGGCTACAATTTCTTAAAAGGAATTCCTGCAGAACTAATAACATGCAACTTTGGAGATGCTTATTCGATCGCTGTTGTACTGCTTTGTGCCGGCTCCAAAAGACTTTGTACACCTCATGCAAGATTCCTTTTGCATGGAATAGGAATTGACGTAACAGCCCCTACCAGATTGGACGAACATAGCTTGGACGAACCCATAAAGGGTTTAAGGCTGGACAGGGAGACAATAGCCAGCATAATAGTCGAGAGCACCGGAGGAAAGAAGAAGCTGCAAATGTGGAAGACTTAATAGCAAAAATGATGAAACCAATTATGCTAGGAGATGGAGGACAAGTAGCAATCTACAGTCCCACCTTAGAGCGTAGAGATGAAGATGTGAATGGCCAATTGTGGACGGAAAAAAGTAAAGGGCATGATCCTATTCTATTTGACTATTTCTTTCTGACACAAGGCGCTAATGATGAATTCCTTGAGTTGGATCATCTCTATCCAGAAGAATTTCCCAAGGTACTTGAGGCATCTGATCATATTCCGATTGTTTTGGATCTTGCCGAGGAGTGATCCTAATCTAGATTCCCTCCAGAGTTCTTGACTCGCTCACCAACATCTACACACCGAAGCCTTCATGAATTCGTGATCTTTGCAGGAAGTGAAGAGTGCTCTTCTTCCTTGTGTTTTTCGATAGTGATTCAGTATAAGGTATTTATAGTTCTTTTGCTTATGTTCCTAAGTGGTAGCGAAAAAGGGGTGATTTGTGTGAGTGGTTGAAAGGATCTCACGAAGAATAGCTGTCATAAAAGTGATGACAAAACCCAAGATGCCTTGCGAGATTCACGAACAGGCTCTTGAGGGTGTTGTTTCTCTTAGTAATACAACTGAGATTCTGAAACAGCTTGTCAAAGAGGGCCTAGCCGTTTGCATAAATGAAAAGGAAAGAGTTGGAAGGTTATATACGCTCACCAGGAAAGGAAGATCAATAAGAAATAAAATATGCGGTTCCGAGTTCAACTATCATAGCCTGCCAAAAGGAGTTCTTGCCGACTATGTCTGGGTTATGCGAGGCAAGCATAGAAGAGCGGTAATTAAAATAATGAGCAATAGAAAAACACCTAGTGAAATACACAGAGATGTTGTAAGATCCAGTGAAAATTTACCTTTTGGTAGCATAAATTATGTAAAATTATCACTTAACAGCACAAGCGATACTTTAAGGGGATTTAGAAAGAAAGGTATCGCAGTCTGTATTAATAAAGAAAAAAGAGTTGGAAGATTGTATGAGCTGACGAGCAAAGGCAAAGCAGTAAGAGAACAGATATTGAAAGCGTAGTTCTTTAATCGATCAAGGCCAGGAATTTCTCTTATCGAAGAATAGAATTCTTTCGAAAAGGCTCTTCAGAATATATTCAGTGCAACCTATTTAAATCCTCGGTATTACTACCGGATAAAGAAAACTAAATCGGGGGATCTCTAAAATGTATGAAGCCAAAAAAGAATATCAGGAATACAAAACAAAAGATGAGATGAAAGACTATCTTCCAGAATGGCTTCGCATTTTACAGGACTATTTTCGGAGGAACTATTATTCCTCGTCGGTTAAGTCTGATGCCAAGAAAGCCAGGAAATAGGGATTCACACATTCTCTCATTGCACGTTTAAATCTCCATCAGTTTCTTCACTAAGCCAAGCTCTGACAAGATCTCGGCCAATTTCTTCAAGCTTTTTGGATTATTAGCTAAAGCAGTTATTATCTCATCGGAGCTTTTCCTTTTTTCATCAAGCTCTATTGCTGTTTTCACATCTAGGACTTTGCTACATTTCTGGCAAAAGAGAGCATCTTTAGAGTTAATTGCGCTACACGATGGACATTGCTTTGGCTTCAGTACACTTTCCTTTTCCTTTGTTTTCTTAATTCCATGAATTTCTAAAATAGTATCGTTCACATCACTTGAGAGAAGATGGGAATATTCAGCGAGCATAGTACTTGAGGGAACCCAGCCAAAGTAAACCTTAGCTTGAGCCTCGCTTATTTGTCTATTAATCAAAAGATGAGTTACTCTGGTGTGCCTGAGAAGATGATGATAGAGCCTCTTTTTGATTTTAGCTTTCTTTCTCAGTCTGAGAATAAGTGCTCTGAAAGTCCCGTATTTCATCTTTTCATTCTTGTCTCTGTTCCCCGTCATAACCCACAATGGAGCTTCAGGGTTGTATTTTAGTGGATGTACATTAAGCCAGCCCGTAACGTAAGGATCAGACATAACTATCCTGGGAGTTCTATGTCCGGTCTTACCATTTAAATCGACTATATAGCTATACTTATCTCTTGTAATATCCTTGATTTGCAAAGATCCTATCTCTCCAATTCTGGCACCAAGCTCATATAACATAGAAATGAATGCCTTATCCCTGGGATGTTCTGCTACACCTATGAGTGGGGTGAACCCCTATGGTTGGACAAATTAGGTTAGAGTAATCTGAGAGGGAACAGTTGGTTTTTGTTTATCCAGCAACTGCTCCTCAAACTCATTGGGTGGGCAATAGCCCAATGATGAGTGCAGTCGCTTTTCATTATACACATCCTTGATAAAATGGCAAATTCTCCTCTCGGCATCCTCCATGGTTTTGTACTCCCAGAGGTAGATCTCCTCATCCTTTAGTGTTTTGATAAAGCTCTCACAGACGGCATTGTCATAGGGATTGCCCCGTCGGGCCATGCTGATCTTAAAGCCATGTTCCAGAAGCTCTTTAACATAATCCGAGCAGGCGTACTGTACTCCCTGATCGGAATGGTGAATAGAGCCGGAGGCAGGATCTCTCTCGCTTATCGCCAGACGTAGAGCCCTCAGGGTAAGGGTAGCATCCAGGTGCCGGGAAAGATGATATCCAATCACCCGTCGAGAGTAGAGATCCAAAATGACGGCCAGGTACACAAATGCTGTGGGCAGACGAATGTAGGTGATATCCGAAACCCAAACCTGATTGATCGAGGTGATGAGAAGATCCTGGATGAGATTGGGAAATACCGGATGTGAGTGGTTACTGTTGGTAGTTTTCACTCCCCATCTTCTCACTCGGCAGAGAAGATCATTTTCCCGCATCATTCTCAGAACTCTCTTGTGGTTAACTTTCCAGCCTTCTCGATGGAGCTGTTTGGTCACCCGTCGGTAGCCGTAGCGGGGCCAGTTAAGGCAAATCTTCTCGGTCTCATCCTCAAGATCTATCTCGGCTTTAAGCTCTTCGAAAGGCTTCTCTTTATCTTGATAATAGAAGGTGCTGCGGGGGATCTTCATTAGCTCACACCCCCTTTGGGTACTAGGGATGAGGCCCTGGTGGAGATGAATGAACTCTCTTTTTTTCTCTGTTCCTTGAGGGTGTTCTCTAAAGCTTTTTTTAAAAACTCATTCTCCAAGGTGAGTCTGCCCAGTATCTGTTCTAGTTGGCTGACACGGTCCCGAAGAGCAGCTTCCTCGGCAGGTTCATTATTGAGTTTGCCTCGGACATACTGGTTCTTCCAGTGATACAGAAGACCGGAGGAAAGATTATATCTCCTGGCAAGTTGGGCCGGTCCGGTGGTTCCGCTGAGGAGCTCTTCCACGACTTCTCGTTTGAACTGGCTGGTAAAGGTTCTTGCCTTTCTCATGCACAGGCTCCTTTCAACCCCTTTTGGGGATCTGCTGGCCCTGTCAGATACTCTAGCCACTCTAAGTCATTTTGTCCAGTTTCAGGGGTTCACTCCAGAGCTTCTTGATCTCTTTCTCCGTGAGAATATCTGATGCTTGCACCCGAGGCTTATCCTTTTTCTTGATGTTGGCGTTGATCCAGCTCACAATCTTAGGGTAATCATTCCTTTGCTTGTAATTGTCCCCATACTCCGACCATTTGTAGAATTTCTTTAGGGTAGTTTTGTAGCCATGCTTTGTCCAAACAGAACAATCTTCTCTTGACTCTATCTGCATAACAGCTTTCTTAATGTCTTTTTCTGTCGCCTTATCAAAATCCTTTGCCAAGTAGCGCTCTGCTAATCTAACAAGGGAACCGACTAGCCTAATTCGTCTTGGTTTGCTCAATCCTTCGAGGAAGCAAGTTCTGTCAAAATCCAGGATCAAGTCTTTATTCTTCTGAGATATCGTCGATCTTTTAACCTGTTCCAGAGCTGCTTTATACTTAGCATTGAAGTCATGGATATCTTTTGTAGGCATCATACTAATAGTGTAAATCTAACTAGTATATAAATGTTTCGGCTTTACACTAGTCGTACAAAGCCTCGGGCGGACAGTGAACAACTTGTATAGATCCCACGGGAGTACTGGGCGAAATGCCTCCAATCCTATGCAAAAGATGAGTGAGTAAGCAGTGCTTGAAGATTCTCGGGAAATCTGGGTAAATCAGACAGCGGGCTGGCAACCGACGGTTGGGCAGGTGTTTCTATCTGAAGCAACGACTATCTATCTATATAAACCTTTCGTTCCGTTCCGAACAGGAAACATGAATGCGAGAGACACACCCCACCATTATTTGTTCGGTGCTGTGACAAAATGCCTCTATCATAAAAAAGAGGGACTTTACCTATATAAAGGTTCTTGCTCAATTTGACTAGAATTGTCAGAAAGGTGTAAAGGCTGTAAAGGTAGCAAAAGAGCTTGGCGGAGGAAGATTTTACAGTGAATCTGGGGTTAGCAGTCTTGGAAGGGAGCAGAAAACTTTAGTTCGCCTTCCCTACCAGATCTTTGCAGATTATGGCTTCTCTCTCCTTATTCTGAGTAGCAATTTCTATTATCAGTCTATATTTATTCTCTAGAAAAGACACTTTGTCCAAAAGAGGTAAGTCCTCTCCAAAGAATTTGTCCAAAGTCACCAAATATCAAAACTATGAGAATTATGATGAAAGATAATACGAAGGAAGAAACGGAGATCCACATCAAACGCTTTTTCCTTATCAATACTCTTTTCTTATGGGCCTTTATTAGGTCGGGCCTTCTGAGGTCTAAATCGCTGGATAGGGGAATTATTCCAAAAACAGCCATAACCAGGGAAAACATTAAAAGAGCACACGACAAGACTTTTATCCATTTACATATTTGTATTTTATCAAAAAAAGCGATTAATACAGCCAGCAACGCGGTATCCAGCGTTATGAATTGTCTTAGAACATTATTCAACACTCCAATATTATCCTTGTGAGTTTCTCTTCCCCATTTGATATAAAATAGGTCTTCAGAGGTAGGTTCCTCCGCCTTTGCCTCGATTACATTATTTTGTGATTTTTTCATATCACACTTCACACTCTACTCGGTTGTCAGCTCCACATTTTTTGCATTTTACTATATAAGTAGCCTTTTTAATTGTTATTTTTGCTTCCAGCAATAGCTGTTTTTCCCCTTCTGTTTCGAATTCGTTTTCAGCCTCACATTTTGCGCACTTAAACCTTATTCTCATTTGAACCTCCTTTTTCATGGTCTTTAACTTGAATCATTTTTGTTACTATTTCGGCTGACGTCTACGCAGTCAAAAAAGTCTGTGTTAACAAATTTAGCCGAACGCAGCGGAGCTGGATACGCTCCATTATTGGTTGTCTTGACTGCTTTAAATACATACGATTAAATATCCTCTTTAACTTCCAAAAACTCAAACGACATGACCTCATCCTATAAAATTTTTTTTGTTTAAGGTTTCGCAATACTTCCTCCACATCAAAATCAAATGGAACATGTCTTGTTAATTCACAGAGCAAATTGTTCATTTCATTGTCGCTTAGATTTTTCCCCTTCCTTAAGCAGAAACATGGGGCAAATTTGCATCTAAGATAAAGCTTAAAAGCCTCCCGATAGTCGGATTCGCTATGTAATGGGTTCATGTGCTTTTTATTATGAGCCCAATGAAATTTACCAGATCTATGGTACGAAAGATGAAAATCTAATCTACCTTGAAGGGCTTCTATAGGAATGACATACACTTCGTACTCATGTACTTTGCCTTTGATTCGTAATCTAAGGATTTCAAAACATTTAAAATCCGACCTTATGCAACCAAAAACTCCTATTGATTTCCTCTTATCATAGTCTTTTGGAGGCACTCCCAATCTATGTTTTGGGTCTGATATTTTTTTCGTCATTTATAGAGTAGACCACCAATAAAAATTTTCGACGAGTCAATTATATACCAAATTCGCTTTTTGTTAAATCTGGAAGGGAATATGACGTTTGTGTCATCTTTCATTTCGTTCCCGGCAACATAGGAGAGTTTTTCTTGACAAAGTGCCTTTATTATATGTTATCTGATGTATTCGCCATTCTACTCCTTTCCTGCAATAATGTGAGCGGTTTCCTCTTGATAAAAGGATTCCGTTTCTTCCTTTTTGTCCTCTAGTATCTGACCGATAAATCTAATGCTTGCTAAGTAAATAATCAAAGAGTGAATGCTAGCGAAAACCAGATGGTTCATATTCGGTTTGGGCTCAATTAAATTCAAATTGCCAACTATAGCTTTTGTCCAGACGGTAGACCTCCCTAATCCAGTAGAAGTTCGATGAGTCGCCCCTGAACCCTTCCTATATACTTGACAATAAAGATACTCGAAAAATTTTGTATTTGAACAAGTTGGCGGAAGATTTTTATCAACCAATTCAATTCTCTCAATTAAGTTAAGACCACACCAATTACTAATATTTCCATATTTTGAAACAAAAGAATTTCGCCCTTCTGTAATAACCTTAACTTCGTTTGGCTTGTAAACCTTTTTGACAAAATCTGGTTCAACTTGTCTTAAATGATCAAGTATTTTATATGCCTCAAGATATTGAAAATCTAGAAAGCGCTGTGCTCCATCCTTCATTTCAACAGTTACCAATACCCCCATGTTTACAACAGATTCAAACATAGATCTTGAAAGGCAATAAACATCGTTCACATTTTTTAATGTAACTATCTGTCTAAGCGAAAACATTGTATCAGTGTTGGATTGATGAGATTGCATTATTGCAATTTGCAACTCCGGCACGGCATTAAATTTCATCGGGTAAAGTGCAAACTGGTACTTTAGATATTTTTCTGCTAATTCTTGATATGTTTGTATGTTTAATTCCATTTATCTACTATGGTAAATATTTCGCTTAACGTTCCCAGCATAAAAGAAGCTTTTGTGAAGTAAAATTTGGGTGAGTACCTCAAGCACGAACCATTTACGCTGTGTTAGACGAAGATTTTGGTTCTTTGAAATAGAAATTCACCTCCTCTTTATGAGACCCGCCTCTCTGCGGAGATTCCAGTAAAATCCTCCAAACGCACTCGTTGTGCTGGTACGAAGTCCCAATTTTTCCAATTGGCGTTCCACCTCAGGCCCAGATAACGAAACATTTATTCGTTTGGCTGAATCTGCCTTCAATTCAAAAATACCTGTCCCAAGGTCACGCCTATACTTCCAATCACTGGCTACAGTAGTACGAGTAGTGGGTGCTTGTCTCTCGACAAGTTTCTTCTCAACTCTTTCAATTCTCCCAAACACGCTCTCAAGAGATACAAGAAGCGATGCCTCATTTACAGAACCTTTGTCCCAGTGTTCTTCGATCCATTTAGCAATAACTTCTTTAACCAAGATATCCTTCTTGCTTTGCAAAAAGACGAGAAGTGCTCGACGTTCATTGAAGGCTTTGAATACATTGTAGACTTCTTCTGAGTCTAATGTTCCATTTGTGAGATACTTGAGAGAATCAAGAGAAGCATCAATACTATCGGGAGAAATCTCTATGTCCATTACTAAAGCATTCATTACATTTTCAGACGTGTAGAACTCAATGCCATAGAGACACACCCTTTGTCCGTTTGTTACAAGCGCCCACGGAACATCGAGATTACGAGCATAACTTAGTGCTTGCCGGGCTGCAACCTCATCCAATTCTCCTGCTTTTACTTCGACAACACAAATTGGAGTATCTCCAGACATTAGCGCATAATCAACCTTTCGTGTCTCAGATCCCATAGTCACCGGAAACTCGTAACGAACGAAATTTGGGTCGGTAGTGTTCCAAAGCAAAGCAGTCAAAAGTGGCTCGATAAGGTATCGTTTCACTTCCACCTCATTCCATTTTTGAAACTGATCCCTAAGAGACTGCACACGTTCTGCGTACCTCCTGAGGGCATCATTTATTTCTTCGCTCATTCTCTCCTCCTCTATTTATTTGAATTGCCAAACATATAAATCATTCCTGCATGACAATCAAACTTTCGCTTAACTCAATCATATGCGAAATTCGCTTTTTGTTAAGTTTGGAGGGATATATACGAACTTTGTGTCATCTCTCATTACGTTTTGCGGCCGCTGTTAGGCGCTGCTGGGCGAGGGTTTCATAAATTGTCAAGCTGGCTAAGGCTCCATCTAGCCTCTCGAACGATGTCTGTATGTTCTTGATCATCCGTGGCAATCGATTGTAAAACCTTACGTACTCTTTCATCCTTAGAGAAGCGACCTAATGCCCATACTATCTTTTTTCTCATTTTGGTGCTGTATGTTTCAGAGTCTAAAAGATTCAATAATGGTTTTATGCTTGAAGAACTCTGAATGCTTGCCAAAGAATCCACGGCATTCGCGCGAACATGACTTCTCGAATCATTCAGAGCCGCTTCGAGAACCGTGATAGTCCTCTCATTTGGATAGTATCTAAGAGTGTATGCGGCTTCCTTTCTCAATTTGTAGCTTGGATCGTTTTCAAGCACCTGTGCCAAGACATCGGCTACTCGATCATACTCAACTTCTCTGATTCTCGAAAACCAAAACTGGGTGATGGCCGTTTCTCTATTAGGCTCTTGATAAATTTCTCTTTTCTTGACCACCTTTAGAAGCACTTCGGCACAATCTTGTGACTTTTTGCTGCCAAGAATCTTTATTGCGCCATTGATAAGCTCTACATCTTTCTCATTTTCGATAATTTCCTTACAGATGTCTATAACTGGCTGGTCATCATAGACTGCAACATGATCTTGGGGTGAATACTCGCATTTGAACCAACTCTCTAATACGAATCTGACATTATCATTAGTAAGGTCTATCTTACCACGATTTCGAAGAAAAAGTTCTAACCTATCACGGCTTGCATATACATGGTGCGTCTTCCACTCTGAATAAGCAGTATTAAACAAATCGAGTACTGGATCAGTTGTATATTCCAGAGAAACAGCCTCACTAGCTGAATCAAGGTCCTGTTTCTTCAATTCTTGAACAACTGATGTTAAATGTTCTCTCACTTTTCTTTCAAAGTCATCAGGGCCATTATATTCCCAAATTAGGCCGTGTTGCTCAAGTTGCTTTCGGAAATCAAGAACTTTCCGAACCTGCTCCACTTCTTCTATCGACCTAAATGTGTACGGTGCTTGATTGAAATAGAACATAATCCGTGGCTGCCCCGTCTTCTTCCAATAACGATAAGCAAGGTTGAATTCCTCTTGTGTACCTGATTCAGTCAGTCCAGTATGTGTGCCAAAACGTTTCCACATAATGCCGATGAAAATATCGTATTGGCCTATTTGACGACTTATGATTTCTTGGGGCCTACCCATATCAGGAGTTGCATGTGTCTCCCAGCATATAAGTTCCAGAGCTAATCCTTTGTCTTTAGCAACTGATCGATTGAGTTCTTCGACCACTGGTGAGAGGCGTCTTCTTTCTTCTACAACATCTCTAGGTGATGCAACAAAGACACGCAACTTTTGAAATTGCTCAGTCATTATCTTTGCTCCTTTTCCTGCCAGTTGCACCTAACTCAATCATATACGAAATTCGCTTTTTGTTAAGTCTGGGGCATGTACAGACCTGCACCACCGTTGGGAGGAGGATTAAGATAAAATTCAGTGGTTGTGAATCTGTCATGGTCTAGGACGATTTAAGGAGTCGGTAGAGATTTTTTGCAGGCAGTTTAACGAGCAAAAGCGATTAATTGAAACAAAATGGGAAAACGTATCCTATAACTGAGACCTAATTCTTAAAAAATATGTTGACACGCCTTAGGAAATGTTAGGCGCTGTCTCGAAAAAACCCCAGGAACGATTTAATTATTTATATTAGTCTATCATTAATTTATTGTGAGCAATATAATCGCTGGCATAAAATACATGTTCTTCTGCCAAGCGAATCATATACACTTCATAGGTGTTTTGCTCGTACCGTAGGGACACAACGGGCTCTATTATGGGATACCCTAGGAGAATATCACCGTATTGAAGTGCAACAGCCCTTTTCCAACCCCAAGTCGTAAGAAGGCTCTGGCTTAGGGAACACCAAACTCTATCATTGATTGACACAACGCAATTCTCATTGACATGAGAAACTCCAATCACAAATGCTCCTTTTGAAGGCCTGCTTGGTACTGCCACAATGTCCCCGACTTCTACTGAAGATATAGGCTTCTCAATTCCTTCTGGGAAGCGAATCGGTGTATCAGCCACAAAACATCCACCACCTTCACCTCTTGTAGCATAGCCAGAGGCCTCGAGGGTTTTGATGAAACATGACAGGTCTTGGTCTTTCAGGAATTGCAGTTCTGGGTCGCTTTGGATTTCATAGAGAACCTTCTCTGGGGGCCAGCCGAGGGTGAGGTTCATTTGTGTAAGGTAACCACTTCCCAACGCTTCCTTTAAGGCTGCAAAAGCTTTTTCTACATTTTCAGTGCGATTTTGTTTAGACCTCTGGGCCAGCATTGACCTACAACAGGCCTCAAGATACGCCATCCTTGGAGTTGCTCGACCCTGGAACCCTTGTATCGTGGTGAGCGCTTTGTCATAGTGTCTCTTGCCCATCAGAGCCATAATCTGTCTCGTCTCAAGGCGGTCGTCTGTGAAGAGCCGGTCCATCATGTCGTGAGCAAGAACAGGTCGCTGCAGTATTATGCGGCTAATCTCCACGCCATCCATGACCAAAATTCGAAAGCTGAATTGTTTCTTCTCTACCGCTCTAAGCCAATCATGAACCGACGGAGAGAGAGGAGAAGCAGAGGTCATCAAGAGCCAAAAATCAGGCTCATGCTGAAGAGCCTTTGTAAGGTCATCCTTAAGCTTGCTGACTGTTGGGCTATAGCAATAATGCTTACACTGCACTACCCAATTTGTCATGAAGGATAGATTCTTTCCCACGTTTATTGTGAGATTACAGACTATATCCCTGCCCCTGTCACCTGAACCACCTATCCGAACAAGATTTGCGAAGCCCAGGCTTCCTAGGATAGCTTGGCAAAGTTGCTCAAATTCACCTGCGTTGATTCTGTCCCAGCACAGGAAGGAGTACTTCGACATAGCAACCTTCGCTTATAAAGGGGGGCCTACCCCAGATCAGAGATGTCGCCTAGCGAGATATATCTGACATTGTGTCGTGATAAAAACCTACAGATGAAAAAACGTTATGCCTGCTTTTCTTCCCCCGAAATAACCAGTCATTCTTGTGTTTATTATGCATCAATTTCCCAAACCGTCAAAAAATGTTTTGCAGCAGTGAAGATGGAACATCCTCTCAATATTATAAAAATTTTTCTTTGTGGCGTCTAACGTTTATATTATGAAAATCATCCCTTCTAGTCTATTATATACTTGAAAGAGATATAGCACAAGAAAAAAAGCAGATCGAGATTAGCTCTGGTAAGTTGCAACATTTGTTACTTGAACCTATACCTGGCCGCATAAACACAATATCCATTAAGTCAGGATGAATAGATTAGTGGCCAATGTGCTAGATCTTAGAAAGTGTTTGTTGACGAAATGATTTTCGTAGATTCCAGCGTATGTGAGGTTGCGACCAAAGAGAGCAATGTTCCGAAGGGCAAGGGGTAAGCCCAGGCGCATATGGTGTGTTGTCTGAAGTCACCTCCTATTAACAAATTTGTACATCTGGAGCAACCAGGGACGATGAAATCTCGTCTTTAATCTTTTTCTTTTTATCATCGGGTATATCTGCGCGGAAAATTAGCTGGTCGTCATCAATCTTAATATCAAACTGAATGGCTGAAAAACCAGTTGGATTATTCAAAGAGGGTCTTTCCCACTCCTGCAAACAATCTGAGAGTTTTAGAAGAAAGGCAACAGGAGCTGTAGAACGATCAATTTTTGCATCACAAAAACACCTACTTGGAAGATTGTGAATATAAATCGCTGAACATGCTGAGATAATATCTCTGTCAAAATAAATTTGATTCCAGTTTATATTGCTACTCACTGCATAGATGTCTGAGTATTTTCTTTTCGGATTATTTTTTTGATACATAAGGTCAATTACATATAAAACAGCAAGTGAGCTAATCATTCCATGACAAATGTCACCAGAGTCAATCATCCGACCAAATTCTTCTCTTGCATTAATTCGAAGATTCCATTCATGGAGGCGTTCTTGGATTAAATCAAAGCTATTAATGTCGTTTGTCAAATTTTCAAGTCCAACTGGAACAACCTGAAAATAAACATCTGGGACACGGACACCAAGAATTTTCTTGATTTCGTTGATCTTTGCTGTAAATGGTTTCAAAATATCTTTTGCAACTTGTGCTGGATAGCCAACATCGTGGAACATGCCAGCGAGCTTCCACTGAAAATCATCAACAGGATTACCTATTACAGGTCTAAGAAATTTTTCATTAATATAAATACCCAAAACGAAACTGAGCAAGGCATGCACGACATGATCTCGAACCCATGGTTCCAACTCACGGATCCCGTGTTCGACTCGTGCTAGTTCAGCTACATGGCGAAGAAGCTCTTCTTTTCCGTGTGTTGTCATGATACTTCTTATGATATTAATAGCTTGCTGCTGTCTTTCGAGAAAGGTCCCCCCATGAGCCAGAAAATGCTCTATTTCATCTCGGTAACAGGCATAATTGTCAAGATAAGTGTTAGTTTCATCTAATAGGGTCACATTGATGTTCATCATCGGCACCTTCAATAGTTTGCATGTAGGTAATTTCAGATAAATCAATCATATGCGAAATTCGCTTTTTGTTAAGTTTGGAGCCGTCTACGAACTTTATGTCATCTCTCATTTGGTTTTGCGGATGAAAGAAGTTGCCGACGGTGGATTCTGGCGGAATGGAATGAAGCCGTTTGTTTGATGTTGGCTGCTGTTTCGGCTCGCCCCTTGGAAAAATAAGAATGTAGCGTTCTGAGGCCATAGAAAGATTATGTATGACGGTATTGCTATTGAAAAGGCACCTTCTTAGAACTTTGCTTCCTCTGGAGCTTTACTATATGTTTTGTTCCATTTGAAGCAATATTGCCACTTTCTCTTGTTCCGATTGAGCATCTCGAAGCGCCGTAAACCAGCGAGTCGAAATATGATTATCATTGACGTCGACAATATGATAGGCGTCACCTGGTAGCCTACCCATGATTGACGGCCTAAATCTCACTCGGGACAATGTTGCCATGACTTCAGAGAATTTATGTGGATCTAGCCTGATAAGTGCCACCCTCGGCACAGGTCTTTTCCCCAAAAAAGCCCGCTCAATTCCATCTGCATCTATCTGGATGGTCATCCCAGCCGATAGTTTGAAGATATCGTAGCCCGCTATCAGTACTTGGAACAAAATTAGCCGGCGCTTGAAAGGATCACCTACAATTGCTGATGTCAATTCCAACGCTTTCCTTTCGAACGCAGGGTCGCTTCTGAATAACGCCATAAGTTCGTAATTAGTCTCATGAGCAAGGACCTTTTCTAGGCCACCAAGGCGTATTGCACTGAGGTCAGATACGGCAACCGTGCCGTAGGTTCTACCGTACTGACCGCTGACGATTCTCAATATATCCTGCGTCTGATCCCGTCGCCTGCGTACAACACGTAAGAACAGCCCAGGTTCAACCATAACCAAACCCCTGAGATTCGTCATTTCCGTTGCTCCGTCTGTTGCTCACCGAAATGGCAGTTCACTCAATTCTATACGAAATTCGCTTTTTGTTAAGTTTGGAGGATATATACGAAGTTTGTGTCGCCTGTCATTTCGTTCACGGGCTTTGCGAAGTGCGAAGTATTTGGGCGAGCGAAGTGAACTGGAAAGCCCACGGTAGCCGAAGTTGCCACTAATTAAGTGGTTTATTTTGGGCGCCATCTTTATATCTTCTATGGTCCATACCGCGGTAGTAAATACAGATGTAGCCAAGTTTCAAGCCTCGGCCTGAGAAATCCCACGACGCCATATACTACCAACATAGCACCAATTCCAGACAAAGAGCC
Source organism: Candidatus Aenigmatarchaeota archaeon (assembly GCA_030615205.1). Classification (GTDB taxonomy): domain Archaea; phylum Aenigmatarchaeota; class Aenigmatarchaeia; order CG10238-14; family SCSR01; genus JAUWZS01. Next base: position 12,183 of record JAUWZS010000003.1, on the reverse strand, counting down.
GTTTGCAGCTTTATCGGTAAACATTTTTACTGCATGGGCAAGGGGTCCGTGCCCCACTTCAGAAAAACCAGCCCCCAACAGTACTGCAATTATGACCATTACAATTACACCGAAGGTAGATTCTACCAAAGGAAGAAAGACAATGTCGCGCAACATATTAGGTTCACGACCGGGAAAGAATCCACCTCTGGCTTCAATATCACCAAGGAACAGCCTGTAGTCATACAAATCAAACAGGAAATGGATAAACCGAAAGATCGCATAACCTATCACTAACCCCAAGATGCCATTACTCAATAACCCCCCAGCGATCAAAGAAGTCGCCATTGCTGCTTCTGGTTTGCCGGACCAGTGGAGTAAGCCTGTAATTCTACAGAGAACTTGGATCACCAAAGCACAGCCAGCTAAAGTTATAACAGACATTTTCAAAAGGTCTTCTAACTGGTATTTGCCGAGAAAACCTTCTCTTATCATCCCCAAGTACATCAAACCGACCAAAACTCCAGCAAAAATACCTACCATCAGGTCACTAATGGATTCATACCAAAATATTGTTCTTCTATTCATTTTTACTACCTCTTCGCCTTACAATATGCCCCTTGCCCTTAACCTTACATATATGTGCCCGAATGTATCCCCTATGATCCATAGGGTGCCAACGATCATAAAATCACGAAACCATCCTGTGAAGAGAGCCCCAATGCCTAAGAGCAGGAAAAATTCAAATATTAGCCAATAATAAGCCTTCACATATTGGCGGGCGATAAACCGATTCCACGAAATCTCTGGCTCAATTAGCCGGCTTTTGTCATTACGTACCTCCTTCGCCCACGAGTCAAAACCGTAGGGATCGTGTGGGGGATTTCCTATTCTCGGATGGAAACGGCAGTAAAGCCATGGCCTAGAACCAATAAAAAATCCAAAAAGGAAGGAAATCGATCCACAAATGAACACTATCCAGGGAAATGCTGCAACTCTCTGCATCTTACATTGATCCTCCTCTCATGTTTCAACTCCGAACTGGCAATTTCATCTAACGTTTATATTATGAAAATCCACCCCTTTTGATTTATTATATACTTGAAAGAGAGATAATACAAGAAAAAAGGAGGTTGAGATTAGCTCTGGCAGGTTATAACATTTATTACTCGACCCCGGCTTGATCGTATAAACACAATATCCGTCAAGTCAGGATGAATAGATTAGTGGTCAATATATTAGACCTTAAAAATTGTTGCTTGAGAACATGATTTTCATAGATTTGAGCATATCTGAATCCCACCATAGGTGGGTTTGAGCGAAACGAGAAACACGATGTTATGCGAAGTGCGGGTAGACCTTCTGTCAGAGCGCTCGAACTCGACACCGAGAAAACCTACCATGTTCTTGTGCGGACATCCGAAATCCAACTTTTCCTTTCCTGAAGGGTAATGCCTTCGCTGTATCTGCTCCAAACGGAAGAGCGCCTAATTTTTCTTTAATAAATTCCACGGAAAAAAACTCTTTTTCGTTGAATATCTGTTTGCCATTTACATAGACACTGATCCCCAAGTTTCTCACCTCTGTACAAATATCGATAGGCTTATTCAGTTGGATGGATAAATTATGTGGCTTTTCGTCAAGCAGGATCCACTTTCCGAGTATACGTAAATGAGGCCTCACCATGGTAGTATTTAACTGTATCATATAATAGTTAGAAAGATCTTGCGCTCGAACAAGCCAGGCTATATATTGGTGCACTATAACTGCAGTGAATTCAAAGCTGTAGTCCGTCCATAAGTGACCTACTTTAGTTATGCCTCCTTTTTCCGACTGAGTCACGCTTAACCCACCACCACTGATTATTTTCCACTGTCCCTCATAATGCCAATTCTTTTCGAGATCTGTCTTGAAATCTTCTTCAAAGAGTATGGCAACATGTCCTTTAAGATGACGAAGTTTATGATCAAGTGACGTGGCATATCTTTCAATATGAGAAATCTTACTATAAAGTATCGATATAATTGTAGCAAAGAATACAAACAATAGGACTACCCAGTGTATGACCCATAGATTAGCTCTACGGTCAAGTATCCATATAAGTATGAAAAAGAATGCAAACACAAGGCTTATCCAGTGAATGATTAACAGATGAGCGAACCTCCTTACCAGCCTCCAGAACCAAGACAATATTGCCCTTTTTAAGATAAGTTGAAGAGCGTATGATATTAGAAGTGTAACAAATGCGAGTCCAATAGCACTCAGTAACCATTTCCATCCAGCCTTGATATAGTCTAGCATCTAAGAAGCCCTCGAACTGCTCGGTGAAAGATATGACCGCGTGATGTGTGGGCGATAGCAGTAGTGTCACTGCATTCCGCACAACTCAAATATATACGAAATTCGCCTTTTGTTAAGTCTGGAAGGTCTGGTGGAGATTTTTTCAGGCAACTTAATTAGCAGAGCGATTATTGATATAAAATGGGGAAACGTATCCTAATAACTGAGACCTCATTCTTAAAAAAGTGTTGCGACGTCTTAGGAAATGTTATACGCCGTTCTGGTCAATAAAGTAGTCATATAACCTTTTCCAACCTTTAATATATTCTGCATTGAATAATTTTTCATGGAAGCGAATAAACTCTGATGAAGCAATTTTTGGGTTAATGATAATTAGTTTTTTCTTGTTACTTAGAGAATGTGTTTTAATGATTCTTGACAATTCTTCATCAGAATTCATAAATGTTTTACCGATAAGGAGTATTTCCTTCGATTCTTCTAGTAAGTTTTCGAATTGGTAGAGATGCTTCTTTAGGATACTATAAGTTTGGTAAAATATTTTCTTACTTAAGAAGGGAAGAACAATTGGGAAAAATGTATTACCTAAATGTTTCTCAGAACTTGCTTCAGAAATTAAATTATAAAAGACCTCTTTTGATTCAATATTTGTCCACCAATTAAATGACCCATGCATTTTGAGGTATTTCACGCAGCACGCAGGTTGTTTCTTTTTAGGAAATACTATACCATCAAAACCAAGGTTTTCAAAGGAACCAATACCTAATTTATCTAATGTAAATAGTGTAAAATCAGCTACTTCATCATAATTAAAATTAATTACCGAGTCAGTATCATCCAAGCCACCAAACGCTTTGCTATGATATTTGCAATAACAATTTGTCAGTGATTGAAACATATATTCTCTTAAAGAACTTTGGAAAAATGTTCTTAAATTTCTGGGACAAACCATTAATGCTTCTTTTTCATTGGACAGATAATATTTAAGAATTATTTTAGCAATTTCCATTTCGGAGTCATTTATGAAATACTTTTTTAACTTCTGATGATTTGATAATAGATCCTTGATCTCATCGTCGTGCATAAAAACATAGCTTGGGTTTATGTCTGCAGAAAGCATTTCAAGAAGGAAAAGTACAGTAAAGAATTTTTCAATATCATTTCTAGTGTTAGTTAAATCGACCAATTCATTAAATCCTTTATTAAAAAGAGGACCATCTTTACTTCTATTCAATGAAAGAAAGTCATAATGCAAAATATTCGGCAAGTCTTTTAGAAGCGGTGGTTTTAAACATGGGTTTATAGGATGAGCTCCGAATGTGGCACCTGCACCGAGAATTATAACTTTATTCATATTGACCCTTTTGATAACTATATATTGAATTTTATATATCCCATTTGAGATCTTTTGACCAGAATGGCGTGCAAGTCAATTATATACAAAATTCACTTTTGCTCAAAATTGGGGAGGATATATACGAAGTTCGTGCCATCTCTCATTTCGTTTTGCGGATAAAAGAAGTTACCGAAGGAGAATTTGGGTGAGTGAAGCGAACCACAAACATGTTATTAGCTGAAGTGCTATTAAATTTAAAGGTTCTTTCTTACTCCTCTTTAATATGACGCAATACATATACAGTATCTTCCTGAGTCCATACTATTATAGGAGCTATTGGCCCATTTCTATCAAATGGTTTTATAGAAGCGCCTATGAGGTCATAATGATAGTAATCTTCTCCATTGAATGCTCCAATAATTAATCTGCTATTTTCTTTTAGTTCTAACTCCAAGGCCGGCATACTATATTTCTGGCTTTTGCATATAAAAGTCCATTGCGGTATCTTAAGTTTTCTCCCATCCTCAGATAACTTAGGCTCAAATTCTGCCCAAAGTTTATCTGGATTAGATATCTGTCTGACAAACTCTATTCTTTTGTATGCCTTATATTCTTTATCATTCGACCTATTCATGGGTAAGGCTTCATAACCTAATACTATAGCTATTGGTGGACTTAGAAGATTAAAGACAAAAATTTTTGGATTCCCAAAATGAATAGATGGAACATCAGAACTCCCTTTGGGAAGAACAATTACAGAAAATAATAGACTATCTGGTTCAGAATATTTCCTATTAATAGTTATTACCTGATCCGGATGTTTACAATATCTGTCAATATTTCTAATTGGACTTTCATTGTAATATTCTCGTACATTATATAGATTCATAGCCCCAGAAAATATTTGTATAGGCCTATCTACTGTTAAGAGATTTGGTAGTTTATGTTCCATTAGTTTTCTTTCTTCGTCTTTCTTATTCTTTCTAATTTTTGTATGGGACGTTCCATCTAGATGAACACTGTGATGACAGTCCGCCAGCTTATTAAAGAAGTGTATTAAAAAAATTCCATCCTCTGTTCTACCTCTGACTCTATGTCTCAGACTCATTATTGTGTAAGAACATGCTTCTTCCTCCACAACGACGTTTATCCAATAATCTTTGTTTATCTTCTCTTTTAAGTATTTATCTACGCTATCGTATATTTTCATTAATATAACTCTTGTATTTCAGCTAATTGGATTATATACGAAGATTCCTTTTGTTAAGTTTGGAGCATGTATACGAACTTTGTGTCATCTCTCATTTCGTTTTGCGGATAAAAGAAGTTGCCGAAGGTAATTTGGGGAAATCTTTGATTTCCCTTTTGTCCGCTGCTAGGTGATAGTGCGACGAAGGATGCTTATTTCTTTAATGCTTTATAGGCGCCAGGTATTTGGGTTAATACCGCAATTACAATTATTATCCAACCCCATAATTGCCAATCGTACCGATGTAAATAACTAGCTAACAATGCACCTAAACCAACTCCAAATAGAAATTTACCAGATATATGCAAAATCATTATCGAAATCGGCAATTTTCTGAATTTTTCAACAACACCCATTTTTTCACCTTCTTTCATAATATTATATGTTTATTTGTTTTTGTATTTTGTGGCTGAAGTGAGCATTTCGCACAACGTTTTACGGGGAAAAGAAGTTGCCGAAGGCAATTTGGGGGGGAATCTCTGATTTCCCTTTCGTCTCCTGTCGTTGGACGTAGTTGAGTTTGCGCTTTACCTCTCGATCTCCCGCTTCTTAAGAACTCCTCGAAGAGTATTGTTGAATGCTGAGTAATAGTCACAGAATGCTGTATAGCCGAGATATATCATACCAATTGCTAATACAAAAATGGCTATTCCGACGACCCACAAAATTGGTTTTGACGCCGAATAATAGTAATTAATGAATAAGGGAAATATTACTGAGGTCGGCAAGAGAACGAGTGAAATATTGGAATCAAATTCGGAATAACTATAAAAATGTTTAAGATTGTACTTGTAAAGATCAAGACCCATTAAAGGAAGATAATAGCTTTCCGTACATTCATTTCCGTCAAGATCTTTGAACGTTACCTCTTTGCCTTTCTTTTTCGCAGTGGGATAATAGACTTTTTCTTCCAAAAGAACATGATGCAGCTCATCAATAATAAGTCCAAAAAGGAAGCCCAAATAAATCAATATAACCACAAGTAACGAAACCATTCCTAACCCCAAAGAGTTCACTACATATTCAAAAATCTTTTCTTCTACAATCATATCCAAAAGCATAAATAATACTACAGCTAAAAATACCCCTGGAATATTATGAGCTAGAATTTTTTCAAATGTCATTGAGATACCATACTTACTTAGTTCTGCATTATTGCTCATAATATACTCCTATTAGAATAGTTCTGACAAATATTCCAGATTTTTGGGCAAGCTCAATTGGGCATAAGTCAATTATATACGAAATTCGCTTTTTGTTAAGTTTGGAGGGATATGGACTTCTTATCAAAAAATGTGTTGACACGTCTTAGGAAATGTTTTGCAAAGGCAACGTTCCCGATGTCCCCCATATCATTAGGACTAGAGCACCTACTAACATTATTATTGACAATATTTCTAGTATTAAGAATACCCGTTGTTTCATTTTGAAGATCCTATCAGGTTGTTTAAGCTCATCTTCTACAAACTCTTCCATCTTTTCAAAACGTAGAAGATTACTGTAGTGTCTAATAGGATTTATAGTCTCATCCCGAGGAAATAAGATATTGGTAGGAATATTCTTTGACTTTATGGGGCCATACATACCCATTATCAACTCTAATTTAGCCATTACCCCAGTGTTCTCAATAAACTGTCTAAAGATAAGTCGAATAGTTCTTCTAGCGAATCTAGATAGGATTGTGGATATTATTGGTATGATGAGCAAAGCATATTTGAATTGTCCTAAATTGTTCACCTGGGTTAAGCCTAGGATAAAACCAGACAATAAAGCAGAGATTATCGTAGAATAGAAATTCACGTAAGCAACAATTTTATCGTACCAGAATCTTCTCTCATTTCTAACCTCAGTATGAATATGATGGAGATCTTCCTTGCTAATTTCCACACCTTTATCCGAAAACCACGTCATGAGCTTTCCTTTAGATAATACTTTAAGCAACTGGGATCACTATGGTTTAATGAATTCCCGACGTATAATCTAATTGCAGGGCATTCACCATGGCAGATTAATTTTCTTGCACAAATTTTGCACTCGTTGTTTAATGGAATATTCCTCATTATTTTGGTTTTCTTTCCGTTTTTCCATACATCCATTAAGCTTGTATGATAGATATTTCCATCCACAAAAGAATTCCCCAAGAAAATGCATGGGGATATACCTCCATTGAAATTGACATGCATAGATCTTGTACCAGCGCCACAATCTGTAGGGCCTAACAGAAGATGTGGTCTGATACTATTTGAAAAATTCATAATATCCTCGATTTCGCAGTTCTTGCATAGATTTAGCATTTCTAAAATCTCGAAGTATTCCTTACTCACCTCTCTTATTACTAAATTGTTCTCAATTGTTCTCCTTTGAGGTCTTGCTCTACGGACTCTTAATCTTACACCTAACTCATTCGATAAGCTAACCACGTGCTTCGTAATTCCCTGGTTTATTGTCATTAGAGTAAAACGAACAGATGGATTAATTCCGGCTTCTTTTAATCTCTTAAGTGTGTCTACCGCTTTCTTGTAAACGCCTTCTCCTCTGATATAATCATGTATTTTTTCATCACCATCTATACTAACTGATATAGCAATGTTGTATTTCTTAAGATTATGGATTATCTCAGCATCCAATATTGTTCCATTAGTAGACATAGAAATTGCTATTCCTTTGTGCGATATTAGATCCACAATTTTCCATATGTCATCTCTTAAGAGTGGCTCGCCACCACCCAATTTTATTATGAACACACCAAGTTCATAACAATTCTCAACAAGTGCATGAATATAATTGTAAGGCAAAAGTATTTTACTTGGTGGTTTAGAAGAAGATAAACAATGAAGACATTGTAAATTGCAATGGTTCGTGACATCTATGAAGACCTTAATAGGAGCACTTAGAGCTCGTTTGACATATGGATTAATTACTTCCCTGATTGACATACCTTCTTTCTTTAACTCTTCTATGTAACCAGAATTAACTCTTTGAATAGCTTGAGTAACAGGGTTGAATAATAACCATCCGTAAGGTTCCTTCCGCGCAATATACTTCTGCCTAATCATCTACTCCTGACCATCTCTCTCGCTGTGATTCTAGCAACCTTAAGTATGCTGATAGTGTACCATATGGTTTTAGGTATAAGTCATCCGGAATTCTTATTTTCTCAATAATCTTAGCAGATTTCATTTTTAGAAATTTAACTGTTTTGCATCCAGAAGCTAGATGAGCAAGTGTAGAACCCCTAGCCAAAAGCAAAGCGCTTACATCGACTGGTTTAGGTGTGCCAAGTATGCTGCCTTTGTAACTAAGAACCGCAGTGAAAGGTTTTCTATTAGGCTCTGTTCTCTTTAACAGTATAATGAAATAAGGTCGAGGCTCCTTTTTCATGTTCTCTATGGTGATTTTCTTTATAGACTTGTCAGTAATCATATAAGTTGTTTTCGAATCTTCTATCTCTACATCACTATCAAGTTCTTCAAAGCTTTCTCTTTTTATACATTCCATCACTGTTTCGCTTTTCTCTAATTTACCACCAATTCCTACCAACCCAGCTTCTTTTTTGTTTTCAACCACTTTCCACCTATTCGAATTTTGGATCCCAAAGATATATTTTCCATCGTATCTTACCAGCAGCCCCGTGCTTATTTCGTAATCAGATCGTTTCAAACTGAACAATTTTTCAATAATAGAGATTATTTTGTTCTTCTTCATTTTGTTGCAGGCGTATACCAATTTCGACCAATTCAATTCTATATGAAATTCCCTTTTTGTTAAGTTTCAGTTACATTTTATGAAACGACAACTGAAAAACATAACTCATATTTAAAACTCTCGGTTTTGTCTACATCTTTTTCTATATTTTTTTCTTCTATTCGATAACAAAAATTATCTCTAAGGTAGATTCGGTGTAAAGCTTTTAAGCGAGAAAATCACTACTTTAAAGAAAATAAAACCTTAGGTGAGCAAAATGAACCTTCGTCTAGCACTCATAGCTCAACGATCATCGGTGGCGCAACATAGAAGATATAGATTCGGTTGAAAGTATCTCGCAGTCCCTGCCGTTCAATCCATGGCTGCACGAAATGCTGTGCGAGCCGATCATTCAGCAAGCTAATCAGCAAGGGTTCTCTTTCCACATAGAGAACGAGGATATTTGGATGTTCCTTCGCATATGCGACACTTCTGATTTTTTTCTTTGTGAGCCTGTCCAGCAAGAGAGAGGTTTCCTCGTCTTTTTGGTGGGTTAGAATCTTATGGTGAACCCATATAAATGGTCCCCTTGGACCACGGTATATTTCCACCCCCAATTCCTTGACAAACTCCTTTAAAACGGGATCAGAAAACTCGCGCAGCCGCGTTAAGTCGCGCTTTCTTGTCAACTTTTGGCGTTGGAGGAGTTTTTCAATGTACGCAACAACAGCAATCGCTAATGCTTGTCGCTCTTTTGCCCTAGGTATTCTTTTGAGGTGAATTAAGAGCCACACCTTTTCCCATGAAATTGTAGTTTTTTCTTTAATTTCTTTACGAACTGCAACGTTTATGGCATCCAGTACGGCCTGTTTCTTCCGATCGGTCTCAAATAGAAGCTCACATAGCTCAACCCCCATCTTCTCTCCAGTAGCCAGATCTTGGCATATAAAATCTGGCTTCTCACTGGCACCCACTATTCTTAACTGGGTCCCGTATTTCATGTAATAAGTAAATAAGAACCCCTTAAGAATTGTTCTTTCCCGATCTTTCTTGTCTTTCCCTGCTACAAGCCTAGAAACGGGTTTGGCCATGCGAGCCATCTCTTCGCAAACCTTTCGATCTTCTGGTACTAGAGGGGCCTATCTCGCTGCTCCGACTGAGCGCATATTTCTCTTTCTTCTAATTGAGAATATAGGGCTCTTCAACGAGTTGGCGCACTATATACTCCATCAATTTAGCCATCACTTCACAAGAGACACATTAAATAATATTGGACTCGTCAGCATTTCGAGCGTCTTACCAAGAATCGAGTCCAACTGGAAGTATTCCTCTAATACAGAAAATCGACTATTCGATCTTTCGACCGAATATCTGTATTACTTATTCAGATGGTAGGTACTCTTCTTAAGATAATCTTCCTCTCACAGCTGTCATAAAGTCAGCGCACAATAGCAGATTACTTAATTATATACGAAATTCGGTTCTTGTTAAGTTTTTGGTTGTATCTTGTGGCCTACGGAGTGAAAAACATACTTCTGATCTAAAACTGCCTTTTTCGTCCACGTCTTCTATTCAATGATGAAGATTATTTTCAAGATAGATTCGGTGTAAAGCTTTTAAAAGAGAAAATCACTACTTTAAAGAAAATACAAGATTAGGTGAGCACAATGAACTACTATTTACCTCGATATGATTTGCCCCTGGTTCTAGGTTATACTGGGCCAGGTTTATCTTTTTATAGCCCGGGCTCTGAGAAAACTAATGATTTAATACCTTCCTTTTCAAAACAGGAGGATCTTTTGACAAAAAGCAAAAACTTAGAAGACCAAGCTTCGAAAAGTAGTAACGATCTAATCAACACTTTCTTTTCAGATAAGGTGGCAATGCTAAGGGGAACTCTTGAAAATATTCTGTGTCAGATAGAGGAAAGAAAAAGAATCAAAGAAAGAAATGCGTTAGCAATAAGTAAAGATATGTGCAAGTGCCAAAGCTATCTTCTAGAAATTGAGGCACTGACAAAGCTTCGTTACACCCATGACATTAGCATGGGTAGAAGAAGAACAAATTTAGATGGGCAAATGTTTAGCCTGAAGAAAGATTTAAGGTCTCAGGAGCTAAGCTACTGGAGAGATTTGGTATTTTTGAAAAAGGAATTCATGGAGACTTTGAAGGAACATCTTGCAAAAGGCAATTGATGGAGTGTATCAAAAATTTGGGGTTTATGAAGGAATACCTGATAGATATCCCACTATGAGAGATGTACATAATTGGCTAAAGAATTATCCTGCTAAAGGAAGAGAGTGAGAAGATATTCCGGTTATTCCAAATGTCAAGTGTGGTCGCCTAACCAAATTTGATCTTAAAGAAATAGATTGGTGGATTGAAGAGAACAGTGTTAGAGAACTAAGGAAAAGAAGAGCAACCAATAGTTGTGGCGCTAGAGGTAGTTGACATAGATGAAGCATTCATTAAGATTTGAGAGGGTGAAAAGAATAAGAGAGTGCGATATCTGGAAAAAGAAGAGATCCTAGGGCTGTGTGAGGCATGCCCTGATTGGATGAGGCCTATTGGGCTTGTTGCGTTAAATACAGGGATGAGGAAGAGCGAGATTCTCAGGCTAAAGTGGTTAGATGTTGACTTTCGCAGGAGGATGATATATGTTTTGGATGCGAAGACAAGTGATGAGGATTTAAACTTCCTGGATTCTCTTGCCGGAGTGGCGGAATGGGTAGACGCAGTGGACTTAAAATCCACTGGATAGTTATATCCGTGCCGGTTCGAGTCCGGCCTCCGGCACCAGAGTCTTATCTGATGTCCTGCCAGTAACATGAGGAGGTTTCCCGAATTCTCCCGCCTAACATTTCTGTTCTATCGTGAGGAAATTTCCCCCAAATCTTAATGCTTGGATTTTTTTAGCCTTATTTTTCCATGTAGATCGTTCTGGTGGGAAAGGGAATTTTTATTCCCTGGATCCCCAGTTCCTGGTAAGCAGAAGAGATAACTCTATCCTGGATATCAAACCTATCCCGGAAGTCACGAATCCAAAAGACAATCCTGAAGTTCAGAGAGAAATCAGCCATTTCCATGAAATAAACCCTGGGGGGAGGATCCTTCTGAGTCTCCTTTAGTTTTCTGACACAGTCCAGCAGGATCTCTTTGACCTTCCCTACATCAGAACCGTAAGCCACCCCTATCTTGAGGACCATTTTTAAGTTAACCAAGGGGCGTCCATAATTAGTAATCTTACTCATAACCAGGGTTGAGTTGGGTACAATGATCTCATTACCTTCTTCAAAGGACTTTATCCTGGTACTGCGCAGACCAATATCAATAATTTCCCCCATTTCTCCTGTATCCAGTTTGATAAAATCTCCAATTTTGAAAGACTTATCAGCAATTAAGGCCACTCCTCCAAAGATATTGGCAAAAATATCCTTTAGGGCAAAGCCAAGAATGAATCCGGCAATTCCCAGGCTGGCGATAAGGGGAGTGACTTCTATTTGCCAGAGTTTGAGGATGAAGATGAACAGAAGGACAAAAATAATAAAGTTCAGGATTTTTCTGCTGATAATAATAAGTTCCTGCCCCTTTGCCTTTCCTAGGATGGCTTTTCTCTGATCAAACCAGGCCTTGACCG
>JAUWZS010000010.1 GCA_030615205.1 Candidatus Aenigmatarchaeota archaeon | reverse complement strand
ATAAGAACAGAAAAGGAATTGAAAAAAACAGATATAGGATTGCTTCAAAACCTTCTGCAGGAAGGTAAGATACTATATTTGAAAGAGCCATTTGAAATATCTGCATCAGAGATTACCAAACAGAAACCTTATGTAATTTACACGTTTGAATTAAATTCTTTAAACCAGAAAACTAAGGCAAAATTCAACAGAGAATTATATACCCGAACTAAAGAGAAACATGTTTATCAAGGACTTTTAGAAGAAATTGGTGGACAAAGATTTTCTCCAGGATGTATAATCATACCCTTTAATAAGAGAAACATTGTAGAAAAATTCTTTAGAAGATACAAAATAAAATACGCAGCAGAAAATGTTTGGAAGTAGCAGGAACCTATCCTCTTTACTTAAAAACAGAAATTCCAAAAAATTCTTTGCAATGGGAGAAAAAGATTTGTAGGGAGGAGCTATTAAGAGCTCTGGATGTTTTGTGCAGGAGGATGGTCACAAAAGGGGGAATTAAGAAAGTGACCGAAAATGGTGGGTGGTGAAACCCTTTATAGTAAAGAGATTGCTGGCGCGCCTGGCAGGACTTGAACCCGCGACCCGCGGTTTAGGAAACCTATGACCCACGATTCTCATAGCCCCACCAAATGAGCGAATCCTAAACCTAGACTATCTTCCAGCTTTTTTGTGTTCCTACCAATTTATGTAAATTTGCCTCAATTTGTACTGATTATAGTCACAAATTGGTCACACACAAGATTTTAGTGTCAAGGAAAAAGAGCAACCAGCGCAACTCGGCATAACTTCGTAAATCAAAGAACTGCTGCTTGCCAGTAGCATGAGGGTATCTTTTTTCTTGACAAAGGGCCTTTATCACATACATATATGCTATGCCGTGCTCTTTTCATGGCTATAGCCAAGACAAAATCCAAACATGACATCATTTTCTGCAATGTCCATATTCTCTATCTATTTCCTTAGTTCCTATTTTCTGGCTGCATATACCTCTGCCAGCTCGTCTAATTCGACGCCGTATTCTTCGTTGTTGATACGAAGTTGCTCTATGGTAGCAGTTGGATATTCATCTCTTAGTCCTACACTGTGAAAGAGCTTGCTCTTGACCTCTCTTGCAAACCACTCATAAGCCTCTTTTTCTGACTTTGCTATCCATTGTGGCAATGTAAGTTCTTTTTGAAGTTTAGATAAATTGGCGCTTGTATAGCCATTAGGAGAGTATAAACTATAGCGAGCCTGTTCTAAACAAAAAACCTGTCTCAATCCTGGAAATTTCTCTCCTATTTTATCCCATTCGGAAGAGTCCGGTTTTATGGTTCTCTGCCTCGCTTTCATCCGTATAAGTCCTAGGTGTAAGGCGACATTGTGCGGATACTGCCGAGATCCCTGTTCAAAATGGGAAAGAGCGCTTAATATGTCGCCACGGTCCGCTAGGAGCCAGCCCTTTTCCGCAAGGGCATAGAGATTACAAGGATTCTGTTTAAGTCCCTTCTCAATCCATTGGGAGGAGAAATCAAAAAATTCTTTTGCTTTAGAGATAGCTTTCTTTTTCTTTTGCAGCCATCTGCCATAGTGTCGGTACAAATTTCCAAAACCAACAGCGATAGGTGACAAGTCCAGAGGCAAAGGACCAACCCTGGGTGTTACTCCAACAACTTTAACACCAGGGGCTACCTCAGGCTCTGCTTCAGGAATCGCTACCCTTTCATCTTTTGGTGTTAAAGGATAAAGTCTCATCTCGACCATTTCATCTTCGTATGCTTCTTTTAATATCTTTTCTGCACCAGTGTAATCACCCTCTTTTCTCCTCGCTTCCGCCAGAATTCTTGGAGCGTATTTATTATTAGGAAACTCAGTAATGACCTCTTCAAGTAATGATATTGCTTCTTCAGGTTTGGACCTCAAAAAGAAGACCACCGCTAATCCAGTCCTTGCGGCAACATTATTAGGAAATTCTTTGATAGTTTTGCGATAGAGTATTTCGGCCTCTCCAAGCTTACCCTCCGCCTTTAGGATTTCCGCTAATCCAGTCCTTGCGACAACATTATTAGGAAATTCTTTGATAGTTTTGCGATAGAGTATTTCGGCCTCTCCAAGCTTACCCTCCGCCTTTAGGGTTTCCGCTAATCCAGTATGTACATAGACATTTTCAGGAAATCTATGAGATGCCTCCCAACCCACTAATTCCCCTTTTTCAAAATCTCCTTGTTGTCGATAAATATTCTCCAACTGAGTCCACACAAATGGATCGTAAGGCGCCCATATATTCGCCTCGGTTAAAAGTTCTTCTGCCAACTTTACATAATTAGATTGAACTCTTTTTGCTATATTACACAAAAATCTTACGAAGATATCCGAATTACCAGATTCTTGTGCGATTTTCCTGTGTCGAGATTGTAAACCTTCTACTTTTTTTTGAAATTCTTCATAAGAGACTTTATTCAACAAGTCAAGCAATCTTTCCATCTCCTCCTTGCTGGGAGGTTCTCTAAATCTAATACGAGCTATTCTTTTTGACTTCTTCCTAAATTGTTTCTTCACTTCAGCAATAGCAGATATCTCTGAATCTAACCACGCATAGACTCCTCTGTACTTACCCTCGATGAGGGGTAAGAGGTTATCAAACCAATACTTTTCAGAACGAGGGTATACGGCCATAAGGCTTTGTAATTCTTTCTTCCAAAGGTTCTGACCATCGGGTCTTTTTTGTAAGGCTGAACCCAAACGGAGAACACCCACGAAGACCTCAGGATTGATATCCCGCTGCTTTTCATCTCGAGTGTCTGGCATGCATCGCAGTCCAAGAATTCCCAAAGAATAGTAGTATAGGGGTAGCGGTTCAGATAGATCTACTAAACGATACCAGACTGGTAACAGTGATCGATCGGGTTGTTTGAGAGCCAATGTTCGCAGGAGGGCACCTTCAGGATCCCTGGTTTTTCCCTGATGAAAGGAACGCAACCAAATACGTACTTCTTCCAAGTTATCCCGTAGCCACTCAAGGGTTAAGGGCATATCTATACGAGCCACCAGGGAAAACGCATCAACTAACCCCCTTGCAAAGAGACCAGCTGGCAGATGCGGTTCCTGTCTGAATCGAATCTTTAGCCATTCTCGCAGGGCTTCATCCAGAGTTTTAGTAAAGTGGACTGATTTAGGTAAGCCCCGGGCCAATCCTTCCAATATATCTGGTGGAGAAGCAACATTCAATGTCCCCATATAAAATTGTTTACTGAGTAGGATTCCAATGGCCTCCACTGGGTTTTTCCAAAATGCATCAAGCCAAGGATGTCTCCTTTCCTCGGTCATTTGAATCTCCTCCTGTTAAGGGATAATACCAAAGTCATTACAACCTGACTTCTGCCTTAGCCATTCCAAGTGTAAGGGACGGGCGGACTCAAGAGACCCAGGTGGTCGTTTGAGCCAACCAAACTTGAAAATGTGTTCTGCCTGGTAGGAAATCCGATAGTGCAACACTTCACATATGGCATTATAATTATCAATTGTACTTGAAAGGTTCACTGCCCTACCTTCAATCAATGGAGAAGGTGAAGGACAGAAAGCTTCGCTTAGCTCACCATCCAGAACAGTAGGAAGGGCAAAACTACCCATCGATCTATCAAAGACAGTCGCCTCTAAGACCTCTTCTACCGAATATCGCATAAGTATTACTGGTAAGGGTGAGTTTTGGATTATTCCTTTTTGGGTTGGGTCTAAATGCAATAGTGCAAGGCGGTCACGCAACTTGTCTGGCCAATCAGGATCAATGGTGGATCCAAAGAGATCCTTTATCTCTCCCCAAAATGCTGCGTATGAAGGTCGCCAATCACGAATTTCATTCCATTTGTTTATAATCTCCTGTAGATGACTTCTTGCCTTTACCCTTTCGTCTTTATCAGGATCTGTATGATAGCTTACAATCAAGTTTTCCAATTCTTTTTCGCTTTCAGGGATAAGAGAACATGGCCACATAGCACCTTCCAACCTTACAATCCATTGATCTTTTCCCTCCTGGATCTGTGAAGAAAGAAAATTATCCTTGTTAAAATCTGTAAATGTCTCGGGAGGATGATTTTCTGTCCAAATACAGTCATCCACATAACGATTATGGCTTTTGTTCCATTCTTTTATCTCAGCTGGAGGAGTAATAGAAATATTCGCATAATGGTCGTAAGAGTTTAGTCTTTGATCGGTGAATCTTTCTTCCAGTAAGAAATTGTGGGCAACAATATAACCATCCTTCCCACTTCTATATATATTATGTAACCAACCATTAAACCGCCTGTACCGTATATCATCAGAAATCTGTCGAGTAGAAGCCATTTGAACCTCCTTTGGTTATAGACTCCCCTCCCAGAACCGGACTTCTGGAACTACCACATTCGGCTTCTCAAAGATACATCCTTTAAAAGGAACAAAGAGTATAGAGGTTGTGGTAAATACATGGTTTGGGAAGTGGATTCCAGAGCAATAGACGTTTAAACTGTTCGCAGTCATAACTTTTCTTCTGACTTCTCCTGTTTATCCATTTGTGGGCCAGGTGAGTTGTCTTAAGGTAGAACCGATTTATCGCTACCATATTACCACTTACCCCATAGTATCTAAAGTGCCCTTCAAGCTTTACCTTTAACTCGTCCCAGATGTCTCTGAGCTCTTTCAGATTCCTTACCGATTTTAAGTAGGTATTCATCTCCTTGACCTGCCCCCATTAATAGTACCACTTGTTAAGTTAAAGTCAACGGAATGATGGCCTCCGGAGCGGGTGGTCGGTAGTTTATAGGCACTATGCAGCCTTACCTGATTGAGTGAAGTTGCTGGAACCGGTAATCACCCTGTCGACATCGCGGTCACCTTCGGTAAAAGTCATAATATAAGGTCTTGCGTATATATCTTGCGATGGGCAAGCTCTGATTTACAGTTTTTTGCTGTGAATCCATTCGATGAACTTTACCACACCTTCTTCGACTTCCCGTTTATCTTCCGAATCCTCCATCTCTTTTTCGATAAGCCCTGAATATTCCTGCTTTGTTTCTGCATGAGAGAATTGCATTGATTGTTGAGGATTTTGGTTTGCTTTTGTTAACAGATCATAGGTCAGTTTACTTGTGCTTATGCCAATCAAAATTCTAATTCTTTCTGTATTTTCTAATGATTTATAAACGGCATGAAAACCGCTTGTATAAAAATACCCGACAAGGCAATCAAATAATTTTGTATCCTTTATTAAGACACGAAATCTCGCTTTAAGATTTTGCTGTTCTTCGTTGGTAATGAAAGTTAAGTCCATGTTATTCGTGTTTGGATTATCTTTTTCGTAATGCGCTTTCATTGTTAAAATAAATCCAAATCATACAGCTGACATTCGAAAGACTAGCCGACGAAACCTCAGATTTGGGTCAGGTGGATTGAGTTCTTATGTCCTATTAGCTATTCCAAATGGTATGTGCACAGATGGAATGGTTCCCGCCGCTGACTCTAAATGAGTCATTTGGTCGTCAAAATACACGTGAGGTTTCATAACTTCTAAAACTCTTTTCTTCTCAATTCCGCCCAGAAAGAAAGCCTCGTCAACAGTTATATCCCATTTGCGTAGAGTATTTACTACTCTTTCATGTGCTGGTGCATTTCTAGCGGTAACAATTGCTGTCCGTAATGCTCTTTTATAACTGGGATTATTCTTAAGTTGTTTTTTTTCGAGTTTTTGAAAAAATGACAGTTTCTTGAATAAGTCAAACAGCGGACCGGGGTCGAGTGGAGTATCCACTTTGTCTGTTTCTGATTTGTGATATTCTTGGAGGTTCCTAGTTCTCTGATAAACAGCTTCTGCTCGATCATCAGCAATTACGCCATCAAAATCAAAAGCTACCCGCAATTCCATGTCTTTGGGATCATCTTTAACTTCGGTTCTGAGAACAGTTCCGGCAGGGCAATCTGCATCAATAGCTTTCTTGACATCGTCGGCATTCGCAGACAAGAACAGAGAAGCATTGAAAGCAGGAATATATTTAAATGGAGAGTTGCCGCATAAGAAACCTGCACGAGTAATGTCTAATCCATAGTGTCTTATTGTATTAAAAACTCTTAGCCCGGTATCAGGATCATTTCTTGACAACAATATGACCTCAACAGGTTGCTTATCTGGATATTTTTTGTTCAGATTCAAAAAACGACGAATAAAGGGGAAAGCCACTCCTTTTTCTAAGTAGTCGTTCTGATTCTCTCTTTGATATTTTCTATATTCTTCTTCTCCTTTTTCCTCAAAGATTCTGCCTGATTCTGTTAGATCAAACAGAGCACTTGAAGCAATCGCAATTACTAGTTTTTGATGGATTGGATACGGCATAATCTAAACCTAAGACAGTAATATGCAGAATTCTGGATATCAAAGAATATACCTGAATATCTGGAATTCCATATATATCAAATAATTTTCTATACTATATTGCGAACCAAAGGATGGCGAGTATCTCTTGCGCGTTTTTTGCATATAACTTATTTGTATCCGGACTAACTTCGGATATGCCATCTTTGGCTGAACTACTACTTCACCCTCTTTCTGATTTACATTTAAGTTATCCAATGGACTCTTAATTCCGCCTATATCTTTAATTCCTAACATGGGTATATATTTCGGTGATCTTACTACTCTTATGCCCTAAAATCTCCTGAATATGGCGCAGACCTGTTCGGCTTTCAAGGAGATGTGTTGCAAAACTATGCTTTAGGCTGTCAATTGGCACTAATTTTAATATTCTTACTGCTCTGCAAACATTTGAAGATATCCTCTCAACAGTTCGTGTTGTTATGTATCTTTCTTTGTCCTAGTCTGATAACAGCCAGTTTCGTGGAAGAATAGAGAGAAGAAATGGTTGCTGTCCCCATTTCTTGAATGGGGTCTTAAAATTGAAAGTATTCTCGACTCTCTACAATGCATATCGTGGTAAAGTCTCATCATCCAATAATTTTTGTGGCAAATTTTTGTCCTCGTCTTCCCCATTTTTCAAAGCTTCCTATAATATTGTCACGTGACCTCCAATGGAATGTCAATTAAAATTTCACTATTTTGGGAGACTTAAAATTTAACAGATCACTCATCAAAATTTTTGACTTAAAAGAGGACTATTCCTAACTTCCTTTTAATAGTATGTTTAAAAGTATATAACATCTCCAATATTTTCAGCCGTACGAAGTTTAAGACCTGAAAAACCAATAAATTGCGCCAACTTAGTTTCTATAATCGCATTCTTACCCGGTAAAATTTTCTCTATGTGGAAAATAACGCCAAATCCTCCTTTTCTATTAAATTTTCCTATGTTAATCGACGTAAGGGGATATTTACAAGTGTTGAAAATTTTCAATATGAGATATTTGCCTGAAGAAGTGTAATTTGCTTTTAGGGAATGAATTATTGTCCTTCCTCCCCATGTTAATCTTACAAGTTTATTGGGTAACAATGATTGCACAAATCCAGTAATATGAGGGGCTGCTAATATTAAAGTTGTGCCATACTTTCTTGCTAAT
Organism: Candidatus Aenigmatarchaeota archaeon; assembly: GCA_030615205.1. Lineage (GTDB taxonomy): Archaea > Aenigmatarchaeota > Aenigmatarchaeia > CG10238-14 > SCSR01 > JAUWZS01. Next base: position 8,115 of record JAUWZS010000010.1, on the reverse strand, counting down.
TTTCGTATTCCTTTAGCTACAATAGCTGCCATTTCAGAATTAAGAGTAGAAACAAATTCATCAGCAATCCAAACGGGCTTTTCGGAATCACAAAGTTTAGCCATAGCAAACCGGTATCTTTGGCCATCGGATATCTGATTTGGATGTTTAATATATAAATAAGCCTCTGTAAGCCCGAGAGAATTCAGGAGTTCAATGGCCTCTTTTATATCCTTTCCTTTTTTAACCTGCTCAACAAGAGGCAAGGATTCATCCCAGTGAGTACTAAGTACAGCAATATTTCTCAAATCATGTCCAGTAATTTCCCCTGTCATTTTTATTTCTCTTTTTAACTTTTCTATTGGGGAAGTCAAAAGTTTAAGTACAGTGCTTTTCCCGCTTCCACTTGCGCCCGTTATTAACACAATATCACCTGGTTGTATAATTAGCGAAAAGTTTTTAATAACGGTAGAAAAAGCTTGTTCAGAATCTACTCCAAAAACTTCTTTAACAATAGAAGTCCTCTTAGTAGAACCATTTTTTACTTTATAAGTAACGCAGACTTTTTTGAACTCCATAGGTTTTTTTAATTTAGTATGTGGTAGCACTATTTTAATTTCTTTTTTAAAAACTTTATCACCTGCCATCTCTTTTATTCTATTTTTTACTTGAGTTGTTAACGGATAAACTAAATATGGTTTTGGCTTTTGTTGTTTCATAAAATCATAATTGTGAAAATTTTGCCGTGATTCAAAAGCCCCACTGCCGTATCGAGGCATCATAGATTTTTCATAATTCGCCGTATAACCAAGATTGACAAAACCAGCTTTTTCAAAAAATTTGTGGTATTCGATCATAGCAGCAATAACTTCCACCGTAATAGGTGTGGAATTATTAATATCCCAATATTCTTTAGCATACTGAACCAAATGCTTTACCACAAGAACTCCAAGCCCCATCCCCCTGAACTCGGGATGAATTACTATACGAGGAATACGTGCAATTTGATTAATCAGGCCACTCCTCATCTGCTCGGTGAAATTACAATTAAATAGCCTAAAACGGGGACCGACAGCAGGAACTGTAGCAGAAAGAATACCAAATCCCACAATACCGTATTTTTCATCTTCGGCAATAAGAGCTGTTCTTCTTCCTACTATTTTGTTGAATCCCTTTCCTCGGTAATGGAATTGCTCTAATTCTTTGGCTTTTCCCCAATCATGATAATTAAGTCGTTCTCTAAAGGTCACGACAAACTTATGCGGTGGAACATGTATAACCTCCTTTTTGCAGTAAGGAGGATACAATTTTATTTTCTTGATTTCACCTGTTGTTCTATCATTAATAATTTTATAAATTCCACTGAAATAATGTGTATTGGGAATAAATTCTATCCTATTGCCTGGTTTAACATAGAGGTACGGCCTGAGCTTTACTTCGTCCCCATTGTTTAACTTTAACAAAGTATAATTTCCATTCTTGCGAACAGATTCTATTTCTAAGGTAACGCTTTCCTTATCTTTGCTCATGATATTTAGCAAGAATTAAGTATGCTATTCTACCTTTCCCATTAACATGATATCTTATGCTCGAACTATCTTTCCTTCGCATATCATTAAGAAATTGAATGATATTGTCCCTTATAACTAAAATATTATCTACAGAGAGTATTTTTATACAACACCAATCTACTAAAGCATCTATATCAGCCAATCCATATACTTTGTCCTTCATTCTTAGATACCCGTCTAGCAAGGTCTCCCATAGCAGCTTGCTATGTAATTCCAGATCATAATGAGTCGGTGCTAAGTTAAGTATCTTTGCAATTACATAAAAATACTGGTATTCCTCAAAAACTTTTTCCATAGTTTGAAAATTCTGTAGTTCTTGAACTATACTCTTAATCGCTGAAATGCCATTATAAGTCTCTGACTCATAAAATTCTCCATTTTTGTTCTTCTTAATCGCTAATACACCCATATCTTTAAGAGCTTCAATAAGAGGTTTTACCTTATGAGGCAAAGTAGAGGGGATGTAATTTTTTCCCTTCATCTGCTTATGCATCTCTTTGAATCTCTGTTCAATTCTTATTCTTTCCCTGAAATCTGTGCACATATCCTTATACCCTTTATAAATTTTATCGAATATATCTTGTATATTGTAAGCTAAATCAGAGTAACTGACTTGCCCTTTTTCATCTATCTTTCTCGCTATTTCTAAAATAAGTGCTCCATCTGTGTCAAGAAAATACCTCATATAGGCTATTCTCTCCAATTTCTCCAAGTCGAAAAAGCAGCCTACAGAATCTTCTAGAAGTTTATCCTTGCCAAGATAAGAAAGCACAGAGCTGATAACATACCCTTTCCAACTCCATATCATGTTATCCCGCAAGAATCCAAAGTACCTTTTCTGAGCTACTAACAGAGTATTCGCTGCCACAGATCTGTAAGTAAGTTCTTTCCGGGCAAGCTTGGTTTTTTTCTCGTTTTTATACAGTGTTTTTAAGAATTCAGCCAATCTCCTAGAAACAGCTTCTGAAAGTAAGGATCTATCCGGGTAAGTACATTTAGAGATAAGAATAGAAAAATTGCCGGGTCTTAGAGACCGGGTATGAGTTTTTATAATGAATCTCGGCTCCATTAATACTCAACTCCATGGATAGTTAAACGAGGTCTTATTTTTGCAACAAAGATTCTGTTTGCTCTATCAGTGGATACAACAGCGTAACCTAATGGTAGACTCCTTACAAGTTGTTCAAATGCTCTCGAAGTAACCCTTTCCCTTCCAAATTCAAAGGAATCAGGAACGAATGTATTAAGCATCCCCTCTGCTGCCGTTATATCATCTTTCATACTAATTGAGTGAACTACAAGCACATCTGCATTCCTCCGTATTGCAGTATCTAAGGCAGACGGGTTCTGCGTTGCCACTACGATAGACAAGCCTAAATTTCTTCCTTCATTCACATATTTTCGAAGTGGCTTACTTGATGGAACTATGCCCCTGGCAGGTATATAGTTATGAGCTTCGTCTATCAAAATCCATCCCCTTGGCAATCCCTTTTGGGTTTCAGCTAAATACTTACTATACTTTTCCTGTGCTTCTTGGGCTTTCTTTGGCTCTTTTTCTTTTAAAGTCTCATAACGAGAAAGTTGCACTGAGGATAGCCTTTCGTATTTATCAGAAACACTTCGCAATTTCATTATATTTTTTGTAAGGATTCCCACTAATAAAGACCTGAGATTTCGGTCTAAATCACGAAGCAAGAGGATGGATATCACACCAGGAGTAAATATCTCCTTGATATCTATACCAATACTTGAAAAAACAGGGAGTCTTTTAATAGCTCTCCATCTATTTCTTAATGCGTTTATTGTTTGTAGTTGATATCTTACTTCGATCTCGGGACACTTATCAATACAACTCAGAAGCTCCTCGATAGAATAATCTGAGTTAGCCACAATGTTAGCTCCATCATTATCTACATATCCTTCAATCACTGCTTTCTCATAAACTTCGGATATTAATTGCCCCATTGGATCACTATATGTGTCTACTTCGAATAAACATGCCCAATCTTCAACCGTTAAATCACACGGTCTTATAGTAATCTCTTTTGATAGTCCTTCTGGAGGAGATGGGGTTCCCTTGGGATAAAACAAGACTATGTTAAATTCTTCATTCTCCAGACCCCATTTTTTAATCTCTCGAACCTTGCTATTATCTTTACCATAGACATCTACAACACTATGAGGTAGTGTTATAAAAACATTCATTGAATCGATCAGGAGAATAGCCTGCTTTTTATCGCCTTGTTTAATCCAATTACTTGAAGCAAGTCCTTCAACAATAACCCCTAACGTGTATGTTTTTCCGGATCTTCTTTTGCCCATTACATAAATAGCGTGGGCTCCCTCATAATCCAGCCATACGTTTTTACCCATTAACGCTCTTCCTCTGGCGTCTGGTGAATGTTCTACGACCTTGCCAACAAAGATAGCTTCTAATTCTTTGCCCCCTGGAAGTTTACTCACTAAAATATTACGGTCATCAAATTCTGGAGCCGAAAGGCCTTGCTGGAATGTGTACCCAGGGTCTATTCTAAAGGTAAGACGTGGAATCGATTCTTTCATCAGCTCTCCTTTTTCACCCAACTATAGCTCTTGTAACAATAGGTTTTTTCATCAGATAGGCCTTTCCCGCTGCTTGTGTCATTCTCTGCTCTATTTCTCTTGGAGTCATAATGCCTGTTAAATTTCCTTTTAAAGTCTCTATCGCCTCTTTTGTAAAAGGGAAAAAGGCAGGTTCGAGTTTTTCATCTATTTTTGGCTTAATTTTCTCAATTCGTTGACTAATATCTACACTCTTGTCTCGTACATAATTTAGAACTTCCTTAATAAAAGTATCCACATCGTTAGGATCTATTTCTGGAATTTCAATTAAGCCGGATCTCCCTATTCTAGTCAAGACGGGTCCAGCCTCACCCCCAAAGACATCTGGTAGCTCTCTTATATTTCTTCCGGAACATCCCATAAGAATAGATACATCTCTCTGATTTGGGTCAACTATTTTTCTGAAAGCGTCTTCAAAGGTAGACCCCGTTTCTTCACCAACATAACCAAGCCTATCTAATTCATCAAGAATAAATACCAGAGTCTGATTCTTAATTTTTTTCAAAACTTTACCAAGTATTATGACAAATTGAGCCAATTTTGCAGGTTGAGCTTCTGTTAAAGCTTGGGTTTGCCCCAAATCCACAAGATCTCTTAGGGGCACGCTAACTCCAGAGATATATCTCCAAAAAGAAAGTTTTTTGGAGGGATCCGCCCCAAGGAGTGAAGCTACGGCTCTTGATAGCTCTTCATCTTCCAACATTTCCTCCAACTTTTTTAGCAGATCCTCTCGCTGAACGAGGCCGATATTTCTAATCAACTCTTCGAACAATCCCACAACAAAATCCCGCCCCATACTTGTTACAATTCCATGATAAAGATATAGGAAGGTTGCCTTTTTTGATAGATTGGGACACTCAACATATATAGGACGAATAGGAATTATCTTTCCGAGTTCTACAGAGAGTGTGAATAGAGTATGAGTTTTGCCTCCACCATACACTCCCCAGAATAGCCGTTTTGGTGGTAATTCCGTTACCAAGTCAGTTCGCAGTGACTCCACAATGGAAGAAATATCAACACGCGTTCGTTGAGCATAAAAATTTGCATCATCCTTCGGATTAAGGATGAAATTGGGTCTTTTAAGACCAAACCACTTTGCAACTCCTTCATTAACCATGATTACACCTCCTCTAGAAGCTCTCCTTCTTCCTGAATTTCCCGGAAGAAATTAGTCAATTTTCCTAAAATCTCGTTGTCATTCTCAATTCTTATTCCAAGTTCAATATTTTGGCGACCAGTGAGATTTTCAGAGCCAAAAATCGCCCAGTGGACGCCTCCATGCGGCCCGGGTTCACTAATATAAAGTTTGGCATGAAGTTTTGCATTAGTCATAACTGTAACCTCTGCTCCGAGACGTCTTAGTTCTGTAACACCATTAGTAAGCCCTTCCGGATAGTGATATCGCCTGAGGGGTAATGTTATTATAAAAATCTGTATATTGTCGTATTTATTGATTGCTTTCAAGACTGAATTTTTTATCCTATCCAGTTGTTCTTCCTCTAATCGAATCCATGGTGAACAAATGTATATCCTTATAAAATCTGACCTTGAGAGAAGAGTATCAATAAATAAGCCTGTAATATCTTCTGTTATCAACTCATAAGGCTTGAGTTCGGGATATAAATAAGTTAGCTTTCTATAAACTTCTGCGAGGTCTTCCTTATCATTGACTGCCCTGAGAAGGAGTGCCACCCTTTCACCCAGTGAGGAGATGTAAAGCCCTGATGTAGTTCCTTCTAGAAGCCCGGCTGAGAATAAATCAGAAAACAGTCTGTCTGTTATACCTAGCTCGTTTATTAGATCAGTTACCTCAGTGGATGAGAAGATCTTGTGAGTTTCGTAAAACTTATCCAAAAAGGAAAATACTCCTCTTTGTCCCACTGTCTCACTCATTAATGATTTCATTCAAACTCCTCGGTTGGCAACATTACATTCTTTAAAACCTCGCTCACAAATCTTGTATCTATTATTTTCAATTCTCCTGTCTCAATTTTAGGATCAGCTTCTTCCAGAACTTTATTAAAAAATTGCATTATTGTACGAGGCTTTGGTTGATCTTTCCGCTTACTCTTTTTGGCTTTTTCTTCAATCAAATTGATAACATTACGCACCGATTCTTCATTAAATGGAAAAAGTGGATTTGGACTAATAGTTTCAGGATTTCTAAAATAGGTTAAAACATCTTGAACAAATTTATAGGATTCCTCAATAGATAAAGGTGGAAGTAATAACGGCTTCTCAATTCCGATTCTATCCTTTATTTCTGGGGATAACCATGAAGGCAATTTCTTTTCTTCCGGGAATCCAGAAAAAGAAATTATTATTGATAAAGAAGCTGGGCACCTATTAAAGATTGAATGTAGAGAGCTGCTAATCTCTTCACGAGCAGGAACTCTACATTTCTCTATGCGTTGAAATTCATCTATCATCCATATAGTTCGAATCTGGGTGTTAGGATTGTTCAGACTAATAAGTCGGATTATCCAAGAAATTACCTTAATACAATCTTCCGCTGTCTGGATTGGCTTTGATATGCTTGCTGTTCTTAAAGTGCGTAATTCTCTGCATTCCGCTCTTAACCATCGGATGACTACATCTTGCTGTTCATCTGTCCCTCCAATATGCAAGGTAAAAGCACTTGATAAATCAGGAGAATCAAAATAAAGTTCCTTTTGAACCTCGTCACCATAAATTTTTGAAAATACATCATCAACAATATCCATGTTTACTTTACTTATGAATGCCTTATACAAATCTAAAAAGTTTTTGACAGATTTTGGAAACTCAATGTAAATTGGTATCAAATTTTTGAATTCATTTTTGCACAAATACTCAATATGATGAAGAGTATGAGTTTTCCCTGCGCCAAACCATGCCCACATTAAATGTATACTTGAAGCAGATCGCCTTGAAAGATTGCGCAATAAAGTTTTTACATCAGATCTCAACTGAGTCCGATCAGCCATTAAGGAATAAAAACTTTTATCTGGAACTATCCAAAATGGCCAGTCTCTTAAATAAAGATGAGGATACTCCATTTCTAATGTCTTCTAAAATTGATTTCGTCAATTCGTTCGATACTATTTATTCTATATTAACCTAATATCGATCCCAATCACGTAGAAAGAATCTAGTCCAATCCTTCTCTTCTTAAACCTATCCCGCTCATACCCAAGAATTAACCAATTCTTATTCTCTTTCGTCTTTATGACCTCTGTGGTTATCTATAGCTAATTCTTCATTTATTAATTCTTTCTTTGTTTCAAAGAGAATTGTATATCATAAACTATCAGGAAGGGACTTACCTTCTTTCAAGCAACTGGTTATGAACTCGATCTCTTCCTTGTTCAATTTATTGATAAACTACTCATTTTTTCTCGGCAATAGGCTAAGCCAACACATAATGCCCACCTTTCTGAGATTCTATAGGTTTGATTAAATCCAGCTTTACCAATTCGTTCAAATAACCCCGCGCTGTTCGTTCAGAGACATCAAACATATTTGATATTCCGCTGTCAAGGAGATGTGTTGAAAAACTATGGCTAAGACTGTGAACTGACACTGATTTTAGTATTTTTACTGGTCTATAAACATTTGAAAATATCTTCTCAACAGTTTGTGCTGTTATATGTCTTTCTTTATCCTGGCCTGAGAACAACCATTTTTTGGGAAAAATAGGGAGAAGAAATGGTCGCTGTTCCTATTTTTTTATACATCATCAGCTAGAAGGGGTCTGCCTTTAGTTGTGAATACAGACATTGGTTCCCCTATTTTCCTTCTAAAATCATCTCTACAGTTGTTTTTCCAAGTTTGGCAATCTTAAGAAGAATCTGTGCTGGTGGAATAATTTGCCCCTTCTCGTATTTACTTACCATTGGTTGAGTGATCCCTAGCTTTTTCGCGAATTGCTTCTGATTTAAATCTAGATCAATAACTCTGATTTTCTTAATTCTTCTTCCGG
>JAUWZS010000023.1 GCA_030615205.1 Candidatus Aenigmatarchaeota archaeon | reverse complement strand
GATGGGGAAATGAGCTGCCACCATGTTTCTCTCCACACGGCGTTTGACTCGATACGATATCTCAGTGGTAAATAGGGTGTTGAGAAAGGTAATGTAGGAAACTTTCCTTATTTCCGCATCATGCACTATTTCATCAAGACTACCTGCTATTCCTTTCAGATTCAGGGTGCTTAAAAAGATGAGAGTCTCTTCATAGGCTTTCATGTAAGTGCTCCCATACTTTTTTCGATGAGCTCTTTATAGACAGATAAACTCCTCTCATTGACCTCTAAAGGTTCCTGTGCACCCTGGTACTTTTTGTCCAGTCTTTGTATTTCCTCGAAGATCTCATTCGATTCATGAGAGGCACGCTTAAAATAGGTATAGGTATCATTTAAGTTGGAAAAACTTAGCGTATCATTCTTGAGGCAATATTCTAGAGCTTGCTCTAAAATATCAAGGTCGATATCCTTCACCAGAAAGTATCTTTTCGCCTCCAGGCATTGGTCTCTCACATATCGTGAAAAGGTTTTGAAATTCCTGGCTGTAAAGCTCTTCCAGCTCTTTAATTCAAACATCTGACAAACAAGCACTTTCAGCACCTTTGCTGTTTTCTCCGTCTCTCTTCCATACTCTCTCTTAGAGAGTATTCTTCCGGGAATAAAAGAAAGCTCATAGGAAATAATCTCTTCTCCTGTCCAGAGATCAAAGACGAAAAGCTTGTGTTTAGTAACATAGATCTCAACGGTTCTATTCCTGTACTTTAAAGGCAGCTGATAAGTGCATGCTTCTACTGATATATAAGCTTTCTCGCTGGCAATCCTCTTTTCTCTGCCCATAAGGGAGTTTTTTCTGAATATGGAGTTTCCTAAAGGCCTAAGGTGCTTTCTTTCCTCATCAATCAGGTACGCCGGTATCTTTTTTGTAGCCTGGGATATCTTCCCGTTTGCCCTTCTTTTGAGCCATTTAAAATTACTTTCATTCGCCTCACCTATACTCTTAAAATCTCTTATCGAGAGCAGATTTCGCTTTACATATTTAATGAGGTTTTCAATCTTACCTTTCGTTTCAGGATCTGCCGCCCGGCATACATACATTCTTATCTTTTGCTCTTCAATAAAATACTTAAAATCATCGGTGTAGATTATGTCCCCGGCATTCTCACTCACCACCATTAAAGCATCCTGATCAATGACTATCTCCAGAGGTACTCCTTTAAAATAATCAAAAGAGTTAAGCAGATGACAAATAACCTCCTTTGTCCGGAAGGGATGCTCCTGAAAAGTGACGTACTTATAGCGGCTTGCCGAAAGTAGAGATGCAAAAATATAGAGCTTAAGTCCACTTCTGCACCGGTGCTGGCCAAAATCAAGCTGCATCTGCCTTCCAAAGGGAAGTTCCGGAACTTTTCTATAGAGTCTTATCTTTTCATTCAACCTTAGCTTGTCTGTCTTGATAAGATAGCCTATATAGTTGCGCAAGGTTTGTTCATTGCCGATAAGAGTGCCATATTTCTCTTGTAGATAATCATATACAGCACTCATATTGATCCTCTGAAATTCATTCATCTCGTAGACTTTCCAGGATATCTTTTTCATATTCCTCAAACACCTTATCCCGAAACATGTGCTCTCTCCGGTAAGCCTTGAACTCCCTTCCATTCATGACATAATACTTGGCCGCAGTCTTGGGGTCTATTTCCATATCAGAGCTTATCTCTAATATGGAATATCCCTGTCTCTTAAAGAGCTGAACTTTTTCATACATTTTTTCTTTTATCATTTCCTCTCCTGCAGAGTTTACTAAAACTATACAGGAGCTCTTCCGAAATGGGAATTCTATTTACCACCCATATAGGATTTCTGTTTACCATTACCATGGGAATTCTGTTTACCATAGTACTAGGAATTCCATTTACCATTGTACCAGGAATTCAGTTTACCATTTCCATGAGGGAGGCAGAAGTCCTGCTCAAGGTAAGGAGCGACGGTAGGTGAAGCTGCCAGGAAAATAGAGGTAACAGAACAGACCTATTATCGTTGGCGAAAAGACAACGGTGGGATGAGGATCGATGAGGTTAAGCGGCTCAGAAGACCTCCGAGAAGGAGAACACCCGGCTCAAAAAGCTAGTGGCAGATCTTTCCCTAGATAATGCAATCCTCTAAGGAGGCAAGTGAGGGCAAACTCCTAAGAGTTTCCCAGAGACATAAGATGGTAATCAAAGTTTGTACATCGCTTTCGGTCTCCGAGAGACGGGCATGTCGGGTCCTGGGACAGGGTGAGGACTACACAGCGTCACAGTCCATACCTCAAAGATGACGAGGAAAGGTTGCTAGTTTGTATCATTGAACTCCCCAACTCTCTATGGTAGATATGAGTATAGAAGGATAACGGCCCTGCTTAAATTAGGAAGGCTGGAAGGTAAACCACAAGATGAGTTGAAAGAATCTGGAGAAAGGAAGGGTTCAAGGTACCCAAGAGGCAACCAAAACGAGGGAGGCTCTGCTCTGAATGATGGCTCATGTCTCAGACTCAAGATCTCAATCACCAGGATCACGTGTGGAGCTCCTGAGGCCATGGTAGCCAGGACAGCTGATGAGAGAGGCCAGAATGCTCACTATCATTGATGAGTACACCAGGGGAGTGCCTGGCCATTTTGGTTGATCGCTAGGATTACTTCTTCAGAACGTTATCGAGCAGTTGTTCTATCTGTTCATATTTAGGGGTGCCCCTGAATATATTCGTTCCGATAACGGTCCTGAATTCACCGCAAAGGCGATACGCAGATGGTTGAACCGTCTAAGAAGTAAATACGCTATTTATTGAGAGAGGAAGTCCCTGGGAGAGGAGGATATATAGAGTCATTCAATGGCAAGCTAAGAGATGAGCTCACTCATCGATGAGGTATTCACAACACTGACTGAAGCCAGGGTGTTGATTGAGGAGTGGCGGAATGAATACTAGCCAGGTAAGACCGCATAGTTCCTTAAATTACCGGCCACCTGCTCTCGAGGCTACTATTCCCTTGACTCTAACTTAACGAGTGGTATAATCAATGGGGGCAGGTCAGGGATGAACGAAGATTACAAAAAATACAAAAAAGGCATACAAGATATTTTTAGTAATTTTTATGGTCATCCACTGATCCCCCTCTATCCATTAAGGTTCTTGCATATTAATTTAGAGGATCTCTTGTTTTATTGGAATGCACTTTCAAAGTCGCTTGTGAAGCTTGAGGCGAAAAGGAGCACTATTATTAAGCCTTTACCTCATAACGACCAAATAGGATTTGATAATACAGGAATCAGTGATGATATACGAAGGAATTTGGAAAATTCTCTTGAAAAGTTATATTACTGTCGTGAAAAAATTTATACTGTATTGCCATATTTATTTTCGAATCCCGAAATAAATAAAGGGAATATCAAAAAATTTCGTGACTCATGCCTCCAAAACATTTGTAAAAAATTAAGGGGTAAGTCATCAAAGATACCGGTGATGATAAAAATACGTAACGTTTTCAAAGCCACAGAAACTCCCATAGTTTTTTATATTAAAGAAGGAAGGATTTATAGGGAAAAAATCTATGGAGGTTTTCCTTATCATCTAAAAGAAAGATTTTCTCTACTAATAATTGCTGACAACATAGAGAAATCCATCGCTGATTTTATAAAAATTTTAAACTTATTGTGGAAGCACATTAATAATTCTCATTCTCCAATGCTATCACCCAGAAAAAATGTAAAAAGAAAACCTCTCTTTGTAACAATAAGAGCGAAAAAGGGGAAATCTGGTCTAAAGATTGTTTTGGGGCTCCAAATTAGACGAAGTTCGAACCTGGATTATGTCTTCACCGGACTATATCGATATTCCTAAATTTAACCTAACGCGGTATAGATGATGTTCCGTAAGCTACAGAGAAAAGATGTATTAATTTAGTATACCACAGAAAGTTGAAAATCAACAAGAGGTGGATCAATCGTTTCGGTGCTGTGGCTAATAAATAATTCGGAAAATATCCTTATATCCTCCTTATGGCATTGCGACGGCTTTACAACTGGCCCAAAAAATGCCAAAATTGGTATAAGTCAAAAATTAATTAGATTGAAATAACGATAGAAAAACTTTAAACCACTGAAGACAAGGTTATTAGAGTTAGTGAGCGCACCGTAATGTATTATCTTAGATCTAGGACATCTAAAGCTTCAAAAATGGGCCAATGGAAAGTTAGAGAAAGCGAACTTAATGAACTTTTAAATCGATATTCTAATTCAAAAAAGAAGAAAATGATATGGTGTCGAAATTAATGACAAACATAAAATTTGAGAAAATTGATAGTGTGAATAATCCTAATTCTATTCATGGAATGTATCCATATAGAGGTAAGATATCTGCTATTGACGCAGAGCAAGTAATTAAACAGCTTCCCAAGAAAGGTACTTTGTTAGATCCTTTCTGTGGATCAGGAACAATAGTATATGAAGCACAAAAAAGAGGTATTAAGGCAATTGGAGTAGAACTAAATCCGCTTGCCGTAGATATTGCTAGAGCAAAAATATATCTTACTTCAAAAACTAATGTTATTAAACAAGCCGAACAGATTATTAAAAAGGCAAAAGCAATAAAACAATTTAAAAAAATGCCTCAGCAGGTATTGAAGCATTTTCATTTAGAAACCGCTAAGGAAATTATGCGAGTAGCTAAATTTTTTAATGAGATGTCTGATTACATGAAAGCAGTATTTTATGGAAGTGTGGCATTGACTGCGAGAGGATGTAACGATTATAAGTGGACTTCAAGTACAGTTGGAAAAGATATAAATCCTAAAACCAAAATCGATTTCTATGAAAAATTTGTCTATAAGGCAAAGAAGCATTTTCATCCGATAAGGCATAATGGGAGTAAAATATTTTTCCATGATGCACGGAAATTAACTGAGATACTGCCTAGGAATTCGATAGACTATGTATTTACCAGTCCTCCGTATTTCGATTGTTTAGATTACACTGCTTACTATGCAAAGATCATTTATACAATTCTTGAACAAGATAGGTTACGCATTAAAAATTCGCTCATACAAAATTACAGAGCGTATACCATTGATATGAAAACAGTGCTAAACGAAATAAATGCCGTTTGCAGAAAGAAAGCGATAATTATTTTTGTAGTCGGTGATAAAAAAGTCCATGGCAAAGTGATTAATGGAGGACAATTTTTTAAAGAAATAAGCCCATTTAAGCAGTACCGGATTGTTGAACGTGAATATACAGGAAGTAGCTCGCAAATATTCGACAAACTAAATAAAACAAAGCGCAAAGAGCAAATAATAATTTGGACAAAGTAACTCTAATGATTATGGAAAAAAGTGAGAAAAAAAATGAATACAGTATTGCGGGAGTAAAAATCTACATAAAAGATGCCCGGAAGATGACAGGATTGCCAGACGAAAGTGTACATCTTGTGATTACCAGTCCTCCGTATTGGACATTAAAAGATTATAAAAACGATAATCAAATAGGCTTTGGAAGTAAATCGTATAAAGAATATATCAATAACCTTAACAAGGTCTGGGCGGAATGTGTTCGAGTGTTGGTCCCGGATGGGAAAATATGTATTAATATTATGCCCTTTCTCTTAACAGGAAAAGCTGCAAGGTTTGGTCGAAGAGAGACAAGGCTTGTGCTAGATGACCTAGATCAGTTTATGAACAGCACTAAGCAAATGTATCATTTTGGATTATATATTTGGGACAAAAGAAAAGTTGCAAGATTTAGCTCTTTTGGTAGTTATCCTTACCCTCCAAACATATTTTCGACCTACCCATACGAATGGATCTTTATTTTTTCAAAGAAAGGTAAACGCCCACCTGTCAGTAAAAAAATTAAAGAATTGTCTAAAATTACACATAAAGAGTGGGAGGAGTGGGCTATAAATTCTATTTGGGAAATGCAGCCCGCAAAAGCTAAATTAGAAAAGCATCCAGCACCATTCCCAGAGGAGCTTCCTTATAGGCTCATTAAGTTATATAGCTTTGTGGGTGATATAGTTCTAGATCCTTTTTTGGGCACTGGTACTACTGCAAAAGTTGCCCTAGATTTAAATAGAAAAGCGATAGGATATGAGATAAATAAAAAATATCTACCACTCATAAAGAAGAAACTTTCAAAAACCGTTAATTATCCGAGTCCAAACAACAAATAATGAGACTATTTAAGTTGCCACAAAAAGTGAAGGTTGCAATTCGGGCCAATGTTGAGAATTTAGCCAAAGGAAAATTCGATGGCTCTTATTCAAATTTCTTAGTTAGAAATTTGGACATAAAAAGAGACTTAACTATCTTTACCGCATACTACATAGGCAGCAGAAGTAATTATCTCTATTCTGTGGAGGCAAAATATCTTTATGGGCATAGAGCTAAAAGAATTGATGCTGTGTTTTACAAAAGGGGTGAATTGTTCTTATTTAAATTTATAAATAATAACTCTGTTCTAAACAGAAAAGCGTTAGAGTTAGACTTATTACTTGCTGATATGCTCAGGCGTTATCAAGGAATTGCTATAACTGGATGTTTGGTTCTTAGTTGTGATTACAGAGAAGACACTTTACAAAATATAAAACAGTGGTTTTCGAACAATATTATATTTATTAAGAAAGGCAAAATTTTCATCACAGAGAAAATAAATTCAATTTTAGACTTAGCAATGGATTTATAGAATATGGCTTTTCTGATTAATAGAACACCCCCGGCTCGTTTAAGTTGTTTACAATATCTTTTGCAGCTAATAGATGCAAAATTTGGAAGGCGTACTTTTTTTATGAGTGACATCATGTTCGATAGAAATTCAATAAATATCCATAATCTCTGTAAGTTACTCATTGAGGATAAAGCCTTTAACATAAAATACTGCCCTTTTTTAAAAAATCCATTGAGCGAGGCTGGATGTTATCTAACACGAGCAATTAACAATGACACAACTAAAAGAAAAGAGATTAGTAATACTGTTAATGCACTCGGCGCCCTAGGTTTTCTTAGAAGGAGGGGCCGAGAATTACAAATTACTGATTTAGGTTTAAAATTTACAAGGATTGATTTCAAAACTCAGCGATGGCTTCAAATCATTAGGAAAGCAATTTGTTGTTATGGACCGATGGTTGGTTTGTTATATCAAATTTATAAAAAAGATGTGGAATTTAGTGTATCAAATTTAATCGTTGGTTATCCTAATGCAGAAGAAGCAGTGAGAATAGAAGGTAAGACTATAGAAATTTCTAGCGGCTCTCAACGGGACTCAAATACACGAACAAAATCTTGTCTTCTTGCTTGGGCTACAACTGCTGGATTTATTGCTCCCAGATCACTTGCAGGTAGAATAGCATTTGATAAAGCTCATATTGATACAAACAACTATATTCTCTATTCGACCAGAAACAATAGAATTTATAGAAAAGGTATCTCCCCAGATATCTTTGATACAAATTTTATTACAGAAATCCCGCTAGATTATGATAATCTAACTAAGAATGTAAGAGCACTAAGAGAACATGGACAAAAAGTGTTGAGGCAGGAAACGATGAGATATAACGATGTTATTAAAAACCGCAGGCTTGCTATTCTTTATAGCCTTAATAAAGCTTTTCAAGAGAAAAAATTAATTAATTTGAACAGTCTAAAAGAAAAGTTGCTCTTAAAGCCAGAGTGGTTTGTTGTTAGCAGAGAAGATTTTAATAAAGTGATAAATGTTGAAATAAAAATTGCTTTTGTGGCGGGAATTCCCTTTGAGGTTGAATCAGGAAAATACTTAAAACCAGTAACAGGCCTTAAAGAGTCAGTCCTAATAGTTAATGCCCCTTCTCAAGTTATTTCTTACCTTTCTTCGCTGGTAAAGGAAATTCTTTCATGAAACAAGAATTACACAAGAACCAAATTGATAATTGTATAAAATTACAAATTGACCGCTGGAGTTACTTACGGGACTTTCTTCAAAATAAGAGTAGCGGAAGAAGAACTTTTTCAATTATTCCTCAGATTGGTTGCATCTCCATCAAAGGAAGCAGATTGATTATCGACAAAACGAAATGTATCAAATGCCTGTTTTGCGTTACTGGATGTCCAAATATAATAATTGATGAAAACTTTAGTTTTCTTCCGGTAGAAAACAAAGAATCTCCTCCTAAAAATAAATTTATCACTGATTACGCTTATAGAATATTTCGGGGTTCTCTAGTCGCCATTCCTACTATCGGGTCTTTTAATATAGAGAAGAAATTTAATTCATTAAGAGAGTTTACTGAAATAGATGAAACACAACATATTTCTATTTGGGCAGCAAGGCTTTTGCATTATTTATCTGATGATAAAACGGCCCGTTTGGGATTAGAAGTAGGAATGTTGATCCAAGAGAAAGATAGAGGAGGAAGAATGGATATATGTATGTTGTCCAACGATGAAAACCTTTTTATTGTTGAAGCAAAGGTAAGTTTTGAGAAAATGATGCAAGAGGGAAGATATGTAGATCAGATTCTATCTTATCGCAAAGAAACCAACAAGACCCTAAGTAATTTGAACTTATCTGATTATAACCAATATATTTTTCTTTTGATTGATGGGAAGGAAAGTGATCTACTTTATCCTTCTCATCAAGACTGTACCTCTAATATTGGCAACCAATCAGAACATTTCTACGAAATTTTGAATAGATATAAGATTTTTTTCCTTTCGTCTCAAGCCTTATGGAGTCTAGCACTGAAAAAAATGTTTATAGACGGAGAAGTGTATTCTCTAGAAAAAGTATTTAATAGAATCTATCGAGAAGAAAACCATGGGTTACTTTCGGCTGGCATTGTATCAAGCGCCGGGGGAGCTTATAAGATTGAGTATTTATAGTTATTAGTTTCTTTATGTAATTAAAGAAGCAATAGAAGAATTTAAGTGAATCCATAAGAGCTCAGAGAGGAAATTAATTATCTGACAAAGAAGCTTGCAAGAGGAAAAGCAATCTTTTACGATTATTTAGAGCAATTTGTAAACCCATCCTAAGAGATAAGAAAAAAAGTTGAAGAGGCTTTTTGTAGAAAGAGTAAATAATATCTATTCAAAACAAAAGACGCGGTGACGGGCGATTTCCTAATTGCTTATTTTTAAAGGAGAAAGGAAGATAACCTTGAAGATAGAGCAAGAAAATAATGATAGGAAGATACTACTGCTGCGGAGATTATAAGGGATTCGGGCAGAATTGACTTGCCAGAGAATCAGTAATAGTTGACGTTATGGCGTCCACTAGATTATTAGTTTCCTTCTTTGTCAGACCAACTTTCCCTGCCACCTCATGTACCAGTTCTGCTTTATTCATTCCTTCTCCTCCTTTTATTTGGTCTTATTTTGGCTTTTTTTTGCCGTGAACTTAAAATCTTCATTTGGAAAGGAACTAACCTTCTCCTTTCCTGATAAACGAAGCCATTCTATATATAGCCTTGGTACAGGATAATCTATCGAATGCGAGGATTATGACGGCAATGCCAGTGAGAGAAAAAACAATACCCAAAGCCCTAGCAAAATCGCATAGCATCTTTAC
>JAUWZS010000014.1 GCA_030615205.1 Candidatus Aenigmatarchaeota archaeon | reverse complement strand
CCGTACTAGTAAATTACTGTCAGATCCTTCTCGCCAACAAGAGTTACTCACGAGAATAACCTCTGGAGAGAAGTAATCACGATGGAAGAAACGGAAAGCGAATATTCGCTCTAGCAAGGAAACCTCTTAGCGGTCAAAAGGGTAGGAAATACTCAACTGCATCGAGAGTCAGATCCGTGATCCAGGTCTTCAGCTATAGTAAGGAACATTCTATCATCAACATTGGTGTGGTGGCTCCCCGGAGTGGACGATGTTGACCACAGCATAACTCATTGTTAGCCTATATTTCCTTAAAAAAGTTCATAGTATTCATAAAATCGCTCTTATTTTCGTGCGCGCATGTATTATTTTCGTGCGCACATCTATTTTCGTATATAATAACCTTGTTCTGGTAAAACATAATAGGTGCCTTTACCCTGTCCTTTTCGTAAAAGTTTTCTCTTCTTCCATAGTTTTGTCAAAAGCCTATTCGCCTGAAACACTGTGATACTACAGAGTTCTGCGGTTTCTCCTCTTTTTATCTTTCCGTGTCATCGACTGAACACATCTGTGTCTATTCCTTCCAGTCTTGGAGTGTTTTCTCATAGAAACGCCCTTTCTGAGTATTACAAGAACCTACATAAAGAAAAACTGCCTTATGCCTCACAACCAGCAGAGCTTGTTGAATTGAGATAGAGAATTCCAACCTCGGGAGGAACAGTGTCATACAGAACCCTCCCTGGTGAAGGTCAAAAACATTACTGCAAATATACCCTATTATACGATGTTGATGTTGAGATTCTATTCTTTGGCAGGCGCTTGATTCTCGTAGAACCAAACAATCGGATTGCATATATACTTTGGATTTTGGTGTTCATAAGGAGTACTGGTCGTATCCAAGTCCAGGGATTCTAGAGATTTGTCTATAATAGAAAGGCAAACGCCGTGAGACATTATCTTGGGCCATACGATAGAATACTCGTCAGCTCCTTTGTTGACCAGAATTGCTAGTAGACTATTCTCTAGATTATGAAAGTGATTTACCAAGTCTGATATCCGTAGGTATCCAAAAGGCTCGTGAGGTAGGCGACAAATAGAACACGCATAATTAGATTCAAAGAATACGGTAACCGGGTGATCCCCTTTTAATCCTTGCATTTTAGAATGAAAGATCGTGGCAGCAATGACTTCTTCTCTTTCATCCATATGGAGTACTGTGTCAGGATTATACAGAAACTCTCGTTTAAACGTTTCTATTCCACTTTTCAGACTGGCCGAGATTCCCCGCCATATAGTGATAGTCCTACTTGAGACTGCCCTATTATGACCAATTGTATTCCTTATTCTTCGCATCTCATCAATCTTGCTCGAAACGACACTACGACTGTACCCTGTGAGATCCCTCACCGTTGGCCATATTGAATCGGAGGCTATTATTGTCTTCAATTCATCCAACGTGGTGAGCCAAATACTGTTACTGCTATTCTCACAATCAAGATACACCCGATCCTTGAGTTCAGCCAAACGTGCTTTCAATTCCTTGCATAGTTCGTTCGGCAAGGCGCCTTGCCAGTCTTTGCCGTATTTCACCATTAGTGCAGCAAAAGCTATACGTCTAAGCCATTGTTCCAAGACATAAACCTCACGATACATGATTGAATTTGTCTTAGGAAATGGGATTTCTTCGAAAAAATCTATTTCGGCAACTCCGTTTCGATTCATCGTTGCTCCTAATACTATTAATTCCTCATGAAGTACGTGGAGAATGTAAATCCCGACTGAGAAACGCCCCTTCGTAGTGGAATTTCTTACCCTTGTCTCACAATTTGCCGAAGTAATCTACGTCGAAAGGAGGTCATAAAAAGACATTGTGTGCTATCCATTCCAACCTTCCGGCATAGTCGACTTATCAATTGTGAAGGCCTGTCCTGGATGAGGTATTTCTTGTATTCTTCTGAATTGAACAAGTTTTGTAGAATCATCTTTCCTCGCAACGCCATCAAAGACTAAGCGAATCCAAATCCCAGCCCATCTCAATCTGATTGGGGTGTGTGGGATTACCCCATTTTTTGGTGCAGTCTATTGCAAAACAACGACCTATGCATACGTCTGTCCGTTGCCTAGCTCCTCGATCTAGACTACAAATGTACATAATGCTTCGTCCAAGTCATTTGATCTAATATTAAATTCGGGAATTTTCTGTACACGATATTGAGCAAGGAATCAGTGAGTTCGGCAATTTGGACATTTTCGTCTATCGCCTTAATCCATATATGTGGGTAATACCTCGAAAGCATTCCTAAACAATAAAGTAGAACAAGGTGACTGGCTGGCTCAGGAAGATACGCTTCCGGCCGAATAATGTAGAACTTTCGACCATTTATATCATCAACAATGTCTGGAAGATAACGGGCACTAAGCTTATTTGTGGGAGAATACTCATATACTAGTCTTAGATGTATATTCATTCCGAGGTCAGCCTCAAGATTGATACTGGGATTCTTTTGCCTGTAGTGAGCGAGGAAATGTCTTTTTTTGTTCGTAGAAACTCCATCTATGAAGAAATGGTACTCTTCTTTTATCTTTCTCAACTGTTTCTCCCCTTGGTCGTCTCTCTTATAGCTCCTCAGAATCGACAATTTAGAACTGCCTCTACATAAATTCGGCTCAATGCCGAACTCCTCGAGCGCAAAGTACATATCTGGTAGGGTCTTCAAAATCGTTAGCGTCTCAAACCGTTTGGGAATGAGAGAGCCCAGAGGCAATAGGTCTGCACAAGCGTCGGGACGAGCACTCTTTATGAAGGTGCTCTTGCCACGATCCAGCACCTGAAAATCTGTTGGAAAAGCACAAGGAACTAGGCTGCGATAGAAAAGGGGGAAATTACCCCAAGGGATGATCTTCTCACGAGAGTTGATGGTCTTGGTCGTCTTCACCGGGGATTTTTCAGAAGAGCTGCCCCGTATCCCTAAAGACTGAGCGGACCTGCTTTTGGTATGAAGTTTACATTGTAGCGAATTAAAGAACGCCTCGGGTCCATCAAAGGGGCGTGCAGTTGCCGCCAAACCTCGGACCAAATCTAGCCCATGATGGTTATGTTTATTACTCTTCCGAAGTGCATCGAAAGAGTGAGATCCATCTTGCCTCAGTAGGGTCAACGCCCGCGATAAGCTGGCAGCACCGTAATAAATCAGGATAGGACGTGTCGCCAGGCTCACTTGCGAGGATGCCTGGAAGTATTCTTCTGCCTGACGCACACAATATCCTATCTGTCTGGCCTGTTTCTTTACATCTGAGTCAAATCTACCATCTGAGATGGTGTGGATACGACGTATTTTTTCTGAGACAGACGTAACATCCAGAAAAGACCGCAGGTATTTCCAGATTTGTCCGATCGGATTCTCTGAAGTCACGTCCTTGAAATTTTCTATCACAGTAGTGGTTCCTCAATTGCCACAACACAAATAATGAAATCAGCTTTTCATTAGGTCATAAGAGACACGCCTTGGATTCGTGAATTAATAAGTTGATAGGGACAGCGACTATTTATTTCTTGAAAGGCCTTCCGCGAGGTAAAGCCTTCAGTTGCCGCCCAAGCAGCCCTTCCATTCTGCTTATTAAGCCATCATCTCCGCAAGGACGTCCAGTCCGGGTACTACTTCTTACCTCATCTATCGTCCTCTTCCTTCAAATACTCCAACCAATCCCCTATTTCCTTAATCAAAGGACAATCTTGAGATGGAATAGGGTCTAATTCCCCATCAATATGCCTATATCTTCAAAGAGTTTCTTCGAGGGTAATCTCTAAGCCATCGTAGATATTACTTAAAATCATTGCTTTCTTCAAAAACACGGTGCTGATAATTTCCCTTTTGAGTAACATGATGAGAAAAACCTGTTGCTACAACTCTTGGTATTCGTGGCATATCAGACGTTTACACGCAGCGACTAATGATAATTGGCGCTCTCCCTATTTTCCATCTGTATAGTAATACATAATCTCACCTGTTCCTATACTTCCAATTCAATTTCTATTTCTCTGGGGAGTCTATCACTCGGTTCAATATCTAACCATCCATGAACTGCTAGATTCCGAACAGCTTTGGCAATCTCAAGCTTATCATAAGACGGTCTGCGTTTCTGCTTCCAATTCATTACTTCATTCAAAACATCTTCCTCGGAAGGCTTCGAACCGGGTCTCGTTTTCATTGTTTTCCATGCGAAATGCACAGTGGCAGCAATCTCTCCCTGTTTTGTATTCAAGCGGCAAAAAAGATCGGTCAACTTTTCTATAATCTCTTCTTTTGACTCTATCTCTTTTTTATAAACTTTTCGGGCATCTTTGAAAGTATTTCCGACTTTGGCCATAAACATATTTCCAAGTTGTTCCTCTTCAATAAGCCCATTATTCACTAATTTTGTTAATTTAGTTTTTAGTTGAGAGGAAAAAGGGCCAAAACTACTTCGCTTATATTCAAGGCCTGTATTAAGTCCCATCAAAGTCCCAAAATAAGCAATCTTTTGAAAAGCTGTTCGCCCTACAGGCCAATGATAAGGCACTTCTTCCAATCTTCTCAATACTTCTATAATTGAAATGAATCCGGATTCTATGTATGATTTGGGCCGCTTATTTGCTTCAACTAACTGAGCTGGGCTTGGCTGTCCGAAAAATTCGGCGGCTAACTCGTCTTTTGGCGTTCCATACGGTGCATATAACTCAACCGGGATTTCTAGTCTTGTTAAGTGATGATACAGAGTTCGTCCAACAATGCTCCAGTCTAGTTCACCCAAACCACAACCAAGGGGAGGCACAGCAAGTGAAGTAATACCCCATTCTTTATGTTTTAACTGTAGGTAACGCAAACCGGCCTCAATGTCAGATAGTCGAGATACTGACCGCCAATCCTGTTTTGTGGGAAATAGTAGTATCCAGGGGAGAACTAGTCGCCTATAGAGATAAGGTTCACCCAATCTTACTTCTCCTTGTTTACATCGTGCGGCATGCTCTTTGAACATATCAGAAAATCTTTTCTTAAATTCCAATGCTAATCCTTTTCCCATTATGCCAACACAATTGACCGTATTTACCAATGTTTGAGCTTTAGACTCAAAAATATCACCAATTTTAATTTTCACCACTTTACACCTCCCGGAAAAATAATTTAGGCTTTATCGAAATTTTATGAGCAAGAGACAATTCCTTCAGCAACTCAACAACTTTTTGATAAGTCTTCTGAGTGCATACATAGACCCCCATAATGAATTTTGATGGAACGGAATCACGTACAAGTACTTCAGCGCAGATTGCGAATTTGCGCCGGTAGGCAGTAATACGATTCGGATCTGTCCAATACTCGGCAAAAATCAAATTCTTGTCAAGGTACTTTAAGCCTTCTGGTGAAGTATGAAACTTTGCGTAGTCGCTGGCAGCATTACCATCTGAAATAACCACTTCGAACTCATCGAGAATAGCAGAATCGATTCGCAAAACAGCTAATTCTTCATGCATATCTTTCCTCTTGAACATCATTGGATTCCGGGCGTTAAAGTATAAATTTACATAATCATGCAATTTACGTTTTCCGCCTGGTATAACAACTTTTTCTCTGCGTTTTTGGATTTCAGGATCTGCGATAGACTGGCGCAAAACTTTCTTGGCTTTACGATGACATAGAATTCCATACTGAGAAATTGATCTTACATTATCAATATGTGTAATATAGTGTAGTTCTTTAACATCTGCGCGCTTCACGCATTATCCTTCATTTCTATGTTCAAACCAGAAACATCGATTTCCCCTGAAATCAACTTTGGCAAAAGCATATTAAGGGTTTAGCGGAGGATCCCATTTTTTTATCATAGTTGATGCTCTCTATTCTGTAAATGATTGAGTTAACTCTTTTCTACAATCCTTATCTCTTCCTCGGTTAAGCCGTAAAGCTGGTACACCATCTGGTCAATCTCTTGCTCCAGCGCCTTCACTTGAGACTGCTTTTGCGGGTTTTGCAGATAATCCTCGTCTTTGGTGATAGCAAGGATTTTCTTTGCTAAATTCACAAAGATATTTTGTTCTTCGTAACGAATAGTTGGAATCTCAAAACTCCTATAATCTTTCAGACTAAAAGCTGGATAGTCATCTCTTTGACTGCTTGAATTCAGATTTATCTGAACATAAGAATAGAAATTGCTATTTAATAGCGTGAGCAAATAAAAGTAGTGAATATTCTTATCAAGATTATATATGGCATATAGGTTTTTTTTAAACGCAAACACCTCATCTACATACGCAAATTGCAATCTAAATTGTCTACTAATCAATTGGCGTCCTAATATTTTCGTACAAGAAAATAATTCTCGTGCTTTGTTTTCCCTTAGTTTATTGTAATCAACCCAACATTCCGTCCCCCTTTTTATCACATATCTATAAATTTGGCCTGTGAACCAAGGGATTAAATTTTTCTCGGATGCTAGAACTCCATTTGAAATTATCTCGTCCTTTTGAGGAGCTAAAGTTCCACGTTGAACTTTAGCTATTTCCCCAAGCTTTTTTGATTTACAGTTCTCATACTTTTTTATGATTTTGGTTAGCTCCTTATTTAAGAAAACGATGTAATCATTCCGTTTTGTCCATTCATTGACATCCAAATTTGTCCATTGTAATTGATGTACTAATTGGATCGCGAACACTGAATTTGAATGTTCCTACGGTGTCATTTCTTGAATTCTTCCCCGTTAAAATAAGTATAAGATTATCTACATATGCTACCTCAAATATATCGTATCCGAGATGTTTTCTATGCTTTAGCTGATACATATCCCGTAACAATACTTTTGTCAGAACCATCCTTACTGAGCAGTTTAGGAGATAGATTTCCGTTTTTAAGGTCACATATTAGCGCATTAACAACTTCTTGGACCAAAAATCCTTCGTTTTCTATTATTTCAAGTTGTTCATCTGTTGAGTAAATCCAAGATGGGACCCAAATATGTTTAGCATCCAAAAGTTCAAATTCAGCTAACATGAATGGTTCTCCAGAATTCGTACCCCGGAATGAAACAGCCCACTCATATGAAGGAGTTGTGAAAAAAAACATTCCACCTGGTTTTAGAACACGAAATATCTCTTTCCATAGTGCATGTGTGTTATATGGGTCACCCAGAGATGACACTACGATTTCGAGGCTTCTGGAAGCAAATGGAAGATTTGTGGCATCAGCTGTAAGAATGTAGGCACCAACATTACTCCATTGCTTTGAGTGCGTTAACATAGAAGCTGACAAATCGGTAATAATGAGGCGATCGAGGGCAACATTATCCTTGACTAGAAGTTCAGCTATTAAAGATTTTCCAGCTCCGACTTCACAAAGCCAACAGTCTTTACTAAGAAGTTTTTCGAATGATTTCCTAAGGATATATTTGCTTCCTTCACGAAAATTTGCACAGGTTGGATGACGAATAGGATCATAATACTCCGAAGCCAAATCTTCATATGTGCCTAGGACTTTTTTCATAGTGGTTTCAATCATAAATACGAATAAGGGGCGCACGTCCTCGGAGTTCTTCGTTAAGTTTAGCAAGAATCTCTGTCAGTCCTTTTTCTTCACATTTACTAGTCACAAGTTTGTGTAGTACTTCTTTGGTCATACTATTGACAGCAAAGGCATTCTTTTCTTCAGCATCCATATAAAAAATGCCGACTGGCAATGTGTTTTTGTCTCTAAGCACCACGCATGAAAAAGACTGCCTTGAGACCCCAGCGATAGTGGCCTCACTTCTTGTCATACCCCAGTTCACGATGAGATTTTTTGTATCGGTTGGAATTTCGCCTTGAGTTATCGATTCCCTGGAGCGCCATGCTTTGCCGATAATGCCAAATCGAATCGACTTGATACGCCCTTTACCTTGGCTCCCAGGGTAATAATCTAAAAGTTGATAAAGGCTGTTGGCAAAGAGAATATCAGATACGTGAATGGTGCATCTTAATTTTCCCAGGCCCTGCCTGAAAACATTAGGACGTTTTCTTAAGTCCTCTACTATCTCCTCCAGCATTATTGCAACATTATGTCTTTCTACAAAAAGATCACACTCGCTATTGACCTGTTTACGATAGAGTCCAAAAACTTCCTTGGTGTCTTTGGATATCCTTGCCGCTTCTTCCTTGTTCAAAACAAGCTCGGTGCTCCCAAATTTGATTTTTTGAAACGGCTTCAATAGTTCAATGAAACCTTGTCTGATTCTTTTGTTAAGGATTAAACAGGCAAAGCAAACCAAGAAAATAATTGGCCAGGATACTATAATCTCCAGGAATGCTCTAAACCAGTCTTTTGAAATAAGAAAAAGGAATGAGAGAATGGCCAAAACATATGCCAAAATTCTGTAATTCTTGAAGTGTTCTGAGATTTTCATAGTTGATTTATTGATTTTAAAAAACACTCTCTAATTTGCATGGCTATACATTTTCAAAGTAATTATATCAAATAATTGAGATTTCACAAATATTTTTTTTATGGCTGCAATACCAAAGTGATCTCAATCATAGTTCTTCTGGGTTGTTCTTAAATGCCTCCTTCATACTGATTAACTGCACATTTAATCCCTCGTTGAATTCGGTTTGCAGACAGACTGATTAAGTCGACTCACTAGGCATGGAATAACTCTGACGGAAGCCAACCCAGATCTCGGCACTTGTCAATTCGGTTTTGGACGTCTTTTGTGTTCAATACGACGTATGAGTTTCAGTTAGTGAAATCACTAGTTAGAGTCTAATTGTGTAACTTCGAAGGTATGAAATGATATCTTAATTTCGTTTTTGAACAAAAAGAACTTATTGAAGGCATCTTCGGGATCTCTTTTACTTCTGCTTTGACTGTATTGTCATGTCGTGTCAGGTGTTCTTGCTTTGTCAATTCAATCTTGCTTGTCTATTATGTCCCAGTCAACTCTCCAACTTCTTGTCTTTCCCTTATACAAAATATAACAGAGTGTAAAAGAACACATAGCAAGAATTGATACCAAAATTATAGAAAATGGATGGTACAGACTTCTCACGAATACTACAGAATAGACTCCAATAGTCAGGGAAGCATAGAACAAGGATAAGGACTTGCTTGCCAGAGTCGCAAATATAGGAAGTGAACGGCCCTCAGACCTTGCCAATTCCCTATAGCGTTGCAAGCGAGTTTCCCAACCTAACCCAGGTATTTCAGGCTCTATGAACTTCCTAATGTACGCAGAAATACTGTCAATGCCCATAGTATGCTGCAATGTTAAGACCAACGCAGTGTTAAGTACTATAAGCGCAAAACTCACTAAGCCTACGAGATAATGGTCCGGCTTGTGTTCAATAGGCATATCGCTTCCTAAAGTAAATCCTAGTATGGTACCGATCGCTGCTACGGTAAAACCTGCTATGTAAAGACGGGCGTCTTGCCTTTTCATCATCTCTTTCTTGAGCGATTTGTATTCTTCTAATAACACGTCGTAACGCTTCTTTGACTCATCTCTTCCTTGCATATTATCGCCTCCAATACAGATCCATCTCTAGATCATTATACACGAAAGTCGATTTCTCGTTAAGGTTCTTTATACAAATATTTGTGCAAAACTTGGTTGACAAGTGCTGAGATTTGACCTAGCTTCCTTTAGAGTTATTCCATACCCAATGAGTCGGTGCGGTCAATCTGCTTACAAACTAAATTTAACTCGCGATTAAATGCATATTTAATATTGCAGGTGCACATAAGGGTCGTGTTTGCTCTGCTATCATCCTGTGGTTTCCACAGTTTACTAGCATCTCTATTGTGGCAAGTAGAATGCGCTCGGACCGTTGATCTGGGAGACGTGGTAGCGGTGCAAGAAACCCCCCAACCGACTCCTCTTTTACTATCTTAGCTTAGCAGACTTCATTCAGGAATAATTTTCGATACTTTTTCACATATCCGCAAAGAGCCATTCTTGACCGAAAAAAACCACTTCTCTACTACCATTTTGCTACATCCGTTGATTCTTAATGTAGCTGGATCCTACCGTGCTCATTACCACCGCTAGGTTTTACCTTAGAAGGAATGTCAGTGGAAGGAAAAATGGCCTCTATTTCTTCACCTCTTGTTTAGCTATTTTCTTTCCAAATTCCTCTACCTCCACCTCAACTCTCTCCTCATCGATAACAAACTTCTCTCGCTCCACCTTCCAAAAATGCCTATCTTAAACCTAGGGAGTAGGTTTATGTTTTTCTGTGGGCAAAAGGCACTCGGCGATCTCGTCTACCAGTTGTGCAAGTACGCTGTGAATGTTGAGGACATTTGTTTTTTGTGTTAGTACTACTTCTACGAATTCCATTCGTTGGCCCCATAAGGCCGGTGAGACAACGGTAAGCCCCAACCTGATCCCATACCTGTTTTGACAAAAGTAGACTCACCGAGAACCCAATGATAGAGATTCAGTAAATCATCAGGAAATAACTTAAGTCCGGCGCCACCAATATATCCCATAGCGTTTCTTATGAGCATCTTCTTTATCAAAGGGAACAATGGTTCAGCGTAGTCTTTTGCGCCTGCCACCATTGATGTGGCAATTCCGACCACTAAGTCGGCTATTTGGAGGTGGCAGATAAGATGCGAAGGTGTCGTTAATATATTTAAAGGAATACGCTCTAGTTGAACGAAATCGGTTCCCACCTCAATGGTTGAAAGGACACTCTCGAGAAGCTCGTTTTCTTGTTTCCGGCCCCCACCAGGCCTGTCCGCTACGATCAGTCCCAACTTATCTTTGCGTTCGAGATACATCTCTGTCCTTTCCAGGAGGTAATCTAAAGCCTCCCTAATGACATCCTGAACTCCAAGGCTTGTCCGTCCCTCGTCGAAAGCCACCACGATGGCAATAGCGTTGAAGTCGAGTACAGCACTAAGGACACGCTTGTAACATTCTTCCCTTTTGTCTTTAATGAGGTTCTTGTAAATCCAACTTGTTTTACGCGGGGACCATTTCAGTTCACATTCCGGAGGAATTCCGAAGCTAGACCGAATCTCGTTGACTCGTTATTGTACCGGCATTAGAGCCACTTCGTCTAACAGGACGCCTGCTATCGCAACGATCTTGCCCATATTTTGCCTACGTCCGTCTTGAACTGAATCATCGAGAAATAAAATTTCCATCAGCGATTCCACCTCCACAAATAATCAAGCCTCCCCTGATAAATCCTTGTTATCTCTTCCTCATGTATAAGCTCCAAAAGATTTTCCTCATTCTTCTCCTCAGCTGACATTGTCCAATTGAAAGAGCAATTCAATTATGCCTCTTTCCATCCGTTTTAGGTAGTCTCCTCTAGTTCTCTTTTTTGAATTTGGCTGCTCTTTTTGTCTCTGGTTTCATCGTTCTTCGCTCTGCTCGCTTAGTTTCTTAATCTTAAGATGGAGTTCCTGATAATCCTTTGCAGTAATAGTTAACTTTTTCTCTCCTTTTGGATCTTCGATTATAAGACACAAAGAGTCTATATCCTTATCCTTTTTTCTTGGTGAAAAAAGTCTCTGAGCTAAAATCTTCCCTGTCTCCTCGGCAAAACCTTTAAGGAACGCTAATATTGTGCCTAAAACCACTATTCTTAGCATGACCCCTGGTGGTGGGACTTCAATGAGAGAAACTTCGTAAAATCTGTTCACTTGATATTTAGCAACCTTAAAGGCTACTAAAATATCTTTTATTTCTGCCTCTGAATATCCTTTAAAGGCGATCTGTAGTTCTGGTTTCATTTTGCTCCTCCTCCCCTCTGCAAAATAGTTTCTCTGAGCTCACAGGATACCCTCAATGTCAAAAAGTGGTGTTGCACGACGCCTGACACCATTTACGAACTCGCCAATCAAGTTAGGTGGAGTGAAACGAAGGCTTAAATGCTTTGTTAATTGATGTTTTGATGACCGTAAAATAGATATTGTGATTGATAATCTGTTATTTTAATTAAAACCGTTCCTTTTTAACACCTTTCAAAAAATTGGAGTTAGCTAAATTTCGTTGGCTATTCTTTTCTAATACTCCAGGATTCTTGAGAAGCTTCAAGCCAACCACTTTTTTGTCTTAATATATCGACAAAGTTTTTCTTTTTCACTTCTCCTTTTTCTTTGAGATAGTGCATATTCAAGAAGTCAATTGCCCTCATAACGAGTACATTCATTTTTACTGCATGCTTTATTTGTTCCTTTGCGACTTTTTGATATTTATCTCGCAACGAGTTGCTTTTCTTGATGTTAGTATTCACTATTAAAATAGACGGGAATTCCTGGTCTAACTCAGCCCTTTCTCTGTGGCTATCCGTTTGGTTAATATGTTGTCTCGTTATTCCTTTATTCGTGCCTTTGACTTCTACTAAAATGACAGGTTTGCCTTCATTGTCAATTATTTTGAAATCTTCCTTAAACTCATCAGTATCATCAATCTTGAGATCAAAACCATCTCTGAAAATCTCAATGATACTTTCTCGCAATAACTCATCATTATAACATATGCATTTTTTGTATTCTCTAAATTGTAATATCCTCTGATCTATTTTATCTATTTCTCCTTGCAATCTATGCCCTTTTTCTATTAATTGTTTTTCTTCTTCAAATTTATATTGATTTGCCCAATCGGGGATTTCTTCTGACAACTTTTTGTGAGTGCTTATTAGTGCCTCTGCTAAGATCTTAAGAAACTCTTCAGTTTCATATTTTTTAGGTTCTAGTGTTGGGACAAAATATTCCCTATTCCGTAAAATTATTCCTGTTGCATCTGTTCCGTATTTACAGATTTCTTTTAGTTCTAACGCATCATCATGACAACTGAATTTAGTATAAGCAGCGCCGAACTGTTTCAAGAAATCAATAAACTCATTCCTCACTGTTCTTAACGATGTTTCTGGCCCCGCTATGTCTTCTCTGTAAAGACCAGAGCGATTGAGTGCCCATTTTGCTAAATCAGTATTCCTTGTAACACGATTTCCAGCCCTATCAATAAAAGGGGCAATCAATAAAAAACAAATAAAGCCTTTCTTTCCCATTAATAGTTCATATTGTTTTTTACGTCTTTGCAGTTCATCTGTACAGCATT
>JAUWZS010000025.1 GCA_030615205.1 Candidatus Aenigmatarchaeota archaeon | reverse complement strand
TTGCTCAGTGTGTGGAGATGTTCTACTAAAGCCGGAGACGGTACGACGTATTGAAGCGCTGTTGCGAACAACTACCCGCCCAGTAGATACTGTCCCCCTTTATGAATATGTTTGAAGGTACTTTAGGCAGAGTTCACGGCTTCACTTGATTTCGTCCAGCTCGGCTTCGCCAAATTCGTAAACCTTCAAAACGTTATGTGTAATCCCTTTTTTATAGATGGGCATCGAAAATTGACCCACCTGAACCTAGATGTATCTTTCTCTTCAATATCGGAGATTGCTACATCTACTTTCGGCAGACTCACAATGACAGAAAAATGTCAGGCCAGAACATTGATCTAACTCCCTTTATATTTACAAGCCTTTACAGCAGTTTTCTTATTAACCTTTAAGCTTTTGGCTATTTGTTGATAGGACATTCCGAACAAGCGCAGTTGGGTTGCTTTCTTGGATAATTTCTGATATAAAGAAATTAGGCGAAATGCTTTTTGCCTTTTGGTATGTGTCGATGCTTCATATTAAAAAGTTCGCTTAGCAATTGTTGGCGCAGGAACAAAAATGACTATTTCACAACAAGTTAATATCATTGCCCAGACATTCGCGGATGCCCTCAAGGATATTCTTGGTGAAAAGTTGTATGGTGCGTATATCTATGGCGCTGTTGCGTTCTCGGACACATTACCCACAGGAGACATCGACTTTCACGTTATTTTGAAGAGCAGCCTCACAGACAATGAAAGGTCGAAGCTGGAAGAGCTTCACAAGTCCCTGGCTAAGAAGTTTCCACCTCTCGGTGCAGAGCTGGACGGCTATTACATCCTTCTTAAAGACGCTCTTTGCAAATCCCCGCCCAAAAGCCAGATGTGGAAACGAGCAACTGACAACTCCTGGGCTCTGCACCGTGAGCACATTCTAGCTGGGCGGCACATCATTCTTTATGGACCTGAGCCAAAAAAGATATATCCAGTCGCAACATGGCCAGAGATCGAAACTGCGTTGTACGGTGAACTAGATTACGTCGAAAAGCATCTACAAGATTATCCGGACTACTGCATTCTTAACCTTTGCCGTCTAATTTACAGTTTCGAAACCAAAGATGTTGTCGTTTCAAAAGCTCAAGCATCGAATTGGGCTCACAATGCTCTGCCGCAGTGGAAACGGCATATCGAACTAGCAAGTAAATCATACGCTCGTCAGGCGACACCAGAAGATAGGCAGTTCATGCTTGCTGAAGTGGGAAAGTTTCTTGAGTTTGCGAAAGGGCGTATTGAGCCGGCATCTAAAAAAGGCGTCAACAATCGGGAGGAAACGCGGTAACCCTCGCGCTTCGCCCAAAATGTTATACGATACTGCTTATTCATAAGAAAGCAAAAAGCACATCGCACAACAGTGTATATCTGGCTACGCCCATATTCCGCTGCAGCTATTTCTAAAGTATAACCAAGCAGTTTTTAGAAAAAAGAGGAATATATGTAGGTGTAAGCGCCGGAAGTATTATTGTAGGCCCAGATATTGAAATTGCTGGTTTTGGGAAAAAAAATGATATTGGATTAAAAGATTTAACCGGCTTGAATCTAGTCGACGTATCTATTTTCCCTCATTTTACCAAGAAAGATCGCCAATCTGTTGAGAAATTCAAGAAAAAAGTTGATTATCTAATCCTTCCTCTAACAGATAACCGAGCTTTAGTGATTCTTGGAAATAAAAAGGAGATAATAGAATGAAATTAGAACTAGTTCACACAGCAATAATTCGCCCCACAGCTCCGTATAATTTTGATTACAGCGTACATAATCCTTCTCATTATCCTATACCGCTTAACTATTGGGAGCGCGGGAAGTTATGGTTTTCTTTCAGATTTAAAGATAAATTATTAGGTATCAAGTTCACAAATCAAGGTACTGTATCCAAGCCAAAAATTAAAGCTGAATTTTATTATAAATCCAAACCAGATAAAGAGTACATAAATATTTTACTTAAAGAGCTAGACTATCGATTCCAGTTCAGCAAAGATTATTCGGGGTTCTATACAAAGTTCGAAAAAGACCGACTAGTCGGCAAAGTTCTTCAAAAGTTTAAAGGCATGCATGGTTTTTGTATAGAAGGACTTTATGAGTATTTGATGATAGCTATCTTGCTCCAGAATGCCACGATAAAGCGAACAGTACAAATGACTAATATAATGTTAGAAAAACATGGAGACTTAATAGAATTTAACGGGATCAAATTATACTCAATTTGGAAACCGGATCGAATACTAAAAGCCTCAGAATCTGAATTGAGAGGTCTCAAAGTAGGTTACAGAGCCAAAACTTTCATTCGTGCTACTGAAGATTATTTGAAACTAGATGAATTCACTATGCGTAAGTTAGATAATACAGAGCTTA
Source organism: Candidatus Aenigmatarchaeota archaeon (assembly GCA_030615205.1). Lineage (GTDB taxonomy): Archaea > Aenigmatarchaeota > Aenigmatarchaeia > CG10238-14 > SCSR01 > JAUWZS01. The sequence goes on along the minus strand of JAUWZS010000025.1, from coordinate 6,292 downwards.
GAAAAGAACTGCTCAAAATCTATGGAGTCGGCCCTGCCTCTGTTGATTATATAATGTGCGGAGTATTCCATCGAAGCATTTTAACTACAATCCCGCCCTGGGAAGCTAAAATTTATTCAAGATTATTAGGGCTTAAGACAAAAGATCCAAAGAAAATCATGGCTTTCTTAGATAAACGTTACAGCAAATACAGAGCCGCAGTGATAGGACATTTATTTATGGATATTTCATGGAAGCATAAACGTGAGGATGTGGAATGGATGGAAAAATTATTACCTTATGCTTGATTATTTATAATAAAAAGCGACTCCGCATTACTTCTAAAAGTAAAAATCATTCTAATAAATTTCTTCGGCGCCCTCGGGAACTCTGCAGTGCTCACTTCGTTGCGCTCCTCGCTACGCTGCGCTCTCGCTCGGGACAGATTGACCTGCCCCCATTAATAGTACCACTTGTCAAGTTAGAGTCAACGGAATGATAGCCTCGGGAGCAGGTGGCGGTAGTTCAAGGCACTATGCGGCCTTACCTGGTTGTACTCCTTCCGCCACTCTTCTATCAATATACTTGCTTCAACCAACGTTGTAAATATCTCCCGATTAAGCAACTCATCTCTTAATTTCCCATTAAATGGCTCTATATGTCCTCCTCTCCCAGGGACTTCCTCTTTCAATAAAGAGCGTATTTACTTCTAGATCTTTCAACCATCTGCGCACTGCCTTTGCAGTGAGTTCAGAACCGTTGTCAGATGAGAATATATTCAGGACTACCCCTGAATATAAACAGATAGAATAGTTGTTCGATAACGTTTTGAGAGGTAATCCTGTGAGAAACCACCTAATACTGATATACACCGTGCGAAGCCATCACTCAATGCTCCTTGTGATGTTCTAAGGAACCTCCGAACAATAGAAGACCTTGAAGGAGCCCTGGTTTGTCGTTTTGCGAAGTAGGACAAACCGAATAAGGCGTTTAGCGTCCTATGCGCGAATATTTAAGACGTTTCATACGTGTGAAGTTTTTCATCGGCTTAGTCTTCCAGTTTTCATTATGCACTGTGGATTGCTCTCTTTGTACTTCCCTCTAGAACTTATATGGTGAGTCCTCCAACTATATTTCGCAGTTAGCAAAAATTAATGGACTGTTTTGCTTGGTTTGACTCTTTTATAGCATCGAGCACTTTTATCACTTCTAAACATTCTTCCCCAGAGGCAATCATCTTCTTATCCGCTTCAAGAATAACAGATACAAAATGGTGATAGGAAGTCTCGAGAGAATCTTCAGAGGGAAGCTGAATAGACGTCGTCGTTGATATTCCCTCTTCTTCTCGAAAGAGCGTAAGGCAGGAATCTTGCCATCTTATTCCGGCTTTATCTCCGAAAATCTGAATTGACATCCCTGGTTCCATATGAGCATCCCAGGAAACCTCAGAGAACAAGTTGGCCCCATTTTTGAATTTCACCAAAACGGTACTGAGTTCATCCACATTAGCATAAATACCTCTTTTTTCAAATCGAGGTGGAGTAACTTCAGCAAACATCGATCCAAGAACAGAAGCTACCTCAGGGCTACCCATGAGCCACCAGCCAAGATCATACATATGAACCCCGATATCCATAAGAGCTCCCCCTCCACTCTTTTCTTTCTGAACAAACCAATCACCTCTTCCCATAATACCTGTAGAAGGAAAGTCAATTATCGGAGTTCCTCTTCTTCTTATCCAACTACTTTTTCCATAGTAGATTTTGCCTAAAATATCCTTATCAATGAGCTTTTTCATAAGATAAAACTGAGGGAGAAAGCGCATACTCATGTGGACCATTAATCTTTTTTTAGCCTTTTTTGTTGCTTCTACCATGGCTTGAGCATCTTTAAGATTTATAGCCATCGGCTTTTCGCAGAGAACGTGCTTTCCTCTTTTCAAGGCAGCAATGACCATTCGCGTATGTAAATAGTTAGGAGTAGCAATACTGACAAAATCAATTTCCTCTACATCAAGCATCTTCTCATAATCGGTAAAGACATAGCTTGCTTTATACTTTTTGGCAAATTCCTCGGCTTCTTTACGATTAATATCGCAAATGGCAAATATCTCTACCCGCCGGTCTTTTGAATAACCATCCATATGGAGACGCCCCATCCCCGTTCCTATAATTCCTCCCTTTAACTTCTTCATCTTTTCTTTTATCCTCCTCGAAATAACATTTTCAAAAACTTAAGGAATGATTATTTTCTTAACCATTCACGAAGACGACCGAGGCTCTTCTTTACCTCTTCCATAGGGTCATAATACTCTGGCTCATGCTCAATACTTATGTAACCATCATAGCTGATTTCCCTGGTATAATCTTCACTATAGGTGAAGATTGTTATTTTACTTTCTGTAGTCTGAGAATTGAATTTTGCCTAGCTTTTTGTTAAAGTCTTGTAAGTTCGTCTCTCTCCGTTAGAGAGCTCTGAATAATTAACTCTATTCCTAGATTCTGCTCTCAAATAGAAATTCTTGAAGAAGATAGTTAGAAGACGAGTAATTTCTTCTTGATTCTCCTTTAGATTTTCCCTGTTTTAAGGGAAACCTACCGTTCTTTGACTCATTTTTCCTGAAGAGAAGACTAGTTTTGCTACTGCTTTCTTTGTTTTAAGTAGCTTCACCATTCTCTTGCGCTTCTCTAGGGCTTTCTTCCTTTCTTCTGGATCAGCCTTGAGATAAAGAAGATGACTGTCACTTACATATATCCGAGCTCTATCTTTGTTGAAAGAGCACTCTTTTCTTCTATCACAACCCCTAAACATACCCAGAGGTCTCCTTAAAGCCTTTTGACAAAAGGATTTGAGTTGCTACTTTTTTCAAGACACTCTAGGAAGATCTTCTTGTTTGCCTTCGCTGCAGAAACATATACACCTCCTGCTCCATAGATGATATATATTCCACCGCGATATTCATAAGAGCCCTCAGGGAAGACAATATCTATTGACATTGAGCTATTTTTCTCATAATCCGTTTCAGGAACCATTAGGTGTTCCAGGCGTTTTTCGACAATTTCTGCCGGATTGTCTGGTGAGAAATTCTGGAAATTAAAGATAGCAGCATCCATATCATATTCCCTTTTGCTGGAATTCAACCAATTACCAGTGTGGTGAATCACAAGATATCTTTCACTTCCCAGTGAAATAGGAACAGAACCGGCACCAACCCAGGAGTCCTTGCATACCGGATTTTCAAAGGAATGAATCAGCATTCCACAATTCTTCCATACACCTGTGGGAGAATTACTCATCGCTAGATGCATACTACGGTCCGAAATTTTGCCCATCATGGGGCGATGTAGCAGAAAATAATGGCCATCTATTTTTTCAGGAAAGAGGACGGCATCTTTGTTGTTTGAAGAATTAATATCTCCCTTAACCAACCCTAACTTCTTCCAGTTAATCAAGTCTTTGGAAGTTGCCATACAAACTCTCATATCTTTCCCATCAAACCCGCAATACAACGCATAAAAAGTATCACCTATCCGTGTTATTCTTACATCCTCAACGCCAAGATAATCGTATCCTTGGGGATTTTCTGAGGGTAATATGACGGGCTCTCGATATCTTTTGAGTAATTCAACCTCGGGAGTAAACAAAGCCAATCCTATGTATGATCGAGAATGCTGCTTGCTTGGAGCTTTTCTAGGAAGAGCACGATAATGTACTGCTACAACTCCATTCTCCAATTTTGGGTCATCAAGGTTTTCTTGAGAAATTAACTTCTTAATTATTGAGTCGTTAGTTGCAGACCTTTCCAGATAAAAAGCTGCAGCATTATTAGTTACTCCATTCTCCCACCAGTTATCTCTTGGAGCAATGATAGGTTTCCCTTTATTTAACCTTTCAATAGGTACACCATAAGATTTGAGCATAACTCTTCTCCTTTCCTCAAGACCTCACTTATATGGATCGGCCGCATCACGCATGCCATCCCCTAAGAAGTTAAAGGCTAAAACGACAATGATAACAAATAATCCCGGAATAAAGAGCCAGGGATAAAGGGCAACTGTACGCACATTTTGTGCATTTTGCAAGAGAACTCCCCAACTAACTGCTGGGGCGCGAATCCCTAAACCAAGAAAGCTCAAAGCGGTCTCCCCTAAAATCATACCAGGTATGGTCAGGGTAAGGCTTACTATAAGATAACTTAAAAATGAGGGGAGAAGATGTCTGGTAATTATTCTTGCCTCGCTTGTTCCAGAAATTTTAGCCGCCATGACAAAATCCTCCTCCCTTAGCTCTAAGAGCTTTCCCCTTACCACCCGGGCTAATCCGCACCAACCTATAACGGATAAGATGACGGTAATACCAAAGTAAACCTTAATTGGTGACCACTTCTTTGGTAGGGCTGCACTTAGAGCCATCCAGAGAGGAATGGTTGGTATAGAAATTAAGAACTCTATAACTCTCTGGATAACTGTATCAATTGCTCCCCCAAAATATCCGGATATTCCTCCTATTATGCACCCCAGGATAAAACTAAGAGCTACTCCTATTAAGCCTATGGATAAAGAAATGCGGGCGGCATAAAGATTGCGAGAAAATAAATCCCGCCCTAATTTGTCCGTTCCAAATAAAAATAGTGTTCCCTCTTTTACTCCAAAAAAGTGAATATCTGTCTTAAATAAGTTCCAGAGCTTATACTTATCGCCATGCACAAAAAAGTAAAGGGGATACCTCTTAGTTTTATCCTCAGTGTATGTTCTGCGGAAGGTCTCTGGATCAAGCTCTTTTTTCAGGCCATAGACAAAGGGACGAAGGTGAAATTCTTCCTCATTAAAGAAGTGGATTTTCTGGGAAGGAGCGTAGATATATTCTAAATGTTGTATATATATATCCTCAGTAGAAAAAAACTCAGAAAATATAGCTACCAGGTAAAAAATGGCTAATATAGTTCCCCCCAACATAGCCAACTTATGCTTTTTAAATTTTCGCCACATAAGTTGCCACTGTGAGGCTAAATAAAACTCCTCCTCTTTACTAATTTCTCTTTTCTTATCCTTTATTAATTTCATCTGCCTCTTTATGCTAATTTCTCATATCGAATACGTGGATCCACCAAAACCAAAAGAATATCAGAAATAAAAGTGCCTACCACGGTTAAAAAAGATAAAAACATAATGACACTTCCGGCTAATTCCATATCTTGCTTTAATAGTGCCTGGAAAAGTAAAGGTCCTGTGGTAGGCAGGCTAAGCACTATAGCGGTGATGATTTCTCCAGAGACAATACTAGGAAGTGTCCAACCTATGGTGCTAACTATAGGATTAATAGCCACCCTTACCGGGTACTTAAATAAAAGAGTCCTTTCCTCAACTCCTTTAGCTCGAGCGGTAATGACATATTGCTTACGAAGCTCATCTAATAAACAACCTCGCATAACACGAATAAGCCCGGCTGTGCCGGCTGTGCCAATAACTATTAAGGGGATAGGAAGATGCTTTAACATATCCACAAATCTCTCCATACTCCAGGCTGCATCCATATACTGAATAGAGAAAAGGCCGCCTACACTGAAACCGAAATATTTGTAAAAAAGGAACATTAATATAAGAGCTAAAAGAAAATTAGGAGTAGCCAGACCGATAAAGCCGCCTGTGGTAAAGACATAATCACCAATAGAATATTGGTGGGTGGCTGAGTAAATTCCTACGGGTATAGCTATAATGTAGGTAAAAATAAGGGTAAAAAGAGATATCATCACTGTTAAGGGGAGTCGCTCCATTATCAAATCAATCACCGGCCTTTGCCATTGTCGGGACATCCCAAAATCTCCATGAGACAACTTCCACAACCACTTAAAGTATTGCACATACATAGGCTGATCTACACCATAGGCTTTCCTTAAGGCAATAACGTCTGATTCTGCCAATCTCTCGCCCCTGTCACCCTCCATTTCAGCCACATAAGCAGTCACATAATCACCGGGGGGGAGTTGAATGATAGTAAAGGCAACAACGGATAATAGCAATAAGACAATAATCATATAAAGCAATCGTCGTATAACATAAAATAACATTTTTGTTCCCTTTTAAAGTAAAGGGGGATTCTATCCGGAAAAACCAGATAAAATCCCCCTTTTCATCTAATACTCTACTTTTTTATGAACCACTGTTGTGGACTATAAGCTATATCCATAGCAGTAGACCAACCAAACAGACCCTCCTCGGCAACATTTCTCACGTTATTCTTTACCAGATGGAATATTGGGGCCTGCCCTACTATCCCAATTACCCAGAGCTGTTTTACTCTAAAGTCCCATATT
>JAUWZS010000034.1 GCA_030615205.1 Candidatus Aenigmatarchaeota archaeon | reverse complement strand
GGCTTTTCTATGAACGATCTAAAGACATTTTTGCCACAAATGTTAAAGACGTTTAACTTTTGCATAAAAAAATCTCTCTATGATGCTAATTTAAATATAAATACAGTTATGACCAACAACACTTTTTTAGTATTATGCCCAGATTTTCGACGTTGCAACCGCAATGCTGGAAGATTAAAGGGAGAAATCAAAGGATATCCAACGTTATTCGAAATACTTGTTTCTTATCTGCCTCAAAAAGACCGGTCTAGCTAGAGAAATTCCTCGACCTCTGGAAGGATGCTGACCCTGGGATAGCTGAAGTGGATGATGCCCAGAAGAGGCTGGGTGGGCTACGAGAATAGGCTTAGCTTTGAATATCCAATTTTTCCTGTTTTTATAAATCTAAGATTTGCAGAGAAAGATTAGGCAAAAAGACAGATTATCGTTTATATATTTACTAATGAAAATGCAGGAGGTAGAAATGTCTAACCGTTTAAAATCTCTATTGTCTTTTCTTGTGCTTTTAATTCTGCTAACTCCTTTCTCAGCACCATCCGCACAAGAATTTGACAAAGTCCAAATCAAAACAATTAAAGCAACTGATCAAGTGTACATGCTTATGGGATCTGGGGGGAACATAGGAGTCTCTGTAGGTAAGGACGGGATTATATTAGTTGATGACCAGTTTGCAGAGCTTCATGAGAAGATTAAAACAGCGATTTCAAAGATCCACAGCGGCCCGATTCGCTTTGTACTGAATACGAACTGGCATTATGATCATGTTATGGGTAATGAGCCTCTAGGAAAAGCGGGTGCTGTTATTATAGCCCATGAAAACTCAAGGAAGCGTATGGCATCCGAGCAATACTATCCATTCTTTGATTTAAGGACACCGCCCTTCCCTGAAGCTGCACTCCCAGTCATAACTTTCTCTGACTCCATAACTCTTTACTTAAATGATGAAGAGATATATGTGTTTCATATCAAAAATGCCCACTCGGATGCTGATATAGCCATCCTATTCCGCAAAGCAAACGTGATGCACACGGGTGACTTATATTTTTCTGCAGGATATCCCTTTATTGACGTTCCTCATGGAGGTTGCATCGACGGCATGATAGCAGCTGCAGATACTATACTCGAGATGATCGACGAGAACACGAAAGTGATTCCAGGTCATGGTCCTTTATCGAATCGCGAGGGAGTGAAGAACTATAGGCATATGTTAGCCACCATTAGAGACCGCGTTATGCAGCAGATTAAAGAAGGAAAGACGCTCGAAGAAATAATTGCCTCTAAACCAACATCAGAATTTGATGAGGATTGGGCAGAGGCGATGCCTCCTGAGGCAATTGTGAAAATAATCTATAATGACCTTTCCAAGCGATGATGTAATGCAGCAAACCCTTTGCTCCAGATTGGAGCTGGGACAGGATTGCTTTTTATCCTGCGCTGGTTCTGGTGGCGGATCATTCCGTATAGCGAGATTACCGCCATGGTTGTCTCTTTTGTCGTAGCTGTCTATAGTGCGCTTTTCGCCACAGGATACTGGATTTATGGCAGACACACCATAGCAAATATTCTGACTGTAATAGCGGTTGTCTCAACCTATATTTTGACAAAGGCATGGAAAAGACTGAGGCTGGCTTCCTGACAAAATTGTATGAATTGCTTCGATAAGCTTAAAGCAAGCAACAGTGGGATCATCCACCTTTACTTCCGTTTCTTAATATACCTGGAATATCCAAAAACAAGATATTAAGATTGCAGTGTAACATGGATATTGATAGGATATTGCTGCATTTTTAAGCATGGGTGAATAGTTCGTAAATTTTGGACTTAAACTCTGCCATACTTTTTCCAAAATATAGCATGCTATATAGTAATTGTTAAACAGAAGAGAAAAGTAAAATAACGTATAACAAATCGCTGCAGCAGACCTGCGCTTCGCAATCGGCTGAGCTCAAATGTTACACGAAATAGTTTTCGACTTTAAACTGGATTAGGATCATGACGCTAAAAACCAAATGGATTGAAATTTTGTATAATTTGGCGACAGGCAGTAGAAAAAACCGAAACTTTTTTACACCTATCGGGGCGTTCTTCTACGCCCTATTGACATTTTCTTTTGTCATTATAGCCTTGCAAGTGGATAGGTTATTAGGTATTACCGATATATTCCCCAGACCGCTTTCTATCATTTTAGCTTTACCTATTTTTTCGTTTGCTGTGTTCTTTATCGGATGGTCGGTTCTAAACTTTCTTAGAGCAAAGGGTACTCCAGTTCCTTTCAACCCTCCACCCAAATTAGTCACGACTGGTCCATACGCCTATATGCGGAATCCAATGCTGACTGGCGTATTTGCGCTGCTCTTTGGTATTGGTGTATTACTTGGATCTGCCTCTCTTCTTGTAATATTCACACCTCTTTTCATTTTGGTTAATGTTTGGGAACTAAAAGTTATTGAGGAACCAGAACTCTTGAAACGGCTGGGTCAAGATTATATTGAATATCGAAAAAGTACACCTATGTTTTTTCCAAGCCTTGGGAAAATATTTAAGAGGAGAAAATAGCCATTCGCCTAACATGATTATGAAAGGATTTTCATTATGAAAAAAATATTAAAAATAACAACGATAAGCATTTTGTCTTTAATCATTCTTTTAATACTTTTAATGACTCTAGGGATTGTCATAACTAATAAGCCTCAAATGCAACAGATTTCCTATGAACCAGTTAGTCCTGATTATTAGCCAACACAAGATTTGTTGAAAGTTTGCTTATTAAAGAAAAGAGGTGAAAACCATGAAAATCAAACACTATCTATATAATGCGTTCATTATCGAAAATGACAAGGTCAAGATCGCCATTGACCCGGACAGAATCTATATTTGTTCAGGCTTGGTAGTCTCATCCCGAAGTCAGAATGGAGCACTATAACCCATATTCTGGTCACGCACGGTGACCCTGACCATGAATGGAATATCGATAGAGTGGCAGAAGCATCCAGAGCCCCGGTCATCTGTGGGAAAGACCTGGTCAAACGAGTGGGCTCCGAAACGCTCGTTGTAGCTCCCCGCAGTCGTGGTATTCAGTATGACACACCTCTTGAAAAGGTTTATCCAATAGATGTTGGCGAAGTTGTCAATTTTAGGGAATTTCAAGTTAAAGGACTTAAAGCAGTACATGGTCCTATAAAACTTAAACTCTTTGGACTAATAAAACTTGAGATAAAGCCCGATCCTGATGAAAGAATAGGTCTAGGTGCAATTGGTTTTGAAATCAAAATTGATAACAAAGTTATTGTTAATTTGGGAGATTCGCTTCTACAAAGAGAGTGGGAAAGCTTAAATCCTGATTTATTAATGATTCCTATCGGAGGAAGAAAGGTTCACAATACTATGGACGAGGAAGAAGCATTGGAGGCGGTGAAAATGATGTCGCCGAAAATGATTATACCATGTCATTATGATTGTGGGGCCTTGCTGTCAAGGAAACTGAATCAGGCAGATGCTGACATGTTCAAGCGCGAAGTAGAGAAAATGGGCTTAGAATGTATCATCATGAAATATGGAGATGAAATACTTGTATAAATACGATTTGAATTGTTAATCAAAACAAAAAGAGAGATATTTGGATGATTGAAAAAGGACAAGACGCAATCAAAGGAAATAGGATTTATTTTTTAGATAATCTAAGAACTTTCATGATTTTTTTAGTTGTTTTATATCATGCTGGACTTGTTTATGAATACACTGGCATTGTAGCTTTCTTTTGGATTGTTCATGACCTTTCAACTAACAATTTATTAAGTATTCCAAATTTTATGATAATAGATATTTTTATTATGCCAACCATATTTTTTGTTTCAGGATTTCTTACTCCTTTATCTTTGAAAAACAAAAAAGGGTGGGCATTTCTAAAATCTAGATTTAAGAGACTTATAATTCCCTGGATTTTCGCTGTTATGACGTTAATGCCGCTATACAAAATTATATTTTTATACTCTCGAAAAATGCCTCAAGAAAGTTGGACTACCTACTTTCATTTTAACAACGGAATTTTTAGTCAAAGTTGGCTGTGGTTTCTCCCTGTTCTTTTTTTATTCGACATTCTGTACTTATTCTTCTCAAGAGTAAATATAAAACTATCCAAAATTACCCTGAAGGGAGCTGTTGGGGCAGTCTTTCTCATTGGTTTTGTTTATAGTTTTTGTATGGATATTTTTAAAGGTCAGGGTTGGACAAAAACAATATTGATAGATTTCCAAAATGAAAGACTATTAATCTACTTTATGATTTTTCTATTAGGTTCTCTGTGCTATAAACTCAAGATATTCGAATCTAAATGGAAAAATAAAAAACTTTACATTTTAATTATTTGTACTGCATGGATACCGATAATTCTATATCGTTATTTATTCATCAATTCCTTTATGAGGCCCGGTAATCATATTTTTTCTGAGATGGTCGATGCACTACTCATGTGGTTTAGTTTTCATCTTTCATTACTTTGCTTGCTATACGTGATGATAAATACTTTCAGATATTATCTGAATAAACAAGGAAAAATCAGCAAAGAGCTGAACAAAAATTCTTATAATGTTTATATCATTCATGTGATTGTACTAGGTGGTATAGCACTAACCATGCTTAACACTGCAATTCCTTCTCTATTAAAGTATCTTATTTTGACAGTATCAACCTATGCTGCATGTAATTTGATAATTTATTTTTATAGAAAACTCATTAAATCGAAAATATAAATCAAAAGAATGGAGGGAATAGCAATGAAAACAGTAACGACAGCAATACTCGTAGTCACACTCTTTACCTTTACCGGTTGCGGAAAGCAGGAGAGCTCACAAACAGCTCCAAAGCCTCCGAGTGTAGGCCTCCACGAGGCAGCCGCTCTGGGGAATCTTGAAGCCATTCGGCAGCACATTAAGGCCGGTTCGGACCTGAATGAAAAAGAGCCGTCACGAGGATCCAGTCCCCTGATCACTGCAACAGTATTTGGCGAGACTGAAGCGGCCAGGGTGTTGATTGAGGCTGGGGCTGATGTGAACTACAAAAACAACGAAGGATCAACTCCACTTATCACCGCCGCCTTCTTTTGCCGCACCGAGATCGTCAAGGCTCTGCTGGACAATGGTGCTGACAAAAATGCAAGGAACAACGCCGGACGTACTGCGTTGGAAAGCGTTTCAGCTCCTTTCGATGATGTCAAAGGCATCTACGATCAATTCAGAGCG
>JAUWZS010000033.1 GCA_030615205.1 Candidatus Aenigmatarchaeota archaeon | reverse complement strand
AATATGCATATAAGAGTAAAATATCTTCTACTCTTAATATCTAGTTGTAGTCTAATCAAATATGCGCCATTGTCAACCCCCAGGAGCTCGTAAAAGGCTCTGACATTGGCTGAAAGGAAAGGGAATGAACAAACTCCTTATTGACGTGAAACAACTCTCAGAGTCAACAGGGTTAAGCGTTTTCACGCTCTACTCCTGGATTAATCAGAAGAAGATTCCTTATGTCAAAGTGGGCAGGCTTGTTCGCTTTGACCCGAGAAAAATTGAAAAATGGATTGAGGGAAATAGCGTAGAAGAAAAGAACCTGTAGGGAGGAGTTTTATATATACTTTTGAAAAGGATGCAGTAGTTTCTGCAAGGGATCCCAGCAGATTGCATGCGAAGGCACACAACAAAAAAGAGGCCCTTGAAAGGATCGCTGAGTACCTTAGAAACGAGAGGGGCTATTCGGAGAAGAAAATTAAGAAGTTTATGGCTGAATCCTTTATAGAAAAGATAAACCGCTGATTTACGGCGATTTTACTGAATCTGATCCTCCCAGTTAAACGCATAAGAGAAAAAGATGGGTGTCTACAAAAGAGGAACAATCTGGTACATAGATTACTACGCTGGTTATAAGCGAAGAAGAGAAACTATTCTGAGAAGGAAATTAAGAAATTTATAGCTGAATCGTTTATAGAAGAAATTGACTGCTAATTCTTGAGGATTCTCTTCAAGTTATTGAACAAAATCTGAGGATAGCATAGATGGCAGTATATAAAAAGGGGAATAAGTGGTACATTGATTATTACGTGGATGGAAGGCGGCGAAGGGAATGTATCGGTCCTAGCAAGAGGCAAGCAGAATTGGTATTGAAAAAAAGAAAAGTTGAAATAGCTGAAAATAGATTCCTAAATATACGTAGATTTGATAGGATACGGTTTAAAGAGATGGGCTTTGAGTATCTGGAAATTCATGCAAAACCAAATAAAAGATCTTATTCTCGAGACCAGACAATTATAAAACATTTAGATGAGTTTTTTGAAGGTAAATACCTGCACGAAATAACAGCCGTTGATATAGAGAAATACAAACTCTACAGGCTCAGGCAAGTCTCCAAATCAACTGTCAATAGAGAACTAGCGTGTCTGAAACATATCTTCAAAAAAGCTAATGAATGGGGAAAAACTGATCAAAACCCCAGTGAAAAAATACGTCGCTTCAAAACAGTTCCACCAAGAATAAGATATCTTGAGATTGAAGAAATAGAGGCCCTCTGTAATGCATGCCCCTCTTATCTGAAACCAATCGTTTTGACGGCGGTGAATACGGGTATGCGCAAAGCTAAGCTACTGAACCTCGAATGGAAAGACTTAGATTTCCACAATAAACTGATCTACCTTAGTGACACTAAAGGAGCCGGAAAGCGAGAGATTCCTATGAATAATCTTGTCTATACGACACTTCTCAGCACAAGAAAGGGGCCCAACAGCCGATATGTTTTTTGCCACAAGAATGGCAGGCCATACAGGGATGTGCGGGTTTCTCTTGACAAGGCTGCCAGGAAAGCTAGAATTGAGAGGGTGCGGTTCCACGATTTGAGGCATACGTTCGCCTCTCAACTGGTCATGGCGGGGGTAGACCTAAAGACCATTCAAGAACTGCTCGGACACAAAACAATTGACATGACGCTTCGCTATGCCCATCTTTCCCCCGATCATAAGAGAGCAGCAGTAGAAGTTCTAGGGAAACGAATGGACACCGTACGGGCACCGGAGCTTGGCTCGCCAGTGAAATAAATACCCTCCTTCAAGACTACGCTTTAGTTGAAACCGAGCTGTTCAAGCTTCCCTCCTTTATTATTCTCACCTTGACTAGCACATATATTTGTCTTACAATGCCACCGAGACAGAGGCAGAAAACCCTAAACTACTAGAATATTTCCAAGTGGAAGGGATTTCTTGAGTTGCTAGACTCATAACTCGATGCATTTTAGCTCTTATACGGAAGCACTGCTTTATGAGAAGCCAACACGAACTCGTGGTCCCTCTGAATCCAACTATATCATTCTACTGTCTCACCCAGCCAGACATCTCAAATGCGAACCAATAGCTGAAGGTGGTTTTGGTCTCTCAAACACACTCCTATACTCCAACACAAGACGAAAGATCAGTCAAAATGAGAGGCTTTGGTCTTCTCAATAAGGGAGAAATTTGCATTAACAAGTTTTGACCTCCTGTTTTGGCTTCCCCTTGCCTTTAAGACCGCTATTTTATCACCAAGCTAAGGGAGGGGAGGGCATGCCCCAACTGAGATCCGGGGATACGAGGGAACCTCACACGGAGGATATAGCATATTTTGAAAACTCAGGGGGGATTGAGCGGGTAAAGAACATACGTTAGGGAGGAGGTGATAGTAATGCCCCGATGGGATGTTCACGATAAGTGGGCTGAGAAGTTGAGTATATCTGGGGAAATATCAAATTACATCAATAGAGCAGCGGATAACAGAGATATGCCGGAGGATTTCAAGAAACACACAAGGGAAAGAAAGATACCAATGAGTAGAGGAAAAAGCCAGTCAATTGGAAGTCTTACATTTCTATTCGGGAAAAATTTACATGACAGAGGAAAACTAAAATTTGCCAAAGAACAAGACTTACAATTCCTTTCAAAAAAAGGTACAGATTATGTAAAAACTTGGTATTTACACTTCATTTTGGATTATCTAGTTGCCTTAAGAGATTGGAGGAAAAACACAGGCGAAAATATTGAAGATTGTATCGGTAAGTATCAGAAAAACAAAGCGGTAACTGTCTTAGACACAAAGGAACAGCTAGTTGAAGTTATGAGTTTCCTAAAGGAGAATAGCGAAGAACTGGCAAAAGATATTGAGTCAAAAAGTCTGAGATAGACAAAATCAGGCCAAATCAAGGTTTTATGCTGATTGACAACAAAAAGGATGCACAGAGAGGGATCGAATCGGGTGTATCTCTTGTCTAGTTAATATATGCGGGTTTGGATATATCACAAGATCGAAAGTCAGTCTGAGTCGCTTCAGGTGTGAGCCAGTTAGGGGTAGTCTGCTAGGAGGAAAGAATGAGTGAAACAGTATTTATACTAGGAGCAGGGGCGTCAAAAAGCGCAGGAGCGCCTTTGACCGCTGATTTTCTTAATAAGGCCGATGAATTACGTAAGGAGGGCAAGGCGGATGAATTTGGACCAGATTTCGACCGTGTATTCAATGCTATTTCTGAACTTCAAATTGTTCAGTCAAAAGCAAGGCTAGATTTGGACAATATCGAATCAGTATTCGCTGCTTTTGAGATAGGAAGATTAGTAAACAAGCTGCCGGGAGTCTCAAGCGACGAGATAAAGCCACTTTTGGTATCTACTAGACGATTGATTTTTAAGACGCTAGAAAAAACGACTACTTACTATCTTTATGATGATCGACTATATCCCCCTGGCCCCATGGGGCTCTACGCTAAGTTTGTTGCACTCATAAGGAACTTAAGTGATGGCGCAGGACAGAGTAGATGCTCTATCATTACTTTTAATTATGACCTAGTGCTAGATTATGCCTTGGGTTTCTACAAGTGTCCGGTGGACTATTGTTTGTCTAAAGTTCCAAAGCCAGCTTGTATCCCTTTAATGAAATTGCATGGTTCGCTAAATTGGGCCAGATGTTCTAAATGCCGTGAAATCATTCCATGGGACTTTCGAGCTTTTTTCCAGAAATACAGTGTTACTTCTTTACAAAAAAGAGGTGCTGTTCATTTGGATCTTGCCTCTAAATTATCGTCCTCCGGTCTTAAACATTGCGGAGAAAACGTTGAACCTGATCCAGCTATTGTTCCGCCAACCTGGAATAAGACAGAGTATCACCAAGGCTTGTCGAAAGTTTGGATTCGCGCAGCCTCGGAGTTGTCAGATGCAGAGAACATATTTGCAATTGGGTACTCCCTCGCTGAGAGTGATTTATTTTTCAGATACTTGTTTGCGTTAGGTTCCGTTGGAAAAACCAGGATTAAGCGTTTTTGGGTTTTTGACCCAGATGAGAAAGATGAGGTGCAGTCTAGATTCAAAAAATTGGTTGGCTTAGACACCGAATCTAAATTCCAATTTCACAAACTGCCATTTATCGAAGCTATCGACGTTATAAGTAAAGAACTTCTCCCGAAAAAAGACTACGAGACGCTACTTGGAGAAATGTAGAAGTGATTGCAATTCTAAGTAAATCACAAATGCAAGCCTATTGCAGAAGAAGTACTACTCCCTCCAAAGACAAAAGCAATCTGTGAATAACATAGGAAGCTGTATTGAAGCTGATTCCAGAAGAAACTAGATAACTATTCTAACAAAAACAGAGTGAAGCGTAATTATCGCTATCATCTTGTATTTATGGTGATTTTAGTTCACTCATAGACGATGAAGAGAGAGCTTTTGAGGACAAAAATCGGTGTGATTACCCCCCTTCCAAAATAATACGACGCTTCTTAGTATAAGAAAAAACCCTGGCAGCCCCTACATCTTCTCCCATAAGAATGGCAAACCGTACAAATGCGTGAGGGCTCCTCTTGACAAAACTGCCAGGAAAGCTAGAATTGAGGCAGTAGAAGTTCTAGGGAAACGAATGGACACCTATATGGACACCACGGGGAGAAAGAAGGAAAGAGCAAAAAATCGACATCCCGAAATTCTTGCCAGCACAGCAACATAGAGACGCCGAAGTGGCGAAATTGGTAGACGCGCAGCATTCAGGATGCTGTGGGGTTATCCCCTTGGGGGTTCGACTCCCCCCTTCGGCACCTTTTTTACAGTAGTCAAAAATTATAAAGTCAAGGTAGGCGCAAGGTCTATGAAATGATCACCTAACTCGGGTGAGGAAACAGGAGGTGATGAGGATGGGCTTTTGGGATAAGATCTTTGCCAGAGGGCCAAAAAAGGCAGCCGCCCCTCGATTAAAGGGTGACTTTATTCTGTTTGCAGTAAAGTGTGATAAGTGTGGGGAAGAGATAAAGATCAATGTCAACCGGAGGACCGATATCCAGAGTTTATATACCGAAGCCGGGGAAAAAGGAGCTGCTTACATCTTAAAAAAGGAAATCCTGGGAACAAAATGTCCCAATTTGATAAACATCACGGTGGATTTTGACAGAAGTTACCGGATTCTGTCTCGCGATGTCTCAGGAGGAAAATTCATCTCCTCAGAAAAAGAAAAAGAGTAAAATACCAATGAGTAGCATCAGATTGGAAGAAGTAGTAAAGAAATTTACTGATAAGGAGGTCTCCCTGTTCAAAAAAAAAGGCCGAGAGATGAAAACTATCCCGGCCCTCGATCATCTCTATCTGGAAGCAAGGGAAGGTGAAACCTTATGCGTTATTGGACCAACCGGATGCGGGAAAACCACTCTTCTTAGGGTTGTTGCAGGCTTAGAAAGAATTGATGAGGGAAATATCTACTTTGACGAGGAGAATGTTAATGAAATCC
Source organism: Candidatus Aenigmatarchaeota archaeon (assembly GCA_030615205.1). Lineage (GTDB taxonomy): Archaea > Aenigmatarchaeota > Aenigmatarchaeia > CG10238-14 > SCSR01 > JAUWZS01. Next base: position 367 of record JAUWZS010000033.1, on the reverse strand, counting down.
CTCCTAAGGATAGGAGAATTGGCATGGTTTTCCAAAACTATGCTCTTTATCCTCACATGATTAGTAGAGAGAACCTGGCCTTTTCCTTCCGGTTACGAAAATGGCCGGAAGATGCCATTGACAAGAAAATCCGTTTTACAGCCAATACTCTGGGAGTGGGCTTCCATGCTCTCCTGGGACGTTTTCCCAGGAACTTGTCAGCCGGGCAAAAGCAAAGAGTTGCCCTGGGAAGATGTATCATCCGAAACCCAAGAGTATTTTTACTGGATGAGCCGCTGTCTAACTTAGATGCAAAGCTAAGAACAAAGACAAGACAGGAGATCAAACACCTCCTGGACAGATTTGGCATAACCACTGTCTACGTTAC
>JAUWZS010000013.1 GCA_030615205.1 Candidatus Aenigmatarchaeota archaeon | reverse complement strand
GTCAGGCCAAAAAAACCACTCCTGCTGGGGCGACGCTAACTTCTCAAGATAAATACGTCTCCCAGATAAAACAAGAATTGATGGGCGCTGCAGGAACCGCCTTCGAGCCTTTATTAGAAAGACATATTGGCAAGAAAGTTGTCCTTGAGTTGACCAAAGGTGATAAAATATTTGATTATCCAGGCGTGTTAAAGGACTATACTGCGGAGTTTATCGAAATAATGGACGTTGATTACAGAATAAAAGAAGACCAAACAGCCGGGAAGGCAGATCTTGTGGTGCTTCGAAAATACGGTGTTATCCGACATCTCGGAGAATGAAATTTCGGTGACGCATACTTAAATTCGCCAAAGATAAAGACCTAATTAGGGTATGTGTCACGGAATTATTACCTATAAGAAAGGCGGTGAGCAATGATGAAGAGAGGCGTTTTTTTCTTTATTTGTCTTGCTGTGTTGACCTCGGTATCCTATGGGCAATAGAAGGAGACGGAGGAATCAAGCTCGCTGTTTTCCGTTAAACAGAACGGCAAGTGGGGCTATATCGACACGACGGGGAAGATGGTCATCAAGCCCCAGTTCGATCGGGCTAAACCCTTTTCTGAAGGGCTGGCACCTGTAATGATTAAATTTCGGTGACACATACCTGAATTACACAATTTAGGTACATTTGACGGGATAAGTGATGAGGTGAGTGATATGAGAATTGATAAACGAAAAGAGGCAAGAGAAGAAAGTGCCTGGGAATTAGTCCAATCCATTATTACTCAAGCGGTTGAGTTGGGAGCTACCGATATTCATTTTGAACCCGATAGCGAACTCTCCAAGAAGTGGATCACTGTCAGATTTAGAATTGATGGTACCTTGAGAGACATAAAAAGGATAGAAGGCCTGCCCGGCGGTTTAGACTCGGTGGCAAGTTCAATTAAGATAGCGAGTAATATGGACTCCAGCCAGAAACGCAAGGGACAAGATGGACGGATTCATTTCAGGGTCGGAGACAAGGACTTGGACCTGCGAGTCTCAATCCTACCGACAGTTTCCGGGGAAAAGGTTGCGCTGAGAATTATAGATAAGGATAGGTACATCATGAAGTTGGAAGACTTAGGAATGACTGAAGAGGGCTTGGATACATATAAATCATTCATCTCCAAGCCACAAGGTCTTATTTTAATTACCGGTCCTGTTGGTTGTGGTAAGACAACTACTTTATATTCTACATTGAATAGGATCCAAACGAGGGAGAAAAGTATCTGTACTATTGAAGATCCAGTGGAATCTAAGTTTACAGGCATCAATCAAACCCAAGTTGATAGTGAATTTGGTGTGACTTTCTATAGCGGTCTTCGGTCTATTCTGCGCCAAGATGCTCAGATCATTATGATCGGAGAGATTCGTGATGCAGAAACCGCCCAGACCTCATTACGAGCTGCCCTGATTGGATACCTCATCTTTAGTACACTCCATACAAAGGATTCTGGCCACACCATCATTCGTTTGATGGATATGGGGATTGAACCATACCTTATCTCCGAGACCTTAACCTGTATCGTTGCCCAGCGTATGGTACGTTTAATTTGTGATCTCTGCAAAGGGAAAGGTTGTCAATATTGTAATTATTCTGGTTTTCACAAGCGCACGGGTATATTCGAGGTAATGAGGATCTCCAATCCTATTAAGGAGTTGATAATAAAAAGGGCATTGGCAGAAGCGATTAATAAGGTTGCGGTTGAAGAAGGGATGATAACATTAAAAGAAGCCGGCAACCGCCTTGTATCGAAAGGCCTTACTACCGCTGCCGAGATATATAGGGTCTTGGCATTAGAAAAATAACAGTAATACTTTAACTTTTGGAGGGCCGATATGGAAAAGGTTCCAAAGAGGTTGGGAGAGATTCTAATAGAAGGGGAAATTGTTACTAAAGAACAGTTGAAGAAGGCGCTTGAGATTCAGAGGAAAGAAAAGAGGCTTTTGGGTGAGATACTTGTCGATTTAGGTTACATAGCCAAAGAGAAGCTTGATCTAGCTCTGGTAAGGCAGTTTGGTTCAAGGCTGGGTGAGATATTGGTAAAAAATAAGATGATTAATTTTGAACAACTGCACAAAGCCCTTGAAAGACAACGCGACGTCAATAGTCCCTTGGGGGAAGTATTAATTGCCCTGGGTTATATCTCCGAAGAATCTCTTCTTAAGTCCCTTTCGACTAGATATGGGATGCCTTTTATTAAATTAGCAGATTATAAGGTCAATGTAGAGGCTCTAAATAAGTTGCCGATGGAACTATGTAGAGACTATAACGTTTTGCCCATCGATATCAAAGAAGGGTGTTTAATTGTAGCAACAGCAACCCCGGAAGATATTATAACTGAAGAGAATATAAAGGCGATAACCGGAATGCCGGTCAAGGTAGTAATCGCCTTGCGTGCAGAGATAAGAGACAGGATTTCACCCTGAAGAAAATTCTGAAGATATTGAAGATACCGAGGAATTTCGCTATGGGTCCCGTTAGAAATTTTTCTAAACAAAGGAGGCGGTAATATGGAGAAGAAAAGGATATTGATTGTTGATGACGAAAAAGATTTTACAGAGATTGTGAAATTTAACCTTGAGAAAACCGGTAAATATGAAGTCAGGACAGAAGACAAAGGATCAAATGGTATCGCCGCTGTACGGGCGTTCAAACCGGATTTGATATTACTTGATATCTTAATGCCGGATATGGACGGTTCCGATGTAGCTATTCAGATAAAGAATGATGAGAGTGTTAAAGATATCCCGATCGTGTTTTTAACAGGGGTTATAACGCAAAAAGAGGTGGATTCCTATGGTGAAGTTATAAGCGGGTATCCTTTTATAGCTAAACCGGTAAGCGTAGAGAGCCTTATTGATTGTATTGAGAAAAACATCCGTAAATATTGAAAGGGGACTGTTCATCCCGACGTAACGTATAGTAAATATTGGGATTAGAGCGAGATTGAGATTAGTGTTAGGTCTTGACATAGGACATAAAAGGGAAGGAGGTTAAGTCATGCTTATATTGGTTAGACTTATCGGTATAGTCATTGTAGGTATGGGGGTTACTTTTCTGTTAAGTCCGAAGTTATATAGGCGGTATATGGCTTTTTGGGAACAGGGAAGAAGGCTCTACTCAGGGGGTATTTTAAGCATTTTGATTGGCGTTGTCCTTTTATTGGCTGCTTCAGGGTGCAAGTTGGTCGGAGTTATACTTACGCTGGGTATCCTGTGTCTTGTAAAAGGTATTATGCTTACGCTTGGGCAGGAGAAAATGAAATCCATGCTCAAGTGGTGGCAGGGAAGGTCGCTTTTAGCTCTACGCCTCATTGCTCTTATCGCCATAGCCTTTGGTGCGCTGCTTCTCTATTCTGCATAGCATTAAAGTTTCGGAAGAACGGGCTCAGATACTGATTATGTTAACTTGCCAAGTTAACATAACGTGGGTCTGACCCCCAAAAATCATGAATAGCAAAAGCTCTTCATATGCGCAGTCTCCCGAAGTTGTGGTTGTAGAAGCTTCCGCCGGCTCAGGAAAGACTTACGCACTTGCCAAACGATACCTGCAGCTTCTTATCAATGAAAGTTCACATCCTGAATACATAAGAAAGATCCTGGCCCTCACCTTTACTAACCAGACGACCCGCGAGATGAAAGAGAGAATTTTAGAATTCCTCAAAAAAATAGCGCTTGATAGCTTTTCTGACCCAGAGGAAGAAAAGGATATACTCTCAAGTCTCCCTGTTGACAAATATGTTGCCCGAAAAAAAGCCTCCCAACTTATGGACTATATCATACGAAACTACAATTTCTTTCAGGTGCAGACCATTGATAGCTTCATCAACGTAGTCCTTTCAGGATGCGCATATAGGCTCAAACTCTCAGCGAATTTCAAAATAAGAGAGGATTACCAGGATTATTTGACCTATAGCCTCGATGAGTGTATCGACAGGGCCAATCGCAACGAATCTATACGTGCCCTCTTTGATAATTTCTTACAACAATACCTTTATATAGAAAACAAGAGCAGCTGGTTTCCCAAGCGGGATATCCTTAATCTTATAGGTTCACTCTTTTATCACGCCACCATTTACGGAGGAGGATTTAAAAAGTTTGACCTAAAAAACAAAAACCTCTTTCTTGAGAAGAAAAAAACGCTTAAACTGCTAAAACAGTTAAGAGAAAACGCACCTGTTGGGACGAATAAGACGTTTTTGAATAGCTTAGATAATTTTCTTCTCAAAAATCGGGAAAGCTTCGATATACGCGACATTACAGAAAAGAAATCATTTTTGTCCTTTGAATTTCCAATGAATAAAGGATACCCGGCGCCTGCCGATATAGAAAGGCGCTGGAAAAGGATACGCAACCGCACAATCGACCTTGCCGAGAAGGAGGCTCTCTCTCTTTTTAACCGCTACATTGACATCTTCCAGTTGGTCTACCAGGTTTTTAGGGAATACGCAAGCAAAGAGGATGCCTTATTTTTAGAAGAGCTTAACCAGCAGGCAAAGATTCTTATTGGTGAAAACAATGTAACCGTGCCTGAGCTTTACTACCGACTTGCGACCCGTTTTGCTCACTACCTCATCGATGAGTTCCAGGATACAAGCGACCTACAGTGGCAGAACTTATTTTTGATGGTGGAAGATGCCCTCTCTTCAGGTGGCTCTCTCTTTTATGTGGGAGATAAAAAGCAGGCGATCTACCGCTTTAGAGGCGGGGAGGTCTCTCTCTTCAATAAGATAAAGGATGAACTTTCCGCATTTAACGTTAAACCCGCTTCTTTAAATACCAATTACCGCAGCCAGAAAGAAATCGTTGAGTTTAACAATGCAATTTTTTCTGAAAGGAACCTTCGCCGATTCCTGAAAGAGCAGCAACCCTCCGGTGATGGCGAGCTTAAGAGGTTCACTGAAGAAGATATCGATGAGATTGTAGATGTCTTTTCAGATTCAAAACAGGCGTATAAGAAAGAAAAAGTTGGCGGCCTTGTAAAAGTAGAGCAAGTTGTGTGTCAGGATAAGGAAGAAAGGGATGAAAAGATAAAAGAGCAATTTTCAAACCTTATTGAGGATTTAAGAAAGCGTTTCGGCCTCAAAGACATTGCCGTATTGTGCCGCAGCAACAAGGACGTAGAACTTGTAAGCGGTTGGCTGATCGCCTTAAACATCGCTGTTGAATCAGAAAAAACGCTCAATATCAAGAACAACCGGTTTATAAAAGAGTTAATCTCATTTCTTAAGTTCTTAAACTCTCCCATCGATAACCTTTCTTTTACATCGTTCATCCTTGGTGAGGAATTTTTGAAAGCAACAGGTATGGATAAACAAAAAATCGAAAATTTCCTTTTTGCGCTCAGACCCAGAATTTTAAATGATAAAACCTTCTACATCTACCGCAATTTTCGCAAAACCTATCCTGATATCTGGAACGCCTACATAGAAGATTTCTTCAAAAACGTGGGGTTTGTGGGCTTCTATGAACTTGTTGTAGATATCCTGAAAAAACTCCAAGTTTTTGAGAACTTTCCCCAATGCCAGGGCTTTTTTATGCGGTTCCTTGAGCTTATAAAAGATAACGAAGAAGAACACCCGAGCATAAAGGATTTCCTTGAATACTTTGAAAATGCCCGGGACGATAAGCTCTACGTCAACTCCTCAGCCACCGACGCAGTAAAAGTGATGAGTATTCATAAAGCCAAGGGTTTAGGATTTAGTGTCGTTGTTCTTCCTTTTTTAGAGTTAGACATCACCGGTCTTAGCTCACGGGGTAAAAGAGGAAGGGTTTCCTACGTTGTAAATCCAGGCCAAGATGGTTTGTTGAGCTTACGTAGACTCGATTCAAAATATGCGAAACTTTCTTCTCTAATCCGTAGTGAATATAGAAAAGAATACAAAAAATCCTTTATCGATGAACTTAACACAATCTATGTCGCATTTACCCGCGCTCAAAACGAATTGTACATCTTTATCCCCCACGGTATGGCATGGAGCAACAATGCGGCGCGATCCCTCATTACAGAAGACTACTTTCAACGAGGTAAACCTCGTACCTATGAAACCGACCAAAGAGATGATGCCATCTCTTTGACTATCCCTTCTCCTTTCTATAAAGATTGGATAAGTTTCCTTAAGGACGAATTCGTTGACCCAGGCACGATAAAAAATAGACAGAGCATCTTAAGGGGCGAAGTTTTACATACCATACTTTCCTGCATAGGGAATCTTAGCCAACAGGATAAAGAAGAAGCACTGAAATATGCACTGGATAAGGCACGTGTGGGGTTTGCCTTCATAGATGATTTGGCTGAGTTTGAATCCATAGTAAGAAAGTTACTCGATGATGAGAATGCCAAAAAGTTTTTCTGGGTTGATGACGGCCAGGTGTATCGGGAAAAAGAGGTAGTCGAGGCCTCTGGACTTACCAAAAGGATTGACCGGCTCATACTAAAAGAAAAAGAAGCCTGGGTAATTGACTACAAAAGCAGGGGAGAGTCTGTCCTAGATTTTGAGGAACAACTTACTGCATACCTTGCCATAATCAAGGATCTATATCCCGACAAAACTGTAAGAGGTTTTATTATATTTTTAGAAGATATAAGAATTGAAGAAATTCTTCATGGATAGGGTAATAACTTATAACTTTGGTGAGGATTTTATTTCTAACCTCGCTGATTATCTCCAACGCACCTTCCTAAAAAGAGATAACGACTTAAGCAGGCTAGCTATAGTATTTGGTGGAAAGAGGCCTGCCCTGTTTTTAAAAAGAGAGCTTGCCAGAAAGATTAAAAAGAGCTACTTTCCTGCCCAGTTTTTCTCGATCAATGAGTTTGTGGATTACATTCTGGGAAAAAAAAGTAGTTTTTTTCGCATACCCGATTTAGATGCCTCCTACATCATATACAACTTAGCCAAAGAGCATGCACCACAAATTTTGTTGGCACGAGAAGAGTTTTCTCAGTTTCTGCCCTGGGCAAGGGAAATTACAGCTTTTATAGATGAGCTCGATTTAGAAGATTTGCAAAGAAAAACTTTAGAAGACATCCAGGTCAGTGCAGAAATCGGCTACGAAATCCCTGAAAGTATAAATACATTGCTTCAAAATATAATCTCTATAAGAGATGCCTACCACAAGGCTTTAAGGATGAGAAATGCATATTCGCGCGGCCTTATGTGGCTTGAGGCCTCAAAGGTAATAAATGAGACCGACTTGGATGAATTTGAAAAAATCCTGTTTTGTAATTTCTTCTACCTGCACAAAACCGAAGAGAAAATCTTTAAGTACCTTTACGAAAAAGACAGAGCGATTCTTTTCTTTCAGAAAGATGAGCGGCCCTGGCCCGTTCTGGACAAATTAGCTCAAAAGCTTGCCTGCAAAATAGAGCCCCAAAATAAGATAAAGCCCGCCTTTTCACTCAATATATCCAAGGGGTTTGATACCCATTCCCAGGTGGGATTGGTAAGAGAAAATTTAAAAAAGATAGAAAATCTTGAACATACCGTCATTGTCCTTCCCGATGCCAATAGTCTCATACCCTTGCTTTCCGAAATTACATATCGTGTTGAAGGCTTAAACGTCTCCATGGGGTATCCCTTAAAGAGAAGTTCTCTCTATAACCTTTTTAAATCTATCTTTAAAGCTCAGGTAACCCGTAAAAAAGATACCTATTACACAAAGGATTACCTCAAAGTTTTGCTGCACCCCTTGATTAAGAATTTAATGATTGTCCAAAATCCAACGGTTACAAGAGTCCTTGTCCACAAGGTAGAAGAAATCCTGGAAGGGAAGGAAAAAACTGCTCTTTCAGGAAATCTTTTTGTAAAATTAGATGATATCCAGAACTTAAAGGAAATATACCTTTTAGCTGCTGATACTTTAGGCAGGATGGATATCGAGGCAGATACCGATGAATTCCAAAAGATTTTACTAGAGGTTCACCAGTTTACATTTCGTATCTGGGAAGATATTTCCAATTTTTCCCAATTTGCATCTACCATTGAGCAGTTTCTTAATCTCCTCCTTGCCAAAAGCTTTGTAGGAAGCTACCCACTTAACCTGAAGATTGTAGAAAAAATATACGCCATAAAAGATGAACTGAAGAAGTTAGAATTCAGCAATCAAAACTTTACCAAAGACGATATCTTCAAGATTTTCGATCAAAAACTTGAGACCGAGATTATCACATTTTCCGGCTCGCCCCTCAAAGGATTACAGATACTTGGGCTGTTTGAGACCCGATCTTTGAGTTTTGATAATGTGATTGTGATGGATGTCAATGAATCGGTTCTTCCTAAGCTGCGTGTGTATGAACCCTTAATTCCAAGGCAGATAATGGTGAGTTTGGGATTGAACCGACTTGAACAGGAAGAGGAGATTCAACGATATCACTTTATGCGCTTAATATCTTGTAGTAAAAATGTCTATCTCGTCTATGATGATAGCCCTGAAAAAGAAAAGAGCCGTTTCCTCGAGGAGCTCATCTGGCAGAAACAAAAAGAAGAAAAATCCTTAAAAGTGCTCACCACACCCCAGGCCCGCTTTAACGTCGAGGTATTACCCAAAAAGGAAAAGGTGAAAAAGAGTACGCAGGTAATAGAGTTCTTAGAAGATCTACAATATTCTCCTTCAAGCATCGATACATATTTAAACTGTCCATTACAATTTTACTACCAGTATGTATTGGGTCTTGAAGAAAAAGAAGAACTGCTCGATGCCCCGCAAGGCAAAGACATCGGTGATTTTATACACAGGTTGCTTGAGGATACATACAAGGAATTCTTAGATAAAAAACCCTTCATCGATGATAAATTCAAAAACAGGTTTTTTAAGGAATTCAACAAGCGCTTTGACCAGGACCTCAAAAAACGTATGGGCTCTGATGCCTTTATGGTAAAGGATATTATGGACTACAGGCTCAGTAGATTCCTTGATAAGGAACAACAACGGGAAGTTAAAAAGGTCATTTCCTTAGAAGATGAATCCCTTGGAGGAAGAATAAAGCTACGGGATAGCTCTTTCCAGTTCAAATGCCGCATTGACCGGATAGATGAACTTGAGGATTCTACCATTTTAATCATTGATTACAAAACTGGAGCTAACCCCAAAGCGCCTGCAAGGTTAGACAAGTTAGAATCGATGGAAATGGATCGCCAATCAATTAAGGAGACAATCCACTCATTCCAGCTCCCCTTGTATTACTATTTTGTCCGAGCAAAATTCAAAGACTTAAGCCTAAACGCTGCTCTTTACAACTTAAGGAAACTGGATTTCACCTTTTTTATAAAACCCAGGGCGATTAATGAAGCAGATAGGGTTATGGGTATATGTATAAAAGCCTTAGGATTTATTATTTCTGAAATTCTAAATCCTCAGGTAGACTTTGAAGCAGACGAAACCCGAGAGCGGAACTGCGAATATTGTCCATTTTTTTATCTGTGCAGGTAGCCGAAAACCGAAAAGGGGGTCAGACCTCAACATTTGACAGAATGAATTAAGAAAATGAATCCACTATTAAAGAGAAAAGAGATATATTCAGTTTTAGAGTTAAATAATGTGGTTAAGGGTATATTGAATCGTGAATTTCCAGATGCAGTCTGGATTCATGGAGAAATTCAAGATTATAACAAAAATAAGTATAAGCAGCATATCTTTTTTGAGTTATGCGAGAAACATCCTGAAATAGACCAAATAATTGCTAAAGTTACAGCAGTAATATTTGAAAACAAAAAAGATAAGATAATAAATCTTCTTAAGAAACCAGAAAATAGATTTGAGCTCCAGGACGGAATTGAAGTAAAACTCTTGTGCAGAGTCGATTTATACCCTCGTTCAGGAAATTTTATGTTAATTGTTGAAGACATAGACCCAATTTATACTATAGGCAAATTAGCTCAGAATAAGCAGAAAATAATTACTGAATTAAAAGCAAAAGGAATGTTAGATAAAAACAAAATATTAACTATTCCTATTGTGGCTTTAAATATTGGTCTTATAACTTCATACGATAGTGCAGCATATTACGATTTTTTAGATGAGCTGAAGAAGAGCAGCTATGGTTTTAAAATTTGTCTTTTTAATTCTTCCATGCAAGGTAAAAATGTTGAGCAGGATGTTTGTAGAGCCATAGAAATTTTTGACAGATATGATTTTTTAGATGTAGTTGTAATAACAAGAGGTGGAGGCTCGACAGCTGATTTAAGTTGGTTTGATAACGAAAAGATAGCTGGAAGAATAGCCTTATCCAGATTGCCTATTTTAAGCGGCATTGGTCACGAAATAAATGTAACCATAACAGACATGGCTGCCCATACTTTTATGAAAACTCCTACAGCAATTGCCCAATTCCTTACCCAGAATATAAAAAGCTTCTTATCAGAGATCGAAGACAAAACAAAACAGATAATCTATACAGCTAGTAATCGAATGCAAAGTTATAACCAGGAATTAAGGATATTAGCAGTGAATACAAATCGGGCAACAATCGCTTTTTTGAGAACCCATAGAGAAAATATCGTGGATAAGAGCAGCATATTGAAGCTAGGCACCCACAATTTTATTGATCGAGTCAAAACAGGAATATTCAATAGAAGACAAATTAAGTCAGTTTCATTAAGCATTCTTAAATCTGCCAAAAGTTACATAAAGAATTACGAAAATGCTGTAAAAATAGCCGATCCTTTGAATACCGTTAAAAGAGGATTTAGTATCACCAGGACAAAAGAAGGCATGACAGTTCGTAGTATAAAGGATGTGAAAATTAAAGAAGATTTAATTACAACTGTTTTTGACGGAATAATTCAGAGTGAAGTTAAAAGGAAGGAGAAAAAAGATGGTCAATGATGAGGACATTAAGTATAGTAAGGCCATAAAAGAATTAGACGAAATACTTCAAAGAATACAAGGTGAGGAAGTAGATGTAGATGATCTGGCCAAAGAGGTAAAAAGAGCAGTTGAGCTTATTAAAGTATGTAAAGGAAAAATTAAGAAGACAGAAATGGAAATCAAAAAAGTTGTAGAAGGTTTTGAAAGTACGGAAGAGGAGCTGGAAGAGATATGAGAAAATGTTTATGAAAGAATCTCTAAATATCCAAATATTTGAGGTTTTGTTTACTAAGGGTGGAGAATTCTTTGAGAAGGCGCAATTCCTGAGGAGTAAGGTATTCCTTAAAGAGGAGCAAAAGGATGAGGATAGATTTGATAAATTTTGTGAGCATGTTGTAGTTATAGATAGAAATACCAAGCAGGTTGTGGGAACATACAGGTTGCTTTTAGGCTCGGTGGCCAAAAATAGTTTAGGTTTTTATTCAGAGACAGAATTCGATTTAAAAAATATAAAGAAGAATTGCAGCGCAGAACTTTTAGAGCTAGGAAGAGCTTGCGTAGATGAATCTTATAGAAAGTATCCTATAATAAAACTTATGTGGAAAGCAATAATTTCTTACATTGAGCAAAATAGAGTAAGGTATGTTTTGGGGTGCGCAAGTATAGAGGAGCCCACGCCTAAAAAAGTAGGTAAAATTTTTAGATTTTTAAAAGACAAATTCTTTTCGCCATCCAGATTCAGAGTCTATCCCTTAAAAGATAGAAGATTCCCTTACCTTAAAGATCCCGGAGCTTATGGTAAAAGGGAAGTTCTGCAAATGCTTCCTTCGTTGGTAAAGGGATATTTAAATATAGGCGCTTTTGTTTGCGGGGAGCCCGCCTGGGATAAAGTATTTGGCACTGCTGATTTTTTTATGATGCTTGATACAAAAAGAATGAATACCTCTTTTGTAAGAAAATTTTTATGAGAAAGACGGTTAAGGCTATATTTCTATTTTTAAACATTTTTTTATGTATTTTTATACTTTCTTTTGTAAGAGTTGTTTTTTTACTTTTTCCCGCAAAAAGAACATTCTTGGTATCTTATATAGCGCACATCTTTAACAAGATATCAGCTTTCATTTTAGGTATAAAGGTAAAGGTTTCTGGAAAAAGTGAGTTCCTAAAGACGAGAGGGATATTTTTTGTGATTAATCACCTAAGTTACCTTGACGGTGTGATTGCAAGTAGTCTTTCTCCTTTAGTATTCATAGGAAGGTCTGATTTAAAAAGTTGGCCTCTATTTGGGACTTTAACTTCGCTCTCAGATACAATATTTGTAAACAGAATTGATCCTTCAAATATCCACAGAGAGCTTGAGAGAATAGCATTTTTTTTAAGTAACAGAACGAATGTTATCCTTTTCCCTGAAGGTACATCAACGAATGGCAAGGAGCTTCTTCCTTTTAAAACTTCATTCTTTGAGGCGCCTCTGAAGGTTGGATGTAAGATAGTCCCTTTGGCGATAAGATATACCCGCATAAATACAGAGGAGTTAAATTATAAGAACAAAGATTTAATTTACTGGTATGGAGATATGGAGTTTCTTCCTCATCTTTTTGGAGTGTTGAAGCTTAAGAGGGTAGATGTGGAAGTAAGAGTATTTAAGTCTCTGAGTATTTCGGAGATACCCAACGAAAAGGTTTCCTTCTTAAGAAAATATTTAAGTAGTGCTTGCCAAGAGATAATCGAGGATTATTTAAATCCGGAGGAGGCAAAATAGGATGTGTCCTAATAAGAGGTTAATCCGTCAATTGGGCGGTATTGATGTGTTTTGCATTTCAGCTGGTGCAATGATCAGTTCTGGTCTGTTTATTCTTCCTGCATTGGTTTATGCTATGGTTGGACCAGCTGCGATCTTAGTCTATATTCTAGCGGGTATATCAATCTTACCCGCATTATTTGCGAAGGCTGAACTGGCCACGGCTATGCCCAGAGCTGGTGGCGATTATTTCTTTATCGAGCGAAGTATGGGCTCGGCAGCGGGTACGATAGGCGGGTTTGCCAGTTGGTTCTCGCTCAGTCTTAAAAGTGCATTTTCATTAGTTGGCATCGGTATATTTGCAACGTTGATCAACCCAAATATCACTGAGTGGCAGATTAAATTCATTGCCATCGGATTCTGTGTATTTTTTACAATTCTTAACTTGATAAGTGTCAAACTCACAGGGAGGTTTCAGATTTTTCTTGTAATCCTTCTTATTGGTTTATTATTCCTGTATATCTTTCGTGGGGCGATGTCGCTCAATGTTCACAGGTACACACCGTTTATGCCATTAGATAGGCGCGTACTGTTTGCAGCAGTTGGTATGGTCTTTATATCATTTGGCGGACTCACAAAAGCTGCAAGCGTTGCCGAAGAGGTCAGGAATCCTGCAAAGAATCTTCCCATCGGAATGATCCTGGCATTTTGTATGGTACTACTCCTTTATGGGTTAACCGTTTTTGTAACCGTGGGTTTGTTAGATAGGCACGAATTTGCACATTCACTCACTCCCATATCAGCCGGTGGATATAAAATCTTTGGCACAGTTGGTAGCATAATTATGGCATTTGCAGGAATACTCGCTTTTGTTTCTACGGCCAACGCTGGCATATTGGCTGCGTCACGCTTTCCTATGGCGATGAGTCGTGACCAACTCTTACCGGAATTTTTTGCAAAGGTGAATAAGCGATTCAGCACACCCCATTTTTCTATAATATTTACCGGAATTTTTATGATAACGGTTGTACTCTTTCTGAACCTTGAAAATCTTGTAAAAGTGGCCTCTGCTATGAAAATCATATTGTTTCTATTTGTGATACTAGCATCCATTATTATGCGCGAGTCGAGAATTCTAAATTATAAGCCAGC
>JAUWZS010000035.1 GCA_030615205.1 Candidatus Aenigmatarchaeota archaeon | reverse complement strand
ATTTGAGTAAACAGAGGTAAAATCAAGCCTCGAAGGTTCGCTTTTAAATGATAGATGATGAATTCTTTATGGGCAAAGCTCTTGCCGAAGCTGAAAAATCACTAGAAAAAAAAGAAGTACCTGTAGGAGCAGTTCTGGTTTTAGGGAATAAAATTTTAGGCCGCGGCCATAATGATCCTATTTTAAGGAATGATCCAACTGCCCATGCTGAAATAACCGCTATTAGAAAGGCTTGTTTGAAGAAGAAAAATTATAGGCTCCCTGATTGTGAACTCTTTGTTACCCTAGAGCCGTGTGCTATGTGTTTGTCCGCTTTAGTTCACGCCAGAGTTAAAAGATTGGTTTTTGGTGCCCACGACCCAAAAGCCGGAGCGGTTGAGTCCAAGATGAAGTTTCCTTTCGAAAAAACGAATCATCGGATTGAAATCAAGGGCGGTGTTTTAGCTGATGAATGCGGCAAGATTTTGAAGGAATTTTTTCTAAAAAAAAGAGGATCGAAGAAGTAATCCGCCCTGGGTAAATAAATATGGCCAAAGCCCCGAAAATAATAAATAGATAAAAAGGAGAGGTGGCCGAGTGGTTGAAGGCGGCGGTCTCGAAAACCGCTATCCTGAGTAATCGGGATCGTGGGTTCGAATCCCACCCTCTCCGCCATTGCAACCGATTCGAACCTTTGTATTTATCATCTAAAAGTGCGAGCGTTTGAATTTTTGTATGAGCAATATAATACAGCTTGAATTCCTTTCCATTGTCATTGCGAGCGACCGAAGGGAGCGCGGCAATCTCATGCGATAATCTGTCATTGCGAACTACCGAAGGGAGTGTGGCAATCCCAGGCGATAATATGTCATTGCGAACTACCGAAGGGAGTGTGGCAATCTCAGGCGACAATGTGTCATTGCGAGCGACTGGAAGGAGCGTGGCATAAGAAGAAGATTCAAATACAGGCTCAAGTTTTATTGGCCCTAATAATTCCTTAAGAGCCAACGCAGAAGCAGTCGTGTTTTTAATAAGAGTTTCATAAAACCTATTTAGTCTGTGATTTATCCATTCTTTAGGCGGCGATTTAAAGGTATTAAGTCTCTGATATTCCAGTAATTTAATCTCTTGATTTAGTATCTCACTTCTTTTTTCTGCGTCCTCCAATGCATCTGATACTGCTTTAGAAAAATTGCCAACTCTAATATAGTTTAGATAATTTTGTATTTCTGATAAGATTTTTTCATGTTGAGCCTTCTTTTTCTTAATAAGCTCTGGAACTTTATATAGACCTTTTGCTATCAGCTTTTCTAAAGTCTTATATATATATTCTAAATTATCTGCAGTTAATATCTTTTCTTTCAATCCCGATATAATTACTTTCTCTACACGTTTCCGCGGTACCAACAAATTGTTGTTACAGGTCCTTCTTTTTGCATTATAACATCCATAATATCCGCTTCCTTTTCCACTGATTAGAACAATGGCTCCTCCGCATGTATGGCATTTCAGAAGGCCAGAAAATAGGTGAGCTGGGCTGGCTTGTACATAGCTTTTTTGTTTCATATTGTCATTATAAGCTTTTTTCCGGAGGGGCCATGTTCCCTCTATTTCTGTCCATCTTTTCTGGGCTTTTCTCCAAGTTTCTTTATTAATGATTACTAAGCTTTCTTTATATGAAGACAATTGTTCTTCTTTTGGTCGCGAAACCTTTTTTATTTTTCCTGTCATGGGATCTCTGACGTTCTTCCATTTTCTCCATATCCATAGACCCATATATTTCTCATTCTTCAAGATTCTGCTTACGGTTGATGTGTTCCATCCCCCAGAATAGCCCTTTTTTGTTGGAACCTTATCGTTATTTAGCTCTTTTACTATCTTGCTTATACTTTTTCCTCCAATAAATTCCTTATAAATTATTTTAACAATATCTGCTTCATCTGGATTTATTTTGTGAACCATTCCCTCGTATTTCGCTTGCCCTTTCTTGTTTAGCTTTAATTCACCTACAGGTTTAGTATAATATCCAAATACCCTTTCTCCGGTACTAAATCCTCTTAGTTTTTGACCTTCTAATCCACGCATTGTCTTTTTCTTAAGATCATCAAGATATAGCTCATTTATGAGTCCACGTATGTGAATGCCTAATTTAGAGTTATCATCATCTGTAATAATGCCATCTGAAACAGAGATGATCTTGACTTGATGAAAATTGAATTTGAGAACCAATGTCAGCATTTGATGATTACTCCTTGACAGTCTGGAGAGATCGTCAACTGCTACAGCATCAAATTCTTTATTCTCCATTGCTTTTTCTAATGCCTGTAGTCCAGGACGTTGAATTATAGAACCGGAAATAGCCTCATCAATATAAATATGTTTTTCATTAATAGTCATGTCATGATCTCTTATGTAATTTTTGCAGACTCTTATTTGATCATCGATGCTTTTCTCGCTTTGATTTTCAGAAGAGTATCGGGCATATATAGCAACTCTCATTTAATAACCTCCATTTTTTTGAATAAATCAGGATTTTGTTGGGCTACATCGATATATTCTTCTGCAATAATAGAAATCACAACATCCAGAAGTTCTTGTACTTTAGGATTGTCAATCCATCTTAAACTTATGGTTTTATTTGTTTCTTCTTTTTTTTTCTCAGCTCGATTAGTATCCAGATTATTCATAAATAACTTTGCATTTATTACAAAATGGGTATATTTTACTACTGAAAGGTATGAAAATTGATATCCCAACCATGTCTAAAATATACCCTATAAGGTATAATATGTCAAGTATTATTTAAAAAATATGTTACTATCATTGCTTGGCTTTTGTTCGTGAGGTAAACTCAAGATAATACTGATGGATACAAAAAAGTTAGGTAAAAAGATAAAATTGGCCCGCGTAGAGGCTAATTTAACTCAAACTCAACTTGCCCAGAAAATAAATGCCAAGCAAAAAAGTATCTCCCGTTACGAAACAGGCGCATCATTGCCCTCTATTGAAACCTTAGTCAAGATTGCTAAAGCTCTCAAAAAACCGATAGGATATTTTTTAAATGAGTAATGATTATCGATTAATAATGGGGAATATTTTACTTTTTAACTTATGAAACACTATTAGTTAGATGCTTTATAGAAACATATTTCATCTTAAATTTTAGAACCTTTATTTCAACTCTAGTCACATTCCAAAAAAAGCTGTTTTGTAATTTCATCAATTTCAATACGTTCTACATCCGTCATCTCCTGAACTTTGGGCTGACAACTGATACTCAGACATAGCAAGAGGCAAATTGAAATTACCAACGGTGGGCATCACCGGCCTCGCGCCCGAAATACCCTGAGCTATGCATTCACGGTCAGTTTAGCTAGGTCCGGTGCATGCGCTTGTTATGCAGCTATTCATGATTACGTCCTTCAAGATAATTTTTCACCTGTTATTATATAGACCCAGATACCTATTCTACGGTATTGAGTATTCTTCAAACCAATTTCTGTAAGTGTATTCTCCATTCTATTAGGGGTATAGAATTTGAAATCTCCATCATGTGGGAAAAAATACAACCATGAATTAACTATCTGTCTTATTATGAATGGAAACCAGGGATCCCAAATTATCAATTTACCCTGTTTATCAAGAACCCTGTAGGCTTCTTTTAAAGCATCATATAAACGATAAAAATGATGAATGACTCCTGTAAGTGTAATAACATCAAAAGAATTATCAGGCCATGGTAAATTGTCTTCAGAATCTGCAGTTTTCAAATTCAAATTAACTTTAAAATTGGATAATTTTTTTCGGGCTACTTCGATTATACGAGGAGCAAGATCAACACCTGATAAATTAGTATAGCCATGTTTTGCTAATTTATAAAGTAGTCTTCCAGTCGCACAACCAACATCTAATATTCGGATAGAAAAATCGCTACTTGATATTTTACGAAATACAGCTTCATCCAATAAATCAATTTTACACACTTTCATCCAGATGCAAGAATCATATATTGGAGGCATTTTCCAGTTGTATGCACGATAACCGCTTCTTTTGTAACGATCATTTTTTCGAAATTCTGGAATCTTATTTATCTTAATCACTCATACTAGGAATTATTATCTGCATAACGGGCTGGCTGAGGGGTGCGGCGCGTTTTTTGCCGCATCCCTCTCCAGCCAGTTGTTAGGCAAACCATTCATCAAGGATGCTTTTTCCTTTAATCGTGATCGCAAACCTGGAAGTGGCATCATTTTGATCTCCATACCCCATCTGGTCTTCCTCCTTGCTCATATATCCCAAGTCTACCAAATGATAGAGAAGGAATGGCAAAGCTATAACCCCAAAATTATTCCTTTTTGCAATCTTCATAGCATTTAGACCATAGGTGGTTATGGTTTTATTGATTAGGTGTCTTTTTCTATTCTTTATTTCTTCTTCAGATAGACCTTTATTATTTGTAATTTTGTTGTGGCAGTTATGGCAAAGAACAATAAGGTTATCATACTCATTGTTTGACCTATTGCTATCAATATGGTGTTCGGAAAGAATGCCAATCCCTTTTGCACCGCATATAGCACAGGAATCATCTGTTTCAAGATATATGAGGTCAGAAGTTTTCATTTTATGTTTTTGCCTAACATATATTATACAGCCGTTTTGCTTGTGCAAATACGGCATTTAGCGCAGTCTATTGCGTTATCCAGTTTGAACAAAACAAAGAATAACTTATTGAATATAGTCCGTTTTGTCGTAATCATCCACTTTTTGCCGTTTATGTTTTGCAGCATTTCTCGCTGTCTAAACGGTTGATACCAGTATTATCGGTCAAAGTCAATATTGTTTTTGAAATTATATGAAAGTTCCAACGTCATATTAATAGAGAATCTCAATCAAAATGACAGGAATAAAATGAACAATATTTATCAACCAGAAAAGCGAAAACCTCGGCTTCTTGATCTCGTTAGTCAGAAAATTCAAACTCTTCACTACAGTCGACGAACCGAAAAA
>JAUWZS010000026.1 GCA_030615205.1 Candidatus Aenigmatarchaeota archaeon | reverse complement strand
ATCCACCTATTTGTAAGATATTATTCTACTTAATTTTTATTCAATTATATTAAAATTTGCGAAATATTAAAATTAAAGGAATGTTTTCATGTAAAATCAACTCGATACCTTAAAAACCCTAACCTTCCCCCTGACCAGCGCCCTGTCCCACTGAACCAGGTCAAGCTCAATCAGGGATTGTTGATTGATTCATGAGCAAAGGGACGCGGTTAATGCGGATAAGTAAGGAGAATCAAGGGAAGTTTGGACAAAAGTCTCTACTAGCAGTCGGCTGTGCCACATTACCTTAACTAGGTTTGCATTAATTGGAGTATCTAGAAATCAAATTGAATCTTACCTTCTTTAACTTTAATCACAAGCTCCCTGTCGTGTTTTGCGGCAGGGTAGTTGCCGTCTGTCAATTTCAGAGCTATCTCATGTTCTTTAATTGCTTCGTCAAAATGACCTTCAAAAAAGAGTACGTTGCCCATTCCATTATGGGCACTTGCGTTTTTGGGATCGAACCTCAGCGCATTCTCGAAAGATTCACGTGCAAGAAGAAGGTATGACTGACGCTGCTCAACTGGAAGTAATTTCTTGGAACTCTGGTATACATCCTTCAATGTATAGCCCATTAATGCATGAAAATCAGCATCATTTGGAAAAGCCTTCAGCGCTTCATTAACTGCCCTCAGATTTTTATCAGTTAAGGCTTGAGCCGCACTTCGTTTACCCCTCTCTAACATTGTTACAGCCTTGGCCTGAACGCTAGAGAGATACTTGAAAATATCATCCCGATAGCTAGGCTCTTGAGGAGTCGGCGTAAATGGAGTTTTTCGATTTTGCGATCGTCCCACCCAGTCAGCAATAAAAGCGAGGAGGACAAAGAAAATTGAAAGATACAGAAATCCAATAAATTTGGTAATTGGATAAGCGAGAACACATAGTATGAAAAGACCAAGTGGCATCCACACGAATGGGCTTTCAATGTTCTCTATAACTTTGCGGAGTATTGGTTCCACAGCTTTCCAAAAATCAGTACCTTCTCTCTTGCTATTCATAATAACCCTCCTTTCTTGTTGATAAAGGACGACTTTTGTCTAACTCGTTTATATCCGAATTGTGTCGGCTATAATTCATTGAGGAATTACTATTCAACCTTATCCCTTTCTTAGATTTTATACCAGTAATTCAAAATTAAATCAATCTCTGCCCGAGAAAAGAATGCGGTTAATGCTGATAAGTGGGAAGTCGTATGCTTCTTAGAATCTCAATTAGCGGTTTGAGTATATCTGAAGTTCCAAGCCGAGGACGAGAAATTTGGGCGAAGTGTCGAGGGCACGAATTTTTTATGCTGCGTTATATGCCGTGCTTTATTCATTATCCTCTCGATGAAAATATCAATATGCAGATACATCGTAGCCAAAAAACCTCAAGCCTGCACTTGAATTTGTATTCCGTAAAGGATATTCATATGGTTTAAAATATCCGAGAAGCTCATGTATACTTGATCTTCCAAAATACTTAAGAGTATTTTTGCAATCACTCATTCTCGTTTGCAAAGGACCGCCTCCATAAAGCAGATTTCTCCAAGAAGTTCGGATTTTTTTGATCTTATTATTCTTAGGATTGAGAAACATTGACTTGTTGAGTGCCATAGACTTCATGCAATTCAGTCGATCAACAACTTGTTTTATATTATCTCTGTCTATTTTTAAGATGCCCTCTTTACTGAGTAATTTTCTAATTATTTTAGAATCTTCCTCTCGCCACCGTGTCTTTTCAACGCCATCGGAGCCCTCAGAAATCCACTTTCTGAATAGAGACGCATACTTTTTTACTTCTTTTTTTCTTTCATCTTTACTGAGACATCTTGGATTTTTCTTTTTATATTGCAATGTTGGCGTTCCTGGCGCATGATGAAATAGGTAATTCAAAAAGCTATCCGTTTCAAAATAGAGAGGAGATCTGGGCCGAATACGCTGTATTTTCATATATGTTTCTGCAAAATCACGATATGATCGTAAAAATGAATTATAATCGAGAAATCTTGGTGCTAATTTATAATGGGGATCTCCGGGATCTGGCGGTAGTTTCCAAAGAACTGGTAATTCTTCCCATGTAATTTCCTCCTTTTCTTTGGTAGTACTGCGACTAGAAATTTTAGGTGTCCAATCTGGAGGAACTTTTTCGGCTATATTTTCCCACCATTCATTGTATAAATCTATTACGGATTTCGCCTCTACTTTAGATAAGAAAATTCCAATTTCATATCTTTTGGAAAAAGCTGTGTTCGTTAAATTTGCCGAAGTTAAAATAACACAATCATCAATAATATAGATTTTTGCATGTAGTCCTCTTATATGTTTAATTTCTCCTCTATCATGAAAACGTTTAATCGTTTCATAATTAAGATTACTGCTATCAAAGGTATCAGTAATAAGCCGTACCATAACATTGCCATTATCTACCCACTTTCTCCCTAATATTCTTCTAGCTGTTCTCCAATTTCCAATAAAAGGAGAAGCTATCCATAATCTTTTTTGCACATGATTACATAACTCCCTTAATCTATTAACTAACTGTGTACCCATTTCGACTTTCATTTAAGTAATCTCCTTATGGTTATAAAGCATAGCATATGATCTGTTTTTTCTTCAAATATGCTCAGATATACTTACTTGAGGAATTACCTTTCATTTTTATCCTTTTTTATTATTTCACCAAAACTATATATAATTCAAAATTAAATCAATCTCTGTATGAGAAAAGGATGCGGTTGATGCGGATAAATGAAGGATTGTAAACTAGTTAGGTATTCCTGTGGGATTAATATTTTCTGCTGATTATTCACTATTTGTGCAAAATAATCTTACTAAGTGAGATCTTGTAAAGCAATTGCTAGCTTCTCCTTACACCTTGTCAACTGTATGAGTATATTATTGAAATAGGCTATTTGATTTCTTATGTAGCCATTATGTTGCAGGGAAAAAGGAAGCTCTTCCATTTTCTGCATAAAACCTTCTTGCCATAGAGCCATGTAACCTTCCACTGAAGGTTTCAAAGGTAGCTTATTGAATTGATTGCCTTTCGCGAGCATAACGCTTACGAAATTCTCTATGAATACAATTTGAAGACATAGATTAGCAACTTGCTTTATTTCTGATAGTTCTGCCCCATGGAATTTCTTAGAAATTGATTTGGTAAGTATTCGCATTTCACTTGAGATCTCAAATAAACGCCTGTTCGCTTGATATAATTTAGCGGTGTTGTCATAGTAACCAAGTGGGGCCGATTTTTCTAGCATCTTAAGAACTAGATCGACTGATTCCGAAAATTTATTGATTAATTGGGAAACATCTTGAAGAAGATTGTAGGCCTTTTTCTTAATCTCTTCAGAGCGCTTACGACTCCTTCCTTGGATTCCTTTAAGAAGATTGCGAGTCTTTTCTATGATGCCGATCACACCACTCACAAGTAAGATGATATCTATCATTTCTATCTCTCTTAAAAGATATTTTGTGGTGAGTCGGTAACTTCTCGCTGGGCGGACATCCCCAGTTGCCAAAGTAGCAATGTCATCGTTATATTTAAATCATTCATATCCGAACTAACAAAAAGTTTTGCCAACTTATGGATGAACCTAAAGTGATTCATGAGTGACTCCTTAAAAATTTTTCCAACCTCATCCCTTTCTTTGATTTTATACCAATAATTCCAAATTAAATCAATCTCTGCCCGAGAAAAGAATGCGGTTAATGCTGATAACGGCTCGTATTTCTATTAAGTCGCTAGATGTGGTTTGATGAGGAAATAAATCAAAACCAGATATATCCCGTTATATGCTGTTCTGCTATTGTTTTACTCAGGATAAAAATAATTATTTTCGAATCCCTCAATTGATTTGCAGGTTGGATGGTCATGGTGAATAAAAAAAGCCCTCTTCTTGACTTTACCTTCGCCTTTTGAAACATTTCGATATTTATTTTTCTCTAGCATTTCTTTAAGTCTATCAAAATTAATTTCTCTATAATCAGCGAAACACTTAAATTGAAATCCCAAATTTTTAGTATACCGGACAGAAGTCCTCAGATTGCCTTTCTTATCAACTTTTTTAAACCACTTTTTTTTATTCTTTTTCGGTCCTCTATCAGGGTCCTCATCTTTGCCATCCCTCACATGCAAGAGTCCGAATTTTGCTCCTGTGTTAAGAAGTTCCTCTGAAACCTTAAGAGATATTTCGACCTTATCAGTTTTAAACAAATGTATAATTTTTTTGAGAGCTATGGTTAGAAGAGGAATTATTATACCCACACCTATTATTTTCGCTATATTTTCCAATATAATTTCTTTCAAAGGCATTGTTCACACTAAAATTACCCAAAATTTTATATTGAATAGTGAAATTGCATATGACTTATTCATGTATGCAATATTTTTGATATGCTTCCTTGAAGAATTTCTTGCCAACTTGATTCCTTGTTCCATTTTATACCAATAATTTCAAATTAAATCAATCTCTATATTAGAAAAGGATGCGGTTAATGCGGATAAGTAAAAATTTATAAGCTTATTAAAATTTTAATTAATGGATTTTGGCGAAAAAGTAAGATGTAAATGCTGGAATGATGTCAGGTTTTTTATCTCTTCAATCTTTTTAGTGCCTTTTTCCAATCCTGACCTGGATATATCCTTTCGAACTCAGCTATTTCTAAAATTTCCCACCATCCAATATCCCCGAAATCAAGAGGACATTTATCTGGGTTCCATTTGAAACCAACTCTTATGGAGAAAGCTTCTCCATCTCTTGAATCTTCTAATATTGTTAATGCCTCAAGAGATAATCTTGAGAGACGTTTCATTAAATCAATTTCAAGCCAATCACAAAGAGAAACGTAGCTATGTGGCACAGAAGAAGGTAATTCGTAGTTTTTGATCAGTTCGTCAATAACAATACCAAAAGTAGCAACCCACACTTTTGGAACAGTTGCTTCTTCCGTAGGATAGATGTCTCTAAGTTTTCTCAACATCATCTCAGCGGTTCTAATGAGTCCTTCTTTTCTCAGGTCTATGTAAATTACATCTCCTTCAAGCCCTTTTAAGCGCACGTTATCTACACGAATGGGAAGTATGAACTCTAAGCTCCTCTTCTGTTCTTCTCTTTTAGCAATGTCAAATTCATATTTTGTCCAGTGCTTCTGCACGTAATTGTTAGAAACGATCGGAACTGCAAATTTTGTATACGGTCCAAAAATATGAGGTAGTACTGATGTAAGACTCTTCCCAAAAAGATAAACTTTTTCATTTTTTGCGAGGAAAATTTTTACTCCTTTATCTTTAAGCAATTGAAACAAATCACTAGCTATACCTTCCTCTTCACTTGCATAGGAAATTGCAAAGTCAAATTGAAACATATGTTTCGTACCTCACATAATTTTAATGCCTGCTTTCTTCTAATCCATTCATATATGAAATGTATCAGATATCCTTTCTAGGGGAATTATATTTATTCTTTTCAATTTTTTATTATTTTGCAAGAACTATATATAATTCAGAATTAAAACAATTTTTGAGTGATCATCCTTTTATTGAAACAAATAAGGCCAAAAACCGACATGAGGAATTCCTGTCAAGGGATTCCATCCCACAATCAAGGCTATTATGACATCCACGACAACGCAAAGGACAAAGTACAAGATTATGGTTTTCATTTTTCCTTCCTCAAAACTACCTTTTTCCCCTCAAGCTTGAACTCCAGCTCGTCGCCCTTCTTCCAATCTAAACCATTAAACAATGATTTTGGGATGATAATGGAGCACATGTAATATTTATTTCTATCCCTTCCGGCGGCCAGCTTGTTTTCCCTCTTAAATGCTTGGGTGCAGGTCATATGTTAGAATTAGATTCGATTTTTAAATTGCTATGCTTAAACCGATGTTTAAACTTGAAAACTCAGCACCTGAACTTGATAGCCTAATCCTCCTTTCCGAACTAGACTATTTTCATAAATTAGAATTTGATGGGGGATTTATAAAGCTAAAATTTCTACCTGGTATTAATAAAAAGTGTATAATTGAAAGTGGTAGCAAATGATACCGAAGAATATCCAAAGACACCACGTAATTGAAGCCATAATAAAAATCGATTCGCGCAGTATCCCAAAGAGGAGAAAGTCCACTAGTTATTCTCTAATATTTAAAGGAAAGGAATATCCGCCAAAATATGTGATTTCATTGGCATTCAAATTTGCTTCCGGGCGAGAGCTCGCTTGCAATGATTTCTCAGGAGGCATTGAGACAAATAACTTTTTGAGAAAATTGGGATTTGATATTGTAAAGCTATCCAAAACCAGAAGAAAAGAAATCCCATCTCCCATCGAAAGGATAGATCGCAAAGAAAGAAAATTACATGACGAACGATGCCCGGAGTGCAAGGAAACTATAAGGAGGCTTTTGGAGAAGATCTACGGAAGAGTGGAGCGAAATTACAGATTTGATATAGGAACAATCCCAGAGGATTTTAAGCATACTCCTTATTATGAGCAACTATTGAAGATTTACCAGGCCCTGCAGGAATACAGGGGATTTAAGGATTTCGTAAAAGCAAAAAACCTCCCACACTGCGATTTTTTCGTCCCCAATCCTGGATTTATCGTAGAATTTGACGAATCTCAGCATTTTTCAATTCCCAGAAAAATTTCACTTAAAAACTATCCTCAAGGTCTTAAATTGGGATTTTCATTGAAGAAATGGATTGGTCTTTGCGAAAAGATAACCGCAAAGGATAACGGCCCAGCTTTCAGAGATGAGCAACGCGCCTGGTATGACACGCTGCGTGATTTCTTGCCACTATCTCTGGGAACAAAACCGACCATACGGCTTTATGCTGGAAATTTTAAGTGGTGTTCGCTAAACCCAGAATCGGAAAAGGATTTGAATATTTTTAAGTGGCTCCTCGGGAATGCCACAGCTTCTTTTGTGAGGTTACAGCAAAAGTCTCCGGATTCGCTGGTTAGAGGTGTTATAGAAAAGGAGACTCGCAGGAGCATTACTATTGCTTTGGTTTTCCCAGAAGTATGGGCACCTACCGAAGAAGAAGTTAAGCAGGCGCGCTATTCAAAAATACCAGAAGAATGTGAACCTCAAACCCCTGGCAAGAGAGAATTTGGTGAAAGGCATATTGATCTTATCGTTTTTCCAGAAGACTATATTCGCTACGAGGACCGAGAGCGACTAAACTTGCTCAATCGCCTTGCCCAGCAACTTAATACCCATATACTGGTAGGTGCAAGAAAGTCTCATGATAGTCGTGATGCAGATTGGCGAACGTTGATTTTGATTCAACCTGATGGAAGATGGGAGCTCTTGTATCACAAGCATGCCACAGCCGGCGCAGTGGCCTTTGAATTGTCTGATTGGAATCCTCAAAAATACCTCCCTGCTTTTAAGATTGGTCAAGTTTGTATTGGCACTACAATTTGCCATGATTCCTATCTGGGATTACTTCAGCGCTACTTAGCGCAAAAAGGCGCTAAGATATGGATTAACCCAAGTTACGACAACGTTAAGGACGAGAAATGGAATTCCATCCTAAGGCTCCGTGCTGTTGAAAATGGTTTTTTCTCCCTTTGCACACTCCATAATAACTTAGCGCCCACAAAAAAGGGAAGAAAGCGTTTTCCAACTCACCCTTTTGGCTTTAGCCCTGATGGACGGGAACTCAAAGGATACCCTCCCGATAAGCCTGAGCAGGTAAAACCACTTTCAGAGTGTACAGAAACAGGCATCTATATAATTGAATGTCCTCTAGAAGTTCATCAGGCAAAAGAGAAGCCAAGTATTCTTCCTCCTACTCAAAAACAGCCATATAGTGGAAATAGAAGAGGACTTTGTTTAGAGATCTCGCTACGAGAGGGAAAACCGTACTTGAAATCAAACGGAATATGGGCTCCGCTGGAGGACAAAAAATCTCTATCGGTTGGGCTAGTGAGAATACTTCCCGGGCTTATTCCCGGAGACAAGTTATTTGATATATCAGAGTTTTTCAAGGTACTTATTGAAGCTCATCGGCAACGCTGTAAGCCACTATTTTGGAATCAATGGTCTCAACTTCCGACACGATCTTATAAATTAGTTGATATGATGCTTGGCCGAACCTTGGAGATGTTTGCCCCTGTAATACTTTCAGATAGCCATCAAATCTACGAGAT
Organism: Candidatus Aenigmatarchaeota archaeon; assembly: GCA_030615205.1. GTDB lineage: Archaea > Aenigmatarchaeota > Aenigmatarchaeia > CG10238-14 > SCSR01 > JAUWZS01. The sequence continues at coordinate 440 of JAUWZS010000026.1, read as the reverse complement.
AACAGAAATAGCAGGCGGCACAAAAACTATGAGACGAATTTCTGTAAAAGAAGCACGGGGCTCGGTTGATGTAAAATTCGCAAAAGGCCTGCCAAATGCATTCAAGATGACATACGATAGGTTAGACGATGTTAATGAGAGAGAGGGGAAATTTTTTGGAAAATTCCTGAAATTTTATCAATCGCTGATCTCGTAAGGCGATTCAAAGTGTGGTAATTAACAATTAGAACCATAAAAGTGTTGTCTAGCTAAGAATTTAATTTCTAACTTTAAACACCCTGACCTTCCCCTTCACAAGCGCTCTGTGCTACTGAGGAATTACAGGTAGAACTTCTTATATACGTTGCTTTTTTGAATTTGCATAACTTATGTTTTTCTCCAAGGATGGACTTTCAGTTGCCATCCATAACAAAATATCCTTATATCTTTCAGTTTCTTAA
>JAUWZS010000012.1 GCA_030615205.1 Candidatus Aenigmatarchaeota archaeon | reverse complement strand
CAAGAAATTGCTAAACCGAGACCTTCAACAGCAGGAATTAGAGATTACCTTGAAGGACAGATAGATAAATTTCCTTTTTCGCTCATGCGTGTGCTCAAAGGATTAGAGGTGATTGGCGAAGATTGGGTAAAACAATTTTTTCTGGACAACCCAGATCTAACCCATTGTCTTATTCACTTTTTAGAGAAAGGAATTAAACGAGAGATGACCAAGAAGACCAAACAACTGCACACAGAATGCCTTGCTTTCTTGCTATCTAAGGAGACTATTAATGAGACTTTCTGAATTAGCTTTTGCATGTTTTCTTTATGCTTGACCTGCCCCCCAAAAACTGGTCCAGATATAATGTTAGAGTAAGGATCAGAAAGGGGGGATTTGGATGGTCAGGAGAAGCTACAGACCGGAGCAAATCATCAATAAACTGAGGGAAGCAGAAGTTCTCGTCAGTCAGGGATCTACCGTAGGTGAAGCGACAAGGAAGATAGGGGTCCGCCATTGATACCGATTCGAACCCTGGTACTTATCACCTGCGAGGGTAAGAGCCTGAGTTCTTCCTCTCGTAATTCTCTCACCTTGTGCGATATCTCCCATCGAGAGCTTGCACTTAGGATAAATGAGGTATATAATACTACTGTGATGTTCAGAGATCGGGATCTGACCCAAACTCAACTTGCCCAAAAAATCAACTCTAAACAGAAAAGCCTCTCTCGTTATGAAACCGGGGCATCGCTGCCATCCATACGAACTCTGGTCAAAATCGCCAAATTTCTCAAAAAACCAGCTGGGTATTTTTTGGAGGAGTAAGGGGAAGAAGAAGTTTTCGCAAGATCAAGAAGGGGATGTGCCCTGATTGCCCTCAATATCATAATAACGAAGAATTACGATTTAAGACTTCGCGCAAAAAACATACGTAAAGCAAATAGTTCGGCTATCTTGGGTTAGCCTCCTTTCTTTGACTTGGAAATGTTACAGGGAGAACACGAACTAGAAGTCAGGAATATGAATAGGAACGATTTGCAGCGCATCTCTCGATTAAGAACTAAGGAAGCCAGGGTTCTTCTCAAGGAAGGCTGTTTTTTGGGTGCATACTATTTGTTAGGGTATGCAGTTGAATGCGCGCTTAAGGCACGCATAGCAAAACAAATAAAGCGCCATGATTTTCCGGACCGCAAATTAATCCACGACAGCTACACACATGACTTGGGTACGTTGCTTAGGCTATCGGGCTTAGAAACTGAGCTTCAAAAGGAAATCAAGAACAATCGAGATCTGGAAGTGAACTGGGCTGTAATCAAGGATTGGTCGGAGGAATCGCGCTACCTCACAGACATACTCAAAAGTAAAGCGACGGACCTCTATTCAGCAGTTATGGGAAGAAAAGATGGATTCTTGTCATGGGTGAAGAAGCGATGGTGAAAGAAATGCTAACCAGGCAAATGATCGAAGCAGGAACTAAGCTTATTCACTTTTTAGATCAGGCTCATGTAGTGGTTACTGCTTCTTTATGGCTATATAAACCCGAATCTACCATCTGGAGGCTAATAATCGCATCTCCTGAAGTAGAGGCGAATGGACCCAAGAAAGTATATCAGAAAATTCAAACCATTCTATCCAGGATGCGTGAAAAGCACCCTGGGGTAGGGTTAAGAGATATCAGTGTAGTCGAAAGTGATGACCCCATCATATTATTACTACGTGTGGCTATAAGAACGGGAGTTGGAATATCTGGGATAAGATTTTCCAAGAATACCATCAACGGGCATTTCATAGAAGACGCATACATCTACAGAATGACGTGAGTTGAGTGCCGACGGAGCTTAGCGAGGTGCGGTGCTTAATCGCTATTCCGCTGGCGCTTCGGAGTGGCAGGTGAGCTTTTACTTCAGACATAACAAAGAAAATGAAAACAAAAGAGAAATTAGAGAATATTTCTCACCATTTATGGTCTGAATTCACAATGTTTTTGGCGCTAACTCAAGAACTAAGCAAAGGATGCCCATCTGGTACAATGAATAATGCTCTTCTCGAATCTTTTACTCTGCATACTCGGAATTTAATTGATTTTCTATACCTTGAAAATCCGGGAAGTGATGATGTGTATGCTGGTGATTATTTTCCATACAAGGAAGAATGGGTCAAGATAAGACCGCAGATAACCACCTTCTTAGAGAAGGTAAAGAAAAGGGCAAACAAAGAAGTATCACATTTAACCTATTCGCGACTAAAAGTTAGCCAAGAAGAGAAGAAATGGGATTTTATTAGAATATTTCAAGAGATAAGGCGTGTCTTTGATGTTTTTGTCGGAAAAGTTGACGAAAAATTGCTTAGCTCGGAATGGACTGATTTTCTCGAAACAAGAAAAAGTCATGGAAAGCATCTGCCAATTGACTTCAGCAGACCGTAAAGCTACGCTTTCAGGTCGCTGAGTTCTGATGTTAGATTTCTCTATTTGTCAAAAACCGGGAACAGCGACCATTGTTACTCACGGATATCAAGAGTTATGGCAACAGGTTTTTCATCATCCTACTTAGACGAGAAATCATTAGGAACGTCTTTTTGAAGATAAGAACGATTTCACGCAATATCTATGGTGGCCTGGAAATTATACTCGAAGGAACTTCTTGAAGATTTGGGCATATTGTCCTATGAGTAGGAATCAATAATGGGCGATGTCCCTATTGCAGAGATGAGAAATAATAGAGAAGACGGAAGGATTTCCTAACTGTTTATCATTCAAGCATAGGTAATACGTGAAAAGAGTAGGAAAACAGGGGATAAGAGAAGGTCAAGGCCATATTATAATAATTCAAGAATCAAGACCTGACCACATCTATATAGAAAATCAGAAAGCTATTCAAGCTGAAAAATATTGAATGGTTAATTTGCGAAAATATAACCATGCTACGAAGTAGGACGGGCTATTATGTCGTGATTTCATAACATTTAGCTTAATTAAGCTGTCGTGGCTTTCGCAAAGTTTTTCACACTTTGGCGCCTGTTCCTTATAGCTACGTTAGCACGCTATAAATGAGAGAGAAATATGGGTGATAATATCTTAAATAATCAAACTATATTTCGATTCCCACCATTATATAATGTAAATGAGAAACGGAATGATAATTATATAAAACATCTGATTGAACCTTCCTATACTGATGAAGTTATTTTAGAGCAATATAAAAAAAATGATTTGAAAGCTATTGTTATAACTTCTATTAATAAAAATGATGAAATACTGCTCACAAACAAAACAAAAAACTTACCAAATGAATTTGACAAAATAATAAGAATTCAAAGAAAGTTACCTAGCAATGAAACGTATCTGGATTATATCAGTTTAAGAGCTAGTTGGCTAAAACATCCAAAGCTAATTAAACCTACTAAGTCTAAGATTGACTACAATAAATTAAATTCAAAAATAATCAAATCATGGGATAATGCATTTAAGTTTCATGTGGAAAATGTTGATAAAGGTATTAAGGGACTTCGTCTTCCTCAGACTGGTGCAATACATAATATTTTAGGACATTGGGCAGTAAGCAATCAAGCTGCTACCGTTGTTATGCCAACTGGTACTGGAAAAACCGAAGTTATGATTTCAATATTGGTATCAGAACAATGTAAAAAATTGTTAGTGATTGTCCCTACTGATCCACTTAGAATACAAATTTCAGATAAATTATTGAGCTTAGGTGTACTTAAAGAAATAGGTGTAGTAAATAGAAGTACTCTTTATCCTGTCGTTGGTATTTTAAGGCATAAACCACAGAGTATAGAAGATGTAGATTATTTTTTTTCTAAGTGCAATGTCATTGTTACAACAATGAAAATTGCTTCTGAATGCCAAGAAAAAATTCAGTACCATATGGCTAAATATTGTCCATATTTATTTATCGATGAGGCACATCATATAGCAGCAAAACAATGGAAAGCATGCAAAAAAAGGTTCGGGTCAAATAGAATATTACAGTTTACAGCAACACCATTTAGAAATGATGAAAAACCCGTTGGTGGAAAAATCATATTTAATTATCCGTTGAAAAAGGCACAAGAGGATGGTTACTTACGGACCATTCAATTTAGCCCAGTGCGAGAATTTGATTTGAAAAAAGCAGATGAAAAAATAGCTATTAGAGCAGTTGAACAGCTGCGTAAAGATTGCAAAAGATATAAGCATGTATTGATGGCAAGGGTAAATAGTATCAAAAGGGCAAATGAGGTCTTTTCAATCTATGAAAAAAAGTATCCAGAGTTTAATCCTGTACAAATTCATACTGGTATTAAATCGATAAAAAAGAGGGAAAAGATACGCAGGAAAATAATCAACGGCGAATCAAGAATTGTTATTTGTGTAGATATGCTAGGTGAGGGTTTTGATTTACCAGAATTGAAAATTGCAGCTTTTCATGATATAAGAAAAAGTCTTCCTGTAACTCTTCAACTTGCTGGTAGATTCATTCGTGCAAGATCAGATTTAGGTGAACCAACTTTTATTGCTAATATTGCTGACATAAATGTTCATGAGGAAATTCAAAAACTATATTCTCAAGATGCAGATTGGAATTTATTATTAAGAAAAAGTAGTCAAGAAGTAATACAAAAGCAGATTGATTTTTGGAAGTTTATTGAAGGATTTAGCAAATTTCCTGAAAATATACCTATACAGAATTTACGACCTGCAATGAGTACTGTTATATACAGAACCGAATGCCAAAAGTGGATGCCTGAGAAATTTATTAATAGTATCTCGAATCCTGATAACTATGAACGTATTCATCATGATATTAATTATGAAAAGAATACTTTGGTAATTATTAGTGTAAAGAAAGTTCCAATTGACTGGGCAAGAATGAGGGATATTTATAATTGGGATTGTGAATTACTAGTTGTGTTTTGGGATGAACATCAAGATCTACTCTTTATACATAGTTCTACTAATAGTGGTTACTATAGAAAATTAGCAGAAGCAGTTGCCGGTAAAGTGGAACTGATTAAGGGTTCATCAATTTTTCGTTGCTTTTCAAATGTTAATAGGCTTAAGTTTCAAAATATAGGCTTGATTGAACAACTTGGAAGATTAATTAGATACACTATGAGAGCCGGTTCTGATGTTGAAGCAGGATTAACTGATGCTCAAAAACAAAACGTAATTAAATCGAATTTTTTTGGTGTAGGATATGAAGATGGTTCAAAGACAAGTATAGGTTGTACATATAAAGGAAGAATATGGTCGCGAAGAGTAACAAATATTGAAGCTTTGATAAGATGGTGCAGTGCAATCGGAAAAAAGGTAATAGATGAATCCATTAATCCAAATGATTTCCTAAAAGGAACTCTAATACCAAAAATAATAACTGGTAGACTTAAAAAAATGCCTATTTGTATTGATTGGCCAGAAGTACTTTACCAACGTCCAGAAGATATGATTAGATTTATATTTGATGAAGAAAACAAATTTTATCCTCATGAATTAGATATTGAGTTATTGGAGCCAAGTGAAGTTGGTGCAATTAAATTTATGATATCGGCAGATAATATTAAAGTTGAGCTTGTACATGATTTTATCAAGCGTAATAATAATCCCGATTTCAAAATTTCAACAATTGGTACTAAAAGTATAAATGTCAGGCTTGGTTCTAGTATAGTTCCGATAGAAGATTTCTTCTATAGAAATCCTCCAACAATTTGGTTTGTTGATGGTTCAAATTTAGAGGGTAATATCTATGTTGAATTGTCGAGTGCATATGCTTCCTATGACAGAAATAAAATAACGGCATGGGACTGGACTGGCATTGATATAAAAAAAGAATCACAAGGTTTACAAAAGATACAAAGTTCAATCCAATTTAAAGTTATTGAATCTCTCAAACAAAATGAAAATTATGAAGTAATTTTTGATGATGATGGCAAGGGAGAAATAGCCGATGTTGTTGCAATAGCAACTAAAAATGAATCTATTATTGTAGAGCTATATCATTGTAAATTTTCGAGAGGTGGTAAACCCGGTGCTAGAATTGAAGATTTATTTACCGTTTGTGGGCAAGCTCAAAAAAGTATTCATTGGAAAGAACACTCATCAAAATTATTTACTCGTTTATTTAGGCGTGAAACGAAAAGATCCAATGAGACTGGTATTGGTCGTTTTGAGAAAGGCAATATTGATAAACTTTTCGAAATCAAAGAGAAGAACAGATATTCGCCCGTTGATCTGGAAATATTTATTGTACAACCAGGGCTATCAAAAAATAAAGTTAGTGAGGATCAATTAAGAATATTAAGCGTTACTGAGAATTATTTAATGGAAACATATAAATTACCTTTTGGAGTTATCGCTAGCGAATAAAAAACAACGAGACGTGCCAACAAAATAACGAACCGGATTGAAAAACTTACTGTCTTTGCACTATTTTTGGTTTCTTGGAATCAATTCTTTAATTAAAATGTCTCTTTGTTTTTCAACTGGTTATTATCGACGTTATGCACAAACACAATATGGACTGTTGTGCGTAAGAACGATCAGAAGTTAAAACCGTAGCTTGTTGGCGTAGAACATCCTGAATAAAATCCTGGGTATTATCCAACAGTACTTTTCTTGACGTAAATTTCAAAGACATTATTCTTTAGTCTTATTTTTCGTATCCTCGATTTTGAGATCCAGATTATCGTGCCATTATCAACTAATACAGCTTTGCTAGTTTCATGCATGATACGAATTCGGGCCCAAGCATATGTCTCCTTTGGCTGCATTAGCCCATAAACACTAAATGGCCAGAACATTTGCTCACCTCCCCTTCATACCCGCAAGCTTTTTTGGCGGTTTTCCTGTTGATGTGTAAGCTTTTGGCAATTTGATCATAGGACATCCCCAAGAGGCGCAGTTGGGTTGCTTTTTGGGATAATTTCTGATATAAATGGGGTTGCTGAGCAGGAAGTATTTTGATGTGGGCGGTTATTTCACCAAAGGTTCGAATTGGTTGCAACTGCGTCCGCCACTCATACCAACCCAAACAGAAAAGCATCTCTCGTTATGAAACAGGAGCATCATTACCATCTATACGAACCTTGGTCAAAATTGCCAAAGCTCTCAAGAAACGAGCTGGGCATTTTTTGGATGAGTAAGGTGGAAGGGGGGTTGTTTTGCAAAATTAAGAGAGGATGCATTCCCAATTCCTCTTCTTTTTACCTCAAAGCTATAATAAATTCCATCGAGAAGGTTACTAGAAGGCGTGCATTGTAGCTAAATTTTACGGGAATTCGTGTCAAGCCATTCGATTAGGTAACCGAAGCAGGAATTTTGACAACTAGGACAATAAATAGTAAAATAAACTACTCTTAAACTCGTAAAGTTTTTTTCATCCCTCTTTTTATCCCTATAAGAAAGAGAAAGAGATTAAAAGTTAACATACCTAGGCAAAACGATTAAGGCATTCAGACAAAAAAGTCAAGGTAGTTTTCTATGGCAGTGGTAAATGTCAGCAAAGATATGTCAGGAAGAATAACCGTTGCGTTCCCTTATGACCCGTCATTACTTTCCGACATTCATTTGCAACCCACTTACTTGAAGGCGGTTACGACATCTGGACCATCCAGGAACTCCTGGGGCACAAGGATGTCAGCACGATGATTTACACCCATGTTTTGAATCGAGGAGGAAAAGGTGTTCTTAGTCCGGCAGACAGACTTCGAACATTTAATCGGCGACAAATCGATTTATACTGCGTTTTTTGCAGTATAAACCAAATCAATACGAGGCACTTTTCTAATATAACTGACTCTTATAATTGTAGTTATGAGTTTAATTGCCTAAAATGTTTAGAAAGTTTATACTGCGAAAAATGCAGTATTTCTCGAAATATTTAGGTCGTATAATACATGTTATGACTATTGACTTGGAGTCTCCTCGAAAATAAGCAATAAGCATAGTAAGATAAGGAGGAGGTTTCATGTTTGTGTTGTGCAAGCAGTCTCATGTAACAGATTGTCATTGCAATTTTAATCATGAAAGGTTGGTGAGAAACGATATGGCTACAAAAAAAACAAAAACAGCAAAGGCTTTTCAAGCATCGGGGTCTGCCCTTCCGAGTTCTGCACATGCTCTTTCTGCCATTGGCAAGAAAACAGCTAATACAGTTCATGAGTTGTTGGCAGTAGAAAAAGAACATAATCTTTTCAATCAGGTAAGAGGAGATGACCTAAAAAAACTAGCAGATGCTCTGCGCATAGGTTGGTCTGATGAACAAGCATCTGAAATTGTAAAAATTTATGCCGGAATCGTATCTTCAGGAAGGAATTTACAAGCTACCTCTCTTTGTAGATGGGTACTAGCTCATCCAAATGATGCTTCTGCTGTTTGTGATTGTATGAGTATTGATCCCCCCGATGGGATAGAAATAACACGTTTATTGTCTAGGGCAGGAAGCCAGAAATTAGTTTTTCTTGCTACTTGGCGTTTAGCACAGCGCCAGGTAGTTATAAAATGGCTAACGGGTCCATCTGAAGTTCGAGATGTCATTATGACGAGAGAGACTCGGTCTCACCCTCTTTCTCTTGTACATCGGAATATTATAGAAACTCATTGCCTTACGAATAATAAAGGTGAACCATTTCTTGTAGAAGAACGACTTCCCGTTTTACTAAGCGACAGTTGGCGTTCAAAAGGTATTCAGGAAGCATCGAATTTACTAGGAGATATTGCTAGTGCATTAAATTATCTTCATGTTAATCTTGACTTAGTACATGGTGATATTAAACCAGACAACATAGGGAAGAAAGGTGAGGATTATATTCTTCTAGATTTTGGCATTTGTCGTAAATCAAAAGACTTTTCTGCTGATGCTACAGCTACAGGAAGTTTGAGAACAAGAGCCCCAGAACTTATAACTGATGATACTTATCAGTACCCACATAAAGTTGATATTTGGGCACTAGGAGCGACGGTTTTTAATTCCATTGAGGGAAAATTTCCCCTATTTGACAAAAATGAACTTATTCCCAGAGTTTCTAACCCCGAAAAACGAACCGAGTATGAAGAACTGTTAAAACGAAGAGTTGAAAAGGAATGGGAAAAGCGAGTGGATGTAAGCAATATTTCTGAGCCAATTGGTAATATACTAAAGAAAATTCTAGTTAAAGATCCAAAAGATCGGTTAACCGCAAAGCAACTCATTGAAATGGCGGAAAAAAAATTGACTCCATATCTTAGAAACCCGGATGTTGTTGGACACTTTTCTCCTTTAGATGAACTTCAACAGCTAAGGGATTTTCTACCAGAAGCAAGAACATTAAAAATGATGTCCATTAATCAGAAACAATCTCTTAGAGGAAGATTGAATATTATTAAGAGTATAAATGGATTATCTGGTACTGACAAATCTTATATAGAAAACCTTTGTCAACAATTGAGTTAGTTATGCCAAGTTCAAATATTGCTCGAATACAAGATGGTGTGCATGGTCTCCTTGAATTTCAAGGTATGGAGACTGTTGTTATTGAAGTTTTACGCACTCCTGAGCTACAACGTTTGCGTCGAATTAGACAATTAGGTCTTGCTCATTTAGTTTTTCCCTGTTCAGAACATTCACGCCTTGTTCATTCATTAGGTGCTGCTTATCTTGCAATAAAATTTGGAAAGCAAATAAGAGAGTCATGTAGAGATTATCTTGTTGAAGCTTTACGACCAAAGACACCTGAAATCAGAGATCTTGCTGTTGCTGCATTATGTCATGACCTTGGACATGGACCACTTTCCCATGTTTGGGAGAGGGAGGTTGTTGATTACGATCATAATAAATGGGCTCAGAAGCTTGGATTAGAAAATGAAAAAGATGAGCTAAAATCGCTTAAATGGCATGAATTAATCACTCAAGCTCTTCTTGCATGGGAAAATGGAGAACTGCATCAACTTCTTGAACGTCATGATGCTGGATTTAGTAAAAGACTACGCTACATGTTGAGAGGTGAATACTATATCCCCTATCTACCAAGACTTCTTCGGGGAGATATTGATCTTGACCGGGCTGATTACCTTAGACGTGATACCCATCAGAGCGGTGTTGCATATGGAAGGTATGACTTAGGATGGCTGATTTCAACATGCACAGTTGGTAAAAATGATAATAATCAGCTTGTAGTAGGCTTTGATAAAAGAAAATCATTAAGAGTTGTTGAACAATTTCTTATTGCTCGTAGAGCCTTATATGAAACTGTATATTACCATAAAACTGTTAGATCCGCAGAAGGTATGGTTACTCTATTCTTACGCAGACTAAGAAAAGTATTTCAAGAGAATCCTCACTTAAGAGTTCCAGATTTTGTAGAACCAATTGTAAAAATAATTAGCGGTGAGGCAATTGAACTGCGAGAAATTCTATCTGTAGATGATTATTCATTGTGGGTTCTTATTCATAATATTTCTAAAATGGAGGACTTTGATTTAACAGCAAAAGACTTGGCTCAGAGGATAACATCAAGAGATCTTTTTAAGATTATTCCATGTCCAAGTGATTCGGTAAGTAACTTTTTACTTCAAGATGATGGTTATTCTTTGATTTATAATGCAATTAATACTTTCTGTCCTGGAAGGCCTGAATATTACTTAGTAGTAGATAATATTGAATTCTCCATGTTCTCAAATAAGGAGTCTGAGAAGGCATATTTTATTGATCAAGAAAGAAATGCAACTCAAATTGAGAATGATGATACTCTACGTCAGTACTGGCCAAAAATAAAGACGGTACGTTTATTTACAATTAGAGAAGCTGTGGAAGCAGTTCAGAAACTAATCGTTTCTTAAATATTTAACCATCGAAAAATTATATAATAATCAAGGACATGGGGTCGCTGTCTAACATCGGAATCGACCTGATGTAGGAACAGTGGCGTTCAATTATTTTCTTACGTTTTAGGTAGTTCGAGCGAAGTCGCTTTCCATGCTCTCTCGTTTTTGTTCCTACGCGGGTCATCCCGGGACCGTTAATCAATATAGCTTTTTCAGTTTCGTGTAGGATTCGGACTGGAGCCCATATGTATTTCTCTCTGGGATATACAAACTTACCATACCCGCTTTGGGATTGCTTCGTCGCTAACGCTTCTCGTAATGACAGAAAAATATTAGGCCAATTCATAGAGTTACCCTCCTTCAGGATTATTTCCTTGTTTTGTTTGTTGTCTGTTTTTGAATTTGCAGGCTCTTACGACAGTGGTTCTGCTAACATTTAAACTTTTAGCTATTTCTTTATAAGGCATGCCTAGCAAACGTAATTTAGTTGCTTTTTGGGTGAGCTTTTGGTATAATGGGACTTGCTGGGCGGGCTGTATTTTGATATATGCAGTTATTTCACCAAAGGTTCGAATTGGTTGCAGCCGCGTCCGCCACTCATACCAACCCAAACAGAAAAGCATCTCTCGCTACGAAACTGGTGCATCGTTACCATCTATAAAAACTCTGGTCAAAATCGCCAAGGTTCTCAAAAAACCAGCCGGGTATTTTTTAGAGGAGTAAGGTGTAGAGGATGTGTTCCCAATTTCCTTTTTTATTCCCTCAAAGGGGCTGTCCTGGCAATGAAGTTCAAAGTCATTTGTCGCTTGCTCTTTTTCTAATGAAGTTTTGGCACACAATAGAGTACTAAAGATTTGGGTAAGATTAGGACCCTTAGATACTCTTGAATAAAGATAAAGTATTTCAACTATAGTAAGAAATATCCGCAATACTGCGGATAATATTCTAAATTGGAAGCATAAACGCAATAATACGTTTATAAGTTGTTAGGTGAAACGGCAATTAGTTTATAACGAGTGATGATAATATGAGAATAATGCAAGCACAAATGAAATCTCCTGAGGAAATCTTGCATCTATTCGATACGAAAAAAATAGACAATACTTGGTCTTTTGTAGAATATAAACCATCAGATACAGGCAAATGGACACACGATTACCATCGCTATCCTGCTAAATTTATTCCACAATTAGTTGAAAGATTAATTGACGAGTATGTATCTGACAAGGATGCTCATATAAACGACCCTTTTTACGGCTGTGGAACCACAATAGTTACCGCAATATCAAGAGGTTTTAAAGCAAGTGGAACAGAAATTAATAAAATAGCTTACCTAATAACTAAAGTGAAATCAACACCAATAGAACCGAATTATTTGGAAATAAAAATAAAGCAATTTTTAGCTAAGGTAAGATATTTAGAAAATGCTCAGACAACATTATTTAATAGAACTATTGAACCTTCAATCCCGGAAAGACATATTGATAGGATTAATTATTGGTTTACTGATAAAAAGAAAATCGAACTTGGTAAAATATTAAGAGTCATTTACGAAGAAGAGGACGAAACAATTAGAGATTTTTTCTTAGTTGCTTTTAGTCATATCCTAAAAAATTGTTCTATATGGCTCCAGAGAAGCACCAAACCAACAAGAGATTTAGAAAAGAACTCTGTGAAACCTTATGATGCTTTGGATAAACATTTAAAAAAGATGCAAAAAGGGAATAAAGCATTTTATGACATTGTTCCTTCAAAAGTTCGAGATAATCTCGATGATTATTTGAATATTAAAATCTCTGATGCTAGATGCCAGCCTGTAGCAGATAATAAGGTAGATTTAATCGTAAGTTCAAGCCCTTATGTTACTAGTTACGAATATGCAGACTTACATCAGCTATCCACTATCTGGCTTGATTTAGCCGAGAATTTGACTGAATATAAGAAAAAATTCATCGGTACATCATACAAAAAATATGAGAATAAAAAACTACGAAGTAAACTCGCTCTAGATATAGTTAATAAGATGCTTGAGAAAAATCAAAAAATGGCAAATGAAATTGAGGCTTTTTTCATAGATATGGAAAAGGTATTTGATGAAAGTTTTAGAATTTTGAAGAATGGGGGCAGGTGTTGTTATGTTATTGGTGATACAAGGCTAAAAGGAGTAGATATATCAAATGCTGAGGTCTTTGCTGAAAGTTTACAACATTCGGGCTTTAAACTTAATAGAGTTATAAAGAGGGAAATTCCCTCAAAAATACTCCCCCAAAAGAGAGATGAAAAAACAGGTAAATTTGCTAGCAATGATAATGCAAACTCAGAGGCTTATCCCGTTGAATATATTGTAATTGGGCTAAAGGAGTGATAAATATGGATTTTGAAGATTTGAAAAGACTATATCTCAAAAAGCGAGAACAATTAGGACCAAATGCATACAAGCATATTTCGGAATTGCTGAAAGAGGCAAAGGAACTACACAAACAAGATTGGCTAAAGCATCCAACCCCAAGTGGTGACCATGAGCAAAGTTGGCGTGCATTTAAAGGAAAAAATTTAGAAAAGTTGGTACAGTATATTATAACTGAGGAGGTTGAGGCACTTGGTCTGAAGGTTATTAATGGAAATAAGTTGGAGAAAACCACCAAATTATCGATAGAATTGAGTCGAGTTAAAAGGAATTTAGCTATTGATTATGGTGAGTTTGGCTTACATTTACCAGATGTTGATATTATTATCTACGAGCCTAAAAGCTGTAATGTGTTAGCTGCTATCTCAAGTAAAGTTACCCTAAGAGAGCGAATAGCTCAGACATGCTATTGGAAACTTAAACTTTTACAAGATGAGACAACAAAGCATATTAGAGTCTATTTTATCACGCCAGATGAAGATAGGACATTAACACATAAGAGACCCATTAAAAAAGGTAGAGCTATAGTGGAAGTAGATTTAGATGGAAGCTATGTTTTAACCGAAGAAACTATTGAAGAAAGTGATAAAGTCAAACTATTTGAACACTTCATAGAGGATTTGAAGAGGTTGTTAAGCAATGAAAAATAACAAACCGCCATTTGAGACAACAACGTTATGGGACTTTCCAACCCAAAATTATGGCGATAGACCACACGGCGATAATAAGTTTAGTGGTGTCACTCCAGCATTTATTATATGGAACTTATTGCAGAGATATACTAAGGAGGGGGATTTAGTAGTAGATCCTATGTGCGGTAGTGGGACTACCATAGATGTCGCAAAAGAATTGAATAGGCGCGTGATCGGATACGATATTGCTCCATATAGGGAAGATATTATTCAAAATGATGCAAGATCAATTCCATTGGAGGATAACTCTGTGGATTTTGTATTCATCGACTCTCCATATTCTGATAATATCAAATATTCGGATCATCGCTCTGATATAGGCAAAATATCATGTGAAAGAGAAGAGTTCTTCGATGAACTTGAGAAAGTAGCTAAAGAAATATACAGGATATTGAAACCCGGCAAAGCAATGGCATGGCTTATTGGTGACCACTGGAGAAAAAAGTCAGGGTTTATACCAGTTGGATTCAAACTTTACCAAAAGCTTCTTAAATATTTTGAGACGGTTGACTTAATTTGCATTGCTAGGCGACATCAGACGTCTAATACTCCTGTTTGGCATGAAAGAGCAAGAAGGTTTAATTTCTATCTTCGCGGATTCAAATATTTATTCGTCATGAAAAAACCTAAAAGATAGGATAAGCCTATGAAGAAATCGCCGTATCGCGTAACACAACATATACGCTACGATCCTGCTTTGCCCTTCGGGGTATTGTCTTCGGCAACGTCGTATATGCTGGAAATGTTATCTGCAATATGCATGAGGCTGTAAAATGAAATTCCTTCTATTCTCAAAAATATCTTTCGAAGTCTCTGACCCAGTTGCTTTAATCGAATCCTACTGCTTCCAAAGCGATTTCTATGCTAATTATGACCTTCTGAGCGATAGAAAAATTGAGGATGTGAATAAAATAGGCGCACGTATAGGACAAAAGCTCCTTCCAAAATGCGAGGCTGTAACTAAAAATACAAAAAATTTGTGCATATTTGAATATGACCTTGATGGGTT
>JAUWZS010000007.1 GCA_030615205.1 Candidatus Aenigmatarchaeota archaeon | reverse complement strand
CCCTGTCTTCTTTACTGGGATAAGGATCTCCTGATGGGTGATTATGGACACATACTAACCCAGCAGCGAAGTTTTGAAGAGCTTTGGAGATAATCTCTCTAATTACGGGACTTGCTTGGGTGACTGTGCCTTCCGTAATTTCGACCAAGTCAATCATATTATTGTGACTGTCTAAGAGCAGGATTTTAAAGACCTCTTTTTTGAGGTCTCTCATCCGGGCCATGAGTAGGTCAGCGATATTCTTTGAGCTTTTGACCAGGCCTTTGAGTTGTTTATCCTCGGTTAGGAATCTTCGGCCGATTTCTATAGCTGCTTTTATCTGAGCAATTTTGGCTTGACCTAATCCTTTGAACTCCTTCCAATCCCTTGGATCTGTATGGCTCATATTGCGGAACGTTTTGAACTTAGATAGAACCTTTCTTGATAAATCAATAGCGCTTTGACCATGTGTGCCACTCCGAAGAAGAATGGCTATGAGTTCGGTATTGCTCAAAGTGTGTTCACCGGACCGAAAGAGTTTCTCTCTTGGCCGTTCGTCTTCTGGCCAATTCTTTATTGATTTTCCGTAGGGTTTGCTTTGTCTTCGTGTCCTTCTCAATCTACTATTTCCTTTCTGTCAGTTGTACATTCCTCCAACCTTTAGGAGCTGGAATTTCGCATTCCCAGACAAGGCGTCCAACCGTATATGCACGAATCCTTAAGCACTCGGAGACCTCATGATCGTGCTCTCACTCACGTCCCCTAGTTTGTTCCCAGCCTGATTCTTCATCCCGGCATATGAGGCATTACCTGTAGGTCTTCTAGGAGCGAATCTTGTCCCTAAGCCAAAGGACTGCTTTCTTGAATTTCTCGACGCTCTCCTGATCGATGAACGCTTCAGCCAGTTTTATGCTAGGCCATTTGGAGAAGTCCGCGGATATACGGCTAAACGACGGTATTTCGTGCACCAGGCGATGGAATTCTTCCATTGTCGTCTTGTCTACCTGAGTTGAGAGCCAGCCATAGTTTAATGAAAGTCTGCCGTTTGTGTAAATAGTAAACACGGAGATAGTTTTTCCATCTTTGAGATAATGAAAAGTAATGGATCCTGTCTCTATACCTGTTCCAAACCAGATTCGGTCTGCTTCTTTCTTAGCCCATTCATGAAAGTCTTCTGCAACACTAACGACCTCTGGGTCAGTATTCTTCTCGCGGAAAAGTCTGAAGAACTCTTCCTCCGTCCATTGTCTCCTTTTATTTTCCGGGGACTTCGATGATGCACCATACAAATGCGGTATAAGTATCTCGGTAGAGTCCGTTTGAAACCTTCGCATTTCTAAGGCGTGAAGCGAGAACGCGGATTCACTGCACTCGTTTACGTATCGAATTGTGCGTTTCAAGTCCTCGTTAATTTCATCTACCACAATAATAAGAACAAATGAGCCACTTTGTAGGGATTGTTTGACGCTCGCACGGAAAGTCTCCTCATCCCATCCCCCCGCTACTGCTTCTTGAACCAATTGTGATAGGTCCTTCTCTTTCAAGTTTCGGATCCGAGCATTAACTTGATCATAGTCCATTTTCCATAAGTACGCAGCGTATTCCAAAATTTGACCCATAACCTTGCGCTTACTTTCAGGATTTGTGGCGAGCTTGCATTCTATGATGGAAATATCACCATCCGCACTAAATGCCAAAATATCGGTATTTCCAGAGCCCGGGAGGCCGAACTCGCAAATTGCAAATACAAGCTGTGAAACCCCTTCACGAATCTCACCGACTGGGATGAGAGATGGTGACTCAGCAAGCAACTTCTGAAGTTCTGCCTCAGCCTTCGTTGTAATGGACTCTGCAAATTTCCAGTCTTTCGCTTTGTTATTACGGATAAGTATTCTCATTTTTTCTCCTTACCGTTTGTGACAATTTCACACAACGTCCTCGGAATATGCAAAGTCCTTCGCGTGTGACAAAGTGATGCCGTACCATAAACAAACCTGCTCATATAGTTTTTATTTTGTCTTGCTTCAGGTACTTGACTAATCTTTTCATATCATAAGAGTCATTTTCTATCTCGGTGTAGAATTTATTTCTTGCCGATTTTGGAAGACCATGCACACTCACCGCTATCGCCCTTTTGACAAGAGAATTATACTCGTCTGAGTAGAAGCCTCTTAGCCACTTTCTATCTGTATTATCTCCTAGCTTCCCAAGTGCGAGAATTGCACCCACTCTTGGTGCCCAATGCTTCTCTCTATCCTTAATTGTTTCTCTCAAAGTACCCAACTGTTCACTGTCAACTTTCTTCGCATGCGAAAGGGTGAAAAGTAGCCACATCTCTTGCCACTCATAGATGTTGTCCGGGGACTTCAAGAATTCCGTTATTTTGCCTTTAATGCTCTTTTTGTTTGCAAACTGTTGGAGATACTTAAAAAACAAATCTGCAAGAAATGGAAAGTCCGCAAATCTTCTCAATATAAAGTTGACTGCTTTGTCACTCTTAATCTTACCTAGTCTATTAACACACCATATGAATTTAGAAACATCGACTTTTCTTGCTCTCCCATTCCTGGTGACTTCTTTATACCTTTTGACTATTTCTCGTTCTGGTTCTTCAATTTCGTCCTTCTTTTGGCTCCTTCGAAACTCGTAGTCAAAATCTTTCGTCTTGTCTTCTTCTTCGGTCCCGATCTCCTGCTCCATTCTTTTCGGGTCTGTTATTATATCTGTCTTTGCATCTTGAAGGTTGAGGTGAAGCTTTCTCAATTCATTGGTTATCGATTGTATTGCCTTTCTTGCTCCTCGCTCATTCTTTGTGAAGACATATATCTCATCAGAATAACGGAAGTATTTGAAACCCTCTCTTTTCATAATCTTGTCTAGATTTATCAGATAGAGATTCCCTATGAATGAAGACGCATCACATCCTTGAGGTATGCTAATATGTTTGACGTCTGAAAGGGCCCATTTCTTCAGCAACTTGTGCAGCAAGTCAAGAATTTGTTTTTCTCTTACCTGTCCATTCAATATGTCATTTCTCAGGATGCTGTGGTCAATGTGCTCAAAATATGCAGCTATATCGGTCCTTAACAAGCAATGGTGCCCATTTGCATAGACATCTCTCATTTTCCTCTTCCACCCTAACCACAGAGGTCTCCAGAACTCGAACATCCTATTGCTTCGTCTATTCCTATTTAAGCGATAACTGAAAACACAGTCCGCAGGCGGTTCTTCAACCTCGGTTGAAATAGAATCTACAACTGCTTGATACACTATTCTGTCTTTTGGTATCATATTAGAACCTGGACGCAGGGTATAACCTTTTTTGGGGACATCAATTTTTAAGAGTTCTGATGGCTCATAACCTCTTTCTAATTCTTCCTTTATTTTGTTTATTATGGTTCTCTTGTCACAATCGATGTCTCTAAGCTCTAATATATCTGGTATGATATCGTTATACTGATCTTTCTTAACTCTCCTCCAAGCTAGTTCTAAATCTAGGATTCTTGATAGCTTTCTGTGTCCCATTCGACTCACCCTTAGAGCACCAGTCTCTTAAAGATATTAGTACCTAAAGCCCTTTGCCCCCAATCTCACTTAACTTGTTCATATCCGACTCCATTCGATTGTATCTTCGATCCAGTGGTATATGCGAGTACTTCGGGACATATAGTCCTTCTTCCGCCGCAAAGTCGTTCAATCTCAATTATGATTTCGCCGGGGCATGCCGCATTTCTTTGTATTATTAACAACAAAACCCATTCTTTCAAATACAAAGAATGGGTTCACCTATAGATAATCCTGGCAGGTACATTTCCTTATCCTCAGAAGGCTCCTGGATTGACCCTCTGCAGTTCCGGATACCTCGCCTTCTTAGTTATCCTCCTATGGACTACATCAGTAAATACCGCAGTATCATAGCATTTTTGGAGCTCGTTGTCAAATTAATAGGACTTGTGAGCAGTGCTCGGGTTTCTCAACTCGCAAAACTCTCCTATATTTTTTTCATCATCTTGTCCAACAGGTAGTAATAATAAGGATTTCGACAGTGTGTCCGATGTCCGGACACTGCATCTTTGCACGAAGGTTCCCCTACCCTATCGCAGTCGCGCCCAGTATTTTGGCAGTGCGTGAGAATCCGGCGGAGAGTTCCGGGGATGGTACGTTGCTAGGAGTTCTTTCGAGAGTGCCGGGAAAGCGGCCGACATTTCCGTGTGCGTTCCTCCTGTCTGATTGTGGTCAACACCGCCCCGGAGAGACCGGGTGAATTCACAAGTCTAATTCTACTCACCTTGATACCGACACGATTATAAGAAGCCTGCCCTTCATATCTCACGGCACGTAAACTGTTTTCTCATTGCCCTCGAAAGTTCTTAGGGTCCTAGGTGCTCTTTGTTAGATTACGAAAGTGAGAGCTGGGATAAGTTTTCTTGTGGTGAGCGGTGACGAAGAGAAGATTGATTTCCAAAGATCCACCACAGGGATTTGACAACTTATAGAGAAGCCAAAAGAAAGCGATACTTGCCTTTTTGACCAAAATATGGTAAGCTTATCCGATGAATCATATGAGATATTCTCAGAAAAAAGAGGAGCGCGAGATGACAAAAAACTATAAGTATGGGCGAGATAAGGAACGAAAGGTTGCGCGGGCATTAAGAACTAGAGGAGCCAGTGTAAGAGTCAGTCCTGGAAGCAAGAGTGTGACGGATTTGAAAGCGATTTTTCGCTCCGGCAAAAAATGGTATGTTCAAGTCAAGTCCAGCCGCAGCGCAACCCCACCATCTCTTACATCTAAAGAACTTGCTCGACTGAAGCAATCAGCTACCAAATCACGTGCAATACCTGTAGTCGCGAGAGTTACACCGAAGGGAATTGAATACAAATCTGCCCGTTCAGGAAGAACATTAAGGCCTTCAAAAACTAAGAAATAATGGAGACTCTGGAAGAACGTGCGAAACTTGTTGTGGATCTATTTGAGAGGGGGGCTTCATATGTAGAGATAATTGATGATGGCATTAGACTGTCAAGAAAAGAATATGAGCAAATAGTTGGCCATACCAGCCCCCAAGAGAGAATCGCAAAAATCTGTAATGCCGTACGGGATAGCACATCACACACTATCCGCACCGGTGCAGCCAATGTGCCGGCTAGCGATTTCCTGAAGTGGACCAATGTGTGGAAATGGGGTCTTGCCGCGACGATTGTCAGCATCCTTATGACGGTCATTAGCATAACACAGACGTACGCGGGGTTTGAGATAGTCGCTCTGACCACCTGGCCGATCTTTTGGTTAATTCTTATAAACATCGGCTTCACATGGTTTCTGATCTTGTTGCTGCGCCTCATCATAAGACCCACGAATACCGTGAAAGCACATATGATCTACGCTGCGCTGGTCGCTCTGACCTTCCAGACACTGATCCACACTGACCTAGACCTGACCAAACCTCTGGCCGGGTCAGAAGAATCCAAGCTGAAACCCCTCCAGGTGTCCATTAATCTTGGCTCGGCCGTCTATGCTCCTATTGTGCGGTTGCTCACCCGCCAGATCAACGAGCCAGTCCGTGCGGCTATGCGGTCAGAGATTGCCGAATTACAGAAGCGATATTCTGATGAGGATGGCGTAAAGAAGCTACAACAGGACTTCCTGAATGAGCTGGCCTATAGCCTTGGTCTGGACAAGGATGAAAGGGATGCGCACCACAAAGAGGTTCAACAAATCGTAGAATCCGAGTTAACTCCAAAGGATAAGGTCCGAGACATCGGCCTACTGATGTACCGTATCTTCGGCCGGCGTGTCGTCAAGGACCTGGCAACCGGAACTTCGGACAACACTAGTCCCTGATCCAGCTCTTAGCTCACCTGGCAGAGCTGACAGGGCCGCGACAACGTATGGGGCTGCTCTCACCCACCGGCTCTTCCGAGCGATGGGATACGCCGCATCCTTCATCTGACAGCATGTTTGTAGCACTCTTTCCTCTGCTGAATACCTGTGGCACTTCGCAAACATGCAAAATGCTATTCTTCAAACCAAGCACCCACGGGACCTGCTTCAAAAAGGCAGGCCCCTCCAACATACTTTGGGCCGTGGCCGGTTGATAATTACCGTGCTTCGTCCAAACTTTTCGCCAAAAGATGCTATCAGGGAGTTTTTGAATGAGTGGTAAGTAGTGTGAAGATCCAAGTTCAGACCCCATCCAAGAAAAAAGTTCTAGCAGGTAGTTCCCCGGTACCATTAGCCCCAAAAGGGGTCAAGTGGTCAGAAAACTCCCTGGGTCGCTATGCTAAGGATCAGGGTGTCTACGTGATTCATCATGGTGGCAAAATCAAATACGTTGGAAAAACCGATGGACCAACCATGTCATTTGGTGTAAGGCTGCGTCGGGAATTCCAAGAAACAGCTGCCCAGGGCCGACATATTTATCCCAAATTAGAAGCGCTTAGAGTACCTCCGGATATCAGGGTGTGTTTCTTCCCTGTGGAGAAGGTTCGTAGCCTGGTGTCAGCATCACATGTTCAATGGGGTGATACTCAACGCACTGCGGTTTTGGAAGTAGTGTTGATACAGGTGTACAAGCCAGAATTCCAAATCTAACACCCGTACAAAGATGTAAGCGGGCAGGAGATCGTTACCACCCCTGACTACCCGGAAGGTGGAGACGTGATCAAGGATTATGGGGGAGGATAACTAGTACTAGCACCGGTATTTCCCCACAAAACTGTGTCATGTTCTTCTCATGGCCTTGTCGAAAGAGCAGTGACAATAAGGGTTTGGGAGAGGTGTCCGATGCCCGGACGCCTCGTCTCTATGTCCCGGGGTCGGGATTAAGGCATAAGGTAAGAGGCTCTCCTCTTATTGCAGCTAGGGACCGTCTCAGGATTGAAGTCTCGTTAAACCCCGGATTTTTTCTTTTGTTTTAGTCCCCTCCCCTATTACTTCAATCCTCTTGAGTCTAGTTGTATGTCCACTAATGATTTCTACCCCTGAGTTCTTGACACCTAATTTCCTAGCAAGAAACCCCACCAGGGCCTTGTTCGCTTTCTCCTTCACCGCAGGAGCATTAATTTTTATCTTTAAGGCATCCCCCTGAACTCCCACAATCTCATTTTTGGCTACTCCAGGCTGCGCCTTTATTTTAAATATCACTCCATCATACACTTTTTGTATGTCTAACAATTTTCCCATCTCGATGTAGCACCAGAATAAGCCCCATTTCCGCTTCGCTCATTCTCATTTGAAGAATTCCCTGTCTTAGAAAAGATAGCGCCAGATTTAGCCCTCTACGGCCGTATTTTATTACTTCCCAAAATGAGCTGAACGTCAATTTTCCATTTCATCTGGTCGCCCTACACTTTTTCTCCCCTCGTCCAATTTCTCTCAAAACTTTCCCCTACTCTATCATGGTTCCCTGAGTATTTTCACAGGCAGAATCTGATTGGTCTTCCAAAAACGTATTCTGTCTCTCCATCAGGATTTTTCCCTGCCATCATAGCGCGATTAAGTTTTTGTTCCCTGTTCTTATTTTGCTTTATCCGTGTCATATTGATACAACAGTTTTTGTTCTTAAGATTAATTAATGTTTGTACCCTATTTTCGTTTTGATGGAGAGACAGAAATAGCTGCAAGTATGACTACAGGCTGATTTCATCCATTGAAGGGAGAATTCCAAAATGGCTGGCATGGGATTAGGAAACCCAAGACCCGGGATTCTGACAGCCCCGCCAAATGAGCGAATCCTAAATCCAGACTAACTTCTGGCTTTCTTGTGTTCCCACCAATTTAGCTGAATTTGCCTCAATTTGTACCAATTATAGTCACAAATTGGTCACAAAATTTAGTGTCCACAGGAGAAAGAACAGCGCCAACGCAACTCGGCAACTTTGTAAATCAAAGGACTGCTGCTTGCCAGCAGGATAGGGGGACTTTTTTTCTTGACAAAGGGCCTTTATTATATGTTATACGCTGTGCCTGCATTTCTCTCTTCGTCAACATCTCTATAAATTGAATCAAGATCAAGAGAACTCAGGTCTCCAGTGAGCCACTTATAGCTGACCATTTTCTTCCAAAGCTCTGGAACTGAGCAATATAAGGCTCTTATCAGATGTTTCAAACCTTCTACCTCTTTACTCCAATCGTGCTCGTTTATGGATTGCTGAATTCTTCCTCGTACCTTTTTGTCTTTAACGAAAGATGCCGAGAGTTTGGGGTCGATTGCATAAAGTGCATTGATCAGTCGGCCTGTACCTTGGTACTCAGTAGGTCTAATCCTGAATGTCTCTGCCAATTTACCCATTGTCTCGGTTGCTATCTGCTTTGCTGATACGGGGTCAACTTGATTACAGTTCCAAAGAAACTTTGCCACTCCCGAATATAGCTTAGGATGGGCCTTTCTAACTTCTTGCTTTATCTCATTAGCATTAGCTCGTAAATGTCGAGCTACTTTTCCAATGCTACTCCTGTCAGATGAACTTTCAGCCTGTTTCCACAAATTTCCTAAGCTTGCTCCTAATGGACTAAGCAAATGTACATTAATGGGGCATTTTAGACATACGGAGCTCCAATCAACCTCCCGGATATATTTACTGCGGTCTTCCTCTTCTAATTTAGCTATGAACATTGTTAACCCCCTAATATCGTAAGGGCCCACTTGATTCGCTTTTTGGACAAGTGTGTTATAGTCCAGTAGCGTAGAAAGCTGACTTTTTCTCGGACCCAAAACATCCAAGAGGTGGGCTATCTGCTCAAATTCAGTAATCTCAGCAACATTAGCTGCTTCTGCCAAATTTTTAAAATCCAGTTCTTTAATCAATCCATCTCGGCACTCTCCCAATTCTCTCAATAGCTGGGCCAAATTCTTAAATTGTTCAACTTTTGCATCACTAGAAGTCTTGACCAACATTTTCAAGTCCATTTTCTCTATTAACTTATCTCTATTACCACCTAAAGCTACTAGCAAATTTGCAATCTGTCCAAATTGCTCAATCTCAGCGGTACAAGCTTTTTGAACCAACTTTGCTAAATCGAAATTCTTGTCTTCAATCATTTCATCCCGACGATCTCCCATTGCATTCAAAAGGTGGGCTAATTGATCAAACTGTCCGACTTCCGCACTACTGACCTTTTTTGCAATTTTTGATGAATTTGGCTCCTTGATTAATTCCTTAGTTAGCATATCTCTCTTATCGCCCAAAGCAAGTGACAACGCCTCAATCTGTCCAAATTGCTCAATCTCAGCGGTACAGGCTTTTTGAACCAACTTTGCTAAATCGAAATTCTTGTCTTCAATCATTTCATCCCGACGGTCTCCTATCGTATTCAAAAGCTGTGCTAATTGATCAAACTGTCCGACTTCCGCACTACCAGCCGTTCTGGACAATTGTGCCAAGTCCAGCTCTTCAATCATTTCATCCCGACGGTCTCCTATCCTATTCAAAAGGTAGGCTATTTGTTGAAACTGTCCGACTTCCGCACTACTGACCTTTTTTGCAATTCCATGGATATCTAGGTTTTCAATTATCTCATCATATGTGTCCTCGCCGGTACTCTTAATACCTCTTAGCAGGGAAGGATAACATTTCAACCACTCAACCAAAAGATTGTTTACGAAGCTAGTCAACCAATCTTTATTTTCACGAACAAATCCGGTGGCATATGTTCCAATGTCACGAAGGAAAACTCCTAAATAGACGCACCTTCGGTATTCAGACATCAATAGTGTCCTCACCGAGGTCAGTAACTCTTTAGTAAGATACTGCTTAGAAAGTGAGACTTGAATTGTAGTTCTTGCAAAATTATAGTGGAGTGATGCTATGTAACCTTTGTCGATTTTGCTCTTATCGTAAATTTTTATCAACTTCCGATTCTGTAGACACGTAATTATATCTCCAACTGATGACTTTTTTAGATCATCAATTAACCAACCAAATTTAAGGTCAGTAATCTTGCTCCGAACATAGTTTCTGTGTAATTCAGCTTCCCCGCTTAATACCGTATAGGCTGATATAAAGAATAAAACCAGTAATTTGAGATCACTTAAGTCGTCCAGCTCTTGTACTAATCTCTCCTCTCTCCGTGAAGTGCAGAAAGCAAACCACCAGACATCGTGAATTTTCCCTTTGTTTACTCTATTAATTGCATCGTCCAATCCTCCAATGCGTCCTTTCAATGCCTCTTGAAATACGAAGTCTTGGCTTTGATAGAAATTTTTTAGTAAATTTCCAAAAAATTCTTGAAAGTCGACTCGAATACATGTATCCGGTTGGATCTCAGTTTGTTTTTCCTCATAAAGCTCAGTCTCGGTCCAAATGTACTTACCGTGTCCTTCCTTTGCCTCTTGTTGCAGAATAGTATTAAGATCTTGTTTAATTACTAACTTATGGGCATCATCCACTAGAATAAGTTTCCTTCTGCCCTTAAGGTTATCTAGCTGAAAGAGCACTTCATCGATTATCTCTTTTCCCATTTTATTTTCTAATAGTTCAACTTTCAATGCATAAACACGATATCGGTCGTTGTCTTGAAACTTGCACGCAGCATGGTAGGCTACCATACTTTTCCCTTCCCCAGGTGTTCCAGATACTATTGCAAAACCGATTTCCTTCACCCTGAAATAAACAGTGGCTACCTCTTTACTGCTCGGCGCCGCATGCACATAGAAAGGCTCAACTTTTTCTGTATTCAGTATACCGTCTATAGCCTTTAGGATCGTATTTTTTGTCGGGTCTCCAAAATTTACTGGTTCGAAATAATTAATTACAGGAGTTACTACGGATTTTAGATATATGTAGAATAGTACCTTACTTACAGAATACAGAGTCATCAAAACTATGAACCAAAAAGTTGTAAGCCAAATCCAAACTGGAACAGGCACTTGAAGCTGTAAGGATGTCGCAATATGACTCACTAAAGGCTGTATTAAAGATGCGGCAATGAGACTACCTACTCCAAAGACTCCACCATATATAGTGAATAGGATTCCCCAAAATTTCCCAATCCTTCTTTTGGTTTTTCTTTTCATATTCAGCATTTTCTATAACACAATAACTCCTTCATTTTTGATGCAGGCATTGCGTACGGCGTTCCCAGCATAAAAGGAGTTTTTTGCGAAGCAAAAACTTGGGTGAACTTAAAGGTCCGAAAAAATTGCTCTGATATCTTCGGATGCAGAGACACTAGGTGGGAACGAAGTAATGTCGTCATAATCAGGAGGTTCATACTCAATTCGAGGAAAGTTCTCTACTGTGTCTTCCACATCCTTCCCATTTTCAATAGGCTTATCATCCGGAAAAATGGATTCATAATCTTTACATTCATCAGCTAACGACCCATACTCGTCATGCCAATAATTTGAATAATCGTAATCTGTCTCTAACTCAAAATTATCGGCTTGCTCTAGAGCTTCTCGAACTCTATTGATAAGCGCATTCTTACATTTCGAACGATCCTCAAAATTGACAACATGTTCAACTACAGTCGGGGATATCGAATGTGCGGCGACAACTAACCCCCAAAACTCAACATCCTCTTTATCTTCAAACTCTTTTATGAGTCTAGGCAGATATGAAGGAATAATAGGTGATAGTGTTAGGGGAAGCAGCAATCGCATATTTTCAAGAAGCCTTCTCCACGTAGGAATATATTCCTTGTCCAAATTGCACTGCCAGAAAGATTCATTACAAGCATGAGAGATGGTTAAATCAAGCGCAGTCCATAAGATCGATGGAATGTTTTTCGAGTTTCTTAATTTTCTCCCTTCTACTCTGACTCGATCTTCACCAAGTATCGTAATTATTTCTGCCAATACTGATTCTACATCCCCTAACGATGCCCTGGGAAGAAGGTTATGAGCTAAACGGTCCTTAACTAGGTCTAGATCATCTGCATCAATTTCGATTCTGTGTTGAGTCGAATTTTCTTTCTCGCTTTTACGTTCAGTCTTGATAATAGATGGAACTTCTCTTAGGTGCAGTTGTTTTAGATAGTTTCTCCTCTGAATCTTGTCAG
The DNA here is from genome assembly GCA_030615205.1 of Candidatus Aenigmatarchaeota archaeon. Lineage (GTDB taxonomy): Archaea > Aenigmatarchaeota > Aenigmatarchaeia > CG10238-14 > SCSR01 > JAUWZS01. The sequence goes on along the minus strand of JAUWZS010000007.1, from coordinate 4,949 downwards.
ACTGAAAAATCTCTATCATAAGATCACGCATACTTGGATGGTAAAATTGTACCTGCTTGGATCCCCAATATGTAGACTTCAACTTAAGAAAGGTACCTATAGCGTTTGAGATGGCGATATTGAAAGGGGGCTTATGACCTTCCATCGAAGAAATCGTTTCTTCGTACCTCGTTTTTAGCTGATCGAGGTCTATACTGCCACCAGCAGTCATTACTTCAGAACATAAAAGTCGCTCACATTGATGGGCGGACGAATATGCAACTTTCCATGCTTCACCTGGTTCAGAAAGAAAATCTTCCACTTTCTCAAGTAGATTCTCCTGGTCACCTGCTGTCTGTTTGTTGAAATCCACGAGACGCCCTGTACAGAGTTGGCGAATAGACTCGGGGGAAAAGCAGTCGTGGTCAACGATCTTCACGCATACATCGCTTTTAAGGAAATCAATAACATCAGAGGGCAAGTTTCCATCTTTGGCATGATTGTATAGAATCATTGCCTTTTCTAGCCGGGATAAGCGGTCTACAGCGACGGTTACAGTGTCCTTCTCTAGAATGTCGGGGTATTCCTCTTTCAATCTGGAGGACCCAAAAGCTTCCTTGAGAACATACTCTCTCGCGGTCCACACCAACTTGTGAGTGGAACCTAGACTTCGCAATAGTCTTGCGAAACCCCTTGTCCAATCATCCCTCAGGGACGCGCTAAGCGCAATATCTCCGAAAACATCATCACATACGAACAATTGTTTTCTTTTTGGGGTAAATGCATCGTAGAAGTCACGCTGGTTTCGTAATTCATATATCTCAAATTCCAAGGTGGAAAAGGCCGCCGATAATGCGTAGGCGGTGCAGGTCTTTCCCATTTTAGGCGGGCCAGTCAATACACAAAAGTTGTGCGAGTGAAGAAGATCAAGAGCTTTAAGATATGGACCTGTTGCTACGAATTTCGAGATTTCACTTTGTGCAGATTCCAAATATTGATATGATCTTTGGTGCAATCCCCAATTTGTCAGTTCCTTTAATTGACTTAAACCAAGTATTTGAGGAAATGCTGAAACAACCCTAGGGTTAATGTCTAAGAGGTCCTCAATATCTTTCTCGGCTAGAATTGAGAATTCTTTTATCTGTTTGAAACCATTTGCGATTTTTTTAACTTCATCCTTGTCAGAGGCGGTAAAAGGGCAGTTGGTGAAAAATAGGTAGTTGTCACAACGAAAATTATGTTTATTCAGAATCTTGTCTATCTCATCTGATACAGTCCGTTTGAGCTCATTACGCACACATTGGGCACCACGGCTACTATATTCTCTGTGTTTTACCTGCATGATCCAGTTTCCTTCCCACTGTTCATTGTCGCTTGGGAACCGAGATGCTCTGCCTCGAAAAGTCGCATCGCGGCCTTGATCCCGTGACCCGCTAAATACTGATAGGCCACTGCCTACTATTTCTCTTAATAGACAGCGGATCAAGTTTTCAAAGTTCAACCAACCGAGCTTTTCCAAATCATAATGGCCCATAAGCTCCCCTTCAGTTAGTATTACTTCAGAAATCACCTAACAGGCTTCCGAATAAGTGACGGGAGCCACAAACTTACTTGAGACAACTGAGGTCCGCTCTATCGGCCGCGAGCTGAGCAGTCACACACAACTCCCTTCAATGGTCTTCACGCAGCTGGTGGTGTCCGCTCCGCCAAGAAGTTAGGCTGATTTCCACCACATGTCTATTCAATCTCTAATACAGAGCAACACTTGTAGTGTTGCTTCAGCTTCCTTGTGGCATCATTGTCATCCATATTGATCGTTGCTATCCCTACAATTTTAGCCCTTTGCCCCTCTATTAATTCAACCGCAGCCTTCACCTGGGATCACGTTTCGACCCACTCATCCACAAGAAGAACTCTCGCAAGCAAAGATCGGTATCACATGCTATTAGGTTGCCTTATTAGATTCAATAAGGGGCCAGAACTCGCCACCACAATGACATTTAAATGATTTGTGAATACCACAATCTGTTACAACAATTGATGATAACATATTTACAATTGTACCACACCGATCACATTCCCAAGGGCCATTATGTTGTTCACGATTTCTTATTTTCTGTAGATTTATTTTTTCAGTTAATACTAATTTTCTAGTTAAAGTACCTTCTCTGATGAACGCCCTAGAATCATATTCATGGTAAGGAACTTGAGGTAATCTTTTTGCAGAAATAATTATCAAAAATTTATCTTGAATAGAAATTACTTCAATACTACATATTAATGGTGGTTCAAATTTTTGTCCTATGTGCTGTGTTAATGATATTTGTAATGAATCCAAATTTCCTGGTTCAATTCCAATTATATCATTTGTTGGACTAATTCCAAATATTACTAGCCCTTTTGCATAATCAGAATTTACCATGCCACATAAGGATTCAAAAGCTTTCTTTCTAAGGCTCAATGATTTCTTGAACTCGGTGGTTTGAGATTCACCTTGTTTTAGTATTTCATCGATATTATGATTCATTTTATCATTTTAAATCTTCTCATTGATTCTTCAATTATCGATTTGTACCTATTTGGACAAGGGTTTTTCCTCGAATTCTTTGATATTCTGTTGGGTGCAATTCTAGGTTTCAAACCGTTTGTCTCTTTAACATGAGCGATCCAACATGTTTTAACCGTAATACCAAACCGATTTTTAACATCATTTTGAATCTGTTTATAAGTCGCCATCATCTTTTCCTTATTAGCAGCATAACATATTGTTATATGGCATCTAATCCTCAAAAGGCCTTCACACCTGATCGATGGGCATAGATGCACCTGACATCAAAATTTAATTAAAATGTTCTTAGAAGCACTGGACTTCACGAATTTGAAACATTGCCCATTGGTCAGGCGCAAATTCCTGCTAACGCAATTTTTATAAGTACCTACTGGTAATATATTCAATATAATCTTTATGATTATCACGATACTCACCTGATAATCTTATTATTAATTCCTGATAACTTATCGCATGGAAACGGATATTGTCTGTTTCTGATAATTCTTGAAATCTTTCTATTTCTTTACGATGATTAAAACCTTCATATCCTAATGCATCGTACCAAAGATAAAGAAGTCGAAAACCTGTTTTCCCATATTTCTTCTTCAAGCCTAATATATGTTTTATTAATTGGGCTGGGTGAAGGTGGTTATATGAATTATCAACTGGGCTAATTGATTTTGCCAATTCATATAGATTTGGGATATCCTGCCAAATATCATTAAGACCTATATATTTTTGTTTTATGCCACTATGACCTTGTGTAGAATATGCCTCCGAAAATTTACATTCAATTGCATATATTTTATATCTTGTTCCTTTCTTATTTTTAATAATTACATCGACATTGGGATGGAATTGAAACGATTCATCTATTGGATATTTTTGCTCAAATGAAATACTTTCAGGATATTTACTATTTTTATTACATAGACCACATGCTGAAGCAATACAGGAGACCTGGTTAATCTTTTGCCAGTATTGAAAAATATTTACACTTAATGCTGACGATGAATGTACAGCTTTCATTTTTGCTAGGCCGCTAGAGCTGTCAAGTATTTCACGACCATCGCCAAATTTAAACTCTTGTCGTGTTTTTGGTAAGAGTGGTTGAAACAGATTATCTTCAAGTTCTTCTGTGTAAGATGGTCGACCTCGATTGCCCTTACTTCCGATAAGAGCAAGATTTCGATTTAAAGCCCATTGGATTTGTTTTGTTAATATGTATTGGTATGCTTTCATTCTTATTGTGCGCTAATGATTTATTAGCTGTATAAATTTGGCTATTCTTTCTTCTGGAAATTTAACTTTCAAGTATTCCCCAAAAATATCATATATTAATGTGGAATTTGAGAATATATGTATTTTATCGAAAGTTGATTTTTCAGAAAAAACTGTTCGACTATATTTTTTCTTCAATATAGCAATAGCTTCATCTTCGCGTATTCCGAAAAAAGCAGGGCTATCATCTTCTATTATGAGTTGATTTTCTTCTTTGCGCCTGAAATGACCTTTGTTTAACAAGCGTACTTTACTTTTAATAGAGTTTAAAATTGTTTCAGCCCATTCTTGATCAGCTTGGTCGCCATTCCATCCTTTTCCTTTCAATGTATATCCTGGAGCAATAATTCCAATGTCTGATTTTTTCTTTGGAAGTTTTTCAAAGGGAGAATAATGGCAAAGCTCAATAACACTCTTTTTGGGATATTTTTTAAGTTCTGATACATCAATTTTATATGATTCTTGGGTTGCTCTTGTATGTTCTATGCCAATTTCTTTGTTTTTATTTGTTTCAATAAAAATAAAGTCAGGGGACTCGGTGGAAATAATTTTTATTGGAAAGGGCAACTTAGAAATTTTGAAACACCCAACGAGGAAGATATATAAACAAAATTCTTCGTGGATTCTTGATTTATCACCTTCTTGGAATCTAAAACCTTTTGGATGTTGGATAACCTCTTTAAGGTCTCTTGGCTGATTAAGGATTGTTTCTTTCGTTGTTTTTGAAAATAGCATTTATTTTCCTTTAGTTAACGTTACGGATCAGGCGCGGGTATTTGCCGTCGCCTGCATCCGCCTTGTTAGGGCCGCTGAACCTGAATAAGGCATCTCACCCGCAGGTTTGGCTGACGTTTGCGGACACTAGTTTGTAGGTGTCACTTACCTCAAGTGATTGTCCAGTGGCCGCGTTGTGTGTCTTGCAGAGTGGGAAGATGTACCAGCTGTTGTCACTGGAGCTGTCCTTCTGGACATGGGCGCCGACCAATTCCTCTTCAAAGCAGCCCTGCGCCGGGCAATAACTTGGGACTGTCTGGCCGGAGAACTTCGTCCAGTGATTAAGCCAACTTCCACATTTGCATGTGTTCTGACTGGTGCCATTTATGTTTCTAATTCTCATGCTTCTCCTCCTTTCAAATTG
>JAUWZS010000004.1 GCA_030615205.1 Candidatus Aenigmatarchaeota archaeon | reverse complement strand
GAGTTTCTTACCGAGTCTCCGGAATAAGGAAATTTCAGAGCCACCTGTTCGAGCACCCACAACCATGTCATAGGTGTCGGCATATTTGACCAGTTCAGGGATATCATCAGCATTGTGCTGATTGTCCGCATCGATAAAAAGAATCAAACTTGCCGAAGCCTCCCTAATGCCTGTTTTAAGTGCAGCTCCATACCCCTTATTATAGGGATGATGAATGATCTTAACTCCGCTTTCTTTGGCGATTTTATAGGTATTGTCGGTTGAACCATCGTCAACTACAATAATTTCGTAGTCTTTATTCATCGCCTTTAGCCTGGTAACAGTAGCACCTATTCCCTTTTCTTCGTTATGGGCCGGAATGATAATTGACAGACTTTGTTTGGCCAACTTTGTCTACCCTCCTCAATACTATCTTCATTAAATTCTCGGCTAAATTACCTGGCTGAATAGCAGCCTTTGCCCAAATTATGCGCATAGTATTCAAATAATTCCTCAAAACCTTGGTTAAAGGAGACCTCTGGCTTCCAACCCAATGCTTTTTTGACCTTTACGGAACTGATAGGAATCGGTTGAATATCTCCCTTCCGGGCAGGCTCTTTCTTTATCTTCACGGAGGAAATTTTCTTTTTCACTCTCTCTATTATCATCTCAACGGTGATCAGTTCATTTCCCGCCAGGTTAAAAATCCCGGTTACAGAGCTATCCACTACCTTAACAAATGCCTTTCCTAAATCTCTGGCGTGCACAAACTGGCGACCCTGTTTGCCCGTTCCATGAAGAGTGATACCTTCCCCTTTCAAAGCTTTATTAATAAATAAAGGTATTACCGCTTTATCTCTCATTCCCACTCCGTAAGCCGTCCCTATTCTCAGAATCACGGCTGGGAGCTCATAGAACCAGCTGTAACACTGCACCATCAGGTCACCACAGTACTTAGTGATATTATATGGATGATGGGGTTTATTTGCGGTTTCTTCAGTCAACACTTGATCTTCGACATCTCCGTATACCTCCCAGGTTGAAGTATAAATAAAGCGCTTGATTCCTCTTACCCTTGCCGCCTCTAACAAATTGACCGTCCCCAGCACGTTAACTTCGCTAGCCAAACGAGGATTTTCTTCAGCCCGATAAACATCTCCTATTGCACCAACGTGACATACAACGTCAACACTTTCTAAGACCTTTAAGACCTGTCCAAAATTTAATATGTTCCCCTTCACGAATTTACAGTTCCTTTCCTCTGGTGGTACTAAATCAAAATTGAGCACCTTCTTCCCCGCCTCAACCAAGTCTCTGACCACGTAGGATCCAATAAATCCTGAACCACCCGTTACTAGGACTTTCATGGGAAAAAATCTCCTTTCGACTTTAAATGTTGTTTCTGCGCTTCTTCGAGCTTCCAAGAAGAAATTTTGGGGAATGTCCAGATCAGTGTGCCAATTGACTAAGATTTGTTTCCACTGTATAATAGGAGCAGTATATCGTTCAGCAGGGCAAACTTTGCAATACAAATCTTCTCATCGGATCATCATAAAAATCAAAACACGCGGGTCTAATAATGTTTAATAATCTAACCCTCCTAGAAGTCTTAATAAAATTAAAATTTATCACCTATCTTATCTATGGTACCAATTTGGAAAATTTCATCATAGGCTTAATTGTCTTTGTTATTGCTTTTTCGCCATTTGGTTTTTCCATTATTACTTTTCTATACCGAAAGGTCTCTTTTCCGTACAGGATTTATTTAAGTCCTGCCATAGGTTGTTCTTTTAGCATTGCATTGTGGTCCTTTATAGTAACTATCACTCAAAGAATAAATTTTTATTTTTTGATTTCCGTAATCCTTCTCTTAACCATAATATTACTGTATTTGATTCACAAAAGAGATAAATCAATTATAGCAAAGAAAGAGATTAAGGCAATTTTTAAGATAAATAACATAATTCCCTTTGTTATTTTTCTCTTTTTTTTATATTTCCTGATGTTAGTCTGCATAAATCGAGTGGCTCCCTGCGATGTTGATTCTCAATTAAACGGTTATTTTAGTTTGTTTTCTAAGTATGAAACCAGTTACCCTTATGTGAACCCCTTTTTAAATGATACAAAACTTCAGATTGTTTACCCTCCTGGTGCAAATCTGCTAATAAGTTTTCTTTCCATCTTTTCCAACATTCCAATTCAAATCTCTTTGATCTTAATACAAATAATAACTTTAAGCTTTTCTGGATTAGCACTTTACTGTATTTTAGATATTATTACGCGAGAGTTTAAAAATAAGATCTATTTTCTGCTTGCCTCAACTGTCTTTTTTTATAATAGTTACTTGTGGGGACATCTCGTAAACGGAGGACAGGTGACAGAAAGTGTAGCTATAATGATAAATATTAATTTACTTTTCTTTTTTATGGCATCTTTAAAGAAAAAGAAATTTCTATGGTATGTTCTAACCGGGATTCTGTTGGGGGGTCTAATGCTAGTTCATCCAAGATTTTTTAAATGGATGGCCCTGGCAATATTCATTTTCTCTATTTCTCAATTAGCTACAAAGGAGAAAAAAGATTGGAAAAACTTCCTCATTCCCTTTATTATATTGTTTGTTAGTTTACTATGGATCCTACCTTGGTTCAGCACCAAGATCTCCTTAGCTTCGCAACATTTATGGACTTACGATTGGAAATTTCTCGATTACTTATATGGAAATATCCTGCCTATTTTCTTCGCCATAGGCATAATAAAAATCTTATTGAGAAGAAACAATCTTGCGATCTTTCTTTTGGTGTGGGTTATTTCCACTTTATTTCTTGGGGGATACATGTCTAATGCGTATGGCAGTTCAATAGTTGCCCCCATCATCTCTGCTTATGGTTTTCTCTTAATAATCAATCTTATAGATTTTTTGTGCCGTAAAACGAAAATTAGAGTAAAGAAATACCGTTACTCAAAGATTTCGGCGGTGTTCTTATTTTGTCTTTTCTTTTTTGCAGCAACAATTTTAGATCCCCGTTCCTACTTTTCAAACGGTCCAATAATTTCTGACGCTGATGTATCTGCTCTCACCTGGCTCAAGAAAAATATACCATATGAAAATACTTTAATTCTGAATCAGACGGTACCCCATTATCAAGGTCACTGGGTATCTATTGTTTCCGAAAGAAGAACAATCTTTGCCAGAGGATTTATCACTCGTGGGGGCCATTTTATGTTTTCAGATAAAGAATTTGAAAATGCTTACAATAATGCAATATGGGCCTTTTACAACATTACTGATCTAAAGGCCTACCAAATAGTAAAAAAATTGGGAATAACTCACATATACTTATCTGCAGGAATTCCCTTTAGAAATTATCATACACCAAAAGAGGTGTATGAATTATATGAAAAATCGCCTTTTGTAAAATTGATTTACTCTAACAATGATTTTTCAAAATTGCATCCTGGTTTTAATGCCCCTGCCAAGATCTATGAAGTTGCATATTAAAGGGGACCATCTTGGCGGTAGGTTCTGGGGAAACAATTTACGTGCTTCTAAAGTCCTGTAATCAAATCGTATGGAGTATATTCTTCAATCTTTCTCCTATTTTCTGCTCGGAAAACTTTTCTTTTAAACAGTCATATCCATTTTGCGCAATTTGCCTCCTCAATTTAGGACTATTTTTCAACTGCAAAATGCCCTTGGCCAACTCATTAGGATTCTCAGGCTCTATCATATACAATGTTTCCTTATGAGAAAAGTAGCGTCGAATCGCAGGGTAACTTCCCGTAATAACTGGCTTTTTCAAGGCAAAACCCTCAAAGACCTTATTTCCGACTGAACGAGATGCCCTACCCCCCTTTCGGAAAAATCCCAGAACCACATCTGCCCGAGAAATTTCTTCTGTAAACTTCACACTGGGTAAATAGCCGGTAAATTTCACATTAGAAAGATTCATCTTTATACTCAATTTTCTCATTCTTTCCCAAGCAAATCCTGAACCCACCATTATAAACATTATATCGGTATTCTTTTCTAAAATTTTAGCGGCCTGTAAAACGCATTCTAAACCATGCTGAGGCAAAAACCCACCCCAGTAGGTCACCCTGAATGTATCTCCTTCGCTTGGATTGTCACTGCAGGCACGTGTTACTAACTCGCCTCCTACTGGTAATACAGAAACTCTATCTAAAGGTAGAGAAAAGAGCTTGCTGAAAAAGTGCTTAAACTCTTCAGTGGTTGCTAAAATGCGGTCGGGTAACTTAAATCCCATCTTTTCATACAACAGCACCAATTTGGCCTTTATTGATGATTTCTTAATTAGACCTTGTTCATACACTCTGGTAGCATAATACGAGGTGATAGGGTCAAATATCAGTTTCTTACGAAATATTCTCGAGTAAAGATAGACCAGCGGAACGTGAAATAGGTCCGTACAAACAATTATATGAGAAAAATCCCTTTTCAATTTTAAAAACTTTTTCGCTAATTCCAAATTTTCTAATACAAAAACAGAGATTTTGAATGAAGAGTCAAAAGATTTACCTGTTTGGCACTCAACAAATGGTATTCCACATCTCTCTAGGCCCTTTTTGAGCACTCTGTATCTATGATATTGTGGATTGTATTTGCCAAACAAACATACCTTCACCATTATGTTCCTTACCTTACGTTTAGTATATTTCTTGAATATTCTTCGACGACAAACGCTCAGTATTCAAATAAGCCAATATCTCCCTCTTGAGGTTGGTGTAATCCCTTATTTATTGCTTCGTACACGTCTTCATCCAGCTTGGATATCCAGCACATGTTGTAGGGGCCCTCCTATTTCTTGAGGACCCCCAAAGTGTTATCTGTCGAGCCCCCGTCCACCATGATATGTTTAATGTTGGAATAGTCCCGATTCTTGACCGATGAGATCGTATCCTGGATGAACCGGCTTTAAAGGACAAACTTCTGTTGGATAAATATAAATGCCATCTCATTTGATTTTGTATCAAGAAAACAACTTGGATTTTCAGTATCATAATGAATTACACAGTATTGAAATTTATTTGAATAATTGACCAGACCATCGGCAATGCTTAAGGCATATTGAAACACGCCCCCCCCGGACCTTGTTGGAGGAAATAAGACACCGATATTCATAGGTTATGCCTTTCTCAATATTCCCGTTACATTCCAATCTTTTTCGGTGGCGATTTTCCCAAGTTCCATAAATGGACAAAGCTCTAAAATCTCAAAACCTGTCATATCACAAATAAGTTCAATTTCCTGAGGAAATAAAAATCTAACCCTATGTACTTCATCAACTTCATCTAAAACCTTGTCCTTAGAAAATTTAATTATCTTATATTTCACATCGACCGTATGATTTAATATGTCCAAAACTGAAGTAGCAAACCTTATTATTCTTTCATTATTTTTTTCTATAATTTTGAATCTGTCTGAAGGCTTTTGAGTTAAAACAGCCGGACCAAACCACGCATCGAATATAAATAATCCACTCTTCTTTAAATGTTTCCATGCTGTCTTAAATGCAGATATAAGGTCTTGGTTAGCCACTTGATAACTCATAACGGCAAACATAGAAATTACCACATCAAATTTCTGGTTTAATTCTATATTTCTTATATCTCCTTCGATAAATTTTATGTTGAGTTTGCTTTTCTTTGCCTTTCTTTTACCAATTTCCAGCATTTTCCGCGACAAATCAACCCCTGCAACCTTATAGCCTCTCTCCACTAAAGTAAGAGCATGCCCACCCGTGCCACAGCCAAGGTCAAGAATACCTCTCACCGAGTTACTAAAATATTCGCTGAAAATTGACTCCAAAAAATCGCACTCGGCCTTGTAGTCTTTATCTTGGTATATCATCTCATAATAATTCGCATAGGATTCAAAAATATTCATTCGAGCCAGTTGTCCCTTTTTAGAAAATTTTTTGGATCATTATCAAAGGCTACTCTCAACTCCTATAGAAAACGAGCTTTGTAGTATGACCACGATGCATCATATATAACAACTTCTGTTTTTCCAGAGAACAAAACTTAGCTATGATCCTATGAATTTTGTAATGTAGACCGAGGGTTGTATCCAGTAAATCCTCGTAACTGGTGTCTGCATTCTCGGTCCATCCCCCGCTTCTTAGCAGTAATCTATCTATTCTTTTCATCCACGACAGTATAAGGACCTTGCTTAATCTCCAGGAACATGGTATCATCCAGCATCTTGAAGCCATGCCCACCGCCCATGGTGATGTATTCGATCATTCCACTGTGGTTCGAGAGCGAATACGAGCGAAACCAGGTCCTCCTGTTTCATAAGTACAGCTCATTTACGGCAAACCTTCTGAGTATTATTCGTTCAATATTTCTGATGTGGTACATGAGCTTGCCTCTTGTTGTATCGATTTCACTTCCTCTAGTAGAGTAGGGAATCCATAAGGCCGGTGACGTAGGAAATAGATGAACGTACCGGCAAAGACCTTCGTTCTTGAGTCGTTTGTAAAGCCTTCTTTCAATCCATTGTCCCCGGCTATCGTCTACTTCAAGATAAAGATCTACTAAATTCTCCTGATAAAACGCAAAAGTAGTGTAGAAGATGCTTGTAATAGCTACTTTAAATCTTCTCGACATATCTATAATCAGACCTTCGCACCTAAAATCGGTCAGTTTCTTGATATTCAGGTATTGGTAACGCCTCGATACTTTTATAAACGAGTAATATTGTCTTGACAGACTTTTGACAGCCTCATCGATCATTTCAAACTCTTGAAGTCCTTTCCCACGTTCAACTTCATGGGATACAGGAAATTTAACCAACTCAATTCCCCTTTCATAGAACAGTCTTTGAAAATCATCGTCTCTTGAAAAATCATAGGATGAATTCTCCAAAAAATAAATCGGATCATCCAGTGTTTCTAAATAGAATGACAATACTTTCAAGTATTGCTGGCGACGAATCGCCGGGTCATCATACCTTACAAGAACAACATTCGGCACAACTGTTCCTGTTATTATTAGGCATCTCTCTCTCATTACCTTCTCTCATCTTCCGAACTATTCTAGATTCTTGTCCAGGATGGCAAAAAGAGTATTCCTGTAATTCTCGTAAGATAATACGTTGAGCCTCTCGTAGCCCTTCTTCACCATTTCCTGTCGTAGATCTTCATTTTTCAAAACCAACATTATTTTCTCTGCTATGTCTTCGGGTGAATCAGGGTTGAAGAGCAACGCTGCGTCTCCAGTCTGTTCTGTGCTGCCGGGCAAGTCGGAGATGACGGCTGGACAACCCCAATGGAAGGCCTCGAGCGTCGGGATGTTCGTCGGTCCAAAGTAGGTTGGCATCACCAGTGCCTGAGCATTCTTGTAAAGAATTGGCATGAACTTGTCGGGAACGTATCCAAGATATTTAACATTATTTTGAAGTTCCAGCTCCTCAATTAAACCAAAGATGCCTTGGTCTCCATTCTTTCTCGATCCGACCAGAACAAGACACAAATCTGGAATTTCCCCGATAACCACTTTCATGGCGTACAACAGATTCTTATGGTTTTTATGCTGCCAAAGCTGCGCTGGATAAAATACGTATCGAGACGGTATTGTGCGCTTAAAATCAGACTGCTCATCATCTATTTCGGCTTCATCCTTGTAAGATTCAAGAGTCTTAGAAAACGTCTGATATAAAACATCGGTTTTGGTTACATCGGCCTGATAGTACCTGGCAATGTCATTACGGAGTTGTTTTGATTCTACCACGATCTGGTCAGCATGGCTAAGTCCGTATTTGAATAATATATGGCGAAGCCTGAGTTGACCGTTTGCTGAGACCTCGGGGAAATGGGGGTAAAATACGTGTGCGATGTCCGCAAGGAAGAAGATATGTTTTCGGTTGCAAAGAGCGGAATCTAAATTGGTGGTCGGGAAAAGCACAAGGGCAATTTGTTTCTGCGCCAAGATTGAATTCAACGGAAAGATCGGTCTCAGAACCGGGATTAAGAAAGGAATAATATAGGCTACTCTGCGCAAGACAACCATTACAAAATGGTTAACTTTTCCAATCTCATGAAAAAAGAAGCTAGGGAAAGCTGATTTTAACTCATCGGCTGCCTCGTATTCTGAATATTGAAACATATGAATTGTAACGTTATTATGCAGCTGTGCGTAGTCATCGAGAACCTGCAGTACATTTACTACCCATTGGTAGCTTCCCCCACCATGACGAGACATAGTTATAAAAACACCTATGTTTTTACTGTGTGTCATAGTCTTGTTACCTTGAATTGCTACCAGCTACAATGGCGATATTGTTGACTCCTGCTCTCTCGCTACCCATTCTTCGACCATGCCCATGTAGACCAGAGTTTCTCAGAATTATAATAACGATATTTGCTGAAAGACACTTCTATGTCGCTTTTAAATGCACCCTTCTTGAAATATTTCACAGTCAATCTTTCTCTTGGGCAAAAATGCCACACAAGTGCTCTTGGGTTATAAATAGCTTTCTTACCCGCATCGTGAACATCCCTATAATTTTTTCTCACAGTGTAGTACATAATAACAATACCCGTTAGGTACAACTTCTTTTATGTTTGTTATATGGTAAACAGTACAGGTGAACTCTTTAAGTTGACTAATTACTCTTCTTTTCAATGTATGTGGACTATAAAAGCGAGCAGCTCTAACAAAGTTTTTACGCCATACCCGTTTTTCATCATGATATGAAATTGGATAAGTAGAAATAGTTGGAGATGATAAAATATGTGCCTCTTGGTGAACAATAATCATAAATTCGCCACCAAGTTTGATAATTCTCGCCAATTCATTTAAAAGTAAAATATCATTCTCGTTTTCAAACATTTCAAAAGCACAGTGAAGTGCTACCTTTGTGCAAAAATCATTATTTAGTGGTGTATCTGTAGCGTCACAGCCAATTTTATTATCGTTAATGCCCTTAGGATATTTATAATCCATACTATACGCCTGGTATTTATATTTACCAGTTATTATTGTGCTATAGAAATGGCAATTACCTGCTCCGATATCAATATATATGTCATCTGAATTAAAACATAATGTTGATTCACTTATGTAATGCTCTAATACCTTCTCTTCAAAAAGGTCACCATATCCCTGTTTGTATTCCAAAGGCTAGGTTTGAACCGCCCGTTCATAATAAGGAATAAACGAATTAAAATCTATAGAATATGGCTTAAAATGTATTTCCAGCTTTTCAAGTTCAGCATTTATATGTTTAACATCAGGTATATCCCAATATTTAGAGTACCTAATCCCCCAATAGTAGTAGTCAATAAGTTGCGATAATATCATTAAAAATTCACTCAATCTACTGATTGATGAAGGGCTCTTTCCCTTGATGAGTGGTCTAATTATTGATTTAGCACTTTGCACCATCGAACTTACCAAATGACTACCTTCCTTTCATATAAAGTCTTATTCCATGTAACTTTTTCTTAATATATGCCGCTGCAATGACTTACTAAAAACAAGGTGGACGCTATGCTTAAAAAATGATATGTAATATGCTAGTCTAATCTTATGTATTAGCAGTTGGTTGGGTTGTAACAATAAGGCCTTGCCGTAATACTTCCCCAAAGATAACATTTGCCATATAAGAGCCTTTATTAATGCAATGATACTCCCATTGCTATTTCGATAAATGCGATAAACAGATTCGATTGCTATCTTCTGAAATTGTGCAATAAAATACTGAGAGGTACATCTGCCTACTGGTATACAATGTTCTACTATTGCATTCGAATTATAGACTATTTTATAGCCTTTTGCCCTCACTTTATTTAAGAATCCAACCTCCCCATCACCACCGAGATGTTTTAGATTAGGTGGAAATAAATCTGGATTTGAGCCTCCAGTCTCAAAAATAACAGATTTCCGAGCTGAATAGTTCGCCCCAAAAACATATCTTTTCTGTAATTCAAATGTACCTTCACCTAAATCCACTATTGTCAGTGGATAAATGTTTTTCTTTGTTCCAAACATCCACACCCACTCTGGTGGCTCTACCTCCCATCTCCCAATAATTTTGCCACCTACAACGCCAACATCTGGGTCATCATAGCACTTATAGATTTCTTCAATCCAATGAGGGCCTACAATTACATCATCATCTGTATATAAAATGATATTACCCTTTCCTACTTTTGCCCCTGTGTTCCGACCATGATGCAATCCTGGACGGGGCTCATAAATATATCTTACACGATTACCATATGTCCCATTTATCTCTTCCACAATCTGCTTTGCATTAGCTCTGGAACCGTTTTCTACCACGATAATCTCATACTCTTTAGAAGGAAAACTTTGTTTTTGCAGACTTGTAAGGGTATCCCCAAGACTTTCACTTTGACCATGAGTTGGTATAACAACAGATACTTTGATTGCCATAGATGACTAATTTCCCTTTATTTGATTACAGGACACTTGCAAACTTAAGCCATGCGTCCGTGCCTTACATTCTTTCATTGAAATTAATTTAGAACCGTATTTCAATGTCTTTCGCGTCTTTTCAAAAGTTGAACGATTTAAAGGTAAGTATTCAGTCAACCCCGTTTGAGGTTTTCGTAGTACATTGTATATCGTCATTGCGAACACTATGACTTTGTCAAGTTAAATTAAGACATAATGGACTTACAGAATAATAGCCTTCTATATATTGTGAATTGTTCTTTATCAATGCACAGGCTATTTTAATAATTTTATTTGCTATATTATTGAGGACAAGCTGTTTGGCTTTGCCCTCAGCGAGCTTGCGGAGATAATATTTTCTAAATGGTACATTGTGAGTAGCAACAGAGCGGGCAGCAAGCATAAGTAGCTTACGGGTATATGCTGGTCCAAAATTACGTATATGAGGAGCTTTATAGATTGATTTTCCGCTTCTATGTTGATAAGGGCATATACCTAAGAATGCGGATAGAGTTTTGTAGCTAGATATACCATTGAATGCACCAGTGATTGCTATTAAGTTAGAGGCTAATAATAATCCAACACCTGGAATACCCTTTAGCTGGTTGGTCATTTGAGAGATTGTTGGATTTTGACGTATAAGCCGATCTAGCTCTTTGTCAATCTCGGCAATATGTTTCTTGAGCTCTTTTAGAGTCTCGTGATGAGTCCTTACGATTAAAGGCACTTGGACAACATGTCTTTTGTAAGAGGTCATGGCATTCTGGATAGCAGTACTTTGCTTTGTGAATTGCTCCCTGGCTGTTAAGAGTTGCTTGATTTTCTCGAGGATATCTTCTCTGGGCTGCCAAAATCTAAGTTCATCGCTGTATCTATAGGCATATTCAGCGATTTGTTTGCTGTCAACAGGATCTGTCTTATGGCCTACTGGATCAAAGGCACGTTTTACCTTAAGAGGGGGCTCAACGCTAACCTTAAAGCCATAAGTTGATAGATAATAGGCGATGGCTTCACTGTGAACACCGGTTGCTTCCATCGAGATAACAGAATTTATGCAATCAATATTGTGCTCTTTAAGCCATGAGATTAACATACCAAAACCCTCTGGGTTGTTTTTAATAGCTTCTTTGGTAATTGTTTGTTTTCCAGGGGACTGATATATGCTTGCTACAAAATCATCACAAGCAATATCAAGTCCTATGAAAAAAATGTTCTTTGTCATAATGGGACTCCTTTCTTTTTTTGTACCGAATAAATGATGATATGAGCTTCCTCCATTAATAATCGCTTTTATAAGCGATGGTAACACTATATAGCTTTAATCATCATAGAGAGTCGGGTCTTATTCGCAATATAAGTTTTTCTTTTGAGGAGCGTTAGACTTAATCGACTCTCTATTCGGTTTTATATCAAAGATCTGTGTCCCATTATACCATATTTTATACTTTATAGTCTAATGGAGGAGGCACGCAGGGTCGACGAAGCAATCTCGAGATTACCCTCAGAAATCTAATACAGATTGCTTCGCTCCGCTCGCAATGACGTAGTTCACTGAGCATTTACCTCACAGCATCACTACCCATTCGGTAACACCAGGGACACTTTCCCGGCTACTACTGACCGGCTACTGCCTCGAGTATAACATGCCCTACTCTATATCCAGCCTTACCATCAAGCCTATGAAACAAGCAGCGTTCATTTCTCTTTAAGTTATTGGTGAGAGTCGTTATATACTGGCTTGCCAAGGCTTTCTTCACTATTTTCCGTGCCTCAAGCGGATCATCCAACACTATCACACCTAAAGTATCTCGTAGAATAGATTCCTGAATGCTCTTAGGCTGTTTGAGTGAATCACGATAATGAAAAACAACTATTGGCTTATCGAGAATAATGGCTTCCAAAAGCACCATCGAGACATCTCCCATCACTAAGTCGTAATCCTGAAGTGACTCGTAAGACGGCTTAGCGTTGTCATCGTATCTTATAGTGCTGGCTTGCAACTTTCTTAGCAGAACAGGGCCAAGGAATAAACTTACATCCTCTCCCGGCTTTAATCTAACAGATATCTCATAGTCATAATGTAGTAGCTCGATTACATCAATAAGAAAGCTATAGAACTTCTCTGCACGCTTGATTTCCCCAAAAATACCAAAGCCAGAGGAAACTATGAGAATCCTTGGACGCTGGGTATGTGCTCGTGCTTGAGATTCTTTTAATTGCTTTATTCGAACTAATTTGTCAAAATAAGGGTAGCCTGTATCTCGAATTCTTTCGGCATCGACACCATGCTTTATTAGTATTCTCTTACTCAATTCACACAAGGAACATATCAAATAATCACCATTATGACCAAAGGGCTTTACTTCAGGTAGCATAGTGCTAGAAGAAAACATTGATTGCAACGTAAACGCTTCCTTGTGATTAAGTGCCTTCAGCAAGGATTTTCCTCTTTTTTTAAGGGATCCATACATATTTTCCATGATTTTCCCGATTCTTTGTTGAAACGTAAATGTTGCTTCCTGAGGAAACGAAAAACCGTATCCATGCTCCAACAGAACTACTGGAATATGCTTGTCATTGAATATCTTGATCAAAAAGACCTCCATGGGTCCTCTATCATCGGCTATCAAAAAGGCGTTAGGAGCATAACTGCGAATCAAGTGGTTGACAAAATCCTTGATTGAACCTAAAGACTCTATAACCTCCTGTTCAATATTTGCTGTGTGCCACCACGGGGTTGTAGAACCGGATGGTCTCGGAAAATCATAGACTTCATAACCATAGTCGCAGTAAGCGCCATGCGCATCCCCTAAATACCACAGATCAGACGCTAATCCTATATGTCTAAACACAACATTCCCTGATTTCAATGACTGAATTGCTTCATGATACGAATCGACAACATGACGGTTTGAAGCGGTCGAAATAACAGTAATGGTGTCCATCAGTGATACCTCCAAGCCTCCTGCGGTTACTTCTGGCAAAGGGTCGTTATGCGCCCACCAAATTTAAGCCACTAGCACATATTCCGACTGTAGTTACCTAAGTTACTCCCTTGCCAACCTTATGAAATAATGAGTTATGAACTCCCTGTGGAGAATTAACATTTACATTTTTCATTCAAACCAAGCCTCCAATAGAATTTCTATAGATCATTATCTTCCAACGACATTCCAACTTTTGACATTCTCTATTTTTCACAAACGTTTCATCCATCTCTTGAGCCGAATATTCCAGCCTTAAAAAGTATTGATCATCATCTATGGGTAGGTAATGAACTGAAGGAATCAAAGCAGACTTTGTTTGGTCATGGTAGATTGATATCCGTCTTTTATTGTCGCCGACCACAATTATTCCTTCAGTTGCTCCCAAACCATGTTTTGCAGAAATGAGATGAGAAAGACTTTGAGCATGATAAACCACTTTATGACCAATTTTAAATCTTTCTATAATTTTTTCCCCATTATGGGTTGCATAGAACAAAGATTCTTTATCAAATGAAGTTGGGACAAAAGTGATATTCATTGGATGAATGATTGCAAGCCGCCGTTTTGGAAGTGTGATTTTGCTTGCAATCTCCATATAAGGCTTCTCAAAATAAATCTTATACTCTTTATTAAATTTGACATTCCTATTAAATATCTCGCATCTGATTATGACTAATGATTTATTCTCATATAGTATCTCTGGTTTACATGCTAATAAATCTGTAATCTTATGCTCACCAGGTCTTTCAATAATGCAGTGTCCTGAATAAAAATCTGCACCAAGTGATATATCATCGTAATAACCATGTGGGAGAGTTCCTAATAAAGGTTCTGAAGAGATATTTTTAAACCAGAGTTTATCAATAACTAACCCCCTAAATTTGTTCAAAGAACATTTTAAGGTTTTAGTTTCTATAGTTAAAAATTTTTTATCTTCGCTCAATGAAAATCCTTTAAGTCGATATGGCAACTTGATAATCTGCTGATTATTTCTTTGAATGCTAATTTCATACCTCACAGTCCACTTTTCTCTAAAACTATTCAACCTATCTAAATAACTACTCCACCGCTTAGAGGTAATATGAGTCCTAAAATCACCTGACCATAAATAACAAAGCTCTTTCCAGTTTTCTTTGTTGGGATTACCTTTTAAAAAAGCATTATAAATTTTATAACATATAGTATTGATGTTTAAATCATCCCTGCCTGTTAGAGCCCATCTATTAATATTATATTTCTCCTGTTTCTTCACAGGAATTGGTTGTTCTGGAGATTCGAGCCTTAATTCATTTCCGGCCATTTCATCATTTAAGCCTGATAAAACTTCTGATGGTTTTATCAGCTTAAAAGAGCTGTCTCGTTTTATATTATCATAAAACTCTGCAATGCGATTCCATTCACCCTCTTTATTAATTTCTGCTTCTGTGCTATATCTACTTGGACGAAAATCAAATATCTCTGCATCGTTTGCATACACAGGGAAATACCTTATTTCCTCTTTGTTGCAATGATATTGGAGATACTCAATGTAATTTCCTAGATCCATTTCTCCTTGTGCATAACGCTGAAACTTTTGGAAGGCAATAGAATCTGCCCAAATTATAGGAATCTTTTTGCCATCTGCTCCAGTGACCTGCTGCGAGAAATATCTCCACTCATTTTCCCATTCAGGATGATACCTGCGTGGATTATTCCATTCCATAATAATAGCTTCGTAACCATTGTTAATATAGTGTTCTACAATTCCTGCCGAATATGCCATTTCATTTACCAAGGCAACTTGTGGCCGGATTCCTAAAATCTTTTCATAAACCTTTAAACCTAACTTTTGATTCCAATCATTTACAACCGCCGGCACAAGAGGACCTACTATTTGTGCATAACCACTGCCTACCAGTTCTACTTTTTTCTCTTTCAATAGTTCTCGCAATCTGTTAGTCCACTCAGGAGCAATCCCATTTATTAACTCTAAAGTTCTGCCTGTTAGCTCTATTCCCAATGGAATTTCAAGGGAGGAGGACAATTTTAACAGTGGCCAATAGCACTTTTTTATAGCTTTGGATCTATCCTCAGCCTCTATTGAGGAGTACATTAAATTTAGATGAAATATGGAGTATAGGTTTAACATAATTTCTAATCCGTTATAAATACAATTCTCTTTACAGCCTCTTCGACACGCCGCATTGCGGTATTATAATCAGGTCCTTCACAAATTATTGTTCCTGCGCGTTTTGTATGATCGGTAATTTCTGGTTGCTCATCACCAACGTTTCTATAGAGTTTAAACATACGAACATAATTTAATTTTTCCACATCATGGATACCTTTAATACAAATTATTTTTCCTGGTGGTGGAAAAAAATATCTCACACCTAAGTAATTTCTCTGCTTTATTTTCAGGTCGGTTTTTTTTACTTTATCTCCTATAGACATTTTTATTAAAGGAGTGACAATATCAACGCCGTAGGCCATTGGAATATGATGGGTTGCCAAATAATTGCCACTTAATCGAGCCGCTAATTCAATTATTTTAGGTCTATTTTCTGTTATTACTATATCAGCTTTTACTGTACCCCAGGAAATACCTAATGCTAAGGCAGCGCTCTGGACCAAAGAACCAATATCCTTTAATATTCTCCCTTGGAATTTAGATGGAATCACACCTCCATTTTCAACAATATGGGGCTTTGTTTCAGAAAGATTATCATAATTTCTATCTGCAAAAGCGATAGGGATAAATGTTTTCTCTAAAAATATTCCTTCTACACTTAATTGAGGGCCAGATTCAAATTTTTCCAGTATTAATATTTTATTGTCAGCATATTTGGAAGATTCTTTCCATGCCCATTCTGATTTAATTCCTTCATCAATTAAAACAACACCTCTTCCTCCACGACTATCGCTTGGTTTAAGTATTAAAGGTAATTCTACTTTTCTCACCAAGGACCTTAGTTCCTTTATGTCTTTTATTTCCCAAAAATCTGGTGTTGCCACTCGATGTTTAACAAATGCCCTTTTCATTAATATCTTATTTGACGCAAGTTTTGCTGATTTAATGGACATTCTTGGAAGATTAAATTCTGACGCTACTGTGGCTACAGTAAGAGGTACATCGTTAGCAATGGTCATAACACCGTTAATTTGGTTTTTCTTAGCATATTTTTTTACTTTCATTAATGTGTCCTCAACATCACGAGTGCTGGCGATAATTTTGTCATCAGCAAATTCAAAAGCAGGTGCTTTAGGATTTATATCCGTTCCAACAATATACAATCCCATTTTCTTTGCAAGTCTATAAGCTGGTACTTGTTCAAGACCAGCACCGATTATCAGTAATCTCTTGTGCATACATTTAACCTCTTGGAATTTATTTTTTAAAGCCAAGGTAAAACTATTCCTTTAATATAACCATTACTTCGCATTCGGGCTATTTCCATGGCTTGATTTAACTCCGAAAGTTTGAATCTATGAGTTATTAACTGCTTCATAGGAAAAATTCCTTTCGATAAAGCCCAAAGCCCTCTTTTCACATCGTCAATTTTATTTAATGAATGACTTGGATATGCTGGAACAAGAATTGGAGCCCTATTTTGCATGTAATTTCCAATGGTAATAGGCATATCATTATTATAACTAGCAGCTAAAACAAGTTTTGCCCTTGACTTTGCTTTGCATAAACTTGCAGCCAAACGTAAAGCAGCTGAAGTTCCTGCAAGGTCGATGGATATTTCTACGCCTTTTTTGTCCGTTAAAGCCATCACTTTCTCCCAGGCATTACTTCTCTTAGAATTAATTATAGTAGTAGCACCAAATTTCTTTGCCAAGGAAAGCCTGTTCTCATGATGCCCCACTACCGCTAGATTAGAGACGGGATAATGTGATAACCCTGCCACTGTCAAAAGACTCATAAAACCGTCACCAACTATTAAAATGTCATCACCAAAATCAGGAGCAATTTGTCTTAAAATATTTACAATAGACATTAATGGCTCACCTAAGGCATTTTCTAAAACTACACCTTCAGGAATTTTGACTAATTGATTTGCTTTTTCAATCATATATTGTGCAAACCCACAACCACTATAAGTCATACCAGTAATCAAATCCCCAATCTTTAAGTTTGTTACATCTTTTCCAATATCTACTATTTTTCCAACTACTTCATGACCTAAATCCGCAGGATACTCCTTGTATCTGAAAGATACCCCCGGAGTACCAACTAAAACTCCCTCAAATACAGGAAGCTCTGTCGTGCATAAACCACAAGCTGCAATTTTAATTAAAACCTCATCGTTAGTAAGGGAAGGGAGTTCAATCTCTACCAACTCAAATTTCTTAGGAGCCACAAGTTTAGCTGCTTTTACTTTCATAAAATATGTAACTCCTTATTATGGCAAATTATTAAATTCCCAACGCTTTTGTATTTTCTCTAAAATGGAATTTTCATCAATGTTATACTTTTTATATAGATAGGGACGCATACCATGTTCTATAAAAACATCGCCAAGATTTACTCTAATTATATCAGGTTTATAGCCGTTGTCAGAAGCAAATTCACAAACTGTACTGCCAAAACCACCCCGAGCAACATTTTCTTCCATTGTGATAATTTTATCGTAACGGTTTAAAATTTTGGTAAACAATTCATTATCAAGCGGCTTTAGTTGAACTACATTAAGAACAGCAAAATTAACTTTCTGTTTAGCAAGCAATTTTTTAAGCGTTAATGCACTTTTAATTCTACCCGCAGTAGAAAGTATTATACCGACGTTATTTTTATCAAAAGTGTTTTCTCTTAATAAAATTCGTTCTTCACTGTTTAGTTCAATACTATCAATTGTACCATAGGGAAATAATAAAATTGTTGGACTATCAACCCAATTTTTTGCTATATTTTCAAGAAAGGCCCCAAAAGCAATGTGGTCAATTGGAAAAAATATTTTTAAATTTGGGGCACAACTTAAATAAGAAATATCTAAAGGTGCATGATGGGTTGCGTGATCCAACCCTGCTAATCCTGATCGAGCAAGTATAAACAATACAGGCAATTTATTTGCACAAATATCATGAACAAGTTGGTCAAATGAACGCTGGAAAAAAGTAGATTGGAAACATACAATTGGTTTCATCCCACCAACTGAAAGACCGGCTGCCAGTGTAACAGCGTGCTGTTCCGCCATTCCAACATCAAAACATTGTTCCGGAACTTCATCAAAGCATTTGTGTAACTCAATAGCACCACGCGTGGCAGGAGTAATGATCACAATCCTTTTATCTGCTTTAGTAATCTCTGTAATTTTATCACCTATCATAACAGCATTGAATTTCGATTTAGGTTTATAGAAGATACTGCTCTCTTTGGGTTCTGCTATTAATTCACCAGTTTCTTTATTAAATGGGAATGAAAAATGAAGACGAATCGGACTTTTTTCAACATAGGAAAGTCCCTTTCCTTTCTCAGTCTTAATATGTAATACAGCGGGTCTACTAATATTCTTTAATTTTTTTAAGCTTGTAATTAGAGAGTTCAAATCATGCCCATCAATTGGACCGACATATTCGATGCCCAATAAAGTAAACATTTTGTCATCAACTTTTTCACCTATGTGAAGTTGACTGAGATAATTTGGAATTGCTCCAATATTAGCATCGATAGCACGTCCATTATCATTTAATACTATAAGCATACGAACTTTTTCATTGCCAATCTGATTTAATGCTTCCTGAGCCATTCCTTCAATTAACGCTCCATCTCCTATGACAGCGATGGGCAAATCATTCACATTATTTTGTCTATTTGCCAAAGCAATACCAAGTGCCACTGATAAAGAAGTCCCCCCATGGCTTGAATCTAATACGTCATGTGGACTCTCATCTTTTGCAGGAAAACCGGGTGATCCACCATTCTGTCTCATTGTCCTCATAGTATCAAGCCTTCCAGTAAGCATTTTATGAACATAGCACTGATGTCCTACGTCCCATATAATCTTATCATGTGGCGAATTGAAAACATAATGCAAAGCAACAGTCAATTCTACCACACCAAGGTTAGGACCAATATGTCCACCAGTTCTAGCTTGTGAATCAATAAGATATTCTCTAACCTCATCCGCTAAGTCTTTTAGCTGATTTAAAGTCAAACTTTTTAAATCTTTTGGTCCGTGAATCTTTTCTAAAGACATATCCATTTCCCTCATGTTTATAATATTTTTATGCTTTGTGAGTCTTGCTCAAGTTTCTGTTTTGTAACTTATTTTCTTTATTCAATGATATCACTTATTATTAGTGTCAATTCCTTTTTACTAAACTTAACTGGATGTTGAGCTAAAGGCCTGAATTTATATTTAATTACATCTCCCAATAACTTATCGGTAAGGTCATTAGTTTCAACGTAATCCTTAATTTTTTTAACCATATTGACTTTCTCAAACATTGTAATAATTAATTCAACAATCTTTTCCGCTTTATATGCCTCGGTTTTTTCATATCGATTAAATGGTTCAAAAATGTCATAAAGCAGTGCAAATTTCTTAATAGCTTTACTCCAAGTATGCTTTAGAACCGGCGGAGTACATATTGCCACCGCATCAGCATGTGGAATATGGGTAATTGCACCTAAAGGTTCTGCAATGGCGTGAATCGCTGTTGTACCCCGATGGGAAATAGCTATTCCAGCGAGAGTACTTGCCCAACTCATCTCCAGCCGCACTTCAAGATTGTTGAGATTTTTATAAACCTCAGGTAAAACCTTATAAATGATTATCATTGCTTCTCTTGCTGTACATTCCGCCACCGGTGAAAATTTTGAAACATTTATAAATGATTCTAAAGCATGGACAAAAGCATCAATTCCAGTTGCAGCAGTAAGTTTAGGTGGTTGGGTCTTTGTGAGTTCGGGATCAAGAATAGCCACTTTAGGGTATATCTCTGCTTGCTGAATTGTTCCCTTCTGACTTGTCTCAGTATTGGTTAAAACTGCATAGGGTGTTACTTCTGTGCCAGTTCCTGATGTTGTAGGAATAGCAATTACTGGCAATGTTTGATTCACCAATGGTAGCGGTGGTCTGTTTGATAGATTAGTGTAAAGCCAGATAGGATCAGAATGTGTAAGAGCAATGGCTAATGCTTTTGCAGTATCAATAGCTGTTCCGCCGCCAATACCAATTACAGCATCTATTTTATTACCTTTTAACTGCTGTTTTAATTTATCAATATAAGAACATGTGGGTTCAATATTTTCTAAGAGAATTAATTCGGTATTAATTTCTGCTGTCGTAATATAATTCCTAATTCTCTCAGCCATTTCTGATAAATCTTGCATAGAGATGACTAATACTCTCTTTCCAAACTGACTTATAATATCTTTGATTCTCTCTGATTCGTTTTTCCCAGCATAGAGCTGGGTAGGAATATTAAGCTGAAATAAAGGGAGTTCTTTATTAAAATTATAGTGCATTTTTCTCCTTTCAATTATTGATATGGAATAATAATTTTGGTTTCGTTAAGCCCAAGCTGCAAAGCTGATGATTTTATACTTTCTCGAGTATGTTTGATTATTGGTAGAATAATTATTTTATCTAATTTAACTGGGATATCCTTAGGGTGAACAATTTTAGTTCGAAATACTGATTTTCGAGCTAAATTTAAATCAATTAGAAGAAGATCGCCTGATTGTATATATTTAACGATATTAGGCTCAATTTTTGTTATGTTATAAAATTCTTGCCCTATACCCCAAACTGCTACTTTTTTCTTAGAAGAACACTCTTTTAATATTATCTTAGCTGCTTTATGTAATAAGTAAATTTTATAATCCATAAACCTTTTCACAATCTTTTTTAAATTGTTATTTTTCTTTTTTATCAACAATTGAATGCGGGGAATATCACCTTTATTTTCATACTTGCTCTTAACGATAGAATAACCAATTGTGGTAATCATAAATTCCAAATTAGGTTTTGTAAAGATATGGATATGTTGAGGGTGAATAAGCCCAACACTTCGTGCATGGTTTTTGTTCAATAACTCATTTGCTGGAACCTCAATATATAGGTGAAAGTTTCTTTTATTATATGTATATAATGCTCTGAGAAATTCTCTTGGTTTTAATAAATGCTCTAAAGTATGAATACAAAAACCAAAATCGAAATCTTGCAAGTTTTTTTTCAAATCTTTAATTACATTAAAATTGCAACTATGAAAATCGATAGGTCCCTTCTCTATATTTGGAATTCGAAGGTCATAACTATCTGCAAAAATTTTACAGTTGCTTGCCTTAAGTTTTGAAATTAAATTATTTAGGAATGAACCGTAGCTTCCCCCAAAATCAGCTAAATGAATCTTGTCTTTTATTTTCATTTGTGGAAATGTGAAATTAAAAATAGTTTCAAAGATCCAAGGCCGTGTTTTTATAGTTAAAGATTCAGAATTATTGGAATACAAGAACGAGAACATTTCTTCAGAATAACTACCAACATAAATCATATGTCCACAATATTTACATTCTTTTATTTGAAATTCATGCTCTTCCCTTTGAAGGTTTTCTCCAACCAGTACATTCCAATTACTTGCTGTAATTGTATCAATTAACTTAAAAGCAGAATGATTACAGATTGGACAACTTTTTAATTGCTTCATATTAAAAATATAACCCTCCATTTATATTAATTGTTTGAGCTGTAATATAGGAAGCTGCATCAGACGCCAAAAATGCAACAACATTTGCCACTTCTTCAGGTTTCCCCATCCGTTTTAATAAAATCTTTTTGGAAATGCCCAAATTTTTTGCAGCTCCAGCCATCTTAGATTCAATTAATCCAGGAGAAACTGCATTTACCCTGATATTTCTCGATGCACAAAATATTGCCAAATTTTCCGTAAAAGTAATCAATCCACCTTTAGAAACAGCATAATGAGTGGTTCTTGGGCCACCATATTGACCACTTACAGAAGATATATTTATAATTGCTCCTCCATCTTTAATAATAGGCAAGAATTCTTGCGTAACAATAAATGGACCTCTTAAATTGACAGCTAATATATTATCCCACTCTTCATCGCTGATTTTGTCAAAATCGTTTGGATGATTAATTCCCGCATTGTTAACTAAAATATCAATTGAATGAAATGTATCTAATATATGTTCTTTTGCTTTTTTTACAGATAAACGGTTTGATACATCCATTTGAACAGCTATAGACTTCCCTATTTTGTCTTTTTTGGCCACTTCATTCGCCAAATCTTTATTTTTCTTATAAGTAACTATCACTGCACCGCCTGCTTCCATGATAGCAATGGCTATAGCTTTCCCAATGCCACGGCTTGACCCTGTGACTAAAGCGATTTTCCCATTAAGTTGCATTATTTTGCTCCTTTTCTATTTAAAATCTCTTCTACTGCTTTACAGAGATGTTTTCCTGTTAATCCAAAATATTCTGCCAATTCTTCGGGTTCTCCAGATTTTCCGAAGAGGTCTTGGACGCCAATAATTTTCATAGAAACAGGGTGATTTTCCACAATAAATTGAGAGACAGCACTTCCCATACCGCCCATCACATTATGGTCTTCAGCAGTTACAATAGCTCCAGTCTCTTTAGCTGCAGATAGAATCTCCTTATCATCTAAAGGCTTGATAGTAGAAAGATTAACTACTCTAACAGAAATACCCTCTTTATCTAAAATTTGTGCAGATTCAATAGCACGGGCAACCATCGCACCTGTAGCTATGATTGTAGCGTCCTTTCCTTCTTTAACTCTTGTTGCTTTCCCTATTTCAAATTTATCATTTTTGCTAAAAATCACAGGTGCTGGACTTCTGCCAATCCGCATGTAGACAGGCCCTTTCTTATCTAAAATGACAGGAAAAATCTTCATTAATTCATTTGCATCTGCAGGAACTACAACCGTAACACTAGGAATAGAACGCATAATCGCCAAATCTTCTAACATCTGAGCAGTTGCACCATCTGGCCCCACATCCACGCCTGAATGAGAGCAACATAATTTTACATTGCGGTTTGGATAAGCAATAGCAGTTCGAAACTGCTCATGAGCCCTCATTGTTCCAAAAACGGCGAAAGTAGAAACAACAGGGATAATACCTACATCTGAAAATCCTCCGGCTGCAGCCATCATATTCTGTTCAGCTATTCCAAATTGCATTACTCTCTCTGGGAATTCTTGAACAAATGGCTTGGCCCCTGTTCCGCCTGCTACATCAGCATCAAATAATACAAAATCATCTCTTTTTTTTGCTTCATGAACAAGTATTCTTCCAAATGCTTCTCTCAATGATACTTTTTCGCCTATGTTCCAAAATTGTAAATCATTCATTTTTAACCTCTAACTCTTCCAACGCTCTCTTCAGCTCTTCATCTGTCATTTTAACACTCCCATGCCAATATTTACTATTTTCCATAAACGAAACTCCCTTGCCTTTTATGGTATGAGCTAAAATAAATGTAGGTTTTTCTTTTGTATTTTTTGCCTCATTTAGTGCATCTCTGATCTGCTCAAAACTATGTCCATCAATTTCAGTTGTATGCCAGCCGAATGCAGATACTTTTTCAATTACCGGAAAATAGTTCATCTGTTTTTCTACGAAATTCTCCCCTTGTAATTTGTTGGCATCCAGTATTGCAGCTAAGTTATCCATTTTATGATGTCCCGCTGCCATAAATGCTTCCCAGGTGCTACCTTCTTCCATATCTCCATCGCCCAAAATTACATAAGTTCTAAAATCCCGTTTCGTATATCGTGCCCCCATCGCCATTCCGAGTCCCTGGGAAAGCCCCATCCCCAGAGAGCCTGAAGGTGCATCTATGCCAGGAATTTTTACATCTGGATGACCTTCTAAATAATGATTTATTTTTCTTAAACCATTTAAGTCTGATTCAGGAAAATACCCTTTAAGTACCAATGCTGCATACAGGGCTGGACAGGCATGCCCTTTGGATAAAACCAATCTATCCCTATCAATCCAATCCGGCTCCCCAGATCGAACTTTCATTTCTCCAAAGTAAAGAAATACTAAAATATCTGCTACAGACAATGAGCCGCCTGGGTGGCCAGATTTAGCATTGTATATTGCCAATAAAGATTTAATTCTTATATCATTTGATAATTTTTTCAATTGCTGAATAGAGTCCATAGTACCCATCTCATTTTTGAACTATTTCAATACACTTCATATTTTTGTTTATCTCTAAAACAACTTTTACGTACTTCATTGTTTGTTCTTCAATTTTGGCACTAATTCTCAATACTAAATTTTAAAGCATTTTTTGCATTTTTAATCTTTTGTTGAGATTCTTTAACATTATCTCCCACGACAAAAATATAACCGACCACTTCAGTTGAATTCTTTGGAATTATTATTTTATCCCCCTTATTTTTAAATAACTGTATATATACAACATTGTTCATTTTACGAATATCTTTAATGCCTTCTATATTCGATATCTTACCTTCTTGGGAGACAACAATTTGCTCATAACAAGATATATATTTTTGATCTTCAAAATTCCATTGCGGTGGTTGTTTCTCAACCATTGATTCAATAACAGAAGGAAGTAAATATTTGCCGTAACTATTTGGAATTAAGAGCAAGCTATTACGAGGGCCATGAAGTCGAGCAGCAATTTCCAAAACAAAAAACTTTTCACCGTCAAATATGGCATCTATTTTTACGGGCCCGTATTTAATTCCAAGAGTTCTACAAGCTCTTTCAAATAAGCACGAAAACTCATGCTGTTGCTTGGTTGATAAACTAGATGGACATGTTGCCCCGCCTTCCACAGAAATCTTATTTGACCGTATTCTGTCAGAAATACTTAAGAGGTGAAACTTTCCATCGGATGAAAAAAATCCATTTCCATCATGTAAAGTACCTCTAATATTTTTCTCTACAACACATTTGTCACTTTTTGAAGTACGAAAAGCCAATTCTAGCGCATTAGTCATATCCTCCGCACGATTTACGAGAGATACACCCTGTCCGCCAAAAGAAATATCAGGCTTCACCACACAAGAATATTCGATTTCAGCTAAAACCCGACTTGCATCTTCATCCTTGGACAGCACGTAACCAGCAGGTGTCGGAACTTTATTTTTTTGCCAGGTCAACTTAGAAGCAGCTTTTGATTGACTGACAGCAACACCTTTGATTGAAGGGGAAGGTAGCCCCAAAACATTAGACACTATGGCTACAGTTGTCGTCAACTCAGTCAAAGTGAAAAGTACCTTAGGTAATCCATTTTTCTCTCTGTCAATTAATAGGGATTCAATAATAAGCTCTGGATCACGGCCATCTGCTATTATTAGATAGTCAGCCAATCCCCGACAAGGACAATTGGGATTTCTGTCTGTGATGCCAACCCGCCAGCCTTCTTCTTTTAATTGATGAACAGCTTCAACTTCCTGAATTCCTCCACCGATCATTAAGGCATGTTTCATCACATTAGATTTAATCATTTACGGGATTTCCTTCTCAATAATTACTTTCTTTTCCATCTGATCTGCAATTGTTTTAATGTTACTCCATTCTGTGCGTTCCGTAATTATGTGTCCTATTTTATCTGCAACAATACCTCTGGGTTCACATTCATCATTTTCGTCCTTATTAAATTCAATGACCATATTTCTCAAATCCGCATTGGTGTCTTCCAAATTGGGCAATTTTTTTATAATGCCCTTTTTATGGGGATATATAAATGCCATTGCAATTTTTCTATCAAGCCTTAGGCTTTCTATAGGTTTTAATTTTAAAATATAATCAATAAATAATCCAAATACATCTATACTAGTGTAACTCAAAAATCTATCAATTTCACAATCCAGCAAAAGTCCGAAGTCTATGAAATAAAATAAATCATTATGCAATATAATATCAAAACCAAAGAAAGTATTATTAAGCTTCATTGCTTTAATTAGTTTTTTAGCGTGTGTAACTATAGTATTTTTTATTTTTTCATTCATGCAGACAACAAATCCGTCAATTGCTAATGTACCAGATCTTACATATTTTCTGGTAATTATTTCAAAAACGATTTTGTGATCTATGACTAATCCATCTAACGAATACAATTCATTGCCAACAAACTCTTCAAGAAAAAACGAATTATTTTTATAGCCCGTGGAATTTAAATTTGCCGCAGAGTCAATAATGTGAACCGATTCTGATCCTACACTACCACTTATTGGCTTATAAACAACCTTACCTTTTTCTTTAATAAAATGTTTTATTTCATTAATGTTTTTTGAAACAGTACTTTCGGGAGTTAATATTCCAATTTCACCACAGAGATTCTTAAAAGACTGCTTGTTCCAAGCATAGTTAAGTAATGATTTAGACCAACCTGGAATGTTTAATTCTTTTGATATATGAGATGCAGAATATTGAGCCTGCATTAAAGAAGTATATGCAAACAGAATAATTATATCATCTTTAATTCCTGATTTTTCCAATTGTTTAATAATGGTATCTGAATCAAAAGTACTAATATTAAGAAATAAATCCGAATAATTTTTAGCAACACAATTTGGATTTTGATCAATAATGCAACAATCCAAGCCTCTGGCTTTCGTTGATTTTATTATAGGAATTTTAGAAGCAGAACCACCCAAACAAATAGCCCATTTATTTCTTAAATTTTCCGCTGTCATACTTCCGTTACTTCTACTTTCATTTCCATACCTCGATTTCCCGGCTACTTCCAATGCCTGCAAGCCCTCCAAAAAGTTCTCCTTTCTGAGTTGCTAGTTTTTACTCAAACAATTGGATGATTTCCAATCCGCCACTTCTAAGACTTTAAACCTAAGTTTGACAGCTGATGTCGCTATCCCTTATTAGATAAGGATTTCATTTTTCAATTTGTCACCACAGATTCTTCTTTTGCTTGTTGGATGCGGCCTAGAGCGATTGGTGTTTTGATTAACTCAGAGAAAATGGTTAATATAGCGACTTATACTTTTTCTAGTTTGGTTTCTTAAGAGAATAAGATTTCTTGCTCCTTGAAAATATGGCTATGTAGGGAGAATGCGAGGAATATTTTTTATTCCTACAGCATCGAAGACTTCCTTATGTCTAGCCTTACTCTCTACTGGACAAAGAAAAACTCTTCCTGCCACTTCATTTTTAGCTAATCTAATATCATCTAATCTGTCTAAGGCTTCTCTGGCTGTTATCTGAAGATGAGCCTGTCTCATTTTCTTCTCCAAGATTTTCTCTAAAAGGTATGATAAGACACAAATAAAGACATGAGCTCTTACTCTATTATCTTCATGATGGCGGATAGGACGAAGGCGAAGAAAGTCTTTTATCTCCTTAAAGGCTCTCTCTACTCCAGTGAGATTCTTGTATTGCCTGATGAGCTCCTCTGCTGAAAGATCATAAGCGGTACTCTTGATAATAAAGATTCCATCTAATCTTTCTTCTTTCCTAAGGGCTTCCTCTACTAAAGAGTAGGAAAAAAGACCATCTTTTAAAGAGGAATAATGAAAGTATTTTCGATTACTCTTATCTAAAGCAAGAGTAGCTCTCTTTAAGATCTTTTCCCGGTTCTTGATCTGGCCAGTCTCTACTGAGCGCTTGATTTTCTCTAATTTCTTTTTTCCTTTGTCTATTCTTTCCTCTCGATAGATTTTGTCATCTTCTTTCTTTTCTGGATTCAAACAGACAAGATAGCGCACTTCATCTCTTACTCTATATTCAGAAAAGAGAAGCTCTTTCTCCCTTTCATCACTCTTGTTCTTTCCTTCTTCTTCATAGCTTTTCTTTTTTTCTTCTAGGAGAGGAAAAGTAGCATCTATTGCTTTTCTGGCTTCATTAAGACGTCTTTTCTTCAAGGTGACAATATAGGAGAAACCTTGCTCCTTAATATAATCGAGGTTGGCCTCACTTACCATACCCCGATCGGCAACAAAGATAACTCGCTTAAGATTAAATCGCTTCTTGAGATCATTTATGGTCTCTATCACTGTAGCTTTATCTGCTTCATCTCCTTCAAAGACTTTATGAGCAATGGGAATTCCTTCGTCAGTTACTAAAAGGCCAATAACAATCTGGTGCTTGTCCGGACGATGCTCTTTTGATTTACCATGTTTGGCTATATCGGGTCCTTTTCCTTCAAAGTAGCTGGAGGTAGTATCATAAAAGACAAGATTAAGTTTAAGGGTAAAGAGGTCACACAATTCATAGTAGAGATCTTTTTCTATATCCTCCTTCATTTTTTCCAAATAGTCCATACTTCGGTAAAAGTCATGAGGGGTAAAATTAGTATTTTCCAGTTCTGGTAGATATACTTTCTCTTTGTACCAGGAAGAGACCGCCAGTTTACTTAAAGGGTCAATTAGTCGATTGGCTACCATTAAAAATGAGGCAAGCTCCACCGGTATCTTTGCTTCGGTATGTCTCATGTAACCGTCTATTAATTCATCTA
Source organism: Candidatus Aenigmatarchaeota archaeon (assembly GCA_030615205.1). Lineage (GTDB taxonomy): Archaea > Aenigmatarchaeota > Aenigmatarchaeia > CG10238-14 > SCSR01 > JAUWZS01. The sequence goes on along the minus strand of JAUWZS010000004.1, from coordinate 35 downwards.
ATCCGAGCTCTTTCCAAAGATGTCTTGCTAGAAGG
>JAUWZS010000018.1 GCA_030615205.1 Candidatus Aenigmatarchaeota archaeon | reverse complement strand
TAACGAGAGATGCTTTTCTGTTTGGAATTGATTCTTTGGGCAAGTTGAGTTTGGGTTAGATGGAGTTCTGTGGAGACTAGCTTGATTTCTGGCCCTAGTTCCTTCGGATCCATTTGTTTCCTCTTTTTGACAACAGGTACGAGAAAACCCTTACTGAATCCTTATCTTAATAAATGATACGTAGGAAACTCGAATTGGTATCACTGGCGGACCCATACAATACTGTGGGCAATTAAATGAGGAGAGTAGTTCGTAGATACGTTAGGGAATAAGGACTTAATATGAATAATGCATAACTTCATGTTTTTTGAGATTGAATCCATTTTTTTTCAAGGTCGAATGTCGCCCTTAGGTTTGGTCGCCCTGGAATGCCAATATTACGAAATCTTTCTTCAAGTAATTCTGTATAGTTCTTAGCTATGGCATTATCCTCATTCAATTCCAGTAAAGAAATAACGTTTCTTATGCTTTTATAGGGGCCTTCAATTTCGATAAAATTTCTAATGAATGGCAGTTCATCGATTGAGATGTAAGCATCTCCCGATTTAAATGTCCACCTATATTTTTCAATAATAGTTGTGCTTTTCAGGGAATGTCTTTTAATTTGATTATAGATATTTTCCTTATCGTCTACTTTGAACTCCAACTCAAGACGTTCATGGACCTTACCGTCAATATACATTCTTGGGCCTTTAATTGCCAAAAACACATCGTCATTTACTGTCCTTAGACGAACTGTGAAGTCCTGATTCTTTAGGAATTCATCTTCTGTATCAAAATATTCGTCGCATTGATAGACTTTATTGTTTATGGTTTCAAAGCTCTTCGAGCATTTTTTCAGTATCTCATTAACACTCCCAAGATCTCCTAAAGCGATTTTAACTTCTGTTTCACATATCATGGAATCACTTTATTACCAGGCAAATTTGTCTGAGATAGCCTTTAATAAATGGGGTCCGATCTCTGTTGATTTCTCACATTTATAAAGGGGATCACCGCAGTCCTTTTTTTTACAACACCTATCACAAATGGCACGTTTAACAGTATCTTCATTGGACGGAAACTTGGGTAACAAAACAAAAAGCTTAAATAGCCATTCAGCGAGATTTGTTCCTTCCATCTCACTCAAACAACCCTTTTTAGAAAGCCAATACGGCCAATCTTTTGTCTGTCGCATCAAATGTTTACCCTTTTTCAATTCTGGGTTGAAAATAATATTCATCCTATTATATAGAGACTTTCTAGCAAGAACATCCATCCATTGAACTCTCTCATCGTTACCAGCTATAACCATAATCTGTTCTTGAGAATTTTTCTCAATAAACATCAAAAGGGCAACAACGGTGTAGGCAGGACGAAGAAAATCCAACACTTTATAGCTGCTTACAAGTTCCTTTTTATCTTCATAGGACTTCCCTTCATATTCAAAAATGTCTTTCACTTCCAAGGTAGTTGCTAGTTCTTTGAATATAGATTGCAATCTGGGAAAATCACTAGAATTAGGTGTAAAAACTTTACTCATGTACACTACCTGATTTATGGAAACACCAATGGATTCTGCGTATTCATTGATTCTCTCTTCGAAGTTCTTGTCTACGTTTTCAGGAGAAGACAGATTAGTTATATCGGCAATGAAAAGATCGGTCGTCCACCCACAAAATGAGAGTAACTTAATAGCTTCAAGTTGTCCGCGATGAATCGCAGTAGCCACGTTTCTGGGAACGACTGGCCAAAAGATTTTTCCCCCTTTAGAAATCGGCACATTCTCATTATTTTGAATCTCGAAACCTGTATCAGTCAGATGCTCACGAACAAGATTTGGGACGAGTCCTTCCTCGAGATTCAATTTTTTCCAATTGAATTCCCATATTTGTTCCTTTCCAGCATCCTTTAAGTCATACTCTCCCAAGCGAAAGCAGAGGCTATCAACTTTTTCTCGTCCCCACTGTGATTCTAAAGCCTCATATGTTCTTTTGTCGAAAAGGATTTGTCCGACATCAGCGAGAGCTCCAACACGTGCTCCTAAATTTGCTCCAGTTCCCATTATATCATCGTCGTCAACGATAACATGACCATGGGTAAGACCTATCTTAATTTCAAAGTGCCAACGAACTAATCCCGGGTGGTCACTTTCTATCCACTGTAATTGAGATGCAAATTGGGACGCATGTGCTGGGTTGCTAAAATAGCATAGTATGCCATCTCCCAATCTCTTAACAGGCTTTCCAGAATTGTTCTTAACTAACTCCTCTGCAATTCTAAAGTGTTCATTCTTCAAAATCTTCGTTCTATCATTACCCAGTAGCCTGTTTAATTCAGTAGAGCCTCGAATATCGGTATAGCAAATACTTACTGTCTTTTGTCTACTCATTCAACCGCCTCTCCACCGTGAACCCGGACTATCCAAATACCTCATTGCATGGTTTTTTGGAGAGACACTCTGGAATATTTTGTGGATATCGGGTTGAAACGGGTTATCTGAATCTAAAAGAATCTTCCCTTTGCCAACATTAGATTCTGCAAGAAATTCACCGTCTGGGGAAACGAGCACAGCATAATTTCTGTTCATATCATCTAATATCTGAAGATCCATACCTTTCCATCTCTTTTTCGTTCTATTTAACTTAGAAAGAATATTTTTGCGTGATTTCATGGGAACGAAAAGACGCTCATAATTAATGTTATCTTTTGGCAGGGAAACTAAATGGATTCGCCAAGACCTAATGCCAAGGCTGAAAAGGCGGTCACCAAAGAAAGGAAGATCATTTATTGTTTTACGGGTAGCGACCGTTTGAACGGACACTGTTAAATTTTCGTCAAAGGATGAGCAGAGAGACTGAATGGCATTCTTAAGGGAAGAATTGCTATTATTGGCTTCTCCAGGGTTTATTCTCTTTTTCGAGAGGCATCTTAGGCTATCATTGCATTTTGGTATTGGTGAATCTATCGAAAAGCGAACGGCGACTTGATATTTTTTTAATAACTCTCTTTTCTCTTCATTAAGATATAATCCACTAGTATCAATAATAATTCCCGCACGCTTGTATAGCCACTTGATACATTCTTCTAGGTGAGGACTTATAAGGGGTTCACCTCCTGACAGAACCACTACTAGTGGATTATACAAAAGAATTCTAGAAGCAATTAGTTTTATGTCCTCAACATTTGGCTCTGGTCGCTTTTGACGCATTAAATCTTCAGCATCACAATATCTACATGCCAGAGGACAGTTACCGGTTAATAGCCAGTTAATTACGATGGGAAACCTCTTGGGCCAGGGCCTTGAATCCCATTTTCCTTGACCTTCAAGGTAATGTGGCATTGGAAATGCACCTTCTTTTACTTTTTTATCCCAGCCGACTCCAAGAGCATTATGGATTGTGCTCCTAGAGATAAGTCTGTTTTCGAAATTCATCCACGAAATAGTATTATCTGTATCTTCTGGATGCACGACAAATATTAGACCAGTATATTGCGAATAAACTAATAATCCAACATTTTTATCTTGCCTTACGAAAAGTCCAGACTTAGTTGTATATACAACGTTGGGGAGGTATTTCATCTCGTTACCTTAATGATAAACCCTAGTTGTTTTGCTTTTATTCCTCTAGCTCGAATTCTGAGATTTAACGCTTCGAAATAAAAAATTTCCTTACGATCTATTATTCTGCCCCTGAATCCAAAACTTTTCCACATTTCTACTATTGCTTGAGCAACTGGAACCTCTGTATTGCGAAAATGGTTATTTTGAGCAATGATAAATCCAACGAAATCGGAATGTAGGAACTGTGAAATATTTTTATATGCCTCAAACAAGCTGTAAAAGTAGTTGGCATAGTAGGAACAATATATTTTATTATAATTCTTTCTAGATTTATTCGGACATGAAGACCGGATATATTCTAAAAAGTTACTAACCACCTTTGACGAGAACCGTTCAATAGATGTTCGTCTTACAAGAGTAGAACCAATATAATCTGTAGAGAGGAATGGCTTTATCTCTCGTATACCTAAGGCATTACAAAAAGCAATTTCGGGTCCAAACATCTTGTAGTGGTCTAATCGATCTAGGTAAGATGGCGAAGTAAAAAAGGAATGAAACCGCACATTTTTAAATCTAATCTTGCGACAATCGCCAAGAATAACTTTATGTTCAACACCGCGAATAGATCTATCAGCGATCTCAACTAAGTGTACCTTGAGTGCGTTCAGGTACTTCTTGAAATCACTTTCCCAGTCCATATAAACAACAATCCCGCCTTTTTTAATCCACGCCGGATTATTCTCACTTTCTGTACAACACGACAAACGACCACAAAAAGGCACTATCACCGCGGCAGCAATAATCTCTGGTTTAATCTCAAATGAGACATCTCTTTCTATAAGAGATAAAGATATAGATTTTATTAGTCTTCTTACAATATCTAAAGCCTCGATCAAAAACCAGCTATTGGATACGTCAGCTCTTCTTCTTACCTTAGGCCAACTATTTTCTTCATCCAATAACCGATCTATTATTCTGATAAATATTTGAGAAAGATTTGGATTTTTTATCAATTGCCACAAATATCGAGGCACATTGGTCTCTATTGATACGGACGGTATCCCTCTCTTGCTACATAAACTCAAAAGAGAACCATATCCTGCCATGGGATCAAGAATCGGATATCTCCCTTCCAATTGCTCAACAATATGATTTCCACATTTTTCACTAGGTACAGCACAACTTAGTTCGTTTTCCAGAAGGACCCGATAAGGCTTTCTAAGGAAGGTCAGTTTGGATAAAGTGATTTTGTTATTTGTATTCATTTACATATACACTACCCTTACCATTTTGTAACGTTTTAACTAATTCTTGGATACGTCTAATCTACCTCAAGATTTCATTATTTTAACAGATATTTTGAGATCATCATTCCTCAGTCCCTCTGCCGTCTCTCAAGGTGTCTCTTTTTACTATTTTTCCTTATGTTAAGCCCCGCTAACAGCACAATACTGTTCCTTCTATAGACGCTTTGTCCATGATCTTACTCGACAACTTATACAACCTAGTGCTTGTCCAGAAACTTCCTTCCATCGCTGTATCGACATTTCACTTATTGACCTTCAATTCATACAGAACTTTTTCTACACTTTCGCATTCGGGCATTGTATAATAAGCTCTTCTTCCACCTCTTGCTGTATCTTCATGTTTCAAGATTCCATATCTCACAAGCATTCTTAGCCCAGGAAACCATTCTATTCCTTTCTTTTTCGCCTCAGTTAAGACCCAGCTTCCAGCAAATTATCCATGTTCTTTTGCACATTTAAGAACTGCTTCGACAATAGGAAGCCCAGCCTGGATGTTCCTTTATTAACCTTTTCGTCCCTTTGTATGCTGAAGACATTGCTCTATCCTTGTGTCTTGTTACAGTCAGTCACATTATATAACATCTAAATTTGACGTCAATCTCTATTAAAATAGGAATAGACTTAATAATAAGGACAGCGACCATTTATTGATTCTTACGAGGCCTCCCGCGACATAAAGCCTTTAGTTGCCGCCCAAGCAGCCCCTCTATTCTGTTTGTAAGACTATCTTTATCTTCAAAAACACGCTAATGATAATTCCCCCTCGGAGTAAGGAGATAAGGAAAACCCATTGCTACAGCTCTTGATATTCGTGGCATGTCAGAAGTTTGCATACAGCGGTTAATAATAATGGTCGCTGTCCCTATTTTCCTTACTCCATTACTCCTGGTTTCCATCCTACAATCGGTTTCATTGCGTTCCATCTAACTTCACCTGTTAATTCTGGTTTCCAATTTGAATCAACCATTATTTCTAAAGCTTCCTTGGGACAAATCATCACCTACATTTTTGGATAAGCGGGCGAAAGGAATTTTAGAAATTTATATTTGTAATGCTTGGCCGTCCAAATGATTATTACTTCTTCATTATCAGATATGCCCCGTTCCTTAAAAGCTGCCCAAAGATTAGCAAAATCCATTTTATGAGTAACAAATCCTTTTGTCGCGCTTGGCATCTTTTTGCATTCCCAAGTAACTGAAGCATAGGGATCAGTGATGTTAGGAGCTACAACTCTACCATTTTCAACTGAAGCCAATGGCGTAAAATCAATAACCCTGCAAGGTTCACCATCGATTACGCTGCACTCGCTATCTTTTCGCAATTCCTGTTGCATAGCCCTATTCTATTAAATCCTCAATTGAAACACCCAGTGCTTCAGCAATTTTTGCCATGGTTTGAACGCTTGGTCTATTAACAACACCGCTTTCATGCAATCTAATGGGAACAGCGACCATTTATTAATTCTTACTCATAAGACAATATGCCCATATCTTCAAGAAGTTTCTTCGAGTATAATCTCTAGGCCACTCTAGATATTACCTGAAATCATCCTTGCCTTCAGAAACACCTCGCTGGTAATTTCCCCTTCGAGTAGCATGGTGAGGGAAACCTGTCGCTACAGCTAACGGTATTCGTGGCATGTCAGGAGTCTACATACAGCGGCCAATAATAATAGTCGCTATCCCTCTTTTTCCTCACTACCCTTCTCCCGACCCGCTATTGGCCTTGATTCCGCTTTCCGCTTTTTCTTTATACAACCCCTTCTTGCGAATCTCCTCAAATCTTCCTACGAAAATCTCGTATTTATTGTCGCTGCTCCACGCAGCTAGAGCTTCCCAAAGCTTCTCAGAAGCATCCTTGTCCAGTTGATCAATAGCGGCCAATTGGCCGATCACGTAACTTCTAACGGTTTCTTTGCCCAATTTTTCTGTGTTTTGGTTCACGTAATTCATCATTCTATCCAGCACACTGACCAGAAATGCAGTTCTCGATTGTTTAAATGCCTTTTCTGATCGCTTTAGAAGTCTCCATGTCACTGTAGTATAAACTATCGTAGTTACTGCCAGTACAATAGTAAAGGCAGCAATAACCCAACTTGACATCTCCATAGTCACTATCTCCACCCGCTTTATTTGCAATCCTCAACAATATTCTCCAAGTACCCTCTTACTTCAGGAATACAATCTCTCCATTCTTGAAGCTCATTTACAGACAACTCCTGCGGTGCCTTCTTCAAAAAATCCAAATCATATTTCTGCCAGTTCTGAGTTGGCTGGGATTCCTTCAAGAGCTTCACTGTTTCTCTATAGGATTGAACGTACGCAGGCCCAATGTAACGCCATTTGTTCTCTGGAGAGTCCATTGCTTGTCCAAGATCTTCCCATACAACATACAAACGATCGTCCAACTGTCTAGCTTTCTTTTTTATTTCTTTCGCTATCATGGAATCACTCGGGGAAAGGAGCAAGCCCTACTACTACTCCTTCTCACACGCACAACCCTTCGCCGTTTTCCCCGACCTCTCACAAACTTCATTGACTTTATCTCTCCCGCACCGCGGGCTATACAGCGCTTATTTTGGGCTATCGGTCAACAATCATTGTGATCTGAATCAAGGGATCAACGAAAAGTTGAGTAAAGGTCTTCTTTACTCCTTTTTGTCCGACTCTATTGCTCTCTGAGCAACTATGTACGGTCCAATGCTTGAGACTCTCAGCCTCACGCCTACATTCTTATGTTTTTGGACCAGCGAACACAAACCCTTAGAATGCTGAGAAGCAAAGACGAAGCGTAGGGCCATAATAACTATTCTACGGTTTATTGCCTTTACACCTTGGCTGTCAATTGCATCGTAACCCTTGGATCCATTCCACGTTCCGATAAACACTTGGTTTCTGGATACGGGAAAAGTCACCTCGATGTTTCTATCCAAAATACCCATCCCATGAAGCGACCCCAAGGGACGTCTAGGAACAAGATGAACTACAGGACTATCTGACGTTATGAATTTGTGATTTTTTGGAGCTCTTAGGAAACACCAGTTCATATCGTAGAAGATTTGGGCGATAGATTCAGCTATTTCTGGAATCATTTGAAGGCTGATTTGAGGGTCTACTTTGACTTTCCAGTTATCCTGCAAGAATAATTCGCGAAGTATATCCAGAGACATTTCGATATTCGTTCCTGTTTCTCTCTTGAACCGCTGAATCCAGGACTGGAAGGTTTTTTGGTTCGATGCTATCTTCCTTCCTATATTCGCGAGAATTTCTTCCACGGCTTTCTCAGCGTTGGTTCTGAAGCTAGGCACGCGGACTGCCATAAGGGCTAGAAACGTGGCGAAAATATTTCGCTTTTTCGGACCAAGAGACTTCTTATTATTTATGCTTTCAAAGACGGTTGCTGTATCGCCTTCCAGTTGAGCAAAAGCGTCTTCGAAGCTCTCGGAGTCCCTCTTTCCTGTTGATGTAGTGAAAGAATAATAACATTTTTGAACCGCTATGTCTCTCGCTCCGGCCTTTCGCACGTGAGTGCTTCTTTTGTCGTAGATCCAAATATAAGGGTCATTGAGAGGATCCACAAAACCCGATAAGTAGAACCTTGGAATATAGTGAGTTCTTTTCTTCTTGCTCATGCCAGTTTCCCGCACTCCTTGATTCCTTAGCAGAAACAGCGACTATTTATTGATTCTTACTCATAGGATAATATGCCCGTATCTTCAAAAAGTTTCTTCGAATATGATCTCTAGGCGACCCCAGAATATTGCCTGAAATCATTTTTATCTTCAAAAAGACGTTCCTAATGACTTCTCCTCTAACTAACATAATGAGGAAAACCTGTTGCAGCAGTTCTTGATATTCGTGGCATGTCAGAAGTTTACATACAGCGACTCAATCTGTCGATAATAATGGTCGCTGTCCCTCTTTTTCTATCGTAAGCTATGAAGGAATCTATCTTCAATGTGTTCTCGATAGTAGGTTTCAGCAGACAATATGTCATTGCCACAATTAAAGCAAACATGGTGAGTTCTAACCTTTGTTTCCTTCAATATTTTTAGATGATCATATTTCCCCGTCGCTCATTCTCCTTTTTTGATATTCTTGGAAATCCATTCGTCTATTCTTTCTATTGGAACACTTAGTTTATACTCAATAGGTCTCTTTGAGCCTGTCCATTTAATTAATTCTTCAATTTCTAAAATCCCTAAGGTCATTCTAATTTTGTACTCTTCTGCCTTTCCTTTGAACGGTCTATCAGATGACAGATTTTGTCCTTTAAGCATAGAAAAAACCAGGTAGGTGTTGATCACATTTTGACTTTTAAATGCTTCAATTGTCTTTTCTAAAATTATATGAAAGTGAGCTATCGGGCAATAATGTTCATAAGGATTATCCTTTTTTGCTATAGCAACAACAGAATGCCCCCTTATATCCCATTTAAAATACTTTGAACCAAGTTTCCTTTCTAGCTTAGATTTTCCTTTAATCTCTGGGGTTGGTGGAGGAAGAAGTTCTTCCCTCTCTTCGAGGCTAATAAGAAGGTTAGATATCTGGTGGAAAATGTTTGCCATATCTTTTATTTTGATTGTTAATATATATTTGTTTTCAGAAATTTCTTTGACCCCATTTATAAATGGGAGTTTTAATAGGCTAATAATATACTTAATGTCCTCAATCTCAACATCAAGCTCTTCAATCTTTTCTCTTCCAGCCAAACTGTCAAAGGTAAAATAGCCCAATCGATCCTGTAAGGATTGCATCTCCTCAATAATTACTCGGAATTGTTCTAATAAATTTCTTCTGGAAAGGTTTTGAGTTAATAAATCCTCTAATTGGATACTTCGATCGCCTTTGCCTCTAAATAAGTCTTTTAATTCAGTTAAGGTAAAAGGAAATTTCGAATGGGCCTCAACAAGTTTTATTAGGTCCTCTGTTTTTAACAAAGATACATCATACTCGTTTGCTCTTTCCTCTAAATTACCCCCAGCAAAACTTGGACCAACAACAACTACAAAATTTGTTCTATTTTTGTTTTTATGGTCTCTTAATGAAAGCCAGTCTATTTGTCTATTTGTGATTCTGCCTGATCTACTTGTTTTACCATCAACACTGACTTTAAACGATTTTTGACCGATATTTGCTGTTAGGAGTACATCTGTATCTCCACTCCCTCCAATTAATTCCGCTTCAAACCCTAAAAATGAAAAAGCGTCTTTTAGGGTTTTTTCAAAATTTGTTGGAGAGGTACTATCATATTCTCTTTCTCTCAGGTGTTTAATGATTAAATTTGCTTGTGGTGGGATTTTTATTGTTTTGTCTTTTCCTTCTTTAGCTTCTTCATCCCATTCCCTTAATCCAAATAACCCTCGTTTCAATTTCACAAATAAGGATTTCCCCTTTTTCTGCTTTATTTCAGTATAAATTACTGCACCCATTGTTGCATCTGGGGTCTTGCCATCAGTCGTTATTAATCCCTCTTTTAATGCAATTTGAGTAATCTCTTTTGCTGAAAGTGATCTTTTTTCATCTTTCAGCACATGATATGCAGCTTCTTTGAAATTCATTATATCAACCTCTATATCCTACATATTGATTTCGTTTATGTATGCTTTGTACTTCAACACCCATTCACGCATGATTTCATATAACGTTCCCACTACATGCGACATTGCGGTAGGCAAATGTCTCGAAGGCAAGGACGTTATCCCGTAGCGATATCTCATATGTTAGGCCGAGTATGTAAGTTTTCGTTTATTTTCATAATTCCTTCATTTTGCAATCTAACAGTTACTCTACGCATTTTCTATCTCCCGATTATTAATACTTCATACATCTGGCCTTTATTTCTATGATTTAGTTTATATGCGTATTTTTTTCTAGTGACAGATGTCTCAGATTTGCAATGCTGTAAAAGGCGCTTAATTCTTTGTATGGACGGAGTTCCAGGATAACCATATGAAACCACTACTGTAGAATCTTGGAATTTCTCAAAGAGATACTTGAAATTCTCCTCTAGAGAATTTTTTTCCCATTCTGTTTTCTCTTTTATCAAACATTTGTTATTCTTTGACCAGTCTATCTTAGCCGACCAATTGTCATAGTCAGTTATCCCTTCAAGAAAGTGATATAATGAATAATAGTCCTTAGGACGTTTTTCGTTAGGTCTTGTGTAAGGTGGATCTAGATAGACCAAATCAAAATCTTTGTTTTCCGTCTTCATTATGTCTTTGCAAATTGCTTTATTATGCCTTCCATTAGAAAAAATCTTTTTTGACAACCCATCAGCAAATTTAACAAATAATGTAGGAAAATCGCTATCCCACGTTTTCTTATTTCCAAAACTGCGTCTCACATTAGCTTTTCTAAGATAAAGGTTTTTTCTATGAAACAAGTTAAAAGGTCGTTTACATAAACAAGCTTGAAACAAAGCAT
>JAUWZS010000019.1 GCA_030615205.1 Candidatus Aenigmatarchaeota archaeon | reverse complement strand
ATGGGTACATCTTTTCGTTATCCCTCCCACTACTTTGGGGATATTATTCATCCTGTATTTTTTATTTCCCGGGTCTATTCTCTCGGGAGAATAGGCCAGGTAAAAATCTTCTCCTACTTTAAAACCCTTTCTTTGCAACTTGGGCAAAATGACTTCTTCTGTAGTTCCCGGATAGGTAGTACTTTCAAGTACGATCAACTGCCCCTTACGAAGATAAGGAATGAACTTATCAGTAACACCATGTATGTATTGAACATCTGGCTCCTTATTCTTAGTAAGGGGTGTAGGGACACAGATGCAAATGACATCCACTTTCGAAATCACCTCAAAGTCTTGCGTTGCCCTTAATCTTCCTTCTTTCACTACCCTTTCCAGCTCCACACTAATAACATCGGGAATGTAATTTTTCCCCTGATTCACCATATCTACCCTTTTCTTCTTTCTTTCTATTCCTACAACCGTGAAGCGAGCTTTAGCCTTTTCTACGGCCAGGGGAAGACCTACATAACCGAGACCTATCACCGCTATTTTGGCTTTCCTCTCCTTTAGTTTCTTTTCCAGCACTTGCATTTAATGCTCTCTTTTTAAGAATTTTCTTGTCTATCTTTATGATTTGGTGTCATATAAACTGTTTAACCTTTTTGCATTCCCAACTTTATTTACTCCCAAACAAATTATCCAGCATCTCCTGGGCGAACCTATGAATTTCCCTCACGCTTTGCAGTCTCTTAAGATATAATTCTGCTGCTTTCTTTTCCTGCCCATTCATTCTTTTTGCCTTATTTACCAGATTCTCAGTCGTGTCTACTGTCTCCAGAATCATATCCATTCTTCTCTTTGCTGCGGCAACAACTCCCCTTTTTATTAACTCCTCCAAATCGATTTCTGCCTCATAAAAATCCTTCCTACTTCCTTTTGTCAAGGAAGCGCAAAAAAAGCCTAGAGGAGAGATAAAAGCCCTCAAAATCTATACCTGTCCCCTCATCACTGTGAACGCCCCGCACTCGCTTTAGATCTACATCTTCTTACATCGTCAGATATTAAAAGTATCGTTTGAAACAGTATTATGGGAAAGAAATATAGAGTCATACGATTGAAACTGTTGTTAAAACCTGATCCTAAGACTCGAGACAACCAACCTGAACTAGCCACCCTGTAATAGATAGAAAATAAGACAAGAATATCTAATCCAATTACCGACAGAAGATAGGAATACTTTCGAATCCTCGCGCAATATAATATCAGTACAGAAAAGAAAAATGGCCATATATAACCCCAACCTAAAACACGGCGATATACCAACCAATTTTCCTTCATAAAAATCTGCCGGTAGAAGTAACGTAGTATATCCCATACGTGAGCCGTCTGGATATTTAAGGTGAAGAGCTGCTTTATCCCTTGCAATGCAGAGTCAACATAAGGACTTTTCGTCCCAATTACGTAGTTGGTAAAAACGCTCCGAGGGATAAGAAAAACTAGAACTGGACCAAGATACAAAATAGGGTCCAGCCATTGTTTTCTTCTCAGACTATAAATTGCAAGAACCGTTAAATTTGGAAATAACCAGATGAGTCCCTCCGCCCGAGTCCAGCATCCTATTCCAACCAGTACGGAAGAAAGCATTAAGAAAGCTCGATTATTATCCCGGAAAAATTGATATAGATAGATCACGGAAGCCATATAGTAAAAAGCCATGGGCAAGTTGGCATAGGCAATTGTTGAATGATAGAAAACAAGGGGGTTGCAGCCAACATGAGAGTTCCGGCTGATCCTACGTAGCCGCAACCATATCTCTTTAAGGCACCATAAAATACTGTAAGTATTGCGATAAAGTAGAAGGGAAATATGGACTTGACGAAAGGCTCGCCAAAATAATAGAATAGAGCCATAGCGAGGGGAATATTCAATGGATAAAACCGTTTTGCGCCATAATCTTTGACCGCTTGTACGTCGCCCAACGAGAAAATGGCTTTTGCTTTAGCGCCCCAGATGGCGACAGCATCCCAGATATAAATAGGGCGAACTACAGATTCGAACAGGGAAGACAGACCAACAAGGAGAATGATAATTCCTAGAATAATCACAGGCATAGTCGGTCTATTCCAATATATCTTCAGGCCCAACCCTATTTGCCTCTTTTTCTTAACATACCATATCACCGTTAAGCATACCAGGAATACAAATAGCAGGATGTACTTGTTAAAGGGAGCTCCGAGGAGAGAGGAGAAAAATGTTCCAAAAGTAAGTATAGCCAACCCCAGTCCGTAGGCTAGTCCAAAACGTTCCCACCAGCTTAGCTTACAGTTGAAGAGGGAAGTGAAGGAATCCCCTAGAAAAAGAATACCGATAAATAATAGGATGAAAAGTATCACTGGTCACCTAGGGTTTCGCTCGGTAGTGAATCAAACCGTTTTCTGAGTCTTTCATTATCCTCGGACCTTCCACCTTGAAAGGTGGGAATTCTTTGTGAATCACTACATAGACCGGCGGTGTTAAACTTTGCAATGTTTGCTGATTTCCATGGTGAAGATTCCTTGGCAACAGAAAATAATCATTAAAACCAAGGTTACCTATCTTTAGGTATTTGCCTTTTGGTGGAGGAAATACAATATTTGCGTTCTCGGGCGTATTTTCTTTAATGAAATACAAAAAATCGTAGTGCCATCCGCGTCTTCTGCTCATTTTCTCATCATAAGATTTACCTAAGGACTCGAGATCTCGTATCAAGCGTCCTAATATTAAATGAACCCCTCCTTGCACGTGAAGCACAAATACAACTACAAAAATAATCAAAATCAGGATAAACCGAACTCGTTGAACGGTTGAAACTAAATTGGACTTATTTTTCTCCATATCATTTCACCCGCCTTTACTAGTTGAGTATGCTATTATTAAAAAGCTCCCTTCCCTTTTTATGTCTCGCAACTGTACAGTGTACCTTATCTAACCTTCGTTACCTTTTATCAAGTAGCCCCAATATTGTTTTGTGGTCCCAACTTTGATGCTAAGAGGTATAGTTATCTCAAAATACATCTCAGCATTTCTCATGTTAGCACACGAGGTTGAGAATTGAAATCCTCATTTTGCACCTTTCTATGAACTTTTTTGCTTTTTTCATACAATCTTCCGCTTAAAAGATATTCTTCATCATTTCCTCGGCGAATCCATAAATCCTTTTTAGATCCTCAATCCTTTTTAAATAAAGATCAGCCCTCTTTCTTTCTTCTTCATCATCCAGATTTTGCCGGGCTTTATTTATCAGGCTTTCAGATTCATTTACAATGCTGAGAGCAATCTCCATTCTCCTCTTGGCCGCATCGATGACTCCGTCAATAATGACTTTCTCAAAGTCAAGCTCTACCTGATAAAAGTCTTTTCTATCCCCCTTGACCCAGACTTTCCTTACCGCTCTCAATTTTTGCAGCTCTCTGATATTTACGCTGGCACTCCCTTTACTTATTTTAAGATTTTGAGCCATCTCATCCAGGGAGAGGGGCTTATCCCCAAAGAATAGAGTGGCATAAAGCTGTCCCATCATTCTGGGAAGTCCCATACCGGAGGCAAGGCGACCTGCCCCTTCGATAAACTTATCCCGCGCCTTGGCCAAGTTGTCGTTCATGGAAAAATATCTCCGTTTTGATCTAAAAATACTTGCATACTTTTTTCTGTACATTCAGAAAGTTTTAAACGACTATTATGTATTATACACTAGATTGATTTTTTGTCAAGGAGGGAGATGTCAGGGGTAATCAGGAAGCTTAGTCGAAATTAGAGGCTTTCCCATTGCCATATACTCATAAACGAAGTGTCTCGTCTTCTTGCTAGCACCTGTTATGGTTGCTTCGTTTCTTGAGAAGATCCTACGCGTGTGGGTAAGCTTCGCCTCCTTTTTGCTTGATCACCGATAATCACCTTCTCACAAGCCAATTCCCGATAGCCAGCCCATCCAGCGCGCTTTGGTCTAATGTCTGTAAAGCGAGCTCCGGAGTCCCTACAATAGGGTAGCCATGGAGATTGAAAGAGGTATTTAATACTCCTCCCACCCCGGTGATACGTTGAAACTCCTCGAGTATCTTTCTATAGGAGGGATTTCCTTCGTTTAGGGTCTGGGGCCTTGCCGTTCTGTCCTGAGGGTGCAATCCGGCAGCTATTTCGTCTGCTTTTTCGGTGGTGTCGAACGCCTCAATCATATACCGCGCTGGCCTGAAGTCTACAAGGTAATCACTCGCTCGCTCTTCCAATACTGAAGGAGCGAACGGCATCCAGAAATCCCTGTGCTTTATGGCAAAATTTAGCTTCCTAATGACCCCAAGGTCTCTTGGATCGGCTAAGATACTTCTATTACCCAATGCTCTGGGACCCCACTCGTCTCTCCCTGAGAACCTACCTATTATCTTACCCTGGGCTATTAGATTGGCAACCTCACCTTCAATATCTTGAATATGGCTAGCTTTCGCTAACCAGCCGGTTTTCTGTAATACATATCTAATATATTCATCATCATATTCAGCGCCATAGTAAAGATCTGACAATTCGTGGCGCTCAGGCTCAATTCCTTCACGCTCACAAACTCGGTAATAAGCTTCAAGAGCAGCACCTACAGGAGTTCCTCCATCGTCAGCAGCGGGATAAAAGAAAACATCTTCCACTTCCTCCATTTCTCGAACAATTTTGTTAGCTTTGACATTTAAGAAGGATCCCCCAGCGCAAGCCAATTTCTTAATCCCGGTCTCCTTGATGCAGTTTCTAACCCATTGACAAAGCAGTTCCTCAAAATATGCCTGGCAAGTAGCAGCGATGTTATCAAATCGATGCTCCGCCAGTTTCTTTCTTAGTAAGGGTTGGATCTGCGATAGGTAAGCGCCACTTGTATTCTGGAACTCTAAAGGTTTTTTGGGGTTGATTCTTATGAGTTTTCTCATTTCTTCTATGCAATGTTTTGGTCTGCCGTAGGGAGCCAATCCCATTACTTTATATTCATGTTCCCACCGTTTTAAGCCAAGATAACCCGTTATCTCACTATACAAGTTATTGCTTATACTGTCATAGTGGGTTGAGGAGGCAATCCTTTTTATCTTGAAACCTTCACCTATACTTACGGTTGAGCTAAGGCAGTCTCCCGCTCCGTCAAGGGTCAACACTAAGGTGTTGTCTTCCCATGGTCGTTGATAGTAAGCGCAAGCAGCATGAGCCAAATGATGTTCGACAAAGAATATTTCCCGATCTGATATTCCCATCTCCTGAAAGAGCCTATTCAATTGGTCCATCTTTCGAAATCTATGCAGAACTCCTACCAACATATGACAGAACGCGTGGCTATGGACATAGGGAGTTAATCTCTCATACAGCTTAGCATGGAAAGGCTTTTCTTTAAGAGGAGCATGGGTCCTTAAAAGCCCAGATAGAGCAATTATATCTGTCTCTGGGGGCTCAATTTGAGCAATCTGAAAGACTTTCTTTATAGATAGTAATGGGGGCCCACTATAATTCTTGACGTTGTTAAGCCGTTCTTCGTTTATGGCAGCCAGGGTCGAACCGTTTCTAATCAAAGCAGCTCCTGCATTATGTCCATCATGTATCCCCAAGACCACAACGTCTCTCTTCATCCCTTGATATCTCTTATAATGTTAATTAGTTGGCATGCTCTATGCCTAAATGTATGCTCCTTTAAGACGCGCGCTCTCGCCCGGCTACCTGTCCTTTCTCTTTCCTCTTTGTTATCCAGTAAGTACCTATACGTTTTCATCGCTTCGTTTTCATCATTGACCACAATGAGTTCCTTTCCCACTTCAAACCATTCTTCAATCCCATTGTATGGCTGTGAAACAATACTGGCACCAAATGCGGCTAATTCAAAAGGCCTGGATGTTGAGGAAGCATAAATGTTTGTATGTGACCACCTGGTGATATTAAGATTAATTTTGCTGCGGCAACAAAACTGTCTCCATTCACTGTACGAAAGATCACCAATTATCTTGGCGTTGCCGAGATCTATTCTGAAATCTCTACCGGCAACAACAAAGTTCACCTTCCGCATTTTCTCACTAGGGATTGTGATTAACTTCTGCATCCACTCCTCACGGAAATCACTGCCATAGCCAAAAAAAGAAATGTCTATATCCTTCTCAATATTGATAGGAGCACAGAGGTCCGGGTCGATACCATAAAAGAGAGGATGAACATTCTTAGCTCCCATAGCTTCTAAATCAGGTATGCAACCTTTGGAATTTGTGAGGAAGATGTCATATTCAGAAAGATCAGCATCCTCATAGTAATTGAATTTGAAACCTCTCCCAACCGAATATTTTGGTAAAATGGTAGGCATGTCACCATCGTAGTAAACGACAGGGATTTCTGTCCTTTGCTTGATAACAGATGGAATGCCAGTGATATGGTTTAAAGGGACATTCATAAAAAGAAGGCATTCAACTCCTTTTTCTCCTCTCAAAACATTGAGGAGATGTTTCTTCCATTTTGGCCTTATGTAGTGCTCTATAATAAGATCGAAAAGAGGGGAGAAGATACTCTTCTTGCTCGGCGAGACTCTCCGTCTCTTGCGCCATTCCAAAAATGAATTAAACATAACACTTTCCTCGTAACAAGGGTTGTTATAAGTCCTCCACCATAGGCTCTCTATCGGCTTTCCAAGATAAGGGATAACTATAACCTCGTTGCCCGTCTCATACAGGGCTTTAAATAACTGCCACCAGGCAGGAGCACAGCCGAGACGGAACTTCAGATCCAACGTTGAAACTACCGCCAAAACTTTCAAACCTCTCCTCCCTTTTCTTACTTGTGCTTCATAACCCTCATCTCTATCCAGCGGTATATTCCCTCTCACACCTGTTCTAAACTTACCTCTCGTTCCCATCCCAGCACTTTTCTCGCTAAAGGTCAAATCAGCATCTCGCCCTTTAACTCCATCAGGATGGGTTCTTAAACCACGTCCTTTTTAGATATTGAATGCATTTCTATACCACTCTATTGTTTTCTTTAAGCCTTCTTTAAAATCCGTCTTTGCCTTAAATCCAAACTCTTCTTCCGCCTTCGAAGTATCCAACATTCTTCGAGGCTGGCCATCGGGGTTAGATTTATCCCAAATAATCCTACCCTTAAAACCTGTGAGCCTAGCGACCAATTCTACCAAATCCTTAATAGTTATCTCGAAACCAGCGCCAATATTCACGGGATCAGGTTTATTGTATCTCTCGGTAGCGAGGAGTATGGCTTTAGCCGCATCTTCGACGTAAAGAAATTCTCTGGAAACTTTTCCTGTTCCCCACACTACTATGTGGTCATCGCCACGTCGGACAGCATCAACGCATTTTTTAATCAAGGCAGGTATCACATGCGAGTTCTTCTGATCAAAGTTATCTCTGGGACCATAGAGATTCACTGGAAGAAGATATATCGCATTGAACCCGTACTGCTGACGGTAGGCCTGTGCCTGCACTAAAAGCATTTTCTTCGCTAAGCCATAAGGAGCATTGGTCTCTTCAGGATATCCGTCCCAGAGATTTTCTTCTTTGAAAGGAACGGGGGTAAACTTGGGATAAGCGCAAACTGTGCCTAAAGCAACAAATTTTTCTACGCCAAACTGCCTTCCTACCTCCATCATCTGAATACCCATCATTAGATTATCATAAAAGAACTTCCCGGGATTAGCCCGATTGGCTCCAATGCCTCCCACTCTTGCCGCTAGATGAATTACAATGTCTGGTTTTGAATCTTGGTAAACTCTGTTAACTACTTCCATTTCCACTAAGTTGTAGTCCTTGCCTCGAGGAACAAATACATTCTGACAGTGGCGTTTTCTTAGTTTCTCTACTAAATAAGAACCTAAGAATCCAGCTCCACCGGTTACGGTTACTCGTTTGTTAGTCCAGAATGACATAGTAGAACCCATAGGTTAAGGTTGAGGTATAGCTTTCTGCCATACGGGCATCTCTTCAAACGAATTATAACTCACCTCAACCTTAGCCTCAATTCACCTTCCACCATCTATGAGGAAATTTTTCTTTTAGGATTTTATCCCCCTCACTTGGTGGTTTTAGCCCTGCTTTTCGCATATCCGCATCAATCATTATTCTTACCAATTCTTTAAATCTTATCTTGGGTTGCCAGTCTAGATTTTTCTTTGCTTTGGTTGAATCAGCAATGAGTTCCTGCACCTCGGTGGGCCTAAAGTATCGGGGATCAATCTTTACATATTTTTCCCAATCAAGATCTACATAAGAAAAGGCCTCTTTTACAAATTCCTTTACCGAATGAGCCTCACTTGTACCTAAGGCAAAATCTTCAGGTTTATCGTTTTGAAGCATTTTATGCATAAATTCTACATATTCAGGAGCAAACCCCCAATCTCTCTTAGCCTCAAGATTGCCCAAATAAAGACAGTCCTGTTTTTTAGCAAGAATGGCGGCAAGCGCCCTGGTGATCTTACGGGAGACAAAGGTTTCTCCGCGGCGGGGACTCTCGTGATTGAAGAGGATGCCGTTGCAAGCAAAAATATGGTAACCCTGGCGATAATTTACCACCATCCAATAGGCATAGACCTTACTACAGGCATAGGGGCTGCGAGGCTTAAAAGGGGTGTCTTCGTTTTGCGGCGGTCTAGATTCGCCAAACATTTCACTGCTGGATGCCTGGTAGAACCTTATCTTATTTTTGCTTCTTCTTATTGCCTCCAGTATTCGGGTTGTCCCCAAACCTGTGACATTTCCGCTGTATTCTGGTATATCAAAGCTCACCCTCACATGGCTTTGTGCTCCCAGGTGATAAACCTCATCAGGTTTTACATTATAGATTATGTTTGATATCTGCTCGGAATCGGAGATATCTCCGTAATGCAAAAATAACCTGGCGTGTGGGTCATGGGGATCAACATAAATGTGGTCTATTCTTTTGGTATTGAAAGTGGATGCCCTTCTAATAATCCCGTGAACTTCATAATCCGTACTCAGCAGTAGTTCAGCTAAATATGAGCCGTCTTGTCCGGTTATTCCGGTAATTAGCGCTACTTTTGGCATGTTTCACTCAACTCTATTCTCAATTTCAATATGATGGGCGATCGGCAAATCACCATTTTTCATTTCGTCATAAAAATATTTATTAAAATATTTGTTTATTTTAAATAGTCTGAGGTGTTTGGTACGATCGATCAAGTAATAATGCAATAACAATGCAACATTTATTAATGAGCCGCAAGGCATTATTCTATAAGTGACTGTATCATTATAGGGTTTTAAAAGTAAATGAAGTTCTCCTACTGTGGGTATACCATATTCAATATGTTCTTTGGTTTGAAATGCATCCGTCATTTCATAAAAAAATTCATTATAATCAGGGTATTTTGATGGTAACGCAGTTGGCACTACAATATGGGCCCCTTTTTTAGCAACCCGAACTATTTCAGATATAAATTTCTCTCGTAAGTGCCTTGGGACATGTTCCAGTGTATCTGTTGTACAAATAACATCAAAACTATTATCTCCAAATGGTAAAGGAAGTGCTGTAATACCGTTTGTATTAATATCAGCCAAAAAGTATTTTTGATTTGGCAGAAAGTATCCTAATAATCCCTTTCCACCACCAACATCTAAAACAGAAATATCCTCATATTTGGAGTTGATTGAATCTGCCACCGTTTTAAATCTTATATACTGGTCAACCGGAAATTCAAGTAAATCAGGCATTTTTTGGGTCAAGAGTTTGGAATCAATTATGGCTCCTAAAGAATAAGCAGTTCTATAACAGGCAATTGCTAAATCAATATTCCCATTGGTAGAATAGGCTTGTGCACATTGTAAGTGCAATTGTTCGTTCAGAGGCTCGTTTGCAATTCGAGACTTAATTTCTTTTAATGGGATTAAATTCATTTCCTTTCAAAGTCTTTCACCGAGTCGATAACATAAGCAAGATCGTCTTCGGTTAAATCTGGGTATAATGGTAGAGTAAGCAGTTTCGTCCATATGTGTTCGGCAAGCGGTACTTTCGCCGCGAATCTATCTTTATAATAAGGGTGCAGGTGAATAGGCATGTAGTGAACTCCGCTGGCAATTCCTTTTTCCTTCAGGTATAGATTGAGCTCATCACGGTAAGGAGTTTTGATTACATAGTTATGATGAGCACTACGAACGTAATCCCGCTCAACTGGAGTTTCAATCCAATCTATATCCTTAAATGTCCTATTAT
>JAUWZS010000008.1 GCA_030615205.1 Candidatus Aenigmatarchaeota archaeon | reverse complement strand
ATTCCAAAGCGTATATGAAGAATATAATGGAGATAGTAAAAAAATTAATGAACTATATACAAACACCTGGAAACCTGTTTGCGAATTATTTAGGGAAAGAGAAGGCGCTGTAAAGGTAGATAGTTTAATATATAAAACCTTTGATATTCAAACATCAAAACGCCCTGTGGTGATCATAGATCTCTCTCGCGAAATGGCAACGGGTTTATTTTGGAACGATACAATTCAAGCTCTAATCATAAAACGTTTACTTGATGGATTAACTTATTTAGCAGAGGGTGCGTATAGGAAAAATCAATTCTTAAATACACTTGTTATCTTAGACGAAGCGCATAGGCTAGCTCCGAGAGAAAAGATAGTAAACGAAGCCCAAGAAAGCGTTAGAAATTCCCTTATGGACGCTGTTCGCACAACACGAAAATATGGTCTTGGATGGATGTTTATCAGTCAAACTTTATCAAGTTTGCATAGAGAGATTATTGGTCAACTAAGAATCTTCTTCTTTGGATTCGGCTTGGCTTTGGGGACTGAGTTTATGTCCCTAAAAGAAATCATTGGAGGGGACCCTAATGCTCTTAAACTTTATCAATCATTTCGTGACCCTCATAGCGCTTTTGATATAGCTTCCCGACAATATTCCTTTATGACTATTGGCCCAGTTTCTCCATTGTCTTTTGCAGGGACACCTTTATTTCTTACAGCATTCGGTACTCCAGAGGAATTTCTCGGGACGAATAGATTACTTGAATCTTGAGATTTAACAAAAAATGTATCATCAAACAATGAGAGAACCGCCACTTCATCTAACACAGTATAAAAGGTGCGTGCCTTACGGCACTCACCCAAATTTTTGCTTCGCAAAAACTTCTTTTATGCTGGGAACGCTAGGCGACATCTTGTCTACTAAGAATGATGAAAATTAATCGGAGGATGTAAAATGCCAGATGGATACGGAAGTCAGGCAGATTATATGGACTGGGTAAGAGATGACGCAAATTCACGACAAAAAACTATAGAGAACGCTTTGCGTAAGGCATTTTCCGACTTCATAGAGAAACGGGAAGTGGAAGTTATTGTTTTTTCAAGCATGACTGCTTTTGATCTTGCAGAAGCTATTATCGATCATCCCCTTATTCTTAAACCGCTTCTGGTTGCTTCTAACATTGCAGCAAGATCGATTGAACGGGACTTATCTATAAAAAACGTGGATACTTACAAACCTCGATTGAGCGCCGATCAGGCTAAGGTGATTGCCGGATACATCAAACCATTTTTGCCACCCTATTTAGAAATCCCTACTTTCAGCCAGATTGATAGAGTTGCTTTCATTGATAATGAAATTCGGAAAAGGAAAGGACGCTGGGAGAAAAGGGTTCTGAAAGCTCTTAATCTATTTGGTAGTTCACAGTTTCATAAACGAATATTTACAGCGGCGGGAGAACAATTTGAGTTGGATGCCGCCAGTCCTAGGTCAGGTGACATAAAAGTCGGAATAGACATAAAGCGAATTGAGGCCCGGAGAGATATCCATAAACGTTGCGACGAAATTGTCAGTAAAGCCACTAAGTTAAAATCAACCTTTCCGGATAGTAAATTTGGTGCTATTGTTTACTATCCATTTATTGAGGAACATGTAAATGTCCAGAATCGTCTCCGTTCAGAGAACATAGAGGGCGTTGTCTTTGCATCTGAGGCGAAGGAATCCATTGAAAATGCTGTTAAGATGCTCCTTCCAACTCTTGGGGTGTTAAGGAATGACTAGGCACAAAACTATACATCGTTTAATCCAGGGAGATGCTCGGGATCTTTCTTTCATGGAGGATGAAAGTATCCACTTAATTGTTACTTCGCCTCCGTATTGGATACTCAAGAGATATCGTGAACATCCTGGTCAAATGGGACATATTGAAGACTATGAAAAGTTCATAGAAGAACTTTCAAAAGTTTGGCAACATTGCCATCGTATTTTAGTTCCTGGTGGAAGATTGGTTTGTGTTGTCGGTGATGTGTGTCTTTCGCGAAGAAGATTCGGTAGACATGTTGTAGTCCCGCTCCACGCTGATATTGCAGTTTCTTGTAGAAAAATAGGTTTTGATAATCTAAATCCTATTATTTGGTATAAGATTGCTAAAGCAACATACGAAGTTAACAATGGTAGCAAGTTTTTTGGTAAACCCTATGAACCTAATGCTATTATTAAAAATGATATTGAGTTTATCCTTATGCAACGTAAATCCGGTGGTTACCGTAAGCCAACGATGGAGCAGCGGCGACTAAGTATGATTGACAAAAAAGATTACCATGCGTGGTTTCAACAAATTTGGAATATTCACGGAGCGTCAACGAAAAATCACCCCGCTCCGTTTCCTCTTGAACTAGCTTATAGGCTCATCAGGATGTTTTCATTTTATGGAGATGCAGTACTTGATCCTTTTTGTGGAGCGGGGACGACGATGCTCGCCGCAATGAAGACTAATAGGAATAGCATTGGTGTTGAGATTGATCCGGAATATTGTCAGATTGCTTTGAAGCGCTTGCGGAGAGAAGGACCAACCCTTTTTGACGATATAAAACTGGAGTTACTCAAAGCAGAGAAGCTTAAGGATGTGAGTAAGAAAAATGATCCAAATGCTTCACAGTTTGCAAAGCACTAGAACGTTATATGTAATTGGTTGCTTGAAAAGGAAAGTTATGAGGATAAATATTATTGAAAAACTACAGGAGAAATGAAAAATGCGAAGTCAATTAATATCCTTCATTGGAAGTCTTAAAGCAGATAGGAGGGTTATGTCGTTCAATGAAGCAGAGACAAAACAAGAGATAATTGTGAGGATATTATCTTTCCTCGATTGGGATATTTTCAATACCGATGAGGTGAAGCCCGAGTACTCCGTAGGTGAAGAAAGGGTCGACTATTCATTACGAATTGGCGACGCAAACAAGGTTTTTATTGAAGCAAAGAAAATAGGGGAAGAATTAGAAAAACATCAGGAACAATTGCTAAGTTACTCATATAAACAAGGTGTTAGGTTCTCTATCCTTACCAATGGAGTAACTTGGTGGTTTTACCTTCCTTGGCAAGAAGGGAGTTGGGAGCAAAGAAAGTTCTATACGATTGATATTCTTCAACAGGAATCAGAAGATATAGCTTCCAAATTCATTGATTTCCTATCTAAGGGCAACATTGGTAGCGGAAAGGCAGTTCAAAACGCAGAAGAGATTTATAAAGGACAGCAGAGGCTAAATATATTGAAAGATACCTTACCAAAGGCTTGGAACAAAATCATTGAAGAACCTGATGAATTGCTCATAGACTTAATCAACGAGACTACTGAGAGATTTTGTGGATATAAGACAGATACTGAAATGATTGAGCAGTTCTTATCAAGACACAAAAACCATTTGATAATCTCTGCGACCCTACCAACAAAAATAACTCGACGTACGCGTCCCTCGGTTACCCATCTAACCCCAGGATCAATTCTTGGAGGTTATTCTGGGAAATCTATATCGTCTTTTTACTTTAAAGGTTCGCAATATCAGGTGCGATTCTGGAAAGATTTGTTAGCGAAATTGTGTGAAATTCTGAGCACTACACATCGAACTGAATTCGATAAGGTCCTAGGTTTAAGAGGAAGAAAACGCTTGTATTTCTCTCGCAATAAAGATGAGTTATGGGACCCGCGAAAAATTGGCAACACAAACATGTTTGTAGAAACGAATCTGAGTGCAAATAGCATCGTTAAACTCTGCTTTAGTGTAATGGCTCTATTTGGGTATTCAACCAAGGATCTAAGAATAGAAGCACATTGATTTGTTATTGCCACGAGGTGATTAGCAACAGACAATGGACCAAAAGACCCGCGTGTTACATTAGATACTCAAATTCTCCTTTTTTGCATGATTTAGTTGTAGGACTAGAAAGGATACTGGGAACAATAGTTACAGTGGAAAAATGAGACTTCAACATGTATCACGTTTACTTGCAACAAAACGATCATTCATGTTTTCATTTATGGAAAAATACCTATTTTCTCAAATCCAGGTGTTAAGAACGGAGACCATTAGGAATTCGGAGAATTTTAAGAAGGTGATCGATTTCTGTCTTCGAACTAGACAGCGAATTGTGATAGAGGAATTACAACGAGCCAAAACATACTTCTCCCATAATTTCCAGAAGATACAGGAGTATGTTCGTAAGGGACGTGGGGAAGACCTTCGAAATCTTGTGTATTCTGCTCCAGGGGTGGGACAGAAGATAGGGAATCTAGTTCTCGAAGTAATTATTCATTATGGCGAAGCAAACTCAGATTTAGAGTCTCAACTGTATGTCCCAATAGACACACATGTACGGCGAATTTTCAGAGAATGCCTTGGTCTCAATAATGTTCCGCGAATTGGTTCTTCGCCATATTCGCGAGCTTATCTCAGATTCCAACAATATTTAGCGGCTAATACTGCTGATGGGGTTTCCCGCATCTATTTTGACTATTTGTGGTTCGTTGGGAAAGTATTCTGCACTAGGATAGATGTAAGTAAGGAAGGATATAGTAGGGGCTACCGATTATGTTCAATGTGTTGGATAAAGGATTACTGTATCTTACCAGACAAGTGGATTACACTATAGTGGCACCGCGACGCTGCACCCCAGGACTATTTGACCCATGATGCACGCCGAGAATTTTACGTAACAGCCATCACAATCTTGGAAAACGCTCAATTGAGCTTCAGCCTACTGCGTGATCAACTTGTTGATCTATCGTGGTGGGAATCCAAAGTAGGAGCAGTGAGTGACGCAAAGAGGATGTCTGTTACGAAAGAATTTGCGCTGATGGTCAAGTGGTTCACCTTTCATGCTCTAGCAATGGCAGTCGACGAAACACTTGGCGCGATTCAACATGCTGCACCAAATGTATTTCATATCTTCGGACATCCTACTCTGAAAAAGACTTATACGAAGATTCCTGAAGTAACTGGAAAACAGGAACTAAAGCCATTTCTAGATGTGCTCCGAGAGACCCGGAACACAATCCATACGAACGGCGTCTATTCTCAACCCGGTGTCAATTCTAGATCATAGATGGTCAATGGAGAAGAATTCAAGTTCGAATTTGGGAAGACCCTAGAGGGGTTTGATGATCAAAGATTAATCTGGTTCGCTGACAAGATCGCAGTGGCGATGAATACAATAATTAAGTCACCAGAGGTATCGACAATCAACAATTGTCCACGGGGATTCTCAAGGAACGGCTGGTAACACACCGTATGTGGCTTTGGAAGATGCATTCCTTCGTCTAACCTGCTTTACAGGTTCGCAGACAGCGGGAACGTTGTGTGCAATAACGATCAGGAGATAAAATCATAATTGTTGGAGTATACATCCTCTATAAAATTCCAGGTATTATCCAACAATGCTTTCCTCGAGTTCCATTAAATTCAATGCAGGTTTTTTGAGTTTTTGCTTTGAAAAATAAAGGGAGTATATCTACTTGCTCCGTGCTTCACATATTACTAAAATTGATACTATTCGGAGTGTAAATGGGATTCTCTAAAGAAATAAGAGACCGTATTCTTGTGGCCTCTGCGAGGCATTGCTGTGTCTGTCATCGGTATAAAGGTGTAAAGGTTGAAGTACACCACATAGTGCCATAGTCTGAAGGTGATAGCGATAATTTTGAAAATGGAATAGCACTTTGTTTCGATTGTCATGCTGATGCTGGCCATTATAATGACCAGCATCCTCAAGGAACGAAATTTTCACCTAAAGAACTTAGAGCGGCCCGAGATGCATGGTATAAGATTGTGCAGAGAAATAAGATCCAAACTTCTCAACCTGACCAGCTGTACTCCCGGTACCTTATTTGTAAAAACTTTGAAGCCTTGAAGGAAATTGCGGCGCACGATCTTTCAGGTCTTCCTATTGAAAATGCCCTATTAGTCGATAATTTTGTTATGAAGTTTCTAAGGCAGATACTCGATTCCCACCCGAACAGTTATCGCCATGCTCGAGAATGGGGAGACAGCTACTCCAATGAAGAAGACTATTATAGAGCTCATCCTGATGCGGAGAAGACCAAAAAATGCACTCCTGCGTTTTCATATTTCGACGGTATTCGGAATCCAACTGCAGCAGAATTAAGGGAGCGCGTTGTAGATAAAGACGGGATTACGAAACTTCTTCTTGAGGCAGGAGTTGCAATCGAAGAAATTGCGCGAGTGGTCGCACGTTGGGAATACTGCGGAGATAATGCTTTTCAGGAGATGTATCGTCTACGTCCTCTTTGGGGAGTATTTCTTGCAGTTAGAAACATTACCCAAAGAACAGTTACACTTGAGTCTATAGATGGGACTTTTGGAGGACAGACATTCAAAGATTTTCGTCCATTCGATGAGTGTAAGAACGAGAAAGCAACCAAATTACGACTCCCAAAGTCTCCATTGGCACCGGACATGACAGCTTTGATACCTATTGCAATAGTGTTGGCACCACTTCACCACATACCTGAGGAAGACAGTGGATATATGTCACTTCAAGAACTTACAATAATGAGAACTCAGGAATTGAAACATATACGGTTCCCCAAAAGTACCGAGGGAGCATTCCGTGTTTGGGGGCCGCGCATTCGCCCTAAGCGTGTAAATTTGCTATTGTCAGGTCAGCTAGAGTATCAGCAGGTACACGAACTCGATTTGCAAAATCTTTATACTCTTGACCGATTTTGGGAGGTAGGATCCTGCCCACATCTTTTCTTTGTTCATGAAACTATTGGAAAGGTATTTTATGCAGGTGAGCTTTTTGCTCAATCACCTAATATTTTATCAGAAAATCAAATCCAAGTTCCCACTGGGATATCTACGGTTGTGATTGCTGAGTTAGAATCGGAAAAAACATATCTTAAAAGCATAACCTATCTTGGGAAGGCATTACTTAAGGATAATGTATTGTCAAAGGGTGAGACCGTTGTGCTGAAGGTACGTTCCAAATGCATTTTACGATTCTCTGGCTTTTATTTGCCGGAAATAAGTGCAGACAAACTTCAAAGGAACCCATGGTTTCGTAACGAACTGGTTGGAAACTTTCTTGCGACTCTTCAATTAACGGCTTGAGTATCTCCTGATAGCGACAAAAAGTAACTCATAATTTACATCTTTTTGTAAAACCAGTCTAAAAACCAGAAGCGACTATCTCTGCTCCATTTTTCCTGTTCTCTGTGTCAAAGTCCCACAGTACAGAGTAATTTAGGACTACAGTCTGGTCAGCCTTGTGTCCAACGCCCTACACGGACTCATAGATGCGCGAAATGTTATATGCAAGAACAATTAAAAGCTAAGACCATAACTGAACATCCTGAATAAAATCCTGGGTATTATCCAACAGTACTTTCTTTGACGTAAATTTCAAAGATGTTGTTTCTTAGTCTTATCTTGTGTATCCGTGATTTTGGGATCCAGATTTCTATGTCATTATCGGCCAATATAGCCTTGTCAGTTTCGTGTAGGATGCGGATTTGGACCCAGATATATTTCACCTTTGGGTGCATTAGCCCATAAATACTTAATGGCCAGAACATTTGCTCACCTCCTCTCATATTTGCAACCTTTTGTGACGGTTTTTCTATTGATATCTAGGTTTTTTGCTATTTGCCCATAGGTCATGCCCAATAGACGCAGTTGGGTTGCTTTCCTGGATAGTTTCTGATATAAATAGGGTTGGCGGGCAGGAAGTATTTTAATGTGTGCGGTTATTTCAGCGGCAGTTCGAATTGGTTGCAATTGCGTCCGCCACACAGCCCAGTTCAAATCCTTGCACCTATATAATAGGGTAAGGGTTTGAATTTTTTGTCCCGGTATTTTCTTACCTTCTGCACCTTTCATAACAGAAAAACCTTGCCTTTATCATAAAATGATATATACTATCTATTAGCATGAGGTATATAGGGCAATGGTCCTCTTGTGAGGAAATGACACCGCAAGGGATATAGTCTGGCACGTGTTTTCTCGGGCTCTTCTCCACAATGAGAAAACGAATAGAGGTAAGAAAATTTGGCAAAAACACAAAGTTAACCCGCATAGAACTCGATCTAACCCAAACTCAACTCGCCGAAAAAATCAATGCCAAACAAAAAAGCATCTCCCGTTATGAGACCGGTGCATCATTACCATCTATAAGAACCTTAGTCAAAATTGCCAAGATTTTGAAAAAATCAGCTGGGTATTTTTTGGATGAATAAGGAGGATGTATCTCTAGCTTTGCTCAAGGCGACAATAACAAAAAGTTACACTTCGAGGCTTCACCAGGAGTTGCGCCTAAACCAAGTGCTTCGCAAAATATGCCGGATTCAGGGGCATAAACGAGGTATTTCGGTTATCTTAAGTTGGACGAAAGCAGGGTTAATTAAGTTGATTTAAAAGATACATGAACAAGAGGTAAAATGATTGTCTTTAAATATCGTAAAATGTGTGAAAAGGGAACTTAGGAGGGTTAATATGGAAGATAAAGCCATATATACCACAAAAGAGGCCGCCGACTATCTTGGGGTAAGCCCATCTACTGTCTATCGTATGAAAAAACGTGGCTTGCTTTCTCCCACAAAAACCTCAGGAGGACAAAGACGTTTCAGTCAAAAAAACCTTGAAGAATGTTTGAGAAAAAACCAAAGTTTTGAGACTCCCGTAGTAAGAGAAATGCCTCCTTTCTATGAGATTACCGCCAGAGCCGAGCCCTATTTTCAAGAGAATTCAATACGGATTTACAATGCTGATTTTTTAAGAACAGATTGTATTAAAGAAAAAACAATTGATTTAATTGTTACTTCTCCTCCTTATAATGTAGGCATTAAGTATAGCTCTCATGATGACAAAATGTCCTACGAAGATTATTTATCTTTCACAAGAAAATGGCTTGGTAAATGTTATGGACTAATAAAGGATGATGGAAGATTTTGTTTAAATATCCCTCTTGATAAAAACAAAGGTGGACAACAGAGTATATGTGCTGACATTACAACAATTGCAAAGCAAGTAGGATGGAAGTATCATTCGACAATTATTTGGAATGAACAGAATATTTCAAGACGGACTGCATGGGGTTCATGGCTTTCTGCTTCAGCCCCTTATGTTATCGCTCCAGTTGAAGTTATTGTTATTCTTTACAAAGATCGGTGGAAGAAGATTAGTGGCAGTAGAAAATCAGATATTGGCAAAAAGGAATTTATGGACTGGACAAACGGAGTCTGGACCTTTATGGGTGAAAGTAAGAAGAGAATAGGGCACCCTACTCCATTTCCCGTTGAATTACCAAGAAGGTGTATGAAATTATTTAGTTTCGTTGGCGATACTGTTCTCGATCCTTTTCTTGGAAGTGGTTCAACTTTAATCGCTTGTATTTTAACAGATAGAAAAGGAATTGGAGTTGAAATTGATAGAAATTATTGCGAACTTGCAAAACAAAGGTTAATAAATGAAGCGGAAATCTATCAACTTAAGTTAATACGATTTATGAAGTGAGATGATGAAATATACGAGAACTACTAGGGCTGATTTGATAATGGAGTATTTCAGAATGCATGCCAAAAAGGATTTAGAACATGGCCCAGTTGTTGATTGGGTTGAAGAGCAATACCTTAAATTATATGGCAGAAAGCCTCGGGATACTTGGCGTGGCATTCGAAGATTACACCAAGAGGGCATACTGATAAAGGTGAGAAAGGGTGTTTATCGGTATGATCCAGATATAATTCAGCATAAACAGTTGTATGAATTCTCTCCAGAAGTCAAAGAGGCAATTCTTAAAAGGGATGGATATAGATGCGTAGTTTGCGGTAGGGGGAGAGAGGACGGTATCGAGATACATGCTGATCACAAAATACCATTGGACAGAGGAGGAACAAATACGGTAGATAATGGCCAAACTCTATGCTCAGAGCATAATTTCCTCAAAAAGAATTATTCACAGACAGAGTTTGGAAAAAGATTTCTCATAAGATTATATAATGATGCTATTGAAAAAGATGACAAAAGAATGGTTAAATTCTGTAAGGAAATTTTTGACACCTATGAAAAATACGGAATCAATAGCCACATAAAGAGACCTGATCACGAATAGTTATTATTTAAAACCTTCGCCTAACCGATCGTATCTGACTTCGCTTATCTCCACGCTTCACCCAAATCCAGCCTTAAAGCTGGATTTAAGATGCGCTTAGAACGTCGTCCGTAAGAACGATCAGTTCCGAGGGCACAGTACATAATTATTGTAACTCCAGACGTTAAAACCATAACTGTTAAAGCACAACACCCTGAATAAAATTCTAAGTATCATCCGACAGTACTTTCTTTGACGTAAATCTGAAAGATATTGTTCCTTGGTCTTATTCGATATATCCGGCATTTTTGGGATCCAGATTTTCATACCGTTGTCAACCAATATAGCCTTTTCAGTTTCATGCAGAATACGAACTTGAACCCAGAAATATCTCTCCTTTGGATGTATTAACCTGTAAATGCTTGATGGCCAGAACATTGGCTTATCTTCCTTCGTAGTTACAAGCTTTTGTAGCAGTTTTTCTATTGATGTTTAAGTTTTTTGCTATTTCCCCATAGCTCATTCCGAGCAGGCGCAGTTGGGTTGCTTTCTTGGATAGTTTTTGATATAGAGAGAGTTGGCGGGTAGGAAGGATTTTGATATGGGCGGATATTTCACCAATGGTTCGAATTGGTTGCAACCGCGTCCGCCAGTGATACCAATTCGAACCTTTGTACCTTTCATCCAAGAGGGCAAGGATCTGAATCTTTTGTCCCGGTATTTTCTTACCTTCTGCACCTTTCATAACAGAAAAACCTTGCCTTTATCATAAAATGATATATACTGTCCATTAGCATGAGGTATATAGGACAACGGTTCTCTTATAACCAAACAAGACCCTAAGGGGCATAGTCTGGTACGTGTTTTCTCGGGCTCTTCTCCAAATGAGAAAGCGAATAGAGGTAAGAAAATTTGGCAAAAACACAAAGTTAACCCTCGTAGAACTTGATCTAACCCAGACTCAACTTGCCGAAAAGATTAACGCCAAGCAAAAAAGCATCTTTCGTTATGAGACTGGTGCATCTCTGCCATCTATAAAAACCTTGGTTAAAATTGCCAAAGCTCTCAAAAAGAGAGCTGGCTATTTCTTGGATGAGTGAAGAGACTTTCTCCTTAATCTTTCTCGAGATAACAATAATAGAGAGCTATAGGTTGAGATTTCACCTGGAGTCGTGCATAGAAGTAGTTCGGTTATTTTAAACCATACCAAATGTTGTTAAATAACACATGAGGAAGTGATAGAAATGGCGAACGAAACAAAAGTCAAAAAAGGTACTTTACCTGTCAAAGTTAGCAAGGAAGTAGTCAGTCACCTAAGTTTAGGCCTGTATAGAAATTTTGCTCGTGCAGTAAAAGAGCTCATTTCAAATTCATACGATGGTGGTGCGACAAAAGTTAAAATCAAATTGGATCTAGATAACAACAGAATTATCGTAAGAGACGACGGTCAGGGAATGAATATTGATGAAATCAAGGAAAAGTTCCTTACCATTGGTTATCCTACACCCCTAAAGGAAACTGTCGATGAATTAGGACGAAAGCGAATTGGGACATTTGGTATTGGGTGTCTATCAGTCTTTCCGTATTGTAACAGGCTCCAAGTCATCACCAAAAAAAGAAACGAAAATCAAATCATGGAACTCAACATAGACACTGAGTGCTTTTTCAAAAAAGGAACATTCCTCTTTGTTGAGGAAGTGAAAGTTCCTTACAGGATATATCCGAGCGATCTACCTGCAGAAAAGGGCGAAACCATAATAGTTCTCGAAGAAATTAAACCACATATTGCTAAGGAGCTACAGCAAAAAGGATTTCAAGGAAAATCAAGCATCGATAAACTTGGTGGCTTCCAAAAGTTCAAATGGGCGTTATCTCAATATGCTCCAATTCAATTTCCCCCTAACAGGAGAGATCTAAGAGATTTGTTTGGTAATTCTGCAACCGTTCCCATGAGATTATGGCTTGATGGAGAAGAGCTTTTCAGGAATGTACCTGAAAATGCAGACATTTTAGAAAAGGGAGAAGAGCAATTTGGCGATGTTTCCTTAAGGTACGCAATTATGACAAGCATGAGACCAATTGAACCGGAAGAAGCAAGAGGCATTCAAACCAGGTTAAGAAATGTGGCAATAGGATTGCCGCAGGATTTCGATGTTACCAAATTAACGGGTAAAGTCCTTGGTAAATTGAATTATATTTGTGGTGAAGCCCATATTTTGAGAGGATTGAATTCTGCATTAATGATAGACAGGGATAATTTCTATTATACTCAAGATGTCGCTAATATTCATGATTTCTTCAGGAGAAAACTAATTGAATGGAATAATACCTTGGAAAGATGGGCATCTGAAGATAAAGAGATCTATAAGTCCTTGATGAATGTCAGAGGACCTGAAAGAGTCATAGATGAACTGAGAAATGCTAATATTATCCGCTTTTCTAAAGCAAGGCTACGACTGCCAGAGGCGCCTATAAGTGAAAGAAAAGGGAAAGAAGTATTGTCGCCAGTGCAAAGGATAATCAAAGCTCTTCTAAAAATAAGAGATTACAAGGTAATTCCTGAAAAAGTCGAAA
Source organism: Candidatus Aenigmatarchaeota archaeon (assembly GCA_030615205.1). GTDB lineage: Archaea > Aenigmatarchaeota > Aenigmatarchaeia > CG10238-14 > SCSR01 > JAUWZS01. Next base: position 3,414 of record JAUWZS010000008.1, on the reverse strand, counting down.
TATCCGCTAAAGAACCTCCTATAAAAGTGGTTCCTGAAGAGAAGTCTATAGTCGTATATGAGGAACACCCAGATTTCGTAGAGACCATAAATGTGGGTGAAAGGAGGTTTAGAGTTGAGTATGATAAATGGGACTTCGGCAAAACTGCCTATTCGATATGCAAATTATTTAACGGTCAAAATGTAGTTGTGTTTAACACTTCGCATCCGCTGTTCAAAAGTAGACTAAGTGACGAAATTATTAAGCGATTATCATTGGAGATAGTTCTCATTTTAAAAGATAGAAAAGACAATGAGAAGCTGTTAACTCAACTCAATCATCTTCTCGAGAGAATATTTTTGGGGTGAGAAATATGTCCGAGGCTCTTAACTTGAAAGATCGATTGATAAAAGAGTTATGGCTTCCAGAAACAATAAAGGCTGGCGATATCTTTTTTCCAAGGTTAAAGAAAAATAAAAAGATGAAACTGTTGACGCTTACCAATGATAGAAATTTCCAGGAGATAATTGAATTTGAGGAAAATAACCTGACAGAAAAAGAATATATTGTTGTGTGGACTTACAGTCACATCAAGAAACTAAGACTAGAGACAGAACTCTCTCCTGCTAGAGTCTTGGGTGCCACAAGATATGAGAATTCTACTTCAAGTTCCTCCTTCCCCATATGTGAACATTTCCCATTTGATATAGTCAATTTGGACTTTTCATCGCAAGACCCGGATTTAGAAAGTGGGAGAATAGAGAGGGAGATTCAAAGTCTAGAAAAAACCGTTCGATTACAAAGAGAGCGTCAAAGAACGGGGTTCATGCTGATATACACAACATTGCTGAATTCTAATGAACTAAACTGCCAGGGTATAGCTGCTGCGTCCGATGAGATTCACGTCTCGGGATGGCCCGGGCTAGGTTTAGGAGAATTCTCTCCACGCATAGCAGGTCAAATGGAAAAAATGGCTTGTATACAGACCGTGCTGAACAGGATAGGTTTGAAATATAGTTACGATGTTCAAATCGAAGAGAGATATTACTCTTTGAAAGAAAGTCAAGAACATTTGTACTCAATTGCTGCTTTGCTTAGTAGCACGAGGTGATAATATGTCACAAAAGAACTTTTCAAGCCTTCCTGATAATACAAAAATCATGCATGAAAGTCAGGAAAAATGGAGAAATAAGAACTGGGAAGAAACATTGGGGGAACACAAAAGTGGGATAGAAAAATTGATCGAAAAAATAAACCTCTTTGATATTTGGTCGAACAGTTTACAAGACAACGATGCTGCTAAGAGATTAATTCCGGAAATTTTCATGGATGGTTACATATCAATTCATTTTGCCGGCTACGGTCTTTACAAGTATGCGAATATATGCTTAAGATCGCAACTAGAGACGACATTACGTTTAATATATTTTTCCACTCATCCAGTCGAGTTTGATTGGTGGTGCAGAGGAAATGAATGGTATAGAAAAGGCCTGGCAACTAAAGATGTATGGGGTGAAAAATACGAATATTTCAGACAATTAGAATACGTGAAGAAGTTCGAAAAAGAATGTGATAGAGACAAAAAGTTGTTTGAAGAGGGCCAGAGAGTAAATAAAATCTATCACACATTATCCAAGTATGTTCACACTAGTGCGTTTTCTTTTCAGACGAAACCTGATGATTTCTCTCCAAAATATAAAATAGAGGAATTCGTGAAATGGGTTGACAATTTTAAAGAGATTCAGGAGTATATTAATATATTGCTTATATTCGGCTTTCCTAAAGAACTTGAAAAACTGAATAGCACCAGTCAGGAAAAGATTAGGGAAATAGCAATCGAATCACCTCATTATAAGGGAAAATTAAAGGAGGTATTGAATTCTGTTTTATGAAACTCATACATAATGAACGTAAAGTCAACACAGAAAATGGCAAGTAATTTATCCAAATTAGCACCCTCAACAAGATATCAGGGAAGTAAGAGGCGTATTCTACCTTGGTTATATGACAATTTAAAAGATCTAAGATTTGAAACTGTTTTAGATGGGTTTGGTGGGACTGCAAGTGTTAGTTACTTATTCAAATGGATGGGAAAACAAGTCACTTTCAATGATATACTTTTATCAAATTATCAAACAGGCATTGCTATTATCGAAAATGACTCAGTGAGGCTGGATCGATCCGATATAGAATTTCTACTTTGTGAAAACGGTTTCAGATACCCTTCTTTTATTCAAAGGACATTTGAAGATATCTATTATCTTAACGCAGAAAATAAATGGTTGGATATGGTATCGTTTAATATCAAAATGTTATCTGAGCGATATAACGGAGACACGTTAAAGAAGAAAAGAGCTTTAGCATATCATGCTTTGTTTCAAGCCTGTTTATGTAAACGACCTTTTAACTTATTTCATAGAAAAAACCTCTATCTAAGAAAAGCTTGTGTGAAACGTAGTTTTGGAAATAAGAAAACATGGGATACTGATTTCCCTACATTATTTGTTAGATTTGCCGATGGGTTATCGAAAAAGACTTTTTCTAATGGAAGGGATAACAAAGCAATTTGCAAAGATATAATGAAGACAGGAAACAAAGGTTTTGATTTGGTGTATTTAGATCCGCCTTACACAAGACCTAACGAAAAACGTCCTAAAGACTATTACTCATTATATCACTTTCTTGAAGGGATAGTTGACTATGAGAATTGGTCGGCTAGGATAGATTGGTCAAAGAATAATAAATGTTTGATAAAAGAAAAAACGGAATGGGAAAAAAATTCTCCGGAGGAAAATTTCAAGTATCTTTTTGAGAAATTCCAAGATTCCATAATAGTTGTCTCATACGGTCATCCTGGAACTCCATCCATACAAAAAATTAAGCACCTTTTACAGCAGTACAAATCTGAGATATCCGTCACCAAAAGAAAATACTCATATAAATTAAATCATAAAAATGGAAGTGAGATGTATGAAGTTTTGATAATCGGGAGATAGAAAATGCATAGAACAACAGTTAGATCTCAAAATGAAGGAATTAAGAAAATGAACGAATGCTTACATGGTTGGCCTAACAGCATATACGCTACGGGATAACGTCTTTGCCCTTCGGAATATTCACCTACGGTGAACGTCATATATGCTAGAATCTATGAAAATCATCTTGTCAAGAAACACTTTGTAAGGTCTAACATATTTGACCAGTAATCTATTCATCTTAACTTAAGGGATATTGTGTGCATGCAGGTTCAGACCCCCCTCATAATAAAATCGTTTATCCATTCTCAACTTCCTTTTTTCTTGTATTATGCCTCTTTCAAGTATATAATAAACCACAAGGGATGATTTTCATAATATAAACGTTATATGAAATCGTGGGCGAATGGCTTGTCGAAGGCGGAGGGGACGCGAATAATATTGACCCTTAAGACATAGA
>JAUWZS010000005.1 GCA_030615205.1 Candidatus Aenigmatarchaeota archaeon | reverse complement strand
ATTGCAGATATTACTCTCCGGCTAGAGATTACCGAATAATCAGGGCGTATCAAGTTCCCCTGGGAGGCATTAGTATGTCTCTCAAAGTTGAGAGTCTTAAAGGGCCAATCGAGAAAGGCTCCCTCAAGGAGGTTTGGTGATGAGTAAAAGCACCAGCTTTCTCTATCAACTTGCCCGAACAGCAAACGATATCGAAAAGCTCGCCGACGAAATAGGTCTTTACCTTGCTTCGGCGGATGTCTCCGCAAGCTGCGCCTTTAAGTTTGATGAGTGGAAGAAATTTGTTCAGGGAATAAACAAAGCTGATGAGGAATTCAAGAGAGTAATTTTTGATTAAGAGAAAAGGGAGGAACAGAGACAGCGACCATTATTATTGACGGATTGATCTGCTGTATACAAACTCATGACATGCCACAAATTATAAGAACGGTAGCAGCAGGGTGTCCTCATTATGTTACTCAGAGAGGAAATTATCAGCAGCACGGTTTTGAAGATAAGGATAATTTCAGACAATATTCAGACTGGCTTAAAGATCATGCTCGAAGAAACTCTTTGGAGATATGGGCATATTGATGGGGAATTAGGCCCTATTCTGTCTCAAGATTCTCCTTTGGTTAAGGAAATAAGGGATTAGTTGGAGTATTTAAAGGAAGAGGATGATAAGGTGATGGTAAATGAGGTAAGAAGTAGTACCCGGACTGGACGTCCTTGTGGGATGATAGTTTCATAAGTAGAGTGAGAGGGGCTTCTTGGGCGACAACTGAACGATTTTTACCCCGCGGAAGTGCTTTCAAGAAATAAATGGTCGCTGTCCCTATTAATTCCTTAATGCTATACCGCTTGATTATTACGAAATGGAGGACTAGAAATGCCAGGTTGCTCAGACAATTGCTATTTATATTGGGAAGATCACTCCCTAGAGCATCTTGATCCTGCAACTCAAATACATATAGAGAAAGAACTAGAGAAATATAACAAGGGTGAACAATATGATATTCACTCGTTAAAAAATATAGTGAGGAAAAAGTGCTTAGGTGGTTATTTAAAAGATCCAGATAACTTGCCAGCGAATTGCAGACATTATTGGGAATTGCCTGGAGATCTATCGGTTAAGACACGAATGGCTCTTTTGGAAGGGAAAAAGAACAAAAAATGGAAGCTGATTACACTATTTGTGGCTATTGCCGGCATTATATGTAGTTCTGTTTTTGCATACTTGAACTTCTCAAAACCATCAGCACAGAATTTAAAAAATGAAATTGAATCTTCGAAAACGCAAATTGAAGAATATAAACAAGAAATAGATAACAAAAATGAAACTATCAAGAAGCCAACCCTTGAATTGCCAAATAAAACCGAGGGAGGTCGAAAATGAATATAAAAGATGTTGTAGAGTCTGTTGCTGAGTGTGCAGGTATTACAAAACCTCAGGCTAGGCGAAGTATTGATTGTTATCACGACGCTATTCAAAGAGCACTGGCTAGAGGAGAAAAGGTCACCTTGGTAGGGTTTGGTACCTTTCTGGTGCGAGAAAGAAAGGCGCGGCAAGGCGTAAATCCTCAGACCCTCGCGAGGATAAGCATCCCGGCTAAAGATGTCCCCAAGTTCAAACCCGGAAGAAGTTTGAGGGAAGCAGTGGAATAATCAGCACTGAAAATGCTGCGTATATAGCTGCATGAAGAGAGCCCAATATTTAATTTTCAAATTTCTAAAAAAAGATTTTTCAAGCATAAAGTTTTGACCCCATAGTCATACAATAGTGGATTAACGAAGTGACCTCCACAACAGTAGGTATAACCATTCGCTGGAGAGGAACGCGGCTTATGGCTGCGCTCCTCAGCTTTCTCCTTATACCACTAAATAAACAAAGGTAAATATGCAATTTATTTATATTGACGAAAGTGGAATTAGTAAAGAGCCTATTGGCGTAATGGTCGGCGTAATTGCTAATGCATATAGAATGAGACGAACTAAAAAAAGTTGAAGTAATTTATTAGACTACTTGAGTGAAATAATTGGCAAACAAATAAGAGAAATACATACGAGAGACTTCTATTCAGGCAATCGTCCTTGGAGACAATTGAATGGTCATCAAAGGTCTCAAATCATTAATGCAATATTTAATTGGCTTAGGGATAGAAAGCATTCTATTGTCTATTGTGCGGTAGATAAAAAAAAATTTAATGACACATTCCCTACTGAACCTGCTGCTGAAGATATTCCAACACTTTGGAGATTTATGGCTTTGCATCTCGCATTATCTATTCAAAAATATTTTCAAGGTTCTCCAAGGAATGGAAAGCGAACTATCAATCCCAAAGGAAGTTGCGTATTAGTTTTTGATAATGAATGTACTGAACAGAAGCGCTTTACGGATCTTCTTTTAAGTGCTCCTGATTGGGCAGATACTTATTATGATAAAAAACCTGATCAAGAGAAATTCAGCCAAATAGTTGATGTTCCACATTTTGTAGATTCGAAAGACGTCGGATTAATCCAATTAGCAGATTTTATGTGTTTTTTCTTAAGAAGGTATATTGAATTAGAAATGGGGTATACTACACCAGATTATGATGATGAAGTTGAAAAGGTTAGTAATTGGGCAAATCTAATATTAAACAGAGGAATACCTAAAAATAATATTTATTTATCAAGAAAAAGGTGTAATTGTGCAGATTTATTTTATAAATATGCACCTGGTGTTATCAAGTAAAATAAGGACAAAAACAGGGACAGCGCCCATTATTATTGACGGATTGAGCCCTTGCAGGTAAACTTCAGAGGCACAGCACAAATATCAAGAGCCATAGTAACAGGTTTACCTCATCACTTTGCTAAGAAGGGAAACTGCCAGTAGCGCGTTCTTAAAGACAAGGATGATTTTAGGCAATACTCAGGGTGATTTAGAGATTATTGTATTAAAAAGAAACTTCTTCAAGATAAGGGAATATTGTCCCACAAGTAAGAATCGATAAATGGGCCCTGTCCCTACTTTAGATGCTTGGTGTAGTATCAAAGTAATAGAAAGGAAATAGCATTTATACTTTGATTCTACTACTATCGTATTGGTACGTCAGACATTACAAAAACATTTAAAAAACTTAGGAAAGCAAAGGAATTATCACAAGAAAAATTTAGCAAGATTGGCAGGTGTCGCCAATAATACCATTGTAAAAATTAAAGGAGGAAGAAGTCAAAATTCGACGCTTGATACACTTAAGAAAATCGCAAAGACACTTGAAACAAGTATCGATAATTTGATTTCGTAAACTATGAAAATTAATCAAATTTTGGATAAAATCGACGAAAATCAGTTGTTTGTCCCGGCTTTCCAGAGAGAATATGTATGGAAAAAAGAGCACGCAAAAAATCTTATTGCGTCTTTGATTCGTAAATATCCGACAGGAACAATGTTGACATGGGAGACAAATAGGCCGCCAGAGTTAAAAGGTGGCTGGGAATATAGGCAGGAACAGGGCTCTGTAAGAATAATATTGGACGGACAACAGCGTATAACGACTTTGTATATGCTCATAAGAGATAAATTGCCTCCATACTATACAGTATCAGAAATTAAATATGACCCGAGAGACTTGTACATCAATATAGAAACTCTTGATTTGCAGTACTACAAGAAAACCATGATGCAGAACAACCCTTATTGGCAGAATGTTACAGATATTTTTCAGAGAAAAATTCGTGAAAGAGATGTATTTAAAGCAATTGAAGATAGCGGGAAAGAATTATCAAGAGAACAAGAGGACACCATATCAGATAATTTGCGAGCTGTAGAAAATATTCCCGATTCAGAATTTCTTGAGCAAACAATTCCAATAAAGGCAGAAGTAGAAGAAGCGATTGATATTTTCTACATTGTAAACGCAAGCGGTGTAAATCTGACAGACGCTGAACTAGCACTTGCGCAAATCTCCGGTTATTGGCCAACGGCGCGGGAAAAATTCAAAAAGAAACTTGAAGCACTAAAAGAAAATGGATTTGTTTTCAAATTAGATTTTATTATCTATTGTCTTCTGGGAGTTTTGCACAGCAAAGGCTCAGATATGACAAAATTACACAGTAGAGACAACAAGGAAAAACTTCGTGCCGCTTGGGAAAAACTAGATAATGAGGTTTTGGATTATGTTGCAGATATTCTACGCAGTCATGCGTTTGTCGATCACACAAAGGAAATAAACTCTGTTTATGCTCTCGTTCCTATTATCGTTTATGTATTCAACAAAGGGAATCTAGTATTATCACAAGATGAAATTAACAAAATCATCAAGTGGTTTTATTACTCACAAATCCGCCAAAGATACATAAGTCAGCTTCAGCAAAAACTAGATAAAGATATCGGTGTCGTAGTGAAGTCAGAGAATCCTTTTGACGAGTTGCTTAATATCATAAAACTGGAACGACCACTAGAAATCTCGCCCGATGAATTTATCGGTGTTGGTGTGCAAAATGCGCTTTACAATTTGATGATTTGGTACTTCAAGAGCAGGAGTGCCGTTTGCTTTACAACGGGAGTTGGAATCCGTAAGAACATGGGCAAAAAATATTTGCTTGAAAAGGACCACATTTTCCCGTCCTCAATTCTTAAAGAAAATGGATATAATCAAAATAATCGCCATAAATACGCGCTTGCGCAAGAAATCACAAATAGAGTTATTTTGACGCAGATTGCCAACAGGCGCAAAAATAACAAATTAGCAAAAGACTATTTAGCGCAAGTAAAACAGCAGTTTCCTACTGCACTTGCACTTCAATCTATTCCAGAGGATGAAAGTTTATGGGAACTTGATGCTTTTGAAGATTTTCTACAAGCAAGACGAGAAATGCTTACAAAAGAGCTCAATAACTTTCTCCAGAATATTACAGTAACAGAGGAATCTGTTAGCGAAATTACACTTGGTGAAATTATCCGGGAAGGTGAAAGCAACGAACTAGAATTAAAATCATCGTTGCGTTGGAATTACGAAGCAGGAATGATTGATAAGAAACTTGAAAATGTGATTTTGAAATCAATTGCCGCCTTTGGAAATAGTGACGGTGGAACACTTTTGATCGGTGTAGATGACGACGGACAAGCAATCGGTCTTGATCGCGACTTCACTTCGCTCAATGGAAATAAAGATGAGTTTGAATTGCATTTACGAAATCTCATAAATAAATCGTTTGGAAAATTGTTCGCAACATCTGGCTTGAAAATAGAATTTCCAATAGTGGATGATGTTGAGATTTGCAAGATTGACATATCACCAAGCATGAAACCTCTTTATTTTGAAATCGCGGACAAGAACGGACAGAAAGCAAAGAAATTCTATGCGCGAAGCGGAAACTCATCGCAGGAATTAGACATAAGTGAAGTGAATGATTATATAAATTCGCGTTGGGACAATAGATAAATCCACATGACAAAAACTAATTCAAGAAAATATGATATTTTCCCAACTTTTTCATTCGACAAAAAGGGGGACGGAGCCCATCATAATTGACGGATTGAATCGCTGTATGTAGGCCCTTGGCATGCCGCACATATCAAGAGTTGTAGCAATAGGTTTTCCTCATCATCCTACTTAAAGGGGAAATTGTCAGGAATGTGTTTCTTAAGGCAAAGATGGTTTAAGGTAACGCCTGGATTGTCCTAGATATTACACTCGAAGAAACTTCTTGAAGATATGGGCATATTGTCCCACAAGTAAGAATCAATAAATGGGCGCTGTCCTTATTTATTTTTTCGGAGTTCCTGAGGAGAATGCCAGATTATGATTGAAGGAAAGAATCTCGCAGGTCATAGAAAATCGAGAGGAGGTTGACTTTAATAATTGTGTAATATAAAGATGAAAAAGTTGTTAAAGGGAACTCGTTTTGATTTAATGAACATATAAAAAGCAGATGGAGAAATGAAAAAACACAAAGAAAAAGACATACCTTTCGAGGACAAACTTTGGAAGATAGCAGATAAGCTGAGGAACAACATGGATGCTGCTGAGTATAAGCACGTTGTTCTGGGACTTATTTTCTTGAAGTATATTTCTGATGCTTTTGACGAATTACACAAAAAGCTGTCTTCTGTAGCTGAAGCTGACCCTGAAGACCCAGATGAATACAGGGCGGAAAACGTTTTTTATGTTCCCAGAAGGGCAAGATGGAACTACCTGCAAAAGAACGCTAAACAGCCTACTATTGGCAAAATTACAGATGACGCTATGGATGAAATTGAGAAGGATAATACCACTCTCAAGGGTGTCTTGCCGAAGAATTATGCTAGACCGGCCCTTGATAAGCAAAGACTGGGAGAGCTTATTGATTTGATTGGGACTATTGGTCTTGGCGATAAGGAAAACAGGAGTAAAGATATTTTGGGGAGAGTGTATGAGTATTTCTTAGGACAGTTCGCTGATGCGGAAGGCAAAAAAGGTGGTCAGTTTTATACCCCTCGAAGTATGGTCAGGCTGCTGGTTGCAATGCTTGAACCTTACAAAGGCAGAATTCTTGATCCCTGCTGTGGCTCTGGTGGAATGTTTGTTCAGAGCGAGAAGTTTGTTCAGGCCCACGGCCGAAGAATTGGAGATATTTCTATTTATGGTCAAGAGTCAAACCAGACTACTTGGCGTCTTTGTAAGATGAATCTTGCCATAAGGGGAATTGATGGGAATATAGCTTGGAACAATGAAGGTAGTTTCTTGAGTGATGCCCATAAAGACTTGAAGGCGGATTATGTTATTGCTAATCCTCCATTCAATGATAGTGATTGGCACGGTGATGCTTTGCGAGAAGATATAAGATGGAAATATGGGATGCCTCCTGTTGGAAACGCAAATTTTGCATGGGTACAACACTTCGTTTATCACTTATCTCCCACAGGAGTTGCAGGGTTTGTTTTGGCGAACGGCTCAATGTCTTCCAATACTTCCGGTGAGGGTGACATTCGGAAGAATCTAATTGAGGCAGATATAGTGGATTGTATGGTAGCCTTGCCTTCTCAATTGTTTTATAACACTATGATTCCTGCCTGTCTCTGGTTCATTGCAAGAGACAAGAAGAACCACAGATTCAAAGATAGACGGGGAGAAGTTCTATTTATTGATGCCAGAAACATGGGAGAAATGATAGACAGAAGGCACAGGGAATTAACAGATGAAAACATAAGCAATATTGCAACGACATACCACGCTTGGAGAGGAGAAGGTAGGAAATACGAAGACATAAAAGGATTCTGCAAAGCAGCTTCCTTGGATGAGGTAAAGAAGCACGGACATATCTTAACTCCTGGACGCTATGTCGGGGTGGAAGAAACAGAAGAAGACGACGAAGTGTTTGAAGAAAAAATGAAGAGACTTACTTCAAAATTGGCAAACCAGATGAAGAAATCAAAAGAGCTAGATGAAGAAATAAGGAGAAATTTAAAGAGCTTAGGTTATGAAATCTGAAACGAAGTTTAAAGAAACAGAAATTGGAAAAGTTCCAGAAGAGTGGAATGTGAAAGAAATTGGAGATGTATGCCATTTAGTAAGAAACTCTTTTTCTCCTTCTAAAGAGGACAGTAGAGCTTATATTGGTTTAGAGCACATCGAGCAAGACACATTAAGATTGATTTCTATTGGATCGTCCAAGAATATTAATAGCAATAAACTGGTTTTTAGAAAAGGCCAAATATTGTTTGGGAAATTACGACCGTACTTTAGGAAGGTCTATAGACCCAATTTTGAGGGTGTATGTTCTACGGATATTTTTGTGATAGATGCCAATAAAAAATTTGATAATTGTTTCTTGTTCTATTTTTTCGCAGATAGACGTATGATAGAAGAGGCTACACTTTCTTCTGAAGGGACAAGAATGCCAAGAGCTTCTTGGAAATATTTAGAGAAATTACAAAGAGGATTTCCTGATCTATCAGAGCAAAAAGCTATTGCTAAAATCCTATCCGATTTAGACTCTAAAATCGAGCTGAATAATGAGATAAACAAAACACTTGAGGCCATAGGCCAGGCTTTGTTCAAGCGGTGGTTTGTTGATTTTGACTTTCCTGATGAAAAAGGTAAGCCTTATAAGTCGAGTGGCGGCGAGATGGTTGATTCCGAGTTGGGAGAGATGCCGAAAGTATGGAGAACTGGTGTTTTATCCGACATTGCCGTTGTGGTAGATTGTTTACATAGCAAAAAGCCAAATAGACAAGATTCCGGTCAATATTTATTGCAGGTTTATAATATCGGAGTTGACGGACGCTTAGACCTTTCTAAACTTTATTTTGTAGCCAACGATGATTACAAAAAGTGGACAAAAAGAATTAGCGTTAAAAATGGTGATCTAGTTATTTCAAAGACTGGCAGGGTTGCAGCAGTAGCTCAAATGCTCGAAGGCTTTGAGGCAGGTATGGGAAGAAACCTTGTATGCATAAGGCATATGAAGAGTAAATCATTGCCTGCCTTTCTCAAAGAATATTTGTTATGTCCTTCAATGAAGAGAGAAATTGGTATAAAAACTCATTTAGGCACTGTCTTGAAAAGCTTGCATGTGAAGGAAATTGAAAAACTAAGGACTATACTCCCACCGTATGAAATAATTAAGAAATTTGAGGAGTTAGCAAGACCCTTTCAAAAATTAGTTAATATGAATATCAAAGGCAATTTAAATTTAATACAAATACGTGATTCTTTGCTTCCTCGTTTGATGTCGGGTAGGATTAGGGTAAGTATTGGTTAAAGGGAGGGATGGTATGGCACGAAAGAAGCCTAAAGGTAATAAGCGTAGGCTTTGCGTTTATTTGTTTAAGGATGGTTGTTCTAGCTGGGAAGATGTCTTTAAGGATTCCTCTGCTCTGGTTAAATACCCTATTAAGGGTTTTGCTGAGGACGTGATGACTTTGTTTATCAAGGGCTCTGTTTCTTTCTTGCCAAAGTGGCTTGGTTTCTTTGATGGGTTCTTGGATAAAGGTATTGAGAGTTTGTTTAATTCTAGTAGTTCTGCTGCTTTGCTTATTAAGCATGATGAAAGGATTTTTGCTTTTACTTTTGGCTATGGCAGAAGTTTTTTAAATCTTAACTTCATCGAGGATAATTTCGGATTAAAGGTTGCCCTTAACAATATTAATGCTGATAGAATCAGGAGTGTTGATATTAAGAATCTTGACACTGTCGTCAGGCATTCAAAAGTTCAGACAAGCCAGGCGGGAACAGTTGATGATTTTGGCTTAAATATTGACAGAGATATCTTGAATGCGGTAACGGGGTTATCTAATGATGAAGTTCTCGGCAAACAGGTTTCCGGTGCTGTTTCTCTGCATATTAGCATTCCGGTTAAAGTTGATGACTTGCCAGAGCTTTGCACAAAATTATTAAGAAAGTTTAACGACAACACTTATAAGGAAAGATTTCCTTGGGTTGACCACATTACTGATGTTAAGAATACAGCGCTTATAGAAGAGCTTAATAGCTTGCTTATGAAAGCTATTCATGATAAAGATTTTGAAAGACTATTCTTAGCTATTCCGGAGATTATTAATTGGGAGCTTGTTCAGGGTTTCAAGTATAAGCCCTCTGATGAGGAAGTCAGGGAGGATATTCATATCGCTGATGTTTTGCCTCCCGATGAGGAATTGAGGGAGAAAGTAAATCTTGCATGGCTTAAGCGAAAGAAAGTTTTGTGCGTGAGTTCTGATACTGAGGAAGTAATTTATACTTGGTCTTTCTATAAATGTATTAATTATGAGATTGAGAAGAGCGATAAAGATGGCTTTACTTATCTTTTGACTACTGGCAAATGGTTCAAGATAGATACTGATTACGTTAATTCTGTTTCAAAAGAGACGAAGGATATCCCTGAATATAGTAATTTCCAGTTTCTTGAGCATGAAGGCGAAAGTGAAGGAGAATATAATAAGCATGTTTATGAGTCTGATAAAAAAAGATGCGTCTTGATGGATAAAAAAAATATTGTTTATGGTGGCGGGCGGAGCAGGATTGAATTTTGCGACTTGTTTATTGACAAAAAGGATTTTGTTCACGTCAAAAGATTCAGAGGTTCGAGCGCCTTAAGTCATTTATTTTTTCAGGGGCTTAACTCAGCTTTTCTTCTTCTCACTGACTTTGGGTTCTTGAAAAAAGTCAATAAAGAGCTTCCACAAGCATGGAAGTTCGGTGAGTCAAGTCAGATCAGGGCGTCTGATTATGAAGTTGTGTTTGCTGTTATCAGTAAAGTTAAAAAAGGAGCAAGGGATATATTCCCTTTCTTTAGTAAAGTGTCATTATTACAGGTCTACAAGCAGTTAAGGGCTTATGGTTATGATGTCTCGATAGCCAAAATCGAAGTAAAAGAGGAACAAGAGCAAAACAACAATGCCTAAGGCAATTACTGAGTCAGAAGTCGAAAGCGTCGTTTTGGAGATATTCTCAAAATTAGGCTATAAAGTTGTTTATGGGCCTGATATTGCTCCTGATGGCCCTAGGCCTGAGAGAAAAGATTATTCTGTTGTTGCCTTGGTTGATAGGTTAAGAGCTGCTATCGATAGGCTTAATCCCTCTGTCCCTGTTGAGGCTAGAGAAGAAGCATTAAAGAAAGTCTTGCGGGTAGAGAGCCCTGACCTTACCGCTAATAATCAGTGTTTTCACAAGATGATTGTCGATGGGGTGGATGTTGAGTATCGCAGAGACAGTAGGATAATTGGTGATAAGGTTTGGCTATTTGATTTTAATAAGCCTGAGAATAATGAGTTTTTGGCTGTCAACCAGTTCACTGTTGTAGAAAACAATAACAATCGCAGGCCGGATGTTGTCCTGTTTGTGAATGGTCTTCCATTGGGCGTTGTTGAGCTCAAGAATCCTGCTGATGAGAATGCTACGATAAAATCCGCCTTTAATCAGTTTGAGACTTACAAAGTTCAGATTCCTTCCCTCTTCCATTTTAATGAGGTTCTGGTTATCAGTGACGGTCTTGAGGCAAGGTCGGGAACCATTTCTTCTAATTGGGAGCGGTTTTTGCCTTGGAAGACAATAGATGGAACAGAAACAGCTCTGACGGCAATGCCGCAGATAGAGGTGTTGCTGAGGGGTATGTTCGATAAGCGCATTTTCCTTGATTTGGTTAGGCATTTTGTGGTCTTTGAAAAAGAAAAGGGCGCCTTAAGTAAGAAGCTTGCTGCTTACCACCAGTATCACGCTGTGAACAAGGCTATTGATTCAACGCTCAAGGCTTCTAAGGCTGATAGGCGCTGTGGTGTTGTATGGCATACTCAAGGTTCTGGCAAAAGTTTGATTATGGTTTTTTACACCGGTAAGCTTGTTCTTTCTATGGATAATCCAACTATTGTAGTCCTGACTGATAGGAATGATTTGGATGACCAGCTTTTTGGCACTTTTAGTCGGTGTCAGGATTTGTTAAGACAGGAGCCTGTTCAGGTTGCCTCTAGAAGTAAGCTTAGAGATTCCTTGAAGGTTGCTTCTGGCGGTGTTGTTTTTACTACGATTCAGAAATTCTTTCCAGAAGAAAAAGGCGATATCTTCCCGATACTTTCTGACAGGAGGAATGTTGTTGTTATTGCAGACGAGGCTCATCGCAGTCAGTATGATTTCATTGATGGCTTTGCAAGGCACATGAGAGATGCTTTGCCTAATGCTTCTTTTATTGGTTTTACCGGGACTCCTATTGAGAAGACCGATAGGAATACCAGGGCGGTTTTTGGAAACGATATTGATATTTATGATATTGAACAGGCCGTTAAGGATGGCGCTACTGTTAGGATTTATTATGAGAGCAGACTAGCAAAGTTAGAGCTGAAACCCGATGAGAGACCGAGGATCGACCCTAGTTTTGAGGAAGTTACTGAGAGGGAAGAAACGGCAAAGAAGGAAAAGCTCAAGACTAAGTGGGCGCGGCTTGAGGCTATCGTTGGAAGCAAGAGACGTATTGAGCAGATTGCGAAGGATATAGTTGAGCATTTCAAGGAGAGACTTAACGTTCTTGACGGTAAGGCTATGGTTGTTTGTATGAGTAGACGTATCTGCGTTGATTTGCATAACGAGATTAGAAAGTTGAGGCCGAGTTGGTATCACAAAGATGATGACAAGGGGCTTATGAAGGTTATCATGACTGGTTCTGCCGGCGACCCTGTCAGTTGGCAGGAGTATATTCGGACTAAGCCAAGACGGCGGGCGATTGGGGATAGAATGAAAGATTTCGCTACTGGGTTGAGATTAGCAATTGTTAGGGATATGTGGCTTACTGGTTTTGATGTTCCCTCCCTACATACTATGTATGTTGATAAACCTATGAGAGGGCATGGATTGATGCAGGCCATTGCAAGAGTAAACAGAGTTTTCAAGGATAAGCCCGGTGGTCTCATTGTTGATTATTTAGGTATTGCTGATGAGCTAAAGAAGGCTCTTTCTGAATATACTGAGAGTGGTGGTGAGGGTAGACCTACTCTCGATCAGGAAGACGCTGTTGCATTGATGCTTGAGAAGTATGAGATTGTTTCTGCGATGTTTCACAAGTTTGATTATAGACGATTTCTTGTTACTTCTGCGAGAGAGAAGATGTCTATTATGGCTTTGGCTGAGGAGCATATCCTCAAGCAAAAGGATGGTAAGGATAGATTGCTGGGTTATGTTTCTCAGTTATCCAAAGCTTTTGCTCTAGCTGTTCCTCATAAAGAGGCTTTGAAGATTCGTGATGATGTCGGCTTCTTCCAGGCTATTCGTTCTCGACTTGCCAAGTTTCAGACTAGCACTGGTAAGCCTGAGGAGGAGTTGGATTCTGCTATCAAACAGATCATTTCTAAGGCAATTGTCTCTGATGAGGTAATTGATATTTTTGATGCAGCGGGCCTTAAGAAGCCTGATATTTCTATTCTTTCTGATGAGTTTCTGGCCGAAGTCAAAGGTATGCCCCATAGGAATCTTGCATTTGAGCTGTTGAAAAAACTTCTCAATGATGAGGTTAAAGCTAGGTCTCGGAAGAATTTGATTCAGGGGCGCTCTTTTGCTGAGATGTTGGGAAAGACTATTCGGAAGTATCAGAACAGAGCTATTGATTCTGCGAGAATTATTGAGGAGCTAATAGACCTTGCAAGAAAGATGCGGGATGCTAGTAAGAGAGGGGAAGATTTGGGGCTTTCCGACGATGAGCTTGCCTTCTATGATGCCTTGGAGGTTAATGACAGTGCTGTGAAGGTTTTAGGGGATGAGATACTGAGAATGATAGCCAGAGAGCTTGTTCAGACTGTTCACAATAATGTCACTATTGATTGGACATTGAGAGAAAATGTTCAGGCTAAACTTCGAGTTATGGTTAAGCGAGTTCTTAGGAAGTATCATTATCCTCCTGATAAACAAAAGAAAGCTACGGAAACCGTGTTGGAACAAGCAACTTTGATATGTAAAGATTGGGTTGAAGTAGAGGCGGCTGAAAGTACCGAGGAGAAATTGTTCGTAGGTGATGTGTTCAGTGAGATAGACGAAAATCTAAAATATAGGGAGTGTCTGCCCATTTACTCCCTGGCAGCTGCGGCTGGCAAATTTGGTGAAGGCGTGGATGTACAGGAAGAAGGATGGATGAAGGTGGACATTAGAAGAAAACTAAGTAAAGAGATGTTCATTGCCAAAGTGGTAGGTCGCTCCATGGAACCGCTGATCCCAGATAATACCTATTGCGTATTCAGGGCAGATGTTGGTGGGAGCCGGCAAGGAAAAATTGTATTGGCCCAACATCACGATATAAGAGACATTGACACAGCAAGCAGATACACCGTCAAGAGATATATAAGCAAAAAGAAGTTCAACGAAGATGGTGCATGGCGCCATGAAAAGATAATCCTTGAATCCTTGAATAAAGAATATGAGCCTATAGTCTTGTCCACAGACTCGGAAGGCGAATTTAAAATCATTGCCGAATTTGTGAGTATATTGTAATGCTGACAATCTATACCAAGTATACCAAGGGGTCAGGTCTTGATTTTTGAAAATCTTAAAACTATTATGAGGAAGGAGCCAGATTCTCACTCTTGGATCCTTGGATTCCGAGAGGATCCAAAGGAGTAGAATTCTCTCCTGAGAAAGAGGTCTTCCTGGTAAATCTATAGAAAAAGAAATAATAAAGAAATTGCAAAGATTTCCCAAGTGTTCCTTGTTCAAGTACAGGTAGTGCGTGGAAAAGATAAAAGAGCAAAGAATAAAAGAAGGTCAAGATTGCGATACAATAGTTCGGGAATGAAGACCTGAGCTCATCTAGTATTATGAAACCATTATATGTCAGCATTCGTTGCAGGTGAAAAAACTGAGAGTTCTGCTAGGGCCTTGTGAGATTCAAAGTCAGTTTAGGTTGTGTTGAAAGATAATTAACAATACTATTCTGTGAATTTTTGAATCTAGCTCTAATTTGATATGTCCTTGCTGTGGATTTGTGATTGTCAAAGAGAGAGAGGGGGGGATGAATGACTATAGATTTAGATATTTGTTTCTCGCCGGTCTTCCAGAAAAACCTGAACAAGCATTTTCCAAAAACAGATGATGAAGAACTAAAAAGATACGTCAAAGAAAGGATTTGCTGTGCAGTGAATACGTTGAATTCTATAGGAAATACCATCAAGATAGAAAAGATCTTCCTCGACGTGGATTGCAACTGTGAACTAATAAGCATCGACTTCGACCAAAGTGTACCAAAAGATGAAAGTCCACCAGAATACGAGATTGCCTGTTTGGAAGTACCACCTCAGATAATTGTTCCATTACCTAATGATTCCTTTTCTCGCAAAGATTTAATTGAAACATTTGATGGTCTGAAAAATTATTGCAATAGGAACCCTTTTTCTCATGATATTCTTTGCCACGAATTCGGGCATTTGCAGGATGCGCAAAGGAGCGGATTCGATTATGAGAAACCAAAGGAGGAACTCCTTCCTTATATCGATATGATCTGGAATGTCCTATTAGAAAGCAAATTCTCAAAGCATGGAATAGCACTAAAAACCAAAGATGAAAACCGTAAATATTTTCTTCGACATCTCGAACCGCAATGGTTTAAACCACCGCCAGAGGATTTCGAAGACTTATGGGGGGTAGGGAATTATACTTACAAAGAAATAAGAGAATTGGCGCAGAAATATTGTAGTTCTCCCAGGAACATAAACCGAATTCGAGGTTGAATATGAGTTAGTTTTGGGAGCTTGGGAGATCAAGTCTTCATTTTTGAAAATTCCGGGGTTAAGGAAGAATTCAGGCTTTTACTATTGGATTCCTCAATTCTGGGAAGATTCGAGAAGCGGAGTTCTGGCAAGAAAGAGGACTTGGCGGCAAATCAGTGGAAAGAAGAAATAGTAAAGAAGATGGAGAGATTTCTTAAGTGTTCACTGTTCAAGTAGAGGGAATGTGTAGAAAAGGTGAGAGAGTAGAGAATAAAAGAAGGCTAAGGATGCGATGCAGTAATTCAAGAATCAGGACCTGACCCCATAATATGCAAAGGGAGGTTAACCGTGAGACTGAGACTCTACCAAAAATATAATCTGGCGGGTCCAAAGGGGGACTCCCTTTTTTCTAGTCCCTTTAAATATCCTTCCGGCAAGAAGAAAGGTAAAGAGATAGGAAAGAAACTCGATAGCTATCTAGAAAAATACCGTGAGACTTCGGACAACAGAGCCTGGGCGCTAGTTGGAGCCTTGGCTATTGAAAATGAACTAGACAACTTTTTATCTAAATGGATAAAAGATTACAAACATATTGCTGATAGAAGAGACTTTACTTTTGCTTTTAAAGTTGACCTGGCCACTTCGTCAAAACTTATTCCCAAAAAAATATTGAATGCAATTGAGCCGATAAGGAAAATTAGAAACATTTTTGCTCATCATCTGGACATTGACACCTTTGAAAAAGCAAAGGAGTTTGATTCTAAATCCAAGAAGTCCTCTTTTTCAATGTTGCACAACAAAGTCAAAATGTTTACCAAACCTTGGAGTGCCGAGGATGATAGATTATCAGACGATTATTTATCGTATTGCCAGTTGACTATCGCGATTATTCTGGGACTTAATGCTTACGCCAAACTCCTGACGAAAGTGCAAGATCATATTTGGAAACCCGAGAACTTGCATGAAATTATGAAAAGTCGGGACATCTAAAAGAGATAAAGCGGTTGTCCGTATTAAGTCTTTTGTGCTGAGGATATAAGAAGGAACAACTGGGAAGTCGTTTTGATGCAGATAAGATAGGTGAGCAAACCATCTACATAGTTTCGGTAATGGAAAGAGGGGAGTAAAGAAATTGAAGGATTTTAAGAAGCAGAAATATGAATAAGAAGAATGTTTGCAATTTAGAATTCCCAGATTATTGTAAAAAGTTTAATATTGAAGGATATGTCTTTAAGAGAGTTGATAATTACGAAGAGCGAGTAAAAAGTCTCCAACATTTGGTCACCGCTTACTCTGAATACTCAATTAGCATTAATACTGGAACACATAATATTACTGCTTTTGTAGAAATTCCTGCTAAAGAGAAGAAAGCAGTTTTACCTTGGGCTAAAAATAACGCGGCGGCATTAGATGATATTTTATTACTTTTATCAATTTTTACAGGACGAGATGTATTTTTAGACGAACCTTTGGATAAGCCATATGCGATCATTGCAGACCCGAGGCAGTATCAATGGGGTGGATCTTTAAGATGTTCAGTACCCTATAAAGCGAAGAAAATCAATAGAGATTTAAGGTACAATATGGGATTTGAAGAAGGATTAAATAAGATTTATTCACTAATAAGGACTGAGCAGTGGTTAAAGAAGTATCAAAATGGATATTTTTTGCTTTTACTTAAGCACGCAGAAAAAAGACAAATTTTAGAGACTGCCTTTGTTTTGCATTGGACAATTTTGGAACATCTTTTCACCTTACATAACAGAAAGTGGCTTTCAGATGAGCAGATAAGGAAGCTATTTTCAGTAGAAAAAATATCTTTTCTTCTTGTTGAATACGCTCTAAAATCAGAGATTAGTAAACCTGATAAAAAAAGGATTTCAGAGTTAGCAGAAGTCAGAAATAGACTGGTACATTTTGGCAAATTTCCTGACCCCAAGGCTAAAAAAAACGCAGAGCTAGTTATAAGACTTACAGAATTTATTGTTGCTAAAATATTAGGCCTTTTACCTTCAAATGTGTTTAATACGATTCAGAAATTGGACCAGTTTTTCAATAAAAGTTCTAAATAGTTATGTTTGACAAAAAAGTATTCAAAAATCAGGATCTAGTTTTGAAGATTTCTCCAAATATTGACCCTGAAAGGTTTGAAATAAATAAGTACGAGGCATTTCTGGGCGCCCTGTGCGGGGAAAGGGTTGTTATTGTGTGAGAGTGATTCATAGGAGTTCAAAATATTCATGGGATTGGTAGAGTAGGGGAAAATTTTGAGAGAAATTGGACGAGGGGAGGAAACGTACAGGACGACCAGATGAAATGGAAAATTGAATGGAGACCATTCTCTACGATGACAAAATACGGCCATAAAGCGCCAAATTTGGTACTGTTTTTTCTGAGATGAGGGAAATTCTTCGAATGAGAGTAAGCAAAGCGAAAATGAGGGTTATTCTGGTACTGAATCGGGATCAGCTAATTGAGGGTGGAGTGATCGTGGAAAAAGATACTGGTGATACCCGAAAAAGGACCTTTTTTGACACAAAATGATTTTAGTAGAAAAAGTAAAGCTGTGCGAAAAATGTTAAACATACAAAAAATAGATGATGGAGTTATATTTGAAGTAAAGGTGCAGCCTGGAGCAACCAAAAATGAGATTGTGGGAGTTCAGGCGGATGCCTTAAAGATAAAAATCAATGCTCCGCCGGTGAAGGGAAAAGCGAATAAGGCTCTCATGGATTTTCTGACTGAGAAATTAGGAATGAAAAAATCAGAGATAGAAATTCTTAGTGGTCATACGAGCACAACAAAAAAAATTAAAGTGCTAGGGGAGGGGGCTAGAACAAAAGAAAACATCCAAGATCTGCCGTCGATTAGCATTGCATACGATCGGCGTGTGTGATAGAAGAAAAGCCTTGCCTTAACTGCAGTTCGCCATACAAGGAGGAGTGTCCCGACATCGGACACCACGCCTAAGTCCTTATTGTTACTGCTTATTCGACAAGGTGACGAAAAAATGCGAGGGGATTTTACCACAACAAAAAGGAGAGTACTGGACAACCTGCGACGAGAATTGGAATATTCACTAACAACGCTTACAAGTCCCATTGGAGAATTTGACAATGAGCTCAAAAGTCCTACAATGTTATTCTCTTGAATAATGGAGTCTATGAGAGAATAACCGAAAAGGCGGACTATCCACAACAGCGGAAGGCAAAGTTAGACCCCTCCCGAGGAAGAGAAAATGTGCTTGTCAGGGTTATCTACAGGTGAATCCATTCCTTATTATAGACAGAAGCGAAATGAGAAGCGGAGAGTCAACAGTTCATGTAAAATGGGACGAAAATACCGTATTACTTGCCGGAGGCGCACTTAATAACCTAGCGTATTTGTCATTGGTTAAAAATAATGTTGATAAGAATGTCATTCCCAAAATAGTCGAGATTATTGCTGAAACTTCGTTGGAATTAGCTGATGGAGAAATAATGAATGTTGGGTTTGAAAAAAGAATTGATGTGACTGAAAATGAGTATTTTGAGATGATAAAGAAAAAACAGGGTCTTTAATTAAATCTGAAGTTAAAGTAGGTGCAATGTTGGGCACAGAAGACGAAGAAAAGATAAAAGCACTTGAAGAATACAGTGAGTTAATCGGTATTGCTTTCCAAGTTCAAGACGACGTTTTGGATTTAATAGGCGATAAAGAACAATTAGGAAAGCATATAGGCAGGGATATTAAAGAGGGTAGGAAAACACTAGCGGTGATACATGCGTTTAACGATGCATATACAATAGATGCAAAGCGACTTATGAACATCTTATCAAGTAAAAATCCATCAGAAGAGGAAATTCAAGAAGCGATAAACATATTAAAAAAGAGTGGCTCTATTGACTACACACGCAAATTTTATTGAAATTAATAAGAAAAGCCAAAGAAACTTTAAGGGTACTCCCCGAAACAGAATGCAGAACCGCATTATTTAGAAGTAGCAGATTTTATTATTACTAGAAGAAAGTAAATTACAATGTGTGCGTCGCCCACAACTCTTTGGCCCAAGAGATTAGAAACTGTATCACATGTAAGAAATATTATTATGAGTGTCATTGGCTTCTTTCTTTTGTAAGCTTGTCCATCTGCTATATGTGCACTGAAAAATCTATATAGATCATGCGAAACACTCAACGATCACATCAAATATTGTGGTGGTGTCTTTTTGACTTTGCTAACTCGATTGTTATCGTCAATTTAGTACTATATTTTCCACAATGGTTGGTTGTTGAAAAAGGGGTTAGTGAGTTCTGGTACAATTTCGTAGATGTAATAGTTACAGTCTCGTTGCTTTCAACATTACCAGTTTTGGGTGTAATTTCAGACATATTACGGAAAAAAGTATTATTCCTGAGATTAACTGCGATACCTATTGCTGTTTTCACTTTTATGATAGGGTTCTTTGGCCAAACTCTAACTGGGTTTCCAGCCGTTGTAATTGGTCTTATTTCTTTTCTTCTCATAATCTACTTCTATCAATTAAGTTTGATTTTTTATCATGCAATGCTGGGAAATCTTGCCGAGCGGGAAAGATACGGAACAATTTCTGGGATAGGATTAGCTGCGGGGTGGGTCGGCGCTATTGTCGGACTATTAATAATTTTACCCTTTGTCAGCGGGAATATTCCCTTCTTCCAGCCAGCTGGAAGAATTCAAGCATTTATACCTTCTGCTCTAATTTTCGTGGTAGTTGCGGGTATAAGCCTTACATTCTTGAAAGAGCCAGAGGAGCGTATTAATCGCAGCAACAGGAAGGAGAGAGCAAGCATAAAACAAGCTTACAAGAAAGTATGGGAGGACTTTAAAGAGATGAAGAAAGTGCCAACAATACTCTATTTCCTAATTGCTTATTGGCTGTTTATAGATGCGATTCTCACCTTTCAAGATAATCTCCCCCTATATCTTGAAATAGTATTAAAGATTCCAGATCAGCAGAAAGTTTTGCTTGGGGTACTACTTTCGATAATGTTAGCAGTAGGTGCAATACTGTTTGGAAGATTAGCAGATAAATTTGGTTATAAAAAATTGCTGATAGCTATAGTTGGCAGTTGGATTATAGCTTTAGCGGCATTCCTTCAGGTTAGCAATTTCCTAGGTTTGGCAATCGTAATCTGTGCCATAGGAGTTCTTGGTGGGGGAACATGGACTGTGACTAGAGCTTTATATACGATGATTATTCCTGCCACAAAAAGGGGGGAATACTTTGGGTTTTACGCATCGGCGGAGCGTTTTGCTTCTGTGTTAGGACCGCTTATTTGGAGTGGGTTTGTCGTAGGACTTCGAACACATGGCCCTGTGCGTTATAAGATAGCGCTGGTCTCAATGATGTTGCTGATTGCTATAAGCCTCATTTTTCTTAAAAAGATGCAGTTACGAGGCGTAAACAAAGTGTGAGTCTTAAGGTTATTATCAGCATTTTACAATTATAACTGTTTGATTGGACAAAGATAATGCCAAATTGGTTTGTTTTTATAGGGCCAATATCAGTAACAATAGCACAATTTTTTGCACCTCCAATCGTCCAAGCTGTAATTAAGAATAGAGATCTTAAAATATTAACATCCAACCCGACCCCTAACCAGCTGATAAATAAGAATATACACATTGCTGTGCATAGTTTTTTTTCATCATTGATCATTCTCTTGGTTGTATCTTTTATATATGTGAAGTTTACCTCCGCGGTCGCCGAGTGGGTATCATGGGGTGTCAGCGGATTATGTATTATTTTAATAGTAGTCGGCTCCCTTAAACCAGATATATTGATCAATAGAGCTGATTTCGGAGAAAAGTGTGGAATTAAACTTCTCTTTTTTCTTCCATTTCGGGCACAATTCGCAAGTTGGTGGAATAAGCTACGCATTATGGTAACTGCAATAAGTTGGGGGCTTGCAGTGTGTGTATTTTTAAGTTATATTCGCAAGTAATATCTTCTGTCATGAGGAATAAAAATGCTTAAAAACATCCTAAACATTAATCAAAGGAGGATTAGGACTATGTTGGTGAAAGACATGATGAGATTCAACTCTGGAAAGGGGTTATGCACAATGGACAACCGCAAGAAAACAATGTATCCTCTTGCGGATTTTAAAGGAGAAGTAAAGGAACTAAAAAAACAATATCTTGCGTTTCTGGATAGTTTGTCTAGTAATTTAGCAGAAAGCGGGAAAAACCAATTCTTCGAACGAGCCAAAAACAGAGAGAGTGGTCCATGTATAACGTTTTACACGCCTTTCTGGTACGCTGATGTGTTCGGCGAGCGAGACAGAGAGACAATTAAACAAATAGCGATGGGCAGCTTTTATCTATACCATTTCGTAACGCTTAAAGATGACGTTTTAGACCAGCAAGGAATAAATGCGAATGAGTATTTACTCTTGAGCGATGTAGTGCTAGAAAAGTCTCTGGAAATTTACTCTCAATTTGCTTCCAGGCGAAAGCTCACCTTTCATTTCAACAAGCTTATGCATCAGTGGAACCACGCAGAGGCATATCTAAACAGACACCAAGGGAGGATGGTACCGTATGAGGCCGAAGACTTTCAGATGATGGGAGAAAAAGCAGCGGCGCTGAAACTCTGCCTCCCTGCATTTAACGGAATAAGACAGCAACGGGAACCTCACTTTTCCGGATATATCGACAAAGCAGTTGACGCAGCAGTAATTGGATTTCAATTCATGGATGATCTTTTGGACTGGCGGGAAGATCTTGAAAACGACTTCTACACCTATCCATTATGGATAGCATTATCCTCTCGTCAAGAAGAAGTTCGGGGTGATCATCGTGACATCCAATACGGCGTAAGCGAAGAGCTGTACTTGAGTGGAATAGCAGAACACATCTTGGAAAAAAGCAATGAATACCTTGCTTTAAGCAAGGACCTATTCACTGATCTCCATGGGAAATATTGGGCGAGTTTTCTTGATTCTACAATGCGGCAAAATTCTGCGCTACTGGAAGCAATGCAGTCTAAGAAGCAAATCTTAAGGTATAAAAAGCCTGTGCTGCATGACCTACTAGCTGAGCTTGAACGTCTGATCAAGATTACTCTGCAACCAACATGAGTTCCCCCAAAGAGCTTTTTTTGAGGCTTGAGTTTTCATAAAAATATTGGAGTATCGGTCAAATATTAGTATGGAAATCAATAGTGAGTTCTACTGCATTTTTAATTATCCGGTCTTTACTTTGCCAGATTCTGTATAAAAGCACGCCGTTAACTACTCTTTCTTAGATTAAAATTGTTACTTTATTTATATTTCATGGATGGTATAATAACAAGTCCGTAAATTGAGAAAAACTGGCTTAAAAAGAAAAATGGCTTATTTTCCCATAACGAACAATCAAGATGCAACCAATCGTGTTCCCAAGAATCCAATTCAGATGAAACGAAGCCTCTTCTTTACCGATGATTACTTATACTACAAGCGACTTAGAGATATGGTCCTAGGTGTTTCTGATGAGAATATGAAAAAAATCTATTCCCGTGCGAAATACTTGGGTGTCGTCATCTCTGCTAAGTACAGAAGAATAAAGACCATTTATTTGACACTTGTGGTGTTCAGCAATCTTCGTACTAGATGTCGATTCATCGGATTCAAGGAAAAGATGAAGCACAACAAGATAAAGAAGGCAAGACTAAGGAATTAGTGTGAATAGGGTAGGGGAAAATCTTGAGAGAAATTGGAAGGGAGAGGGAAAAGTATAAGACGATCAAGTGAAATAGAAAATTGAGCTCGGCTCACTTTCTATGATGATAGAATACGCCGATAGAGGCGCCAATTTGGCCATGTTTTTTCCAAGATAGGAAAATTCTCCTTCAAATGAGGATAAGCAAAGCAGAAATGGGGCTAACTTGCTCCAAGGATCGTGTCAAATCAATTAACCTCCTGACCGAAATTGAGGTTGTTGAATCATATATTTTCTAACCGTACGATGTGTTTGTTTTTTAAAGGGTGGGTAAGGTGGACCCCATTGGTCGGACACTAATTTGCCAAAGTTAAGTTACAGATAGGCCTGTTTTTGTAGTTTCTACTATCACAGTATACCTCATCTGGTGTCCGGTAGTCAAGTGACTGATGTGGCCTTTCTTGGTTGTAGAAAACCAGATACCGGCTGATTCCCTCTTTTGCCTCTCGAACCGTCTGATAGTCG
>JAUWZS010000031.1 GCA_030615205.1 Candidatus Aenigmatarchaeota archaeon | reverse complement strand
ATTGGAGCCGACGATAGGATTTGAACCTACAACCTGCTGATTACGAATCAGCTGCTCTACCATTGAGCTACGTCGGCCTGGTGCCGAGGGGCAGAATCGAACTGCCGACACCTGGATTTTCAGTCCAGTGCTCTACCGACTGAGCTACCTCGGCATGGCGGGGCCGACGAGACTCGAACTCGCGACCTCCTGATCGACAGTCAGGCATTCTAACCAACTGAACTACGGCCCCGAAGACGATTCTAAAAACTACCCTTCCTGGCGTCTAAAAGAGCGATTGGTGGGCGGAACAGGGCTCGAACCCGTGACCTCTGCCGCGTGAAGGCAGCGCTCTCCCAACTGAGCTATCCGCCCACGTAGGCCCACCTGGGCCCGCAGATTATGAGTCTGCTGTTCTGCCGACTGAGCTATGGGCCCTCACTGCAATGATATCAATATATTAAATTTTTCCCATCTGTCAACTGCTCTATCCTCCTCTCTAACCATGGTCTTTACTTTGATTAATTCCCTTGAGTTTGAAAATATAGTGTATCTTGCCAGCCCAGTTTATCTCATAGCTCTAGATCTCATTTGGGGCATCTTTCCCGAGGGTATTAAGCAAACTCCTTCACAATTCTAGTCAACCCTAGACTGGACCGGGCAAAGTGTAAGAAAGTTATATACCTGCTGTTAGCTAAAGCCCGTAGCACCGTCATATTTCACTCCATTGGGCCCACTTCTGGAAAATATGCTCTGGAGGTAGTGGCCAACCTTTAGTTATTGTAATCCAGTGATACTCGTCAATCAATTTCGGTACCGTTGAGTTGTCTCTTCCCAGCTGTTCAGGCAGTTGTGTTAATTTAAATCCATTTCTATTGCATGCATCTTCAAGTTTCTCAAGAATAGATTTTACACCATGCAGGTAAGATAAATACGAAGCACCAGAGCCATCATATCCATAATGCTCACGCCTAGGATCATCCCAGGGAATAAGAGCGTTGCGTCTTATCGCAAACAGTATTTTTGCCGCACCAGTGGGGCCGACCGACACGGAATAAGTATTTTCCTTTCTTTTGCGAAATGAGGCTGTTTTATTTGATAACGCTTCATACGCTAGGGCAACAGAGTTTATCTCGGCCTCCGTTAATTCCCAAAGATTTTTGTCCCGGTCAAAAAGGGTTGAATTAAATTGGTTGTACCAGGATAAGACCTCCGAAGACGCAAGCTCATGATATTCTATAGCGAATTGTCGGCAACCCCATTGATTCAACCAAATCAACAATGCTCTCCGGTGCTCAGGATTAACAAAATCTGGACGGTAATTCGTAGCTTGCAGAAACGATAGATATGAGTCATCATAATCGGTGAACTGAGCATACAGAAAGCACGCAAAAGCTAACTCGGAAAGTCTCATTAATATCCTCCTTGGACGAGGTTTCCGCTCACCTTTTGCGGATAAAAAGCTACGCGAGATTTTACCTTTGGAAAAAAATTTTTCATCCGCTGTCGTATGATGTTAGGCGAGGACGGGCAACCCATCTTTAAATCTGCTTCTTATTCTGTCATAATGCCAGTGTCGTCGGTTATTGTCTCTATCCAGCTCAGTTACAATAAGATACAATTCTCTTGAATTATCACATACGTCGTTACTCAATCGGTTGACGGCTTCTGCATATGCGTCATTCATATGCTTTTCAAGGTTTCTTAAGTTCCGTCCTTTCACTAATCTCCTTTGTCGAAATATTATATTGAATGAAATTGAGGCATTAAACGGATTCTTTTTGTCTAATAGTTTAAGAAAATCATATACAATCTCTTCCTTTGACCATCCATATTTCAATGTAAATTCTATCGCGATGTCTGGTTTGTTATAATCGCCAATTCCAAAATCGATAAAACCTGCTGTACCATTTACATTTGGTTTGTATTTCCCATTCTCCCTTCTATATCGACCATACACTAACCCCGTTTGCTTTTTATATGTTGGCCATTCGGGGTGTAAGATAATTGCTGCACTATCTCCAGTTAGATTGAGCAAGTTATACTTTTCTTGAAATAGACGTGAGAAGAAATGGTGTAAGTATCTTTCATTAAGCATCAAACCTCCATATTTTGTCGATTGTGCAATCTCCAAAATAACTTTCAATGCATCTTTTATCCTCAAATTATTCACCTTGTTTACTTCCTATTTGCCAGTTTCGGGCTTCCTGTTGATGATGTAGAGCATAAACACCAGGACCAGATTGCATCCCTCGTAGTTGGGTACAACCTAATGCTGGAGAATTCGTAAGCTGAGTTAATAAAATTTGGTATCTTTGAAGGTTGTTGCGATTGCAAGGTTGAGAATTCTTGTTAAGAAGAGGTTTTAATTGCTCTATGACATACCATTGAAAATCATGAGCTTCTTTATAAGAGTCACAAATCATATATCTCCACTTACCAGAACGGATATAATTGGAAATATCTGTTTCCCCTTTTCGAGGATTAGGAAGGTCTATTCGAACTTTTGTTGAACCACTGGGACGCTTCGTTGACTTAATTCCATAACCCATTACCTGTGCCACATGCCTACGCAGGGCGGATCCTTCTACATTTCCCCTGCAGTGATTGGTAAGAATGCGATTTACCACATCTTGAGTATCACCCACGTAAATAACCATCTTCTCATCTCCTTACTCTAGAAGACTATGATAACTATCATCTTTTGGTGTTATCATACGGGTTCTAAAATACTCTCCGGCTCATAGATGTTGCATTTCTACTCTGAAGCGGACCAAAACATTAGCGTCCTCTATTCCAAAAAGCCATCCGGGACTGTTAGTGCCCTTATATCTCTTCCCTGCGAGTCTTCAACATAAACATAGTCTCTAAGCTCTCTTGTTTCTCTTTCCCAAAATTAAAGACGCCACCAAGAACTTTGTCTAAGGCTTTCTCAAGATAGACTCTAAAATCAAAGGTCATTAGGGTGAAAATAGGAGACTCCTTGGCTTGTAAACTCCATAGCCTTATAATACCCTATCTTTCTTTTTTCTTACCTTTGCAGGGTCTTTAACCAGCAATTTAGCTTATTGTGAGCAGCATAGGTCTTAGGAGATTCTTTAAGGGTAAGATTAAAGGTAAGAGTAGCAAACCAGTCCCAGTTATAGCGGTTAAGTAGGTCTACCCAGGCAAGACGCAAGGGGTTGACTTGTCTATTAGATGTATTACACTTGTCTATAGTTCTACTCTGCGGGGTCAAGGTATCCTCCTTGAGGGGCTTTGACCATTTTTTATTTAGACCTAATCATTACACGCAGGTTTATACTCTCTAATCTGGCTCTGTTCAACCCTATCTCTCTCAGCTTCTGAATCTATTTTAATAAACCTAAAATAACACGTGTAATCTCGGAGATATCTCTTTATACATTCATCAAGCTCTGAGGGACTAAGATGCTCACGAAGCCTTCTCTCTAAATTCTCACTTTTCCCTACATAAAAAACAATGTACTTATCATCACTAGTCCTCTGAAAAATCAGTCTATATACACCTCCAGTCACAGGAACCAACCTAGCTACATTTTCTTCGTTATATAGATGTCTACCTGACCACTCAGCCATTATCTTTCACCTCCTTTCACCAAGGCGTAGCTCCCCCTCCAAGGATGGGTAGGACAGCTACGCTTTGCCTTGTTATACTACTCTCCAAGGACACCCAAGGTATTGTTAAGAAAAAATTATCGGCAATAGGGACAAAAGAAACATAATCAATTATTATCGGAACTTTATCTATTTCTCATTCACCAATATCATCCAAATACCGCAAGCCTAACTCTGTGATTTCATAACAACCAAATCCTTCTTCGCTCTGGACTTCAGCAACTCTCGTAATATAGTGTCTATATTCAAGTTTCTTATAAGACCTTGTAAATTCATTCTTCTCAATATCGGAATGGAACTCATTATAAAATTTATCCATCGACCAGGTCTCTGCAACCTCGCTCTCTTTATGTTCTCTTAAAGCTTTTAAAATTTCCAATTGAACCGGCGTTAATTCCTTATCCATAATTCACCCCCCCAAGTGGCCTTTATGACTTGTTATTCTGCCTGAGCGGATAATTTTCTTCTGAGTGCCTTATTTCTGTATCCCTAACTTCAAATAAATAGCTTTCATCTGTTCTTCGTCTCTAGGACCAAGTTTAAGATTCCATAAAACGGCACTCAGTGCTTTTCCTTTCTTTACAAGCTGTTTAGCTTCCTTTACAAGACTCTCCAATTCTCTATACCATTTCAGAGCTACTTTGTATCTACCTTGTTTAAAATTACTTGTTGCGAGTTTACGATACGCTTTCGGAAGTTGCTTATATGGATAACCTGCTCCTACATAAATCTTTTTAGCAGTCTTCCACTCCTTTATTGCTTTTTCATACGCTCCCTCTTTGTAATGTTGGTCTCCAGCGAGAAAATGTTTTTGATATAAGTTGGTCTTCTTATCTAGCTTCTCTGCCTTTTTCATGAACTTTTGATGTTTCTTCTCGAACCGCAGTATCGCTTTTTCTGCCCGACCCAAAGTGTTCCCCTCCTTCACTTATTTTTTAAATACTCCCTCTCAGAAAAAAATGCAGGGAATACCAGGATTCAGATTATCCCGATAAATATGCCCAACTTGTTCCAAAGTTCTCGATAAAGCTCTTGTTCTGGTCGGCCTTGACTAGCCTTTTTAATAGTTTGGCTATCGGAAATATCATAGAAAATGCCATATCCGTAGTTGTAATGCCATTCCTCCGCCTTGCCGCTTATCAGATAGACAATCGTCTGGCCGACTAGCGTTTGAAGGCCTCCAATATCATTTGAGTATTTTGCCTCTCCCACAATGGTGAACGGAAATGGAGATTTGAAGAGAAAGTCCGGTGCTGGTTTGCTCCCAAAGAAAGAATGACGATGTTGAGTGGTAGGTTTCATACCCTCGACAATCAAGGTTTCATCAGCTTGTTTTTGCCAATCCTCTGACCCAAGACTCTTGAAGTAGCCTTCCGTAAAAGACTTGAGTCCTGTGTATAGAAACTGCTTAACAAAAACGCCTTCTCTTTCTCCACCAGGAGAAGTTCCATCTTTAACTCTCTTAATAACTTCCTTTTTTGGAGGAAGATTCTCTTCCAACCAGTGATTCAGTTGAATTAAAAGATTGTGAACCTCTTTCTTGCTCATTTAAGGTTAAAGTCCGCTTTTATTATAGCAGGTATTTGTTTATAAACAAATACAGGGATATACGACTTTTGGGAAGGCATCAAATTAGCTCCTCTTGTGGTGAAATAGCTAAGTTTGAAAAGGCTTGTTTGATGAGGGTTTGAGAGAAGAAGGAAGTTTACATAACGAATTATTATCGGAACATTTTCTGTTACGTGCCTTTTTCTAGTCTTTCTGTCTTTTAATAGTAGATTGTGAATCTTCTGCTAATCCTAAGCTCTCAGATAAATCCAATTTTCGATGAAGAGGAGCAATTATACGCCCACGGAATACTGTGCCCAAAAGTGGTATCTCTATTAACACTTCAAAAAGCTTCCTGTCTTTAGAGTCAGGAATCCTCCTAGTGTGATGGCCTTTATAACCTCCTACCTCGTTCTTAAATTTTCGTTCAGCATTTTTCGAGGCATTTAGAATATATACTTTAAGAATTTCAGTTTTTTCATCCCATCGAAATACAAATTCGGGCAATGACTCTCTCTTAGGTTTGAGTGCCGCAACATACAACCGGCCAGTTTTTGTTATTTCGCCTCCAGAATAACACTCTAAGTCATAATCTTTGGACTTGTAATCAACTTCTGCCTCTACTTTATTAACTCCAAAAGCCCTTCCGTCACGGATAACTTCTTTGGGATCCATTATGTTGCTCCTTTCTTACTTATTTTTTAGATACTCCCTCTTGGTAAAATTTCTTCTCTCTCTGCTGCAACAAAATTATATCATACACGCTTGGCAATGTCCACGTCGCGTTAAGAAAAAAAAGGGGCAAAATATCGTGAATTTGTAGATAGGAATGTAGATAAAATGGGGGTTTGGCTTTAGGGGAAGGTAGTGAATGTCTTACTTTTACATAGAAGACGACAAGTTTTGGACATTTTAAGAGGAGTTAGTTCCGGTTATCTCTTTTGACTTTTTGTACAATACGATACTCTTCAAGCATTTTCCATACAGCTTTAAGGGCAAAATAGGCATAAAAAGTAGTAAGCAATAAAGTACCTTCAATTATTGACCAATAAGCAAGATTTATGAGAAAAGGGTGCTGTAAAACTGGGGAAATAT
>JAUWZS010000011.1 GCA_030615205.1 Candidatus Aenigmatarchaeota archaeon | reverse complement strand
AAAAGAGATTAAGGCAATTTTTAAGATAAATAACATAATTCCCTTTGTTATTTTTCTCTTTTTTCTATATTTCCTGATGTTAGTCTGTATAAATCGAGTGGCTCCCTGCGATGTTGATTCTCAATCAAACGGTTATTTTAGCTTGTTTTCTAAATACGAAAAGAGCTATCCTTATGTGACCCCTTTTCTGAATGATACCAAACTTGCAATTGTTTATCCTCCTGGGGCAAATCTGTTAGTAACTTTTCTTTTCATATTTTCCAACATTCCAATTCAAATCTCTTTGCTCTTAATACAAATAATAACTTTAAGCTTTTCTGGATTAGCACTTTACTGTATTTTAGATATTATTACACCGGATTTTAAAAATAAAATCTATTTTTTGCTCGCTTCGATTGTCTTTTTTTATAATAGCTTTTTATGGGGACATTTGTTAAACATAGGACAGGTGACAGAAAATGTAGCCATAATGATAAATATTAATTTACTTTTCTTTTTTATTGTATCTTTAAGGAAAAAGAGGTTTCCTTGGTATATTCTAACAGGGATTCTATTAGGAACCTTAATGCTAGTTCATCCAAGGTTTTTTAAATGGATGGCCCTAGCAATATTTATTTTCTCTATTTCTCAACTAGTTACAAAGGAGAAAAAAGATTGGAAAAACTTCCTCATTCCTTTTATTATACTGTTTGTTAGTTTACTGTGGATGCTACCCTGGTTCAGAACCAAGATTTCTTTGGCTTCCCCACATTTATGGACTTACAATTTGCAATTTCCCGATTACTTATATGGAAATATTCTGCCCATTTTCTTCGCCATAGGGATAGTAGAAATCTTGTTAAGAAGAGACAATCTTGCGATTCTTCTTTTCGTGTGGGTTATTTCCACTTTATTTCTTGGGGGAATTATGTCTAACAAGTACGGCAGCTCAATAGTTGTACCCATCATATCTGCTTATGGTTTTCTCTTAATAATCAATCTTATAGATTTTTTATGCCGTAAAACGGAAATTAGAGTAAAAAAATACCGATATTTAAAGATTGCGATGGTGTTCTTGTTTTGTGTTTTGTTTTTTGTTGCAACAATTTTAGATCCGCGTTCCTACTTTTCAAATGGCCCAATAATTTCTGACGCTGATGTATCTGCTCTAACCTGGCTTAAAAAAAATACCTCATATGAAAATACTTTGATTTTGAACCAGACAGGGCCTCATTACCAAGGTCACTGGGTACCTATTGTTTCTGAAAGAAGAACTATCTTTGCTAGAGGACTTATCAGTATCCGTGGTCATTTAATATTTTCAGATATAGAATTTAAAAACGCGTACAACAATGCAATATGGGCCTTTTACAACATTGCTGATCCAAAAGCCTACCAGATAGTAAAAAAATTGGGAGTAACGCACATATACCTATCTGCAGGAATTCCCTTTAGAAAAAGAAAGTATCATACGCCCAAAGAGGTGTATGAATTATATGAAAAATCACCTTTTGTAGAATTGATTTATTCTAACAATGATCCTTCGAAATTCCGCCCTCGTTGGAATGCTCCTGCCAAGATTTATGAAGTTGTATACCAAAAAGATCATCTTAGCCTTAGGTCTGGGGGGAGAATTTAGGTGCTTCCTTTTCATCAATTTTGGATCTACCCGCTAGTATCGAGTCTTTTATCAATGCCAAAGGTGAACAAATTCTATTGCTTTAGTACTCCCTCGTAAATTCCTAATAATTTCTTCTCTTCATTTTCCCAGTTATATATCTGATTAACCTTTTTGGCGTTCAACTTGCATTCTTGATACTTATCATGGTCATCCAACAAAGAGTTAATCGCCCGAGAAATGTCTTGCGGTTTAGCTGGATCAAAAACCTCACCCACTTTATATTTCTTCACAATCCTAGCCATCTCAGGAAAGTCACTAACCGCCACCGGTAACTCAGCCATCAGATACTCAAACAATTTGTTAGGTAAACAATAGTAGTGATTCAAACAGATATTTTCTATTGGATGTACGCCAATATCTGCCAAGCACGTATAAGAAAAAACTTCCTCAGGAGAAACTGCATTCATAAAGAAAATCTTCTTCTCAACCTTATACTTAACAGCTAGGTCTTTAAGCTCCTCTTTGATAACTCCATCGCCCAAGATGACCAGGACAGCATTATCAATCCACTGCATAGAAATTACGAGGTTTTCCAGTCCTCTACCTCTTCTAAGTCCACCTTGATAAAGAATTGTCTTTCTTTTATCATCGATGATGCCGATTTTCTGCTTTATTTTGTTCGACTTCCTAGCTTTAGCTAGATTATGTACATTTTTTATGACATAAGGCTTTCTTACCTTATTCTCTCTAGCTATAAAGTCCCCTATGGAATCACTTACCGTTATGATTGCGTCGGCCCTTCTCATCATAAAATGTTCCAGTCTTCTCTGCATGGAAAAAACAAACTTTGGGTAAGATGGTCGGGTAAAGAAGATGTATTGAGGATCACCCCACAACTCATGAGAGTCATAAACTAGCTTGCACTTGTTAGACTTCATAATCAGGTATCCAACTAATAACGCTTCGAGGTCATGACAATGACAAATTGAGATATCTTTCTTTCTTGTCCTGAAATAACATCTCAATATAAATTCAAAATACTTTAAGATTTGAAATATATTATAGTAAGGAAGTTTTCCAAACGTTAGATGGATCCTATTTACCTTGAATCCATGCATTTCTTCATTTTGCTTTAATCCTTCTTTGTGTAAAGCAAAAACGGTGACCTCATAACCACTTTCTACCAAAGTCTTTGCTTCTCTTATCACTCTAGCGTCGTTAACAAAGAAGTTATAAACTACCATACACACATTTGTTTGCAATGGGTTCAACTGTGTACTCAACCTCCAGACTAACTTGGTGTGCTTCTAAACAGACTATTGCACTATTTAAGCATTTAATTTGATCAAACCTTTCACCTTTTATATAACCCTATGTATATCTTTTTTTCATATTACGCCTGCAAGGATTTGACATTCGATAACCTTAATTCAGTTCTTTCTAAGCCCTTATCTAATTACACAATTGCGTGGATAATTAGAGTCGCAAGCACCAAAATAACAAATCTTCATTTTGTTAAGTTTCGAGGATGCTATTTTTCTACATAAACAGGTTTATTTTTCTTCCACCAATCTACAATTCCCTGAGCTGTGTCATTAAAAACATCTAACTTTCCAATATATTCCATAATTCTTTCATAAGTTTCAAACCATCCTGGAAGTCTTAGTGAATCGAGAGACGAATTATGCCATAGTAATACAAACAGCCCATTATATTTTTTCGTAGTATCAATCAAACTTTTGATTCTTTGAAATCCTTCTTTCGGAGTAAGATTCTGATAATCGAATAAACTTCCATCCATTACAGCTAATGGCAATTCCCAGATATTTAATATCCTATTTTCAACAACATCAAAAGGTTTATACGGAAAACAAATTCCACATCTAAAACCCTCATGGTCAGCAAAACTTAAGGTAGTATCGTATTTTAGCCCTACTTTTTCTAAAATTCTCCAGGTATCCGGAGTTTTCCATCGTAAGTAATGCTGTCTTCCACCCAAAACATAGCCTTCCATGACTCTTTCAAGCTCTTCCTTTTCAAAATTTAATAGCCAAAAATTATTATATGAATCAAAACTGGAATGCAGCCCTACCTCAAAGTTTCTTTCTTGAAGAGTTCTGATCAACGAATTGACGTAAAGATCGTCTATTGAATATCCTGTATCATGTTTGGTATTTCCTCCGGCCATAAAATAAAAAGAGGATTTAAGCCTATGTTTATCTTCTAAATCCATTATATAGTCAAAATTATCGTAGGGATCCCTGCCTGACTTAGCTCTTAAGTAATCGATGGTAATGGCAAAAGCTTTTCTCAAATCTGTATGCCTTAGTATTGAACGACCAATGGTCCATAACGGCGGGTAAATTCTATATTTTCTTATGCTATCCACATCATGAGTTAGGCAGACCGCAAAATCCTTATCTCCCCAAAGTTTTCTTCTCTTAAATCCTAAATTAAAACTATCAATCCAACTCCACAAAAGTTCAATGTATTCATTCACAATTGGCCTATTTAAAAAACCTTCTTTGTAAGCTAGGCTTTCTGTTGCCGAAAATCTATTAAACTTATCTTTTTTACCTAAAACAATTTCTTCGTACCGCGACAACATAAAGAAAGAAGAAGCAATTATGTCAATGTTGGTTTCAATAAGATTCTCTGATTTACGAACAAAGCCATCAAAATTACCACGACCATCATAGATTATCGGTAACCCATCATACCTTTTTAGAGGCACTTTAGGCATTGATTCAGGCTTTAGGTAATTGTCCCCAAACAAATCAGAGGAGTATATATAGATTTGGTTTTTAACCTCTGTATTTAAATATTTCTTTCCGTAGCTGATGACCAGCACCTCATTCAAATCATATTCTACTGGGTTAAATCGATTAAAAGGAATAATACGATAACTAATCCCGTAAGCCAAAAAAAATATATTGAATATATACTCAATAGGTCCTGCAAAATTATGGTTATCGTATGTTACAATCGCCTTTACTCGATTATGCATTATTTATTCCCAAAAATAACAATATGGATTAATCTTAAGGATTAATTTTTCCCCTTTATCGCTCGAATCTTTATCACATTAGACCTAAAAAAATTAATAAAGAATTTTATTTCTGTTTTATTTAATCCCCTGATTATTAAAAGTACACTGAAATATACCAAAATACCTAATAGTATCGATATTAAAACTGAGATTATGGAAACTGGATTTATTAACCAGATGCAAACTACCATTATCGTTGATGAAAAGATGCTTCTTAATATGAAAGGGATGTTGAGATTAAACTTAAGATATCTGCGCGTTACCACTACGGTAAGTATACCTAGGACACCATAGGTAATGAGAGTGGCTACTGATGCCCCAATGATGCCGATGCGGGGAATAAGGACTAAGTTTAACCCTACGTTTAAGACTGCTGAGATGGTAAGAAGCCCCAGTGACCAGTAGGTCTTGTTTACCAGATAAATAGCATGATTGCATATCTGGCGAAATGCAAAGAGCACGGTGCCAAAGGCGACAAATGGGACTATAGTATAAGCAGGAACAAATTCGGGGGTGGTCAATATTTGAAGTAGTGGCTTGGCCAGTATGGACAAACCAAAGGCAGAGGGGATGACGACCATCATTAAGTATTTAACTGAATATTTGAGGTAGCTCCTTGTTTTACCTGGATTCCTCTCATCGTATGTCTTGGTAGCGCTAGGATATAAGACAATGGTCAATGGTATCAGGGCAAAGGAGGCGTAGTTGCCTATTGCATAGGCGGCGCTGTACATACCAGCGGCAGTAACCCCCAAAAAGTAGCTGACCATATATCTATCACTAGTACGTATTATCCACATTATGGCTGAATTGGGGGTCAGCGGAATTCCCCATCTTAAATATGATTTCATGTGAGAGAATCTGGGGAGCCGGAATCCAGTCTGCCTGAGGATAACAAGCAAAGTTATTAGATTAAATAGTATTCCATTTATTATAACGGCGGTAATAACTCCTGTTAGTTTATAGCCAAGCAGTATGAACAGAACGATTAGACCAATCTGGAAGGCGTTGTAGCTTAGGTTAAGAATAGTATATAAACCTATCTTTCTGCACATTCTAAAAAAAGCAAGAGGTAAAGCATGCATAGAATTGAGAAGAATTAAAACAGAGGCAAGCTTGATGTAGAAGGATGACTTAACATCCTTAAAGATAGATCTTGCCAGGAAGTCGGAGAGGAAGAACAGAAGAAGTGAGAAAACCACTCCTACGATGAATACTATGCAGCAAGCAGAAAGGAAATCCTCCCTTATCCTGCCCATGTCTTTCTCCGCACCCAGGAAGCGGATAATGCTCATGCCAAAACCGAGTAGCGCGAAGGGAACGATAAAGGAGAGGGTAACATTGATCAGCGACCATGTCCCATAGAGAGAAGCGCCAAGCCATTTAGTCAGGATCGGAATCTGAATAAAGCCTAATAAAAGAAGAGTTATGTTAGCGCCGATAACATACCCCACCTGCCTGCCAAATGTGGCGTATTCTTGGTTTTGCTTCATAATCTAATTGCCGTTATTCATATATCTATTTCTTATCCAGAATAACCATCATCCAACCGGCTTTGGGAATAATGCGATTGAGAATCCTGTCAGTAATTGAACTGATTGGGGTTGGTAGTTTGAATATAGAACGGAGACCGGAAGAGTAGTTTAATGCTTTATTACAGATTAGCTCTATCTTCATTATTCTGGCATTGTTGGGAATAATGTCCCCTATATTTTCCTTGTTGAATGTATGCAGATGACCAGATATCGGCGTATATTTGGCACAATGGATACAGAGAATATACTGTATTTTTTCATTGAAAGGAACAGTAATAATAACCCTTTTTTGACTGATTCGTACTAACTCCTGTAGCGTTTTTTGAGGGTCTATAAGGTGTTCCAGAACTTCCATACAGACCACAGTGTCATAACAACCATCTTTAAAATCAAGCCTCCCATCCAAATTGCCTAACTTGACAGCATTTTGTCCCAATACCTGGTTGCAATCTTCCACTCGCACTTTGGTTATTTCAGTCCCGGCAATCTGATAATCGGGCTTAATCAACTTCAGGAAATCTGCTCGCCCACAGCCTACATCAAGGACTGAGTTACCATATAGGTGTCTTCTCACCCGCTTGAAGCGGTAGAAATCCCTCGGCGATAGGACCCCGTGAGGTGCGGGACCTAACGCTTCATAATACCTTTTATTCCTTTTGATTAGCGATTTGGTTATCAATTCAATAAGTTACTCCTCACAACTTTCACAGCATACTAACGCAAGCCGAATCTGCGAAGTATATTTCCTGTTACGCCAAGCAGTTTAAGGCTTGCTTTTACAAGCAAAGAACGATTGTCTTTCGTAATGCTGAAATACGGGGTCTGGACGGCGCCAAATTTCCTAAACGAATGTTCAACACCGCGAATCATTGAGCCTTCAAAATCGAACCGCTTGGTATATGGTGAAACGTACGCTATAGCATCCCTCACTAGCAACGTTGCAGCGCCACTGTTTCGATAATCAGGATCAATTGTGCTTATCAAGTAGTAGGCAGATTTGGTATCAAATACCACAAATATCGCCGCCTGAATGTTTTCTTGCCCATCAATTGCATACCATATTTTCCCAGCAGAATTCTCAAGCGCAGAATCGTGTATTCGCTTGAATAGGTCGTATCTGTAACTTATAGATTCTCCCTGCTTGCTGAGAGTCATCACATGATGCGCATAAAAGTCCTCTGCAGACAGGTCGCTACCTACAGTAACCAATTGTTCAGCTTTCTTGATATTTTTTCTCTTTGAATGAGCAAAATTGGAGAATACCTTATCCAAATCTGTCAAATTCTCGATGATATAGGTGTAACGCGTTGTTTGCTGATATCCAGCCCAATAGAATGGTAACCAGTTAGTAAAACTATAGTGAAAATTCATCGAGAAATGATTGAATTCCGGCATAGCCTCAATGAGATTTTTCATCATGTCCATCTTGTTTGAGAGTTTCACTTCATACTTCTCGCTGCTCGATGGAACTAATAGGAGGCCGAGTGTTTGTGTAAGCGGCGGCATTGAAATAATTGTGTATCCCCACTTGTGTGAGATAGGTAGCAGCATACCAGCAAAAATTCTCCCAGCTTTTCTGAGAGTCAAAATTTCAAAGTCATTCGAGCAGACAGCTTTGAGCCACCAAGAACGGCAAAAAATGCAACCTTGTGGGGAATCATCAACAAAACTGTCCCATTCTTCAAGTGAGTCGCGATGATTTAAGATTTCTATATCATAGGTAGTAGATTTCTTCATTAGAATAGGAAAAGCCTTTTGTCACATGAATTATTTTTAGTACAGATGAAACATAATGTAGTAGATTCTCGGTAATCTTCCTTTACAGCTTTTTTTGTAAGGCTAGATCAAAAAAAGTTCCCCAAAATCTTTCAAAACGCAAGAATCTTGGCAATATATTATCAAGGAAATATGCTTGCTTTGACCGGTGCCAATTGTACGTTCTTTTGAAAAGAGGCATCATTTTCAATTCTATACCTGCTTCAATGAGTGCTTTACAACTGATTCCTCCTTTATGATAGTGTGGAAGTATATCTTCATCGAACACCTCTCTGAATTTTCCTTTAGACCGTTTGTTATCGAAAGCTTTGTCTATCTCCCAAATTAATCTATGTAAAGGAATATTTACTTTATGAACTCGTTGCTCGTCCACAGTAAGAGGTTCTCTGCCAATATACAACACACCTCCTGGAATGAGTAGTTTTTGAGATAGTTGTACAAAGGAAATATAATCCAGTACATGATGCAGAACAGAAGATTCACAGATGAAGTGGAAAGTGTTTTTGGGGAGTTTTTCAAGAGACTCGATACCCCCCCTTGCATATCGTATACGTTTAGGAATAGATTCTGGTGAATTAGCTACTTTGGCTTGTAATTGCTTTAGCATTACTTCTGAAAGATCAATTGCTGTAACTGAAAATCCCATATCAAGCAGCATCAAGGTTAGTAACCCGGTACCACACCCGAAATCTATTGCCCTGATGTCTTCTGAAATCGGTAAAGTACGCTTACATTGCTCTAACTGTCTTTTCCATTGGCGTAACAGTACTGCATTTCTAAAATAGGCGTGGTATTCTTCATAATATTGTCCATACTTGTCGTAGTACTTTTCGCTGTTTTTCTGAAAGAGGAATTCATTCGAACTATGCATGTTCATTTTGTTACTCCTACTTCATTAGTGTTAAAGTGCCATTGTAGATTCTCCCCTCTTAATCCAAGCAGCCAACTTTTCCATCGGGATATGACTCCGCTCCTTTTCATCAAGATCAATGATCTCTTTCACTATTTCAAAATTCAAATGGACAAGTTCTTTTACCCGTATCATTTTCTCGCGGAGTACTCTTGCTGTTTCCACTCTATTTTCCCAAGCATTCTTTACAAGGAATTTGAGCTCTTCTGCGTCTTTTCCTTCATAAACATACTTCTGCTGATGAAGCAAACTGGCAAAGCCGCGGTGTTTGTGACCATAGGCCAGTAGGACTGTTGGAATGGCTTGTGACAGCGCGGCCACTCCAGCATGCAGGCGGCCGCTAATGTACATATCACACTGTCCGATTATACTCTTTGCTTCAGGTGATGTATATTTGCCCTCAATTAATCTGAGTCTTCCATTATACTTGTCCCCGTCCACCATCTTGAACAGGTTTAACAATATATCATGGTCAGGACCATCGATAAGTTCACGGGCGTAGGTATATGGATTTGTTCGATAAACATGGGGCAATAGAAACACATTTGCGTTCAAATCATCCAATAAGTATTTAAGCATTGGAACAAATAAGAGTAAGTCATCAAAATTCTTAGGCTTCCCCCATGTACGTTGCGAAATTAGGTTATATCCGCAAAGAGTAACTCCAATTAGCGATCCAGTATTTACGTCTACATTCTCTTTTCTAAGTATTTCCTTTGATCTCTGTACGGAAGCGGGCTCAAGAAGGAAACCAGGGCAGGCGGTATTAACTATCGGTTTTGTTATTCCAATTTGCTTAAGAAGTTCGAAGCTTACCGGTTCTCTATTTGTAAATACACTTATCTTGTTGAACATAAACTTTGAAATAGCACGTGTAAACCAAGTATTAAATGGACCAGGAGAGCTTACAAACTCAACAACGGGTATTCCTAATTGCTTAATAGTTACTATTTCTAAGGCTTCGATCAACACTCGAATAGGATGTGTATCACTTGGAAATATATCTCCGTTGAAGTCAAGTATTACATCCGAATTGGCGAACCTCTCTAATTTATTTCCTCTTATCAATATTTTGACATTGAGATGCAAGAGGTTTTTGAGGTATCGCCACAAGCTAGTTCGAAATAAATCAATGAAGGATATTAAGGCTTTAATCGCACTGTCATAACGCGGTAAAATTTTTGGATTGGGAACTGTATTAATTCCGTGGGTTATACAAAAGTTGTCTGTCAACTGAATAGTCGTCAAAATCTCGGCATCAGGAATATAGCTTCTAAGTAATTTTATCATGGGGATCAAGATAGCTGCATTCCCGAGTTGCCTTTCGTAGTGGCCCACCTCTCCTCCTCCTGTAAGGCCAATGATAAGTATTTTACTCATAGCTTTACGCTCTCCTCCTTTAGTTATCTACCATTTTCGTAAGCATACTTACTATCTTCTCCGCTGTTTTTCCATCTCCAAAGATATTTCGTGAGACGTGAGAGGTAAAACGTGAGTTGTGAGAAGTGAGAGGTAAAGAATTATCAAGGGTAAACTCTAAAATTTTCCCTTTATCCACTCTAACTAATACATTCCATCCACTTTCCACCGTCTCTACCCATTCTGTTTCATCTCTTAAGGTTACACAGGGGACTTTCAAAAAATAGGCTTCTTTTTGGACGCCACCTGAATCAGTTATTATGAGCTTAGCGTTAGACCCCAAAATAAGCATATCCGAGTAAGAAATGGGCTTTATGATTTTTGAGCCATTATTGCGCAAGTGATTTATTGAACTAGTCGAAATTTGAATTAAAGCCTTTCTTGTGCGAGGATGAAGAGGGATAATCAATTTTTCACCATTCTTTGAAAGTTCTATGAAGGAGTCAAAGATATCCCTTAATCTCTCAGGATAATCGGTATTTTCGGCTCGGTGAACTGTAGCTAAAATATAGCTCTTAGGAGTTAGATTTAGAGTTTGGAGTATTCTTGACTTTCTTTTTGCAATTTCTAAGTTATATAAAGCTGACTCATACATTACATCACCAACATTAATAACAAGAGCTGAGAGGTGAGAAGTGAAAGGTGAGAAGTCAGGAGTGACGAGTTTTCCATTGTTAACTATGTTGGTGAAGCCTTCTTTTTGGAGGTTTTTAACTGCTGTTTTTGTGGGACAGAAAAGAAAAGTGGAGATATGGTCTGTCAAAACTCTATTTATTTCCTCAGGCATTTCTCTATTATAAGAACGAAGGCCTGCTTCCACATGAGCTACTGGGATATGCAGTTTCACTGCGGCTAAAGCGGCAGCTAAAGTGGAGTTTACATCACCTACAACGATGACTAAATCAGGCTTTTCTTTAAGAAGAACCTTTTCGAACTCCATCATAACCTTTCCCGTTTGCTCGGCATGGGTCCCAGAACCTACTCCAAGATAAATATCCGGTTTTGGAAGCTCTAAGTCTTCAAAGAATACCTTTGACATCTCGTAATCATAGTGCTGGCCAGTGTGGACGAGAAGGTGAGAAGTGAGGGGTGAGAGGTGAGACGGGGAACGTGAGACGTTAACGGATTCGTTATGCTTATCAATTGCTCGAATAATGGGAGCGATTTTTATGAAGTTTGGCCTGGCACCGACGACACTTACTATACGTAAGATGTGAGAGGTGAAACGTG
Source organism: Candidatus Aenigmatarchaeota archaeon (assembly GCA_030615205.1). Taxonomy (GTDB): domain Archaea; phylum Aenigmatarchaeota; class Aenigmatarchaeia; order CG10238-14; family SCSR01; genus JAUWZS01. Next base: position 3,521 of record JAUWZS010000011.1, on the reverse strand, counting down.
AGAAGCGAGAGGTGACAGGTGAGACGTTATTTTTCATTTCTCTTCCTCAGATATCGAATTAAACCTAAAAGTTTGCTCTTTATCTTCTCAAGGTCCTCAAAAATGTTTTCATTATTTAAAAAGCCGAGTTTCTTTGAAATTATAAGTTGGGTTTCTAACTCTGCTATCGAGCCTAAAGCAACGTGCAAAAATTGGAGAAATTTTTTTTGAGCCCCTGAAGTATAGCAAGCTACTTCATGGGGTAAATTTTTATTGCCAATTCAATAGAATCTTTCCAAACATCTAAATCCTTATGTGTTTTCATTTCACTTCTCTCTCGTATAATATATTAGGGTGCTAAACAAAAAATTCTTTAATCATATTTACTATGTAAGTCGTCTCTTTTTCTGTTTGCAGAGGATCTATAGGCAAAGATAGAACTCCTTTTACAGCAAGTTCAGCATTTTTTAAGCTTCCAAATATCTTTGTCCTTTCCTCAAAAAGCTTTTGCTTATGTAAAGAAATTGGATAATATACCATTGTCTGAATTTCTTTCTCTTTTAGATAACTTTGTAATTTATCTCTTTTTTTGGTTCTTATAGTGTACTGATGATAAACGGGAGTAATGGGTAAAGAGTTATGTCTAACGGGTAATATAATATCATTAATGCCTGAAAGCTCAGTATTATAAACCTCAGCAATTTTTCTCTTGTTCTCATTCCATCTATCTACATGCTTTAATTTCTGCAGCAAGATAGATGCTTGCAATGCATCAAGTCGGCTATTGTGTCCAAGGATGTTAACATTATATTTATCCTTGCCACCATGTTTTCTTAACATATCCACTATTTCTGCTATGGTTTTATCGTTTGTGACTATCATCCCCCCATCTCCAAAACCACCTAAGCCCTTAGTGGGGAAAAAGCTTAAACATCCCGCAATTCCGAAATTTCCAAGCTTCTTATTTTTCCATTTTCCTCCAAAAGCTTGAGCTACATCCTCAATTACATACACTCCGAATTGTTTAGTTGTTTGCATTATTTCATCCATATTGCAAGCCTGGCCATAAAGATGAACAGGAATTATAGCTTTAACCTTTGAGGAATTATTGGAAAGATATTCCCCTATATTTTCCGGGCTGATATTATATGTATAGGGGTCTATGTCTATAAAGACAGGGGTTGCTCCTGAAAGCAAAATGGTATCTGCGGTGGCTACAAAAGTAAAGGGTGTAGTAATAATCTCATCTTCAGACTTAAAGTGTTCCCTCCCATAAATCTCATAAGATGAGGCTTTTAAGGCTAAGAGCAAGGCATCTGTACCTGAAGCAACACCAATTGCATATTTTGTTCCTATATAGGAAGATACTCTTTCCTCAAGCTGCTTAACCTGTTTTCCTAATATAAAATGTTGCTCACTAAAGACATCATCGAAAGCCTCATAAATTTCATCTTTTATAGAATTATGAAGCCTTTTAAGATTGAGAATTGGAACCTTCATTTTCACGTCTTACCTCTCACGTCTCACTTTCTTCTCGTCCATCATTTTATATCTTTTTCCGCAAACTTTGCACTGAGCAAAATCATCATTGAACTCCAGTTTTTCTCCACACTCACACATCCAGCCTTTTACATTTGCTGGATTGCCGTAAACAAGGGCATAATCGGGCACATCCTTAGCTACCACAGTCCCAGCCCCGATAAAGGCATTTTTCCCCAAAGTGATACCACAGACTATGGTGGCATTTGCTCCAATAGTTGCCCCTTTTTTCACCAGAGTTTTTCGATATTCCCTTATATCTCTAGGATACGCAGAGCGGGGATTTATGACATTGGTAAAGACCATTGAGGGACCGCAAAAGACTCTATCCTCCAGAGTAACCCCTCTATAGACAGAGACATTGTTCTGAATTTTCACATTATTGCCAATTTTTACATCTCTATCAATGAAAACATTCTGTCCAATTTTACAGTTTTTGCCAATTCTGGCTCCAGACATTATGTGAGAAAAGTGCCAGATCTTTGTTCCTACTCCTATCTTGACATTATCATCTATAAAAGAGGAGGGATGGACAAAGTAACCTGTATTATTCACTTTCCTTCATCCTTATTGGTATTCCCCCTTTGTCTAAGGATTCCTGGGCAGCTTCCAAGATTCTTACTACCCTCAGACCGTCTTCGCCATCGCTCCGGGGAGTTTTATTCTTCTCAATGCAATCTATGAAATGAAGACATTCTAGCTTTAAAGGCTCAGAGGCATCTATTTTAGGAATGTAGATATCCCCATACCTTATATTAAATTCAACCCTATCCACGAGATTATTTTTGATGACTCCCTTGTTGAATATCTTCAGCTTATCCCGGCTCTCCATATCATCAAAGACCATCATCTTCTTACTTCCCACCAGAGTTATCCTCCTAACCTTATTAGGGTCTAACCAGCTAAGATGAAGATTGGCGATAACTCCGTCTCTAAAGCGAATGTTTACAAAGACTACATCCTCTATTTTTTCTTTCCTTTGCAGAAAGACTCCCCCGTAAGCTGAGACCTCTACAGGTTCAGTATTTAATAGGTATAACATAACCGAGATATCATGGGGAGCGAGACACCATAGGGCATTTTCAGTCGTTCTCACTTTGCCTAGATTTAGCCTTTCTGAGTAAAGATAACAGATCTCTCCTATTTCATTTCGAGATAGTCTTTTCTTCATTTCCATAACGGCCGGATGATACTCTAAGAGATGGCCTACCATCAGTTTTTTCTCTTTTCCTCTGGCTAAACAAACCAATTCTTGAGCCTGTTCATAGTTCAAGGTAAGAGGCTTTTCCACAAAAATATGTTTATTTGCCTCCAGGGCTTTTTTGGCTAAATCAAAATGAGTAGATGTAGAGGTAGCAATAACTATAGCGTCAATTTCTTTATCTTCTATCACTTCACCATAATCAATGGTTATTCTAACAGAACGGTATTTTTCCTTTATTTTTCTTAAGGCATTCATATCTAAATTGCAGCAAACCTTGAGGTTCACTTTTTCTATTTCATAAAAGTCTCTTACCAGGTTCCTTCCCCAGTCTCCAATACCGATTATGGCAACATTTAACAACTTATCGGCTCCTTATAAGAGGTGAATCTTATTTCTTCCTCTGGTCACGTTCTTGGTGGCGTTGCGGGTGTCAAAAACTAACTTTGCCTGTTCTACTATTTCTTCATAGTGATAAAAATCGTGATCGGTAGCTATGAGAACTATATCGGCTCTCTTTATAGCACCTTTACTCAACTTTACAGACTCATATCTTCTATTTTGGAAGAGAAAGCTTGGAATATAGGGATCATGATAAGATACCTGTGCCTTTTCTCCTTCCAATAATTTTATTATCTTTAAAACCGGGGATTCCCTGAGGTCTCCTATATTCTTTTTATAAGTTACTCCGAGAATGAGGATCTCCGATCCATTCAAGCACCTTTTGTGCTCATTGAGAACTTCGCTAAGTCGATTAACTACATAATGCGGCATACGGTTGTTTATCTCAGCGGCCAGTTCA